>JADFDU010000027.1 GCA_018262775.1 Rhodocyclaceae bacterium
CGGCTACCTTAGCCCCATCCAGTTCGAGCAGCGCTTAATGGGCTAAGCAAACCGTCCGGGAAATCGGGGGAAGGCCAATCAGTCTATCTGTACCGATCGCAAGCGCGGGATGCGACCGCGCTCACCTTGCGCATCAAGGAGATCGCGGCGACACGCGTGCATTACGGCTATCGGCGCGTGCATGTGATGCTCCGGCGGGAAGGCTGGAATGATAACCACAAGAGAGTGTATCGGCTGTATCGCACGGAAGGCTTGTCGCTGCAGCACAAGCGGCCCAAGCGCAACAAGTCGGCCAGACTGCGCCAGCCGAAACATCTGGTGCGGGCGATGAACGAGATCTGGAGCATGGATTTCGTGAGTGATGCATTGTTCGATGGTCGCCGGCTGCGGGCGCTGACGGTGGTCGACACCTACACGCGGGAATGCCTGGCCATCGAGGTGGGTCAGAGTCTGAAGGGGGAGGACGTAGTGCGGACGCTCGAACGCATCACCGGGCAGCGCGGCTGGCCGGGCACGATCAAGACCGACAACGGCTCGGAGTTCATCTCCAAGGCGATGGATCGCTGGGCCTACGAGAACGGTGTTGAATTGGACTTCTCGCGCCCGGGCAAGCCCACCGACAATGCCAAGATCGAGTCCTTCAACGGACGGCTGCGGGAGGAGTGCCTGAATGCCCACTGGTTCTTGTCGCTCGACGATGCGAAGTGCAAAATCGAGGCGTGGCGGAGGTACTATAACGAAGTGCGCCCCCATACCGCGCTGGACTGGCTGGCACCGGCCGAGTTCGCCCGCCGTTGCGGGCTGCAGCCCGCAACGGCAGTATCAAAGGAGCTGGAAATTTCTACTTCTGAGCGGTACTGAAACGGGGTTAGCCTCATTGTGCCGGAAATTCCAACTCAAAATGGTTCAGATTCTTGGGTTAGCCTCATAACGCCGTTGCACTTCAGACTTGAATCCGCCGATAGGATCATTCGGGTATCATCGCTCTAATTCTGATTGAATAGATTGGCATGGACTGGCTGGCAACAACTCGCGAGGCGTTTGCCCTTCTGTTTTCTGGCGACGCCGATCTTTGGCAGGTTATTTTGATTTCGTTGCGAGTTTCGCTGTTGGCAATGCTGATCGCAACCCCCCCCGCCATTGCCTTTGGTTACCTTTTAGCTACCGCATCGTTTCCAGGCCGCAGATTGATCGTGGTCACCACGCAAGGGCTACTCGCCTCGCCTACAGTTGTTGTTGGTCTGATTCTCTATCTACTGCTATCGCGCCAAGGAATTTTCGGCTCGCTCAAGCTACTCTTCACGCAAGAGGCGATGATTATCGGCCAAGTTCTCATTGCACTGCCGGTGCTAGTGGCGTTCACGATCTCGGCAGTGCAGGGGGCGGATCCCCGCGCTAGGGAAACCGCCGTCAGCCTTGGGGCCTCGCGAATGCGATCGACGTGGACAACCCTGCTGGAAGTCCGCTTTGGCGTTATGGCGGCAGTGTTCAATGCATTTGGACGAATCGTTTCAGAAGTCGGCTGCTCACTTATGGTCGGCGGAAATATTGCTGGCGTAACCCGCAATATTCCTACAGCGATCGCTCTTGAGACGAGCAAGGGTGAGTTCGCTCAAGGCATAGCGCTCGGATTCGTACTTCTGCTAGTTGCGCTAGGCGTCAATTTTGCCTTGGCCTTTGCGCAAGGCGAAGGAGGGATGAAATGAGCGGCCCCATCCTTGTTGTTGAGGGTATCCACAAGTCGTATGGTACGCGCCGCATACTCGATGTTCCTGTGCTGACGCTTGCGGCGGGTGAAAGTTATGTTCTTACGGGAGAAAACGGCTCTGGCAAGTCTACCTTGCTGCGGGTACTGGCAGGCCTAGAGCATGCGGAGGTTGTGGCCTGCCGCTACGATGGCAGGCCAGTAGACTTGGGGAACTACCCGGACTGGTTGCGACGTGATCTAATTTATGTTCACCAGCACCCTTATCTGTTCCGGGGCAGCATTTTTGACAATATCTGTTATGGGCTAAGGGCCCGCGGCCTGATAAAGGCGTCCTATGAGCCACTGGTGCGGGAGGCTATCGCTTGGGCCGGAGTGGGCGCCCTGCTAGACGTACCGCCGCACAAGTTGTCAGGAGGTGAAAAACAGCGAGTGGCTCTGGCGCGTGCGCGAGTGCTACAACCGCGTATATTTTTGCTGGACGAGCCGACAGCCAACTTGGATGCCGAGGCCCGTCAGCAAGCAATAAAGCTCATCAGCGACCTGTGCGATGCCAACAGAACGGTTGTGCTGGCATGCCATGACCGTGAAATCATCGAACTTCCTCGCATGAACCGCCTGAACATGGGGCGCGGAGCTATCGAAACCTGGAATGGTGGCGCAGTTTGCGTGTGATATGAGAGCGCTACTAGCTTTGAGTTTGCTCATGCTGAACGCAGCATCGCAGGCGGATGTCTTTGTTCGAGATGACATCATCACCAGCCCCGTCCCCAACTTGTTTAGTGTCTGCCACGGTAACGGCTGTCTTAACCTGAGCCAGGTGAGTTTGACGCCGGATCAATGGCAGGAGTTACGTGGCATATTCCATCCCATGGCGCGCGATGCCGAGGAGGAACGCGAAAGACTGCGCCAGGCGATTGCACTTATAGAGAAATATGTTGGTAAGGTCACCGCTACCTGGAATGACAAGGGTGGTACCTTCAATGGCGGGGAGGGGCAGATGGACTGCATTGACGAATCCATCAATACCACGCTGTACCTGACGATGTTCCAGAATTATGGTTTGATGTGGGCACATAGAATCCAGGATAAGGCCACACGAGGCTGGTTTATTGGAGGCTGGCCTCATACGACTGCCGTTATTGTCGAGACCGGTTCTCCCGGAGAAAGCGCAGAACGACGTCTTTGGGCCGTTGACTCCTGGTTCCTGAACAATGGTGAGTTGCCCTTTATCGTTCCGCTGGAGAAATGGAAATCCGGGTGGTGGCCAGATCGAGCCAAGGCCATCAGCAAATGAGCCAATCCGGTAAAATATGGAAATTAAACCCTTGGCAAGACAGATGAAGACCACCTTCCTGGATTTCGAGCAGCCTATCGCCGAATTGGAAGCGAAAATCGAGGCACTACGCTATGTTCAGGACGATTCGGCTGTCGATATTTCCGAAGAGATCAGCCGGCTTGAAGCCAAGAGCCAATCGCTGACCAAGGACCTTTATGCCAAGCTGACACCTTGGCAGATTGCACAAGTTGCCCGGCATCCACAACGGCCTTACACCTTGGACTACGTCCAGCATATCTTCACTGATTTCGAAGAATTGCATGGTGATCGTGCCTTTGCCGACGACAATGCCATTGTAGGCGGGCTTGCGCGATTCAACGGCCAGTCGGTAATGGTGATCGGTCACCAGAAGGGGCACGATACCAAGGAAAAAATCCTGCGTAATTTTGGTATGCCCCGCCCTGAGGGCTACCGCAAGGCCTTGCGGTTAATGCGCCTGGCAGAAAAATTCGGCTTTCCCGTATTTACCTTCGTGGATACGCCGGGTGCATATCCGGGGATTGATGCCGAGGAACGCGGCCAGTCCGAGGCCATTGGCCGGAACTTGTATGTCATGGCCGAGTTGAAGGTACCGCTGATCTGTACCGTGATTGGCGAGGGGGGTTCGGGTGGTGCGCTAGCGATAGCCGTTGGAGATGCTGTCATGATGTTGCAGTACGCCACCTATTCAGTTATTTCACCTGAAGGCTGCGCATCCATCCTCTGGAAGAGTGCCGACAAGGCTCCTGAGGCAGCCGAGACGATGGGTATCACTGCTGCACGCCTGAAAACATTAGGCCTGGTGGATCGCGTGATAAACGAGCCGTTGGGCGGTGCCCATAGAGACCACAGGGCCATGGCGCAGGCGCTAAAAAAAGCACTGCAGGATGCCTTGCGCAACATGTCGGGTCTATCCCCCGCTGAACTCGTCGAGCAGCGCTTCGAGCGCGTGCTCGGATATGGCAAGTACAAGGAACAGCAGCCCGCTCGTTGACCTGTGCGCACGGGTCTCCGACTTCCTGGGTCGGCATGTGCGTCGCGGGGATCGACTGTCTGCAGCACTTTCAGGTGGGGCTGATTCGGTTCTCCTCCTGCATGTCCTGCGGAACCTGTCTGATAAGCACGGATTCCAACTTGCAGCGCTGCATGTCAACCATGGCATTAGCCCGAATGCCGACCAATGGCAGGCATTTTGCGAAGGTTTATGTAATGCATGGGGTATCCGGTTGGACGTGACCCAAGTAGTAGTGGAGTCCAGCGGAGAGGGGCTTGAGGCGGCTGCACGCCGCGCGCGATACGAAGCCTATTCTGATGTCAGAGCTGAATGGATGGTGCTTGCGCACCATCGCGACGACCAGGCAGAGACCCTCATGCTCAATTTGCTGCGGGGCGCCGGTGTGGGCGGCGCCGCGGCCATGCCTAGGGTACGCCCATTCCCGGGCGGCCCCGGACTCAAGGTTCTACGCCCCCTGCTTGATGTGTCCCGCGAAGAGATCGAGGCCTGTGCCCGTCAAGAAGGGCTTGCATGGATAGAGGACGAGAGCAATGTCGACACCCGCTTCTCCCGCAACTATTTGCGGCATCGTATTTTCCCTCTGCTACGCGAACGGTTCCCCGGTTGCGACGCGGTGATGGCACGGGCCGCATCCCATTTTGCGGAGAGCCAGTACCTGCTGCAGGAACTGGCCCGGGACGACTCAAGGGGAGCTGCACGCGACGGCAGAATCGTTGTGTCGCAACTGGCGAAGATGGACGGTGCTCGCGCCCGGAATCTGCTGCGATACGTCCTGCGGTGCGAGGGTATAACGCTTCCGGACAGCACCCGTCTTTACGAGATCGTGAGGCAGGTCTGTGATGCCGCATCCGACAGCCATTTGAGATTCGATCTTGGGGAGAAGATACTGCATCGTTATCGGGGAGAAGTCTGGCTGATTCCGCATTACGATACGCTTACGGACATGGAGTGGCGTGGAGAGGCGGTATTGAAATGGGGGAACGCGGTACTGCGTTTCAGGGAAATGGTGGGTGAGGGTGTCAGCCGCGAAAAACTTGCCAGGAATAGGGTGAGAGTTGCTACCCGACGGGGAGGGGAGCGATACCGCCCGCAAGATGGAAGGCCACGCAGGGAATTGAAGAAACTTCTGCAGGAGCACACTGTGCCGCCTTGGGAACGGGACAGATTGCCCTTGCTGTGGTGTGGCAATGAATTGGTCTGGGTACCTGGGATCGGCATCGATTGTGCCTGGAGGTGCGCGCCAGACGAAACGGGGATCATTCCCGAGTATCAGTCTGTCGAAAGATAGCATGTATGCCATTCAAGATGAAGGCGATCGTAGTAGCTGCCGAGGTGGCTGAGGCGATTGGAGGCGGGGGGTTGGGGATAACCACAATTGCTGCGGGTTGCACTTTTTCTCAAAATCCGCCACGCTATTTCCCGCTGGCCCATCTGGCCATATTCAACGAAGGAGGAGACCGTGAAAATTCATTCCTTGCTGCTCGGCGCCGTGGCGCTGGCATTTTCGGCAACCGCAGTTGCCCAGCAACCGATCGTCATCAAGTTCAGCCATGTCGTCGCCGCCGACACGCCGAAAGGCAAGGCATCGGAGTTCTTCGCCAAGAGAGCGGGCGAACTGACCAAGGGCAAGGTCAAGGTCGAGGTCTATCCCAACTCGACGCTGTACAAAGACAAAGAGGAAATGGAAGCGCTGCAACTCGGCGCCGTGCAGATGCTGGCGCCCTCTCTGGCTAAGTTCGGCCCGATTGGCGTCAAGGAGTTTGAACTGTTCGACTTGCCCTACCTTTTCGACGATTACAAGGAATTGCATGCCGTGACCACTGGTCCGGTCGGCAAGGCCCTGTTGCAGAAGCTCGAAACCCGCGGCCTGGTCGGGCTCGCGTATTGGGACAACGGCTTCAAAGTGATGAGCGCCAACAAGTCGATCAGGGTACCGGACGACTACAAGGGTCTGAAAATGCGTATTCAGTCTTCCAACGTACTCGATGCCCAGATGCGTGCGCTGGGGGCGATTCCTCAGAAGATGGCGTTCTCCGAGGTGTATCAGGCGCTGCAAACCGGCGTGGTCGATGGTACCGAAAACCCGCCGTCGAACCTGTACACGCAAAAAATGTATGAAGTGCAGAAATATGTGGCCATGACCAACCATGGTTATCTCGGCTACGCAGTCATCACCAACAAGAAATTCTGGGAGGGGCTGCCGGCGGACGTGAGGACGGCTCTGGAAACGGCGATGGTGGAAGCCACCAAGTACGCCAACTCGATTGCCAAGGACGAGAATGACAAGGCCATGGAGGCAGTGCGCAAGTCGGGCAAGAGCGAGATCCTGGTGCTGACTGCTGATCAGAAACGGGCCATGAAAAAGGCCCTGATCAAGGTGCACCAGCAGATGGCTGACCGCATTGGCAAGGAGAACATCGAAGCTGTCTATAAGGCAACCGGTTTCGATCCATCCAAACTCTGATTGCATCGATCGACTGTGGGGGCTACGGCCCCCACAGTTTTTTCAGAGGCAAAATGCCATGAAATATCTTGACCACCTGGAGGAATGGATTATTACTTTCCTCATCGGTGCAGCGACGCTGCTCATCTTCGTTGCGGTCATGCATCGCTATGCGGCAGGCCTGCCCATTCCGGGTGTTCAGGATTGGCTGATTGGCTTGAACCTGAGTTGGGCACAGGAATTGTGCATCATCATGTTCGTCTGGATGGCGAAGTTTGGCGCAGCGTATGGCGTGCGCACCGGCATCCACGTCGGCGTCGATGTGCTGATCAACAGTCTATCCAACCGCACACGGGCCACATTCATAGTCTTTGGCCTGCTGGCCGGGGCGTTATTCACCGGCATCATCGGCACGTTGGGAGCGCATTTCATCTGGGAGAACGGAGCCCACTACGCGATCTTCAGCACCCTGGGTATCGCTGGCAACGATCTGTATCCCGGGCCGACGACGCCCGATCTGGAATGGCCGACCTGGATCGTCTATGCGGCCATTCCGCTGGGTTCCTCCCTGATGTGCTTCCGTTTCCTTCAGGTCACAGTGAGCTTCATTCGTAGCGGCGAACTGCCGCATCACGATCATGGCCATGTCGACGGGATCGAAGAAGACTTGGTGCCGGCGGATGTCAATCCGCACAGCATGGATGACAATCTCCACATGCATGACTTGAAGTACGCGAAGCGCCACCCCGAGCAGAAAGTCAGTGATGGTGGGACGGCGAATGATCAGGGAGAACGCAAATGAGCGCCCTGATCATTTTTGCGTTGCTCACCTTCCTGATGCTGTCAGGAATGCCGGTATCCATCGCGCTAGGCTTGACGGTACTGACTTTCCTGTTCGCTTTTTCCCAAGTTCCCCTGGAGGCTGTTGCGCTCAAACTGTTCACCGGCATCGAGAATTTCGAGATCATGGCTATCCCGTTCTTCATTCTCGCCGGGAATTTCCTGACGCATGGCGGCGTGGCAAAGCGCATGATCCATTTCGCGACCTCGATGGTCGGCCATCTGCGCGGCGGCCTCGGTCTCAGTTCGGTGTTTGCCTGTGCCCTGTTCGCGGCCGTGTCCGGTTCCTCGCCGGCGACCGTGGTGGCGATCGGCTCGATCCTCCTGCCGGCCATGGTCAAGGCGGGTTATCCGAAGAAATTCGGCGTCGGCGTCATCGCCTCGTCCGGGGGATTGGGGATCCTGATTCCGCCGTCGATCGTCATGGTGATGTATGCCGTGTCCACCAATAGTTCGATTGGCGCGCTGTTCATGGCGGGCGTGATTCCCGGCTTGCTGTTGGCACTCTTCCTCGGGTTAACGACATGGTATGTCGCCAGGAAAGGCAACTATCCGCGTGAGCAGCCGCACTCGTGGGGCGAGCGCTGGGATGCCTTTCGCAAGGCAATCTGGGGTTTGCTGCTGATTGTGGTGGTGATGGGCGGCATTTACAGCGGCTTGTTTACGCCTACCGAAGCGGCAGCGATGAGCGCGGTGTATGCATTTTTCATCGCGGTGTTCGTCTACAAGGACCTGGGGATGAAAGATGTGTCCCGCGTTCTGCTCAACTCGGCGAACATGAGCGCGATGCTGCTCTACATCATCACCAATGCGGTGTTGTTCTCCTTCATCCTCACCAACGAACAGATTCCGCAGGGCATCGCCGAATGGTTGACGCATTCAGGTGTCGGCATGATCGGTTTCCTGATCGCGGTGAACATCCTGTTGTTGGTCATGGGCAGTTTCATGGAGCCCTCGTCGATCATCCTGATCACGGCGCCGATCCTGTTCCCGATTGCCACGAAACTGGGCATCAATCCCATCCATTTCGGCGTGATGATCACGGTGAACATGGAAATTGGCATGATCACGCCCCCCGTTGGTCTGAATCTGTATGTCGCAAGCGGCGTCGCCAAGATGGGCCTGACCGACTGCTCCAAGGCGGTCTGGCCCTGGCTGTTGGCCATGCTGACCTTCCTGATGCTGATAACCTATATACCTGCGATATCGATCTGGTTGCCCAAGACCCTGAAAATGATGTAGGGAACTCCGATGCAAGACAGGCCCGGCTCAGGCCGGGCTTTTTTCTGGCCGAAAAATTGCTGTGATAAGCTCATCGTCTTCCACGTTGCCATGAATATATGCTCGAGGCCGCACTGACCGGCGGGTTCTGGATTTCCGTCCTGCAAATCATCGCCATCGATATTCTGCTCGGCGGCGATAACGCTATTGTGATCGCGCTGGCCTGCCGTCGGCTGCCTGAGAAGCAGCGCCGGCAGGGCATTCTCTGGGGAGTGGCGGGGGCCATCGTGCTGCGCGTGATTCTGATCTTTTTTGCCCTGCAGCTCTTGGCTATTCCGTTCCTGAAGATCGTCGGCGGCCTCCTCCTGCTGTGGATCGGGGTGAAACTGCTGCAACCCGAGGGTGAACACGAAAATGAAAACGTCGCAGGCAGCGCCCATCTGCTTGGGGCGATCCGCACCATCATCATTGCCGATGCGGTGATGAGCCTGGACAATGTGATTGCCGTTGCCGCAGCGGCGAAGGGCGATCTTACGCTCGTCATTTTCGGCATTCTGGTGAGCATTCCGATCGTTGTCTGGGGAAGCAAATTTGTACTTAAACTGATGGATCGCCTGCCCATCGTGATTACGTTTGGGGGGGGCTTGCTGGGATGGATAGCAGGCGACATGCTGCTGGGCGATGCGATCGTCACGCCCTATGTCGAGGGTTTGCCAGGATGGATCAAGCATGCGGCCTCATTGGCGGGGGCGTTGTCGGTGGTGGCGATCGGCATCTGGCTGGCGCGCCGCACTGCTCAACCCATGGCGGTGGTCGAGGTGGTGTCGAGCGGCAGGCATGTGGGGAGTGAAGATGGCAAATGAAGGGGGAGGACCATGCTGAAACTGCTGGTGCCGGTGGATGGGTCGGCTAATTCCGATCGTGTCATCGACCACTTGATTCATGATCGCGCCGCGGGAGAAGCCACGGAGTTGCATTTGCTCAATGTCCAGATCCCGGTCGATTCCGGGCATGCGCGCATGTTTTTCAGCAGTAGCGACGTCGAGGCTTACCATAGGGAAGAGGGTCAGCAGGCGCTCAAGACTGCGCGCGAAAAGCTCGATGCTGCGGGCATGACCTACACATGGCATGTTGCGGTAGGCCCTGTGGCCGGCACCATCGTCGGTTTTGCGCACGAACATGCCTGCGACCGCATCGTCATGGGAGAGCATGGCAGTTCCGCCCTTACCCATCTGTTGCTCGGTTCGGTGGCGAGCGAGGTCTCCCGTTCCGCCAGCGTGCCGGTCATGTTGGTGAAATAGAAGAAGACGCCAATCCAGGCAGGCCCGGCGGATCGCCGGGCTTTTTCTTTCTTGCTGCGGAAATCCCTGATAAAATAGCGCGTTACGCATGATTCTCAATGCATCATTCGCAATTTCTAACTTGTTCATTCTGGGAGTTTTTTAGATGGCTATTGAACGTACTTTGTCGATCATCAAACCCGATGCCGTAGCCAAGAATGTGATCGGCAAGATCTATTCTCGATTTGAAACCAACGGTTTAACGGTCATCGCGGCAAAAATGAAGCACCTGTCGCGCCAGGAGGCCGAGGGCTTCTATGCCGTTCACCGCGAGCGTCCCTTCTTCAAGGATCTGGTCGAGTTCATGATTTCGGGTCCGGTGATGATCCAGGTATTGCAGGGTGAGGGCGCCATTGTCAAGAACCGTGACCTGATGGGCGCCACCGACCCGAAAAAGGCTGCAGCGGGAACCATTCGTGCCGATTTTGCCCAAAGCATTGACGCCAACGCGGTACATGGCTCCGACGCGCCGGAAACGGCGGCCGTCGAGATCGCCTATTTCTTTCCATCAATGGAAGTCTATTCGCGTTAAATGAAACAGAATCTCCTCGATTTCGATGCTGCCGGCCTGACCACCTGGTTCGCTGGGATGGGCGAGAAGCCCTTCCGCGCCAAGCAGGTGCTGCGCTGGCTGCATCAGTTCGGGGAGGATGACTTCGAGCGCATGAGCGATGTTGCCAAAAGCCTGCGCGCACGCCTGGCAGAAATCGCGGAGGTGCGCCTGCCGCAGATGCTGCGCGACTCGGTTGCCGCGGACGGTACGCGCAAGTGGCTGCTCGACGTGGGAAACGGCAATGCCGTTGAATGCGTCTACATTCCGGAGGAGAACCGGGGCACGCTGTGCATCTCCACCCAGGCGGGTTGTGCCCTCGAATGCGCGTTCTGCTCTACGGGCAGGCAGGGCTTCAATCGCAATCTTTCGACGGCCGAGATCATCGGCCAGCTCTGGTGGGCCAAGAAAGCGCTCGGCGACTTCCGCGATCCAGGCCGCGGAGAATCTCCTCGCCGTATTGCAGAGACTGACTTTCCCGCAGACCGGATCATCAGCAATGTCGTGCTGATGGGCATGGGCGAGCCGTTGGCGAATTTCGAGAATGTAGTGACCGCCCTGCACCTGATGCTCGATGACAATGCCTATGGGTTGTCGCGCAGGCGTGTGACGCTGTCGACTTCGGGCATCGTGCCGGCGATGGATCGGCTTGGCGACGAGTGCCCGGTGGCGTTGGCGGTGTCACTGCACGCACCAAATGATGAACTGCGCGACAAGCTGGTGCCGATCAACCGGAAATATCCGCTGGCCGAATTGATGTCGGCCTGTCGGCGCTACCTGGACACCGCGCCGCGCGATTTCATTACCTTCGAGTACGTGATGCTGGACGGGGTGAACGATTCCGAAGAGCATGCCCGCGAACTGGTGCGGCTGGTACGGGACGTGCCCTGCAAGTTCAATCTGATTCCCTTCAATCCATTCCCGGATTCCGGGTTCAAGCGCTCGCCTTCCCTGAGGGTGCGCCGCTTCGCCGAGATACTGATGCAGGCTCGCATCGTTACGACGACGCGCAAGACCCGGGGAGAAGATATCGCCGCCGCCTGCGGCCAGTTGGCCGGGCAGGTGCGTGATCGCACGCAACGCCGGGATAAACGCACCATCAACATTGCGGAGGCTGCATCGTGAAACGAGCCATAGGGATTTTTTTCGCCGTATTGCTAACCGGCTGCGCCGGATCGAACACGGGTCCTGGTGCAGGCCCCGCAGCGGGTCCTGCATCCTCGCCAATCTCCGAACAGGTGCCAAGCGGTATGGTCGAGAGAAGTGCCAAGACGCATACCGAGTTGGGCGCCCTTTATTTGCAGTCAGGCAATCTGGCCGTTGCTCTCGAGGAGGCGCGCATTGCCGCCGCGACCGATCCGACTTACGCTCCGGCCCTCAACCTGCTGGGTATCGTGCATCTGACGCTGAATGAAATACCCCAGGCACGGGCCTCCTTCGAGCGGGCTATCCAGTTGGCTCCAGGAGATCCTCAAATCGCCAACGACTATGGCTGGTTTCTCTGTCAGAGCGGGCGCGAACAGGAGGCATTCAAGTATTTCGAGGCAGCGGCCAGGAACCCCCTCTACAAGACCCCGACCCGCCCGTATACGAATGCCGGTCTTTGCCATCTGCAGCTCAAGGACGAAAAGGCTGCGGAGGCGGATCTCCAGCGTGCCGTCATGCTGGATGGCACGAACGCGCAAGCGACCTACCTCCTCTCCAGCCTCTATTACCAGCGCGGCGACCTCGTGAATGCCCGGAAGCTCCTTGGCGACCTGCATCGTCTGATCGAACCGAATGCCAGTTCGCTATGGCTGGGCGTTCGCATTGAACGCAAGTTTGGCGATCGACAGGCTGAAGCCGGCTATGCGTCTCAGCTGCGACGGAAATTTGCCGGCACCCCTGAATACCAGGCGCTGATGCAAGGAAATTTCGAGTGAGCGAGATGGAACTCCCCGAGACCGCAGTGCAGGTGGAGCCGGGTCCCGGCACCATGCTGCGCATGGCCCGGGAGGCGCGCGGCACGACCATTGCAGAGGTAGCGGCTGCACTCAAGATGAGTTCGCGACAAATTGAAGCGATCGAAGGCGAGGACTTCACCCGGCTCTCCGGCGCAACATTCATCCGCGGCTTCATTCGCAATTATGCCAAGCTTCTCAAGATCGACGCCACGCCGGTGCTGGCCGCACTTGCGGAAAATACCATGCTGCCGCAAACCGAACTGAATGCCCCGCTGGACGTCGGGGTGAAAATGCCAACTTCCGGTGGGCGGCATGGCAAAGGCCTGCTAGGCGCCACGCTTTTGGCGCTGATCATGCTCGGTGTCGCGCTCGTGCTGTATTTTGATGTCATCGATCCGCGCCTGTTCCTGAAGCTCCAGGAGAGCCCGGAAATTTCCGCGCAAGAGGGACAGTCCCAGGTCGCACAGCTGCTGCCCCAACCTGTGGCGTCATCCCCATCGACGACGGAGTCGGTAGTCGAGGCAAAACCAGTCGATGCGACCGAGAAACCGCTGGCGAAAGCCGGAGTACATCAGCTGATATTCAGCTTTGATGGCAGCTCCTGGGTGGAAGTGAAGGATGCGGCAGGACGCACCATATTTTCGCAAATGAATGCCAGGGGCACGACACAGGTGGTCGAGGGGCAGCCCCCGTTCCAGCTGGTGGTGGGCAATGCATCCATGGTTCGGCTGCAATACAACGATCAGCCGGTCGACCTCATGCCGCACACGCGTGTCGAAGTCGCGCGGCTCACTCTCGATTAGCACAGCGGATGGACATGGCTGTTGAATCGCATGACGTGTGTCTGGCCCGCCGCCCGACGCGCATTGCCAGAGTCGGTGGCGTGGCGATGGGCGGCGGGCATCCCGTCGTGGTGCAATCCATGACCAATACCGACACAGCGGACGAAGTGGCCACCGCCCTGCAGGTGGCGCAGTTGGTCCGAGCCGGCTCGGAAATCGTGCGCATTACGGTGGATACGCAGGCAGCGGCATGTGCCGTGCCGAAAATCCGCGAGCGACTGCTGGCCATGAATCTCGAAGTGCCGCTGGTCGGCGACTTCCATTTCAACGGCCACAGGCTTCTTGGCGACAATCCGGCCTGCGCCGAGGCGCTCGACAAGCTGCGCATCAATCCCGGCAATGTCGGCCGCGGCGCCAAGCGTGACGAGCAATTTGCCCAGTTGATCGACCTGGCCTGCCGTTACGGCAAGCCGGTGCGTATCGGCGTCAACTGGGGCAGCCTCGATCCGGTGCGGCTGGCACGTACCATGGATGAGAACGCCCGGCGGCCGCAGCCTAGGGACGCGGTGCAGATCATGCGTGAGGCGATGGTCATGTCGGCGCTGGAGAGCGCGGCCAAGGCGGAGGAACTCGGTTTGCCCGGCAACGCAATCGTGTTGTCCTGCAAAGTGAGCAGCGTGCAGGACCTGATTGCCATATATCGTGACCTTGCGGCACGCTGCGATTATCCGTTGCACCTGGGGCTGACCGAGGCGGGCATGGGATCGAAAGGCATCGTCGCCTCGACGGCTGCCCTGTCGGTACTGCTGCAGGAGGGCATCGGCGACACTATCCGCATATCCCTGACGCCGAAACCCAATGGCGACCGCACGCAGGAAGTCATTGTGGCGCAGGAAATCCTGCAGACGATGGGACTGCGCGCCTTCACCCCCCTGGTGGCGGCTTGCCCGGGTTGCGGGCGCACCACCAGCACGGTTTTCCAGGAACTGGCACAAGACATTCAGGCCCATGTGCGCTTGCGGATGCCTGAGTGGCGGCTGCAGTACGAGGGCGTCGAGAACATGACGCTGGCGGTCATGGGCTGCGTGGTGAACGGCCCGGGCGAGAGCAAGCATGCCAATATCGGCATCAGTCTGCCGGGGACGGGCGAAACGCCGGTGGCGCCGGTGTACGTTGACGGCGAGAAGACCGTCACGCTGAAAGGAGACGGCATTGCCGGCGAGTTCAAGGCGATCGTCGACGCTTACGTGGCGCGGAAGTATCCGCGGCGGACGATAACCTGATTTTTCCAATGAACCAAACGATCCAAGCGATCCAAGCGATCCGCGGGATGAACGACATCCTGCCCGACGAAGCTGAATTGTGGGAACGATTTGACGATGCCGTGCGCGGCTGGCTGCGCGCCTACGGCTACAGGCCGATCAGAATGCCGATCGTCGAACCAACGCCGCTGTTTACTCGCGCCATTGGCGAGGTAACCGATATCGTCGAAAAGGAGATGTATTCCTTCGTGGATGCACTCAACGGCGAGGCGTTGACGCTTCGTCCCGAAGGTACGGCTTCCTGTGTGCGCGCCGTATTGCAGCACAGTTTGCTGCATGCTGGTCCGCAACGACTATGGTATGCCGGCCCGATGTTCCGCCATGAGCGGCCGCAAAAGGGGCGCTATCGCCAGTTCCATCAGTTCGGCGTCGAAGCCTTCGGCTATGCCGGGCCGGACATCGATGCCGAACAGATCGTCATGTGCGCACGTCTGTGGGATGAGCTGGCGCTCACCGGCATCCGCCTCGAGATCAACTCGCTGGGAAGCGTGGAAGAGCGGCAACATCACCGGGCAGAACTGACCGTCTACCTGGAACGCCACCAGAAGGACCTGGATGCCGACGCCCAACGCCGGCTGCATTCCAACCCGCTGCGCATCCTCGACAGCAAGAATCCGCATATGCAGGCACTCATCGAGGACGCGCCCAGGCTGATGGATTTTCTTGGCGAAGCCTCGCTGGAGCATTTCGCGGGGGTGCAGGTGCTATTGAAGGAAGCCTGCATTCCCTATCGCATCAATCCGCGCCTGGTGCGCGGTCTGGATTACTACAATCTGACCGTGTTCGAGTGGACCACCGACAAACTCGGTGCGCAGGGTACGGTGTGCGCCGGCGGTCGCTACGATGGCCTGATCGGGCAACTCGGCGGCAAGGCGGCGCCGGCCTGCGGTTTTGCCATGGGCGTAGAGCGCCTCATCGCCCTGCTGAAGCAGGAGCATGGCGAGGAGGCGGAACAGGCGGCGCGCGGCGCACCTGATGTCTATGTGGTGCATCAGGGTGAAACCACGCAGCTACCGGCATTCCGCGCGGCTGAGGCCTTGCGCGGCGCAGGCTACGATGTCCTGTTGCATTGCGGCGGCGGCAGTTTCAAGTCGCAGATGAAGCGTGCCGATGCGTCCGGCGCACAAGTCGCCGTGATCATCGGCGATGACGAGGTGCGCGAGGGCAGCGCCAGCCTGAAACTCATGCGCGAGGATGCGCCGCAGAAGCGCATCCCGCTTGACCTACTGGCCGATGAGATCGGCAATTACCTTTTTGGGGACGACAACGATGGCAACCTATGACCTGGAAGAGCAGGAACAGATATCGGAGCTGAAAACCTGGTGGAAGATGCATGGCAACCTGGTGACGACTGTGCTACTCGCCGTTTCCGCAGGTGTGGTCGGCTGGCAGGGCTGGAACTGGTATCAACGCAACCAGACGGCCGAGGCGTCCGTCATCTATGTGGCCGTGCAAAAGGCCGCGCTGGAACGGGATGCCAAGGGCGCACGCGAAGCCGCGGGAGCACTCACCGAGAAGTATCCCAGAACGGCCTATGCTGCGATGGCCGCGCTCACCTCGGCGCGAATGCAATTCGATGCCGGAGATCTGAAGACTGCGAGGGCGCAACTGCAATGGGTCGCCGAAAAGTCGCGCGACAAGGACTTGCGCGATCTCGGACGCCTGCGCCTGGCGCATGTCCTGTTCGACGACAAGGCGCTGGACGAGGCGCTCACGCTGCTTGGCGAGGAGCCTGAGCCGGCTTTTGCGGCGCGCTTCGCTGAACTGAAGGGCGACATTCTGGCGGTGCAGGGGAAAAAGGCGGATGCCCGGGCCGCCTATCAGGCAGCATTGGTTAAATATGATGCCATCGACAAGGCAGCGGGCAGCCAGGGCGGCCGTGAAGCCCAGTACCGCGACCTGTTGCAGGTCAAGCTGGATTCGCTCGGAGGGAAGTGATGCGAGCTGTTCTCACCTTGTCGCTCGCGGCTGTGCTGCTGGTAGGCTGCTCTACGATGGAAAAAATGAACCCGGTGAACTGGTTTTCCAGTGCGCCGAAGGTGAAGCCGGCCGAACTGGAGCCAATCAATCCGAGCGCGACCCTGGCGACGCTCTGGCAAGCGAGCGTCGGCAGTGGCGGAGGTTATGTACTGACGCCGGCGGTGGTGGGTACCAGCGTCTATGCCGCCGCCGCGGATGGCACGCTGGCGCGCTATGACAATGGTGGTCAAGTTTGGCGCATCAATGCGGGACAGCCCATATCCGGTGGCGTCGGTGCGGACGGCAGTCTGGTGGTGGTCGCCACGGCAAAAGGGGAGGTTCTGGCGTTCGACAACACGGGCAAGACGCTGTGGACGGCACGCGTCACCTCAGAAGTGCTGGCTGCGCCGCAGATCGCGGAGGGGCTGGTGCTGGTGCGCAGCGGCGATAACCGTATATTCGGTCTCGACGCAGCGGACGGCAAGCGTAAATGGGTATATCAGCGAAGCACTCCGGCACTCTCCCTGCGCAGCAATGTCGGCGTAGCGGTCGCCGGCAAAGTCGCGCTGGCTGGCTTTCCGGGGGGCAAACTGGTGGCCATTGCGCTCAACAACGGTGCTGCGATATGGGAGGCCACGGTTGCCTTGCCCAAAGGAGCCACTGAACTCGAACGGATTTCGGACGTTACCAGTGCCCCTGTCGTTGCAGGTCGAGAAGTGTGCGCAGCCGCCTACCAGGGACGGGTTGCCTGCTTCGATCTGGCATCAGGCAACCACCTCTGGTCTCGCGATATGTCGTCTGCCGCGGGTATCGATGTGGACGAACGCAACGTTTACGTTACGGACGACAAGGGTGCAGTGCATGCGCTGGATCGTGCCAATGGTGCAACCCTGTGGAAGCAGGACAAGCTTTTCATGCGCCAGGTGAGCCGGCCGATTGCACTGGGCAGTCATGTCGCCGTAGGCGATTATCAAGGTGTCGTGCATCTGCTGCGCCGCGAAAACGGCGCCTTTGCTGCGCGCCACAATACCGACAGCAGCGGTATTGCGGCCGAACCGCAGCGGGTCGAGCGGGGTTTCCTGGTGCAGACGCGCAATGGCGGCCTGTATGCGCTGAAAGTTAACTAGCGGACATGGTTGACCCCACCGCTTTTTTCGACACCCAGTTCAGGCGCCAGATCGCTGCGAATGAATTCGCCCTCAATCCCTTCGAGCAGGCCGCGCTGCCCTATCTGAAGGGCAGGGTGCTTGACCTGGGTTGCGGACTCGGCAACCTAGCGCTGGAAGCGGGCCGGCGCGGCTGCGAGGTGCTGGCGGTCGATGCCAGTCCGACTGCAGCCGAGCGCATCAATCGCGAAGCCGCAGCCGGTAATATGAGGGTACGCGCAATTACAGCCGACCTCGGTAGTTACACTATCGCCGGCAATTACGATACGGTGGTTTCCATTGGCTTGTTGATGTTCTTTCCCAGAGACAAGGCCTTGAGACTGCTGGAGACCTTACAAGCCCGCGTCGGAGGAGACGGCTGCGCGATTGTGAACGTGCTCATCGAAGGAACTACCTATCTAGACATGTTCCGCGAAGGCCATTACACCTTGTTCGGCCGCGAGGAACTGGCGCAGCGCTTTGCCGACTGGGAAATCTGCCTCTGCCGACATGAAACTTTCGCGGCGCCGGGTGAGAAAAGCAAGATTTTTTCCACCGTGATCGCACGCAAGCCACTTCCCTCCTTGCAATGAAACCCACGCTTGTCATTGTCGGCCGGCCCAACGTCGGCAAGTCCACCCTGTTCAATCGCCTCACTCGGTCGCGTGACGCCTTGGTGGCGGATATACCGGGTCTCACGCGCGATCGCCATTACGGTCATGGCCGCGTTGGCGAGCGCCCATATCTGGTGGTGGATACGGGGGGATTCGAGCCGAACGCAAAAGACGGCATCCTCGCCGAAATGGCACAACAGGCGGAAGCGGCGATTGCCGAGGCCGATATGCTGCTGTTCATCGTTGATGGACGCGCTGGTTTGACTCCCCAGGACAAGTCCATCGCCGAGCGGTTGCGGCGTACCGGGCGCCCGTTGCTGCTAGTGGTAAATAAGGCCGAAGGCATGGAGCGCGCCCTCGTCGGCGCCGAGTTCCATGAACTGGCCTGTGGCGAACCACTGGTCATTTCTGCCGCCCACGGCGATGGGGTGCGGGAACTGATCGATGAGGCGCTGGCACCGTTTCCACAGGTCGAGGAGGCTCTAGAAAAAAGTCAGTCCCCACGCATCGCCGTGGTGGGCCGTCCCAACGTCGGCAAATCCACGCTCATCAATGCTCTGCTCGGCGAAGAGCGCGTCATTGCCTTCGACCAGCCCGGCACGACGCGCGACGCCATCGCCGTGCCTTTCCAGCGCAAGGGCAAGGATTACACACTGATCGATACGGCCGGTCTGCGGCGCAAGGGCAAGGTTTTCGAGACCATTGAAAAGTTTTCCGTCATCAAGACCCTGCAGTCCATCGAGGAGGCCAATGTCGTGGTGCTGGTGCTCGACGCCAGCCAGGAGATTTCCGACCAGGATGCGCATATCGCCGGTTTTTGCGTCGAAGCCGGACGCGCCATGGTCATTGCGGTGAACAAATGGGACTGCGCCGACGACTACCGGCGCGACCGCATCAAGATGGACATGACGCGGAAGCTCAACTTCCTCGGCTTTGCCAATACGCATTTCATCTGCGCCCTGAAGGGGGAGGGCATCAACCCGTTGATGGCTTCGGTCGATGCGGCCTTTGCAGCCTCGATGATGAAAATGCCTACGCCCAAGCTCACCCGCTTGCTGCAGGCCGCACTCGAAAAGCAGACGCCGCCGCGCCACGGAATTCTCCGGCCAAAATTGCGCTATGCCCACCAGGGCGGTAATAATCCCCCGATCATCGTCATCCACGGCAACGCGCTGGACCACGTGCCAGATTCATATCGCCGTTATCTGGAGCGCACCTTCATGGAAGCCTTCAAGCTGAAAGGCACGCCGCTCAGGGTCGAGTTCCGCACGACGCGTAATCCCTACGCGAATAAAGGACGCTAATGCACCTTTGATGCCCACCCTGTGGCGGATGGCCAAAAAATCCGGTAAAGTACCGTTTCAAAAAACAATTTTTTACGTGGGGCGACACCATGAGCAATAAAGGGCAACTGTTACAAGACCCGTTCCTCAACACGCTGCGCCGGGAGCACATCCCGGTATCCATCTACTTGGTGAACGGCATCAAGCTGCAGGGACAAGTCGAGTCCTTCGATCAGTATGTCGTCCTGCTCAAGAACACCGTGACGCAAATGGTGTACAAGCACGCCATTTCCACCGTCGTTCCGGCGCGTCCTGTCAACATCCCGCACGAGCACAGCGAGAGTTGATGGCCGGTTGTTCCGGTCGGGCTGTTGCCCGCCGCTCTTAGCCTTCCCATGTTCGAACGCCCAGGCGGCGGCGAGAATGCCGTACTCGTCCAGCTGAATTTTGGCCAGGGAGATATTGTGGAGCGCCTGGAAGAATTGAAGCTACTCGCCGCTTCGGCCGGTGCCACCACAGTCGCTATTGTAGAGGGACGCCGCGAACGCCCGGATACCGCACTTTATGCCGGCAAGGGCAAGGTGGCCGAAGTGGCGGACGCCATCCGTGACACCGATGCCGACATCGCCATTTTCAATCACGAGTTGTCGGCTGGTCAGCAGCGCAACCTTGAGAAGGAACTGGGTTGTCGCGTCGTCGACCGCGCCAGCCTGATCCTCGACATCTTTGCCCAGCGTGCCAAGAGCCACGAGGGCAAGCTACAGGTGGAACTGGCGCAGTTGCAGCACTTGGCGACCCGTCTGGTGCGCGGCTGGACCCACTTGGAGCGCCAGAAAGGTGGCATCGGACTGCGCGGCCCGGGCGAAACCCAGTTGGAAACAGACCGGCGCCTGCTTGGCAAGCGGGTCAAGGTGCTGAAGGAAAGATTGAAGCTGCTTGAACGCCAGCGCGCTGTCCGTCGTCGCGGGCGGATGCGGCGGGAAATGCTGGCGGTTTCCCTCGTCGGTTACACCAACGCTGGCAAGTCGACCCTCTTCAATGCCCTCACCAAAGCCGGAGCCTATGCCGCCAACAAGTTGTTCGCAACCCTGGACACCACTTCGCGGCGTCTTTATCTGGAGGGCCCAGGACAGGTGGTTATCTCCGACACGGTGGGGTTTATCCGCGACCTGCCGCATTCGCTCGTCGCTGCCTTTCACGCCACCCTCGAGGAGACGGCATCGGCCGATCTGCTCCTGCACGTGGTCGACTCGGCCAGCGGTGACCGTGATGCGCAAATAGAAGCGGTGAATGGTGTGCTGGAAGAAATCGGTGCTGCGCAGGTACCGCAAATCCTGGTGTGGAACAAGATCGATGCTACAGGCGTTGAACCGGCGATCGAGCGCGATGCCTATGGTAAGATTATTCGCGTCCGTGTCAGTGCAAGCACTGGTGCCGGGCTGGGTCTGTTGCGGCAGGCGCTGGCCGAAACCGCACTGACGCATGCCGAGCCAGCGACACACGCCATCAACGCTGCCTAACCAAGATTTGAATCCGATGATTACTGGTATCCTGATGTCATTGAACGATCCACAGTGGGGTAATCGGCCGAACCAGGGCCCCCCCGATCTTGAAGATCTGTGGCGCGATTTCAATCGCCGCCTGTCCGGCCTCTTCGGCAAGAAGGGCGGGGGCGGTAATGGCGGCGAGGGGCCACCCCGTCCGCCGCTGAACCTGAAGGTCTTTGGCGGCGGCATTGGCGCGCTGATCGTGCTGGTGCTGGTGGTCTGGCTGGCGAGCGGCTTCTACATCGTCGATGCGTCGCAGCGCGGCATCGTGCTGACATTCGGCCGGTATTCCCAGACGACCGAGCCGGGCCTGCGCTGGCGCCTGCCCTATCCCATTCAGTCCAACGAAATCGTCCGCCTGTCCGATGTGCGCGTGGTCGAAGTGGGCTATCGCGGCTCGGACAAGAACCGCGTGCTCAAGGAAGGGCTGATGCTGACCGACGATGAAAACATTATCAACATCCAGTTCGCGGTCCAATGGTTCCTGAAGGATCCGCAGGAATACCTATTCAACAACCGCAATCCTGACGACTCGGTGCTGCAGGCGGCCGAGACGGCCATGCGCGAGGTGATTGGCAAGAGCAAGATGGATTTCGCGCTCTACGAAGGGCGGGAGCAGGTCGCAGCCGATGCCGCCAAGATCATGCAGGAGATATTGGACCGCTATGGAACGGGGATTATCGTATCCAAGCTGACCCTGCAGAACGTGCAACCTCCTGAGCAGGTGCAGGCGGCATTCGACGACGCCGTGAAGGCCGGGCAGGACCGCGACCGGCAGATCAACGAGGGTCAGGCCTACGCCAACGACGTCATTCCCAGAGCGCGCGGCACCGCCGCGCGCCTGATGGAGGAATCCAACGGCTACAAGAGCCGCGTAGTGGCCAATGCCGAAGGCGAGGCGAGCCGCTTCAGGCAGATACTGGTCGAGTACAACAAGGCGCCCGAAGTGACCCGGCAAAGAATGTATCTCGATACCGTGCAGCAGATGTTATCGAACACGAGCAAGATCCTGATCGACACGAAGGGCTCGGGGAATCTCCTCTATTTGCCCCTGGACAAACTGATGCAAGCGGCGGCAACGGTTCCGGCTGCCACGGCGAGCGGCGAACCGGCGGCTATCCCGCTGCGCCCGCTGCCGAACCTGTCGGCCGAGGTTCCGCCACAACTTGATGCGGCGACGCGTTCCCGCGACGCGCTGCGATCACGCGAGAGGGAGGAGCGATAATGCGACACAGCCTGCCTTTCGTTGCCGCCGCCATTCTTGGCATTCTTGTGGCTGCGGCCATGTCGATCTTCACCGTCGATCAGCGGAAATTCGCGATTGTTCTGCAGCTGGGTGAAATCAAGAGCGTGATTGCCGAGCCCGGGTTGTATTTCAAGTGGCCGATGATCCAGAACGTGCGCTACTTCGAAAAGCGCATCCTGACTTACGATGCACCCGACCCTGAACGTTTCATTACTTCGGAGAAAAAACCTGTCCTGGTCGATGCGTTCGTCAAATGGCGCATTATCGATGCCAAACAGTATTACATCTCGGTGCAGGGTGACGAGGTACGCGCCCACATCCGCCTGTCCCAGACAGTAAACGCGCTTTTACGCGAGGAGTTTGGCAAGCGCACTATCCATGATGTGGTGTCCGGCGAGCGTGAGAAGATCATGGAGGAAGTCCGCACCAAGGCCGACGCAGATGCGCGCGCCATTGGCGTTCATATTGTTGACGTGCGTCTCAAACGTGTCGACCTGCCGCAGGAAGTATCCGAATCGGTGTACCGCCGCATGGAAACGGAGCGCAAGCGGGTTGCCAACGGATTGCGCTCGAAGGGTGCCGCAGATGCCGAGAAAATTCGTGCCGACGCCGACAGGCAGCGGGAAATCATCATCGCCGAGGCCTACCGGGACGCACAACGCATCAAAGGCGAGGGTGATGCCAAGGCGACGTCGCTTTACGCGCAGGCTTTTGGGCAGAACCCGGAGTTCTACTCCTTTTACCGCAGCTTGGAAGCGTATCGCGCCAGTTTCCGCAACAGAAGCGACGTCATGGTGATCGAGCCCAATGCCGAGTTCTTCAAGTACCTGAAGAGCACCGGAAAAGGGAAGTGATGTGGCCGACGCTACTGACGGCGTTTGCCTTGATGCTCGTGCTGGAGGGGCTGCTGCCTTTCATTGCCCCCGGAGTCTGGCGCGAGACATTCCGCCGCATTATTGAGCTATCCAATGGGCAGATCCGCTTTCTCGGACTGTCCTCGATTCTTGTGGGAATCGTTCTTCTGTTTATCCTGAAGTGACCATGCGCCACTGGCTATTGCCCGAATCCATCGAGGATGTCCTGCCCTTGGAAGCGCGTCGGCTGGAGATGCTGCGACGCGCACTGCTCGATGAATTCGGCCTCCGTGGCTATGAACTCGTCATGCCGCCGCTGCTCGAATACATCGAGTCACTGCTCACCGGCAGTGGCCGCGACATGGATTTGCGCACCTTCAAACTGGTCGATCAGTTGTCCGGCCGCACGATGGGAATCCGGGCCGACATCACGCCGCAGGTGGCACGCATCGATGCGCATCTGCTCAACCGCCAGGGTGTGACACGCCTGTGCTACTGCGGCAGCGTGCTGCACACGCTGCCATCGGGGCTGACCGCTACGCGCGAACCTCTGCAAATCGGTGCGGAGTTATATGGACACACTGGCATAGAGGCCGATGTTGAAGTGATTCGGTTGCTTGCGCGGGCGCTGGAAATCACCGATGTGAAGGCTTCACGTCTCGATCTGGGCCATGTCGGCGTATTCCGCGCCCTCGCGGCCCGTGGCGGGCTGGAGGCCGAACTGGAGCAAGAATTGTTTGCCGTCATGCAGACGAAGGACATGCCAGACCTGCGTGAGCTGGTCAGGCATGTCCCGGAGCCTGTGCGTTCGGCACTGCTGGCCTTGCCGGATTGCTATGGTGGACCCGAGGCACTGGGGCGAGCGCTTGAACTGTTGCCGGGGGATGCCGATATCGCGCAGGCAGTCAGCGATCTCGGGAAACTGGCTGCCGAACTGGATGATCTGCCGTTGAGCTTCGATCTGGCTGATTTGCGCGGCTATCACTATCACAGTGGTGTGGTGTTCGCGGCCTATTGCGGAGCCCATCCTGGTGCTATTGCGCTGGGGGGGCGCTATGACAAGGTGGGGATGGCCTTTGGTCGCGGCCGCCCGGCGACTGGCTTCAGCTTGGATTTGCGTGAGTTGTCCCGACTTGATGAAATATCGCCTGTGCCGCGAGTCATCATGGCTCCTGCGGGGAAAGAGAATGGTCTGCACGAAGCAATTGCAGACTTGCGCGCACGGGGGGAGGTGGTTGTCGAGGCTCTGCCCGGCCATGAGGGCACCTGGACCGAGGCCGGCTGCGACCGCCGGCTGGTGCTGCGCGCGGGCAAATGGACTATAGAGAGTATTCAGGGAGAAGTATAGAAAATGGCCAAGAACGTTGTCGTCATCGGCACCCAATGGGGTGACGAGGGCAAAGGGAAAATCGCCGACTGGTTGACCGACCACGCCCAGGGTGTGGTGCGCTTCCAGGGCGGCCACAATGCCGGGCATACGCTGGTCATCGGCGGCAGGAAAACCGTATTGCACCTGGTGCCCTCCGGCATCCTGCGCGAAGGGGTCACCTGCTATATCGGCAATGGCGTGGTGCTCTCGCCGGATGCCCTGATGCATGAACTGGACGAATTGCAGGCTGCGGGGGTCGATGCTGAATCGCGCTTGAAGATCTCCGAGGCTTGCCCGCTGATCCTGCCATACCATCAGGCACTCGATGTCGCGCGCGAGGCGGCAAAAGGTGCCAAGAAGATCGGCACGACCGGCCGTGGCATTGGCCCGGCCTACGAGGACAAGGTCGCGCGACGCGGCCTGCGTGTTCAGGACTTGTTGCGTCCGAAGCCCTTTGCTGAAAAGCTGGCGGAAGTCCTCGATTACCACAACTTCGTGCTGAAGAATTACTTCGGGGCCGAGGCAGTCGCCTTCCAGCGCGTGCTGGAAGACGCATTGGCCATCGCGCCGCGGCTGACGCGCATGATCGCCGACGTGCCGCGTGCGCTCTATGATGCCCACAATGCAGGTGCCAATCTGCTCTTCGAGGGTGCGCAGGGTACGCTGCTCGACATCGACCACGGCACCTTCCCCTACGTGACATCGTCGAACTGCGTCGCCGGCGCAGCGGCGGCGGGTGCCGGCGTCGGCCCGGGCATGCTGCACTACGTACTGGGCATCACCAAGGCCTACACCACGCGCGTCGGTGGCGGTCCGTTCCCAACCGAACTCTACGACGCGGTGGGCAAGCTCGATCCGGTCGGCAAGCACATGGCCACCCGTGGCCACGAGTTCGGTGCCACGACGGGGCGTGCGCGGCGCTGCGGCTGGTTCGATGCCGCGGCACTGAAGCGCTCGATCCAGATCAATGGTGTCTCCGGTTTATGTGTGACCAAGCTCGACGTGCTCGATGGCCTTGAAGAAATGAAGATATGCACGGGCTACCGCATCGACGGCCGCCTCAGCGATATCCTTCCGGTCGGCGCCGACGATCTCGAACGCTGCGAACCGGTTTATGAATCGCTTCCGGGCTGGAAGGAGAGCACTGTTGGGGTGAAGCGCTTCGAGGCGTTGCCGATGGCGGCGCAGGCTTACCTGCGACGGATGGAAGCGCTTTGCGGCGTGCCGGTCGACATGATATCGACGGGCCCGGATCGCGAAGAGACCATTGTGTTGCAGCACCCGTTCAAGTAGCGGGCGTAAAAAAGCCGGTCGCTGACCGGCTTTTTTCTTTGCTTCTTTGTTGCTGGTGCCCAGAAGAGGACTCGAACCTCCACAGTGTTGCCACCGCTAGGACCTGAACCTAGTGCGTCTACCAATTCCGCCATCTGGGCAAAGAGGGCGCAATTTTAAAGGAAAGAGCCATTTTGTCAAACAAACCGAGCAAGGTGCGCAAGCGCGATCCGCACTACGAACGCGAGGCCGGGAAGTACGAGAATCCCCTGCCGAGCCGCGAGTACGTACTCTCCATGTTGGTCGAGCGCGGCGTGCCGCTGTCCTTTGACGATCTGACCGCGCAGCTCGACATCAGGCCGCAGGAATTCGACGCCTTCGCGCGCCGTCTCGGCGCGATGGGGCGTGAAGGCCAGATCATGCAGAATCGCCGCGGCGATTATCTCATTCCTGATAAAGCCGATCTCATCCGTGGGCGCGTCGAAGGCCATCCGGATGGCTACGGTTTTCTGGTGCGGGATGAAGACGGGCCGGACCTGTTTCTTGGGCCAAAAGAGATGGATAAGGTCCTGCACGGTGATCGCGTCATGGCGCGCATTGTGGGCATGGATCGCCGCGGGCGGCCCGAAGGCAAGATTGTCGAGGTGCTGGAGCGCGCCAACCACCGTCTCGTGGGGCGCGTGCACAACGAGCACGGTGTGTTGTTCGTCGTGGCCGAGAACCGGCGCATCAGCCAGGACATCCTGATTGCCCCCGGCGGCAAGACCAAGCCCGTGGCGGGGCAAGTGGTGGTGGTCGAGATCATCGAGCAGCCTTCCCGGCAGGCTCAGCCTATCGGCAAAGTGGTCGAGATTTTGGGCAACTATGCCGACCCGGGCATGGAAATCGAGATAGCCCTGAGGAAACACGAACTGCCCTTCGAGTTTTCCCGCGACAGTCTGGCCGAGGCGAAGAAGCTGCCGGACGCAGTGCGCAAGGGTGACTGGCAATGGGAAGGGGGCAGGCGCGAGGACATACGCAGCCTGCCGCTGGTGACCATCGACGACGAGACGGCGAAAGATTTCGACGATGCCGTCTACTGCGAGCGTCAGGGAAAGGACGGCAAGGGCGGTTTCCGTCTGGTCGTGGCCATCGCGGATGTCAGCCACTACGTCCTGGCCGAAGGGGCGCTTGACCAGGATGCCCTGGACCGGGGTAACTCGGTTTACTTCCCGCGGCGCGTGATTCCGATGCTGCCGGAGAAGATATCCAATGGCCTGTGTTCGCTCAACCCGCAGGTCGAGCGCCTGTGCATGGTATGCGACATGGCCATCGCGGCCAACGGCGTCGTCAAGCGCTATCGTTTTTACCCTGCAGTGATGTTCTCTCACGCTCGACTCACTTACAACGAAGTGGCGGCCGCCCTTTACGAAGATGACGCAACGGCGACGAAAAAACTCAAGGGTCTGCTGCCCCAGTTGCGCCATCTGGATGCCCTCTATCGTGTGCTGGTGAAGGCGCGCGCGGCGCGCGGTGCCATCGACTTCGAAACGATGGAGACGCGGATGGTCTTCGACGACGAGGGCAAGATCGCGCGCATCATTCCGGTAAGCCGCAACGATGCACACCGCATCATCGAGGAGTGCATGCTGGCGGCCAACGTCTGTGCCTCCGATTTCCTGCGCGAGAAAGAACATGCGGCGCTCTATCGGATCCACGAAGGGCCAACACCGGAAAAACTGGAGAAGCTGCGCGAGTTTCTCAAGGAGTTCGGCCTTGGCTTGAGCGGCGGCGAAGAGCCGCACGCCAAGGACTACGCCCGCCTGCTGGAAAAAATCAAAGGCCGCCCGGACATGCAGCTATTGCAGACCGTGATGTTGCGTTCCCTGCAACAGGCGGTCTACAGCCCGGACAACGTCGGCCATTTCGGCCTGGCCTACGAGTCGTATACCCATTTCACCTCGCCCATACGGCGTTACCCGGACCTTGTCATCCACCGCGCCATCAAGGCAGTTCTCCGGGGCGAGAAATACCGGCCGGGCAAGTGGGAGGACATCGGCATTCACTGCTCACAGACCGAGCGGCGCGCCGATGAGGCGACGCGTGACGTCGAGTCCTGGCTGAAGTGCTATTACATGCGCGACCGCATCGGTGAGGAATTCGCCGGCAGCGTTTCCGCCGTCAAGTCCTTCGGCATTTTCGTGGCTTTGGACGACGTATTTGTAGAGGGGCTGGTGCATATCTCGGATCTGGGAAGCGATTACTTCCACTACGACGACGCCAAGCACCAGCTGCTCGGCGAGCGCAGCGGCAACCGCTTCCGTCTGGCCGACCGTGTGCGCGTGCAATTGGTGCGGGTGGACATGGAGAGCAGCAAAATTGATTTCCGCCTGGCCGGGGAAGTGGACGAGAAGGGCGAGAAGGGCAGGGCGGGTGAGGAAGGCGGGAAGAGGAGTGGGAAGGGCGGGCGGCGTGGCTGATACCCGCTTCATCTACGGCTTCCACGCCCTCAATGCCCGCCTGCGGCAAAGCGCAGGCAGCGTGCAGGAAATTTACCTCGCTGCGGGAAAGCAAGATGGAAGAACACGAGACCTCGTCAAGCTGGCCGAATCTCAAGGCGTAAGAGTTATCGCCACCGACCCGTCGCGCCTCGAAGGCATGGCAGGCGGCCACGGCAAGGCGGCGCGCCACCAGGGCGTAGTGGCACGCGTCACAGCGGGGCAACGCCACGTCACGCTGGACGACGTGCTCGATACGCTTGCCGAACCGGCCTTGCTGCTGGTGCTGGACGGGGTTCAGGACCCGCACAATCTCGGTGCCTGCCTGCGCGTAGCCGATGCGGCCGGTGCGCATGCCGTCATCGCGCCGAAGGACAGGGCGGTCGGACTCACTGCTACCGCCATCAAGGTGGCCTGCGGCGCCGCCGACAGCGTGCCGTACGTGACCGTCACCAATCTGGCGCGTTCGTTGCGCGAGATGCAGGAGCGCGGTATCCGGACGGTTGGTGCGGATGCCGAGGTGGGCCAGGACGTCTACGGTGTCGATCTCAAGGTGCCCCTGGCGTGGGTGCTGGGCGCCGAAGGCGGTGGCCTGCGCCGCCTGACGCGGGAGACCTGCGACGCCTTGGTCAGGATTCCCATGCACGGCAGTGTGGAAAGCCTGAATGTCTCGGTTGCCAGCGGTATCTGTCTCTTTGAAGCACGACGCCAGCGTGGTTTGATGGCCACAACCACTTGATTTACCGTGCCTGTTTGATTAGAATAACCGGCTTTTCCAACCTTGCTCCACCGCAACGCATGGCGGGGGGTATAACCCAAAAGGAGAGTGCATGCGACATTACGAAATCGTTTTCATCGTCCACCCGGACCAAAGCGAGCAGGTGCCCGCGATGATCGAGCGCTACAAAACGCTCGTCACCGGCCGCGCCGGCCAAATCCATCGCCTTGAGGACTGGGGCCGCCGCCAGTTGGCCTATCCGATCCAGAAGATTCACAAGGCGCATTACGTGCTCATGAACATCGAGTGCGACGGCGAAACGCTCACCGAGTTGGAGCACGCCTTCAAATTCAACGACGCCGTACTGCGTCACCTCACCGTCAAGATGCGCCACGCCGTGACGGCGCCTTCACCGATGATGAAGGAAGAGAAGGCCAAGTCACTGACGCATGCTGCCGAGGGCGCCAAAGCGGAAGAGGCGAAGCCGGCCGAGCAACCTGCGGCGCCCGCCGAGCAACCTGCGGCCTGAGGTGACGGCGCCGCAGAATGAGCTGACAATCACCGGGAGCATCATCGAGCTGGCGCCACTGCGCCACACCCCGGCAGGCGTACCGGTGCTGAATTTCAGGATCGCCCACGCCTCGGAGCAGATCGAAGCCGGGCTGCCGCGCAAAGTTGAATGCGAATTGCAGGCCGTGTCGCTGGGACAGGCAGCAATATTGCTCAGGGGAGCCAAGCCGGGTGATGGCGTCAAGTTGAGCGGATTCCTCGCGGCGAAAACCACCCAGTCGAAGCAGCTGGTGCTGCATGTGGAACACATCGAATTTTTGGAAGGAATGAAT
>JADFDU010000028.1 GCA_018262775.1 Rhodocyclaceae bacterium
CATCGTTCGCAACAGAGTCAGCTTGCATGAGTTTTCCTCCGTTGTTGGTTTCAGTCTTTCGGCATTCCTCATCCATGACGTCTAACGTTAATTAGACTCGTATTATGCTGTTATTCATGATAATTCAAGTCAAATAGGATATCTCAATGTCCAATAAAACTGAGACTCAAGAAAGCGGAAATACTTCCGTCGAAGCCCCCAGACTGCTGGATCAGGTGCGTGATCGCCTGCGGCTGAAGCATTACAGCCTGCGTACTTAAACAGCATATATCGGCTGGATTAAACGCTACATTTTCTTTCATGGCAAGCGCCACCCGCGGGAGTTGAACAAGGCGGAGGTGGAGGCCTTTCTCACCAGTCTGGCGGTGGAGCGCAACGTCAGCGCCTCCACGCAAAGCCAGGTGCTGGCAGCGCTGCTGTTTCTATATGGCGAAGTGCTGGGGATTGAATTGCCCTGGCTCGACGAGATCACGCGGGCGAAGAAAGCGGGCATCGTCAAGCCGGTGTCGCCGCACACGCTGCGCCATTCCTTTGCCACGCATCTGCTGGAGGGCGGTTACGACATCCGCACGGTGCAGGAACTGCTCGGCCATGCCGACGTGAGCACGACGATGATCTACACCCATGTATTGAACAAGGGCGGCCGCGGCGTGACGAGCCCGCTGGACCGGGTTTGAGGGGAAGGGCGCTTATTTTCCAGAGCCGCAACTGGCATCGAGCTTCTCCTTCTGCAACTGGATGTTCGACGACTTTGGCGGTAAAACACTGTGCGCTGAGAAGGAGGACGGGAAGCGGAAGGGGGTGTTTCAGGGTGGCAAGTGTACTGCCGCAGATGCGCCCCCTCACCCCGGCCCTCTCCCCCGATCCTGGGGGAGAGGGGGGTTAAGTGGCGCGGCGCCGCTTCAGCCACAGTATGGTGCTGGCCAGCGCGGTCATGGCGACGAAAGGGATAGCGATCTGGTTGAGCACGCTCCAGCCGGCGCTGGTGACGACGACGCCGGAGGCGAAGGAGGAGCCGGCCATGGCGAAGAACATGAGGAAGTCGTTGAGGCCCTGCGTCTTGGCCTTTTCCGCCGGCGTGTAGGCCTCGGTGAGCAGCGTCGTGCCGCCGATGTAGAGAAAGTTCCAGCCGACGCCGAGCAGCAGCAGCGCCCACCAGAAGTGCATCAGCGAGAGGCCGTTAACGGCGATGCCGATGCAGGCGAACATCAGCACGGCGCCGGCGAAGAGGATGTTGAGTACGCCGAAGCGGGCGATGAGGTGGCCGGTGAAGAAGCTCGGCGCGAACATGCCGATGACGTGCCACTGCAGCACGAAGGCGGTGTCGCCGAAGTCGAGGCCGCAGAAGTCCATCGCCAGCGGCGTGGCGTTCATGAGCAGATTCATGACGCCGTAGCCGGCAGCGGCGGCCAGCGCGGCGACGATGAAGACGGGCTGGCGCGCGATCTCGCGCAGGGGTCGGCCGCCGCCGTGCTGCTCGGCCTGACTTTGCGGCGGGAAGCGCAGGCTGGCGGCAATCACCATGGCGATGAGGGCGAAGCCGATGAGCGAGGCGTAGGAGGCGACGTACTGCGGCTGCGCGATGTCGCGCGTGATCTTGCCGACGGCCGGGCCGATGAAGCCGCCGAGGATGCCGCCCGCCAGGGTGAGGGAGATGGCGCGGCTCTTCCAGTCGGCCGGTGCGACTTCCGCCGCGGCAAAGCGCAGGTACTGGCCGAAGGCCTGGTAGATGCCCGAGCAGAAGGTGGCGGCGCACAGCAGCCAGAAGCTCTGCAGGTAGATGGCCACCGCGCCGATGGCGCCGCCGAGCATGCCGCTGAAGGCACCGAGGATGAAGCCGGCGCGGCGGCCGTGCAGGCGCATGAAATGCGAGGCGGGCAGGGTGGACATCGCCGAGCCGAGCACGTAGCCGACGACGGGGAGCGTGGCGAGCCGCTTGTCCGGCGCCAGCGCGAAGCCGGCGAGGGCATTGATGGCGACGAGGGTGACGCCGTTGGTGAGCAGCAGCGCCTGGCAGGCGGCGAGGAGGGCGACGGCGCGACGGGCGGGGCTCATGGAGCCATCCCCCCGCCCCCTTCCCCGGGAAGGGGGTGACGGGGGTTCGCCGCTGTGCGGCTCCATGTTGCGGACTTCGTCGCCCTTGTCCCGCAGGGATTTCCTTCGGTCATGGCAGTCCGGCGGATGGGGTTCATCCCGCCATTCTATTCGACGAGGTCGCGATAGGCGTGCCAGGTGGCGTGGCCGAGGAGGGGGCCGGCGATGAGCATGCCAGCGAGGAAGGTGACGAGGCCGAGGCCGCCGAGCAGGGCGATCAACCCGGCCCAGACGAACATCGCGGCGGGGTTGGCGAAGAGGGCGCGCACGCTGGTGATGGCGGCGGTGATGGCGTCGAGGTTGCGGTCGAGCATGAGCGGAATGGTGATCAGGCTGATGGCGAAGGCGATCAGGGAGAAAATGCCGCCTATGGCGAAATAGGCCAGCAGGAAGCCGAGGTGGTCGGTAGAGATGACATGACGCAGGAAGCCGCTCATGGTCGGCATCTCGCCCGAGTAGAAGAGGGCGAACGCGACCATCGAGGCGCGCGCCCAGACGAGGAAGATGACGAACAGGACGGCAGTGAACACGCCGAGGTTGCCGGCGTTGCCCTGCCACGCCATGAGGGTGGGCAGCAGGCTGCAGGGCTGCTGCTTCTCGTGGCGGCGGCTGATCTCGTAGAGGCCGATGGCGAAGAAGGGGCCGAGAATGAGGAAGCCGGAGGTGACGGCGACGATGTATTCGGGTGCGCCGCCCAGCGCCAGCACCATCAGCACACCGCCGCCGACGAAACACAAACCGTAGAACAGGCTGGCAGTGGGGCAGGAGGTCAGGTCGCCCCAGCCGCGCTTGAGCCATTGCAGCGGCTGTGCCATCGGCACGTTGCGAATCTTCGGCAACGCCGGATGCGGGCTGGCCTCGCTCGCCTGTGGTGCCATGTCGCCTCCTCTACGGGGTGGGAGATCGCGGTGGGCCGCGATTTCTTTATATCTGAAACGATTCTAGCCGGGGGAGGATGGGCAAGGCAAGCGGGGAAAGTCAGTCGCTGCAGTACGGCGAGCAGCACTCAGGATTTGCCCCCTCCCCCCAGCCCTCTCCCCCGGCGCCGGGGGAGAGGGGGTTGGTTTTGCTCCCCTCTCCCGCTCGCGGGAGAGGGGTAGGGGGGAGGGGAGACGCTCAGGCGCACCCCAAGAGTACTTCCTCGGACTGGGTTCCCCAGTCCTCAGGCGCACCCCAAGAGTACTTCCTCGGACTGGGTTCCCCAGTCCTCAGGCGCACCCCAGGAGTACTTCTTCGGACTGGGTTCCCCAGTCCTCAGGCGCGAAAGCGGATGCGACTGGCGAGGGCCATCGCCAGCAGGGTGGCGGCGACGGCGAGATAACCGACCTGGTTGTAGCGCACGATCTGCCCCGCCGCGTCCTGCGCGATGATGAGGCCGCCGACGAGGGAGGCCGTGCCTGATGCCAGCTGCTGCGTGGCGCCACTTATGGAAAGGAAGGTGCCGCGCAGCCGCGACTGCACTGCCGAGGTGACGATGGCCATGGCCGGCACCATGCGTCCCGGTACGAAAATGAAGAAAACCGTCGAAATGATGATCATCAGCCACAGTGGCACAGGCACGAGGTGCGTCTGGAGCAGCAGCGGCACCATCGAGCACAGGGCGACGATGCGATAGATGCGCACCTTGCCGTGGCGGTCCGCCAGGCGCCCGATCAGGCGCGAGGTGAAGAAGGTGGCGCAGCCGCCGGCAAGGTAGATGAGCGGGATGTCCTCCTGGCGGATGCCGACATTGGCCACCGAGTAGAGGGTGATGTAGGGGATCACCGTGAAGCCGGAGAACATCAGCAGCGCCATGAAGGCCAGCGCGCGCAGATGGTTGGCGTCGCGCAGCACTTCCCCCATCGCGGCGAGGGGATGGGCGCGTTCCGCTTCGCCGATGATGGCGGAACGCAGGTGCCCGCGCAGCGTCGGCAGCATCTTCCAGCCGAGCACGAGCAGGCCGGCGGCCAGCACGGCGATGAAGATGAAGGGGAAGCGCCAGCCAAAATGGTTGGCGAGCATCAGCGACAGCGGCACGCCGGCGACGGTCGATAAGGCGAAGGCCGACATGATGGTGCCGCTGGCGCGACCGCGCCGCTCGAAGGGGATGAGGTCGCCGACCATGGTCTGCACCATCGAGCCGAGTACGCCACCGAAGGCGCCGGCAGCGCAGCGCGCCGCCATGAGAAAGCCGAAGCCCGGTGCCAGGCCGCAGGCCAGCGTGGCCAGGGCGAAGAGGGCGAACATGCTCAGCAGCAGCCGCTTGCGTTCGAAGCGGTCGACGAAGGTCGCTGCCAGCAGGCCGGAGGCGGCGCCGGTAAAGGTATACGCCGAGACGAGCAGGCCGAATTCATACGTGCTGATGCCGAACTCGTGGATCAGGATCGGCCCGAGCGGCATCATGATCATGAAATCGAGGATGTGCGCGAACTGGATGCCGGCCAGCGTCAGCAGCAAGGCGCGCTCGCGCAGTGGATCGAGCGGCAACTGGCTCGGCGAAGGTACGGTTTCGGTCAAGGCGGGGTCAAGATAGGGTCAAGGTAAACTACTCGCTACGCAGCGCTTCGAGCGGATCGAGGCGGGCGGCGTGGCGGGCGGGCACGACGCCGGCGGCCAGGCCAACGCCAACAGCGACCAGTTCGGCCAGCACCGCATACAGCCAGGGCGTGTGCACCGGCAGCGCCGGGAAAGTCAGTGCCAGCAGCACGGCGATGCTCCAGCCCAGCAGCAGGCCGGCCGCGCCGCCGAGGGCCGAGAGCAGCGCCGCCTCGCCGAGGAAGAGCAGCAGGATGTTCCTGCGCGTGGCACCGACGGCGCGCAACAGGCCGATCTCGGAGGTGCGCTCGGCGACGCCGATGGTGAGGATGGTGAGGATGCCGACGCCGCCCACCACCAGCGAGATGCCGCCGATGGCGGCTACGGCGAAGGTGATGGCATCGAGCACCGTGCCGAACACTTCGAGCATCTTCTGCTGCGGCGTGATGGTGAAATCCTCGGCGCCGTGGCGCGCCAGGAGGATGCGCCGCAGCCCCGCTTCGACCTCGGCCAGCGGCGCCGTCGGCTCGTAGATGATGTCGATCTCCATCAGGCTTTCACGGTTGAACATGTCGAGTGCGCGCGCCACCGGCAGGTACACCGTGTCGTCGAGGTCGAAGCCAAGCACCTGGCCCTTGGATTCCATGACGCCGACGACGCGGTAGCGTTCGCCGCCGACGCGGATGCGGCTGCCGAGCGGGTTGTCCTCGCCGAACAGTTCGCGCGCGACCTTCGAGCCGAGCACGACGAAGGCGCGCGCGGCGTGCGGATCGTCGGGCGGCAGGAATTCGCCGCTGGCGACGCGCATGGAGAAGCCCCGCGCGAAATCCGGCCCGGTGCCGTAGAGCATGACCCGCCGGCTCTTGCCGGCATGCACCACTTCGGCGTTGCCCTGCAGGACCGGAATGGACAGCATGACGAAGGGCGCGCGGCGCAGCGCCACGGCATCGTCGACGCTGAGCGGGCGCACGGTGTTGACCGCGCCCAGAGGCGCGCCGTGCGTCTGCAGGCGGCCCGGCGAGACGCCGATGATGTTGGTGCCGAACTGGGTGAACTCGGCGATGATGAAGCGGTGCAGGCCCTCGCCGATCGAGGTCAGCAGGATCACCGAGGCGATGCCGACGGCGATGCCCAGCGCCGTGAGGAAAGTGCGCAGCCGGTGCGCGCGCAGCGAGGCGAGGGTGAAGGCGATGAAGTCGGAAGTGATCATGGAGCAGGAATTGATGCTACGAACTGCGCAATATCCGTCATTCCCGCGGAAGCGGGAATCCAGCTTTTTCCATGAGCCCATGGATTCCCGCTTCCGCGGGAATGACGGTTTCCCTTGATGACTATGCCGTTCATCGCTTCGACAACGCCTGGATGGGATCGAGCTGTGCCGCGCGGCGTGCAGGGACGACGGTGAACAGTACCGAGGTGACGATGGCGATGAGCGGCGCGGCGAGCAGTGCCCACCAAGGCGCCGTGAAGGGGATGTCCGGGAAGGCCTGGCCGATGGCGAATTGGGCGAGCTTGCCGACGGCCAGGCCGAGCGCGGCACCACCCAATGCCAGCATCGCCGCTTCGGTGAAGAAGGCGGCACGGATCTGCTGTCCCGTGGCACCGATGGCCTTGAGCAGGCCGATCTCGCGGCGCCGTTGCGTCACGGCGATGAGCATGACGTTCATGATGAGAATGCCGGCCACGCCGAGGCTGATGGCGGCGATGCCGCCGACGGCGAGCGTCAGCGCGCGCAGGATGCGGTCGAAGGTGGCGAGCACGGCGTCCTGGGTGATGACCGTGACGTCGCGCTCGCCCTCGTGGCGCAGACGCAGGATTTCCTCGACGTCCGCCTTGGCGAGGGGGATCTGCTCGCGGCTCTTGGCCTCGACCATGATGCGGAACAGCGCCTCGGTGTTGAACAGTGCCTGCGCCGGGGACAGCGGCACGACGACGATCTCGTCGGTGTTGAAGCCGAGCGAGGTGCCCTGCCTGGCGAGCACGCCGATGATGCGGAAGCGGCGGTCGCCGATGCGCAGCCACTCGCCGAGGATCTGGCGGGTGCCGAACAGTTCGCTCGCCACCTTGGCGCCGATAACGCACACCGGCTGGCTGTGGTGGGGATCGCCGGGCGGCAGGAAGAGACCCTGCGCCATCTCCATCTGCCGCACCTGGATGAATTCGGCGGTGGTGCCGAGCACCGGGGATTCGCGGCTGAGGTTGCCGACGCGCACGTCGCCGGCGCCGATGATGAGCGGGGCGATGCGCAGGACCGAGGGACTACGCTTGAGCGACAGGGCGTCGTCGAGGGTCAGGTCGCGCGGCGTCTTGCCGAGCAGCACGCCCGGGCTGGCGCCGGCGGTTTCGGAGCGGCCGGGCAGGACGATGATGAGGTTGGTGCCAAGCGAGCCGAACTGGTTGACGACGTAGAGCCGCGCGCCCTCGCCGATGGAACTGACTGCCACCACAGCCGCCACGCCGATGCCCATGGCGAGCAGGATCAGCGCGGTGCGCGCGCGGTTGCCGCCGAGCACCTGCCAGGCGAAGCGGAGCAGGTCGGGAAATCTCATGGCGCAGAAACCGCTTTCAACACAGAGGCACAGAGAACACAGAGGCACAGAGATTTTTGTACCGTATTTCTCCGTGTTCTCTGTGCCCTCTGTGAACTCTGTGTTGAATGTGTTTGGTTTTATCCACTGCTGCTCTTTTCATCGCCGACAATCTCGCCGTCGACCAATCGCAGCCGGCGCTGCGTGCGCGCGCCGATCTCCGGGTCGTGGGTGACGACGGCGACGGTGCCGCCGTCCTGATGCAGGCGTTCGAGCACGGCCATCACTTCCTGGCCGGTGTGGCGGTCGAGGTTGCCGGTCGGTTCATCGGCGAGGATCAGCGTCGGCCCCATCGACATGGCGCGGGCGATGGCGACGCGCTGGCACTGGCCGCCGGAGAGTTGGTCGGGGCGGTGGCCGGCGCGACCTTCCAGGCCGTAGTCGGCGAGCAGCTTGTCGAGGCGCCTGCGCCGTTCGGCCGGTGCGATACCGGCGAGCACCATCGGCAGTTCGATATTCTGTTCGGCGGTCAGGCGCGGCACGAGGTGGAAGAACTGGAAGACGAAACCGATGGCCTCGCGCCGCACGCGCGCCAGTTCGTCGTCGGGCAGGCCGGTGACGTCGTGGCCGTTCAGTTCGTAGCGGCCGGCATTCGGGCGGTCGAGCAGGCCGAGGATATTGAGCAGGGTGGACTTGCCGGAGCCGGACGGACCCATGATGGAGAGGTACTCGCCCTGCGCGATGTCGAGGTTGATGCCGCGCAGCGCATGCACTTCCTCGTCGCCGACGCGGAAGATGCGCTCGATGCCGGTGAGGCGGATCATTTGCCGAGGACCGTCATTCCCGCGAAAGCGGGAATCCATTGTCGATCCCATGCCTCTGGATTCCCGCTTTCGCGGGAATGACGGCAAGATCCCGCGCCGCTCATGGTTTCCTTGTTGCCGGCTTGTCCTCGGCCACGGCGTGGACGCCAGCCTTGACGCCGGCGCGTTCCAGTGAGGTGACGACGTGTTCGCCGCGCGCGATGCCGGATTTCGCCTCGGTGAATTCCCAGTTGCTCAGGTCGGTCTCGATCTTCCTTTCCTCGAGCACGCCCTCATCGGTCAGCACCAGCACGCGGTTACCGGGCATGAGGGCGGTGGTGGGGATGCGCAGGACGTTGTCGCGGGCATCCACCACGACCTCGATGTCGGCGCTGTAGCCCACCAGCAGGTGGCGGGCTTCTCCCGGATTGTCGAATTCGACCTCCACCTCGACCGTGCGCGCCTGCTTCTCCAGCGCCAGGACATAGGGGGCAATGCGCCGCACCTTGCCGCTGAAATGCCTGTCGCGGTAGGCATCGAGCGTGATGCGGCCGCCCAGGCCCACCTTCAGGCGGGCGGCATCCACCTCGTCGATAGGCGCGGTGACGTAGAGGCAGGAATCGTCGATGAGGTCCACCGCCGGCAGGGTCATGATGCCCGGCGGCGAGGGCGTGAGGTATTCACCGACCTCGCCGTTGATCTCGGCGACGATACCGTCGAAGGGGGCGCGCAGCACGGTACGGTCAGTGTCGGCGCGTGAAGCGGCGATGCGTGCCTCTGCTTCCTTGACCTGGGCGCGGGTAGAGTCGCAGCTCGCCTGCTTGGAGGCGGCTTCGGCGTCGGTGCGCTCGGTAGCTTGCGGCGAGATGAAATTCTTCGCCGCCAGTTCGCGCGAGCGTTTGGCCTCACGCGCTGCTGTCGCCGCAAGTTCGCAGGCCTCGCGCACATGCGCCTTGGCTGTCTGCAGTTGCTCGCGCGACAGGCGTTCACGGGCAGCCAGATCGTCGTCCCACAGGGTGAGCAGGACCTTGCCTTCCTTGACCCGGTCGCCCTTGTGCACCAGCAGTTTTTCGATGCGCCCGCCCAGCGGCGGCGCCAGTTTGGCGCGGCGACAGGCGGCGACGGAACCGGCGCGGGTGTTGGCGACGGTGGTTTCGACCGTACCCGACTCGACGGCGGCGACGACCACGGCAATCGGCTTGGGCCGGGTCAGGGCAAAAGTCAGTGCCGCCACCACGGCGAGGAGGATGACAGCGATGAGGCTGCGGCGCAGGACGGGCGAAAGGGCTTTCATGACACTATTATGCCGTGTCGCGGGGCAGGGGCGGTTGACCCCCGGCAAGGAATCAGGCGATGAAGTCCTTCAGGGCGTCGAGCACCGCGTCGGGGTATTCCGCCATCAGCGCATGACCGCTGCCTTCGATGGCGGCGATGCGGGCGTCCTTCATGGCTGCCGCCAGCTTGGGAGCGCCACGCGGGCTGGTCATCATGTCGCGGCTGCCGACGACGAGCAGCACCGGGCATTGGGCCTGGGCTGCCGCCTCCATGCCCTGCTGGTAGGCGTTGCAGGCATTCAGGTCGTTGTAGAGCACGCCCGGTGCCGCCCGTTGCATCAGGCGCAGGCTGGCGCCCATCATCCACATGCCGGGCACGGTATTGCCGCCGATGGCGCCGCGCGGGCCGTGCGACCAGACATTGACCATGCCGTCGGCCTTGGGTCGCGCATCGCGCGCGGCGGTGAGCAGCGCCTCGGAGACGGGCATCGGCACGGCGGTGCCGATGAGGGCGATTTGCCTTACCCGTTCGGGAAAGCGCGCGGCGGTTTCCAGCGCGATGAGCGAGCCCATGCTGTGGCCGACGAGGGCGGCGGCCTGCACGCCGGCGGCATCGAGCAGGGCGACGAGCCACTCGGCCTGGGCCTCGACGGAGGGCAGCAGTGCGCCTTCGGAACGGCCATGGCCGGGCAGGTCGAGGGCCAGCACGGCAAAGCCGTGGTGGGCGAACCAGCGGCTTTGCAGCACCCACACACTGTGGTCGTTCTCCGCGCCGTGGATGAACACCACTGCCGGCAACTCGGGGTTGAAGGGCCTGCCGCCGCTGTAGGCGTAGGCCTTGGTGTTGTTGACCGTCAGTTCCATTTCAGTCTCGGTAAAACAGGGAGCGGGCTTTGCCCGCGAACTTCCGTCACCCCCTTCCGCGGGAAGGGGGCTGGGAGGAGGGTCGTCATTTCTGTGCGGCGCGCAGGCCGTTGTCCAGGTCGGCGATGAGGTCGTCGGCATCTTCCAGACCAATGGAAAGCCGTACCGTACCCTCGTGGATGCCGGCGGCGCGCAGCGCTTCATCGGACATGCGGAAATGCGTCGTGCTCGCCGGGTGGATGACCAGCGACTTGGCATCGCCGACATTGGCGAGATGCGAGAAGACGCGCAAATTTTCGATGAACTTCCTGCCGGCGGCCCGCCCGCCCTTGAGGACGAAGGTGAACACCGCGCCGCAGCCCTTCGGCAGCAGCTGCTTCGCCAGGGCGTGGTCAGGATGGCTTTCCAGTTCCGGGTAGGAGACGGACTCCACCGCCGCGTGTGCAGCGAGGTGGGCGACGACCTTGCGCGTGTTGTCGACGTGGCGCTGCATGCGCAACGGCAGCGTTTCCATGCCCTGCAGGATCTGGAAGGCGGTCATCGGGCTCATGCAGGCGCCGAAGTCGCGCAGACCTTCGCGCCGGGCGCGCAGCAGGAAGGCGGCGACGGTGGATTCCTCGGCGAAGTCCATGCCGTGAAAGCCTGCGTACGGTTCCGTCAGCGTGGGGAATTTTCCCGATCGTTCCCAGTCGAATTGACCGGAGTCGACCAGCAGGCCGCCGATGGCGACGCCGTGGCCGCCGAGGAACTTGGTCGCCGCATGGTAGAGCAGGTCGGCGCCGAGGTCGAAGGGGCGCATCAGGTAGGGCGTAGTGAAGGTGGAATCGACCATCAGCGGCAGGCCGGCGGCGTGGGCGATCTCGGCCACGCGCGGCACATCGAGTACGTCGAGGCCAGGGTTGCCCAGCGTCTCACCGAAGAGCAGGCGGGTATTCGGACGGATCGCCGCGCGCCAGGCGTCGAGGTTGCACGGATCGACGAAGCTGGTGTCGATGCCGAAGCGCGGCAGGGTGTATTCGAGCAGGTTGTGCGAGCCGCCGTAGAGCGAGCGCGAGGCGACGATGTGGCCGCCCGCGCCCATCAGCGTGCAGATCGCCAGATGCAGCGCGGCCTGGCCGGAGGCGGCAGCAATGGCGCCGACGCCGCCTTCGAGCGCAGCGATGCGTTCTTCGAGCACGGCGTTGGTCGGGTTGGAGATGCGCGAGTACACGTGGCCGGCGCGCTCCATGTTGAAGAGCGCGGCGGCCTGGTCGGCGTCCTTGAAGACGAAGCTGGTGGTGAGGTAGATCGGCGCGGCGCGGGCGCCGTACTGGGTGTCGGGCGCCTGGCCGGCGTGCAGGCTCAGGGTGTCGAATTTGAAGGCGGCGGTTTTGCTCATTAAGTACCTTTCCCCCGTCCCCCTTCCCGAGGAAGGGGGTGATGGTCGTTCGCCGCTACGCGGCTCCATGTTGTTGGCTGCGCCGTTCCCGGGACGGCCCCGCGGATGACGCTCATGCAGGGACGTTGGGTTCGATCATGCGTTCGAGGATCGAAATACGGTCTTTCAGCAGCAATTTGCGCTTTTTCAGGCGGCGCAACATGAGATCGTCGAGCGGCGGCGTCTGCAGCAGGCGTTCGATGATGTCGTCCAGGTCGCGGTGTTCGACCTGAAGCTCGTGCAGGCGCAGGCGCAGGGTGGTGATGTCGTCGGATTCGACCATGCAGCTATGGTATGCGGCGAGCCCGGGAAAGACAACAAGGCACGCGGGGTTGAAATGGCTGCGGACAGGCCCACATACTGGGTACGGAGGTAACTACCATGATGATCGTCTTCGACAATCCGGTGTTGCATGTCGTCGATTACCCGGCGCAGGATGCGGTCGAGGTGATCGACAAGCGAGTGAACAAGGGCGTCCTCATGCGGGACGGCGCGGCGGACCGTTTCCGCGCCGAACTCAAGGCGCTTGTCTTGGGCGATCCCGACATCGAGGCCTACGGTGACCTGCTCGAGGAGTACGGCTCGCTGATCACCCAGCCCGCCATCTATCATTGAGCCGGCTTCGTAGGTCGGCCTTCAGGCCGACATCAGCGGCTGATCAGCGGCCCTTGTCGGGCTGAACCGACCTACTGAAAGAAAGTCAGTCCCCACAGCACGCCCATGCCGAGCGCGATGGTGGCGAAGGTGCTGCGCGTGTAGTAGGCGACGGCGAATCCTGCCAGCGCCGCCGCGCAGCGTGGCCCGTCGAAGCCGGTACCCTGCGCCGGCGCGCCGGCCAGCAGTTGCGGTGCGATGATGGCGGCGAGGATGGCCGGCGGCACGTAATGCAGGATGCGCCGCAGCCACAGCGGCAGTTCGCCCTCTCCCAGCAGCGCGAGGAAGGACAGGCGGGTGGCAAAGGTCGCCGCGCCGAGCGCGGCGATCATGCCCCAGATCGCGATGTCGCTCATGATGGATCGAGCAGCCGCGCGAGCGGTAGCGGATACTCCCCTCTCCCGCTTGCGGGAGAGGGCACCGAACGCTCCCCTCTCCCGCAAGCGGGAGAGGGGTTGGGGGAGAGGGAGAAGAAACCGGGCATGGATGCGGTGCTCATTCTTTTCGCCTTGCACGATTCATGACTGTTTCCATGCCGATGCCGATGGCGGCGCCGATCAGGGCCGCCGCCATCAGGTTCAGTTTCAGCGGCAGGACGAGAAACACGGAAGTCAGCCCCCCCGACACGGCGGCCGCCGCCATGGCCCGGTCTCGCAGCAGCGGCGCCAGTACGCCGATGAAGGTGAGCGCGACGACGAAGTCCATCGACCAGTCGGCCGGCACCCGCGCACCGAGGAATATCCCGCCGAGGCTGGCGATCTGCCAGAAGAGCCAGATGGTGGCGGCGATGCCGATGAAGAACCACGGAATGTCGCGGCGCCCGTCGAGCGCCCTTGCCAGGGCCACGGCGAAGGCCTGGTCGGTGAGCAGGTAGCCCGCCAGCCAGCGCGCCCGCCGCGATTCGCCGCGGAACTGTTGCGCCAGGGTGGCGCTGTACATCATGAAGCGCAGGTTGACCACCCAGCCGGTGAGGACGATGACCCAGGCCGGCGCGCCGGCGGCGAAGAGCTGTGTGGCGACGATCTGCGAGGAGCCGGCGAAGACCATCCAGGACAGGGCGAAGGACTGCCCCGGCGAGAAGCCGGCGCTCGCCGCGGCCGCACCGCAGACCATGCCGAAGAGCAGGACGCCGGGGGCCAGCGGCAGGCAGGCGCGGGCGCCGGCCAGAAAGGCTTGCTGGCGGCCGATGCCGGTGGGGTGGTCTGCAGGGGTCACGAAACATGCTGGTTTGGTTGGAACGATATAATTATCCCTTCATTTTCCCTTCAGATAGCGGTTTGCACCGATGAGCAAGGCATTCGTCAAGGACGGCAGTCCCGAGGAGGAAGACGCACCGTCCGCCCCGGCGCTGCCGCATGGCGTGAAGAACTACATGACGCGCCGCGGCTATGCCCTGCTCAAGGCCGAGCTGGAGCAGCTCGTCAAGACCGAGCGGCCGGCACTGGTGAAGATCGTGTCGTGGGCGGCGAAGAACGGCGACCGCTCCGAGAACGGCGACTATATCTATGGCAAGAAGCGCCTGCGCGAGATCGACCGGCGCATCCGCTTCCTCATGAAGCGCTTGGAAAGCGCCGTGATCGTCGATCCGGCCAGCCAGGAGAATACGCAGCAGGTGTTCTTCGGCGCCACCGTCACGGTGTGCAATGCCGAGGGCTGCGAAAGCACCTACCAGATTGTCGGCATCGACGAGGCGGATGCCGCCCGGGGGACGATCAGCTGGATCTCGCCGCTGGCCAAGGCGCTGCTCAAGGCGCGCGAGGGTGATACGGTACATTTCCATAGCCCGGCAGGCCCATGCGAATTCGATGTGGTCGAGATAGGCTACAAATGATTTTCCCCGCCTTCGGGTGATGCCTCCAAGCCAGCCCTGCCCTGCCGCGGCAGGGCTTTTTTGTTAAGCCAGGACAGACAATGACAAACGAAACCGCCCCCTCCGCGCAGGCTATTCCGGGAAATGGGGCGCGAAGGCGCAGGACGCGGCTGATTCTGCTGGTTGCCGTTGCCGCCATAGCCGGCTGGCTCGGCTATAAATGGTGGTATGGCCTGAACCATGTCGGCACGGACAACTCCCAGATCGAGGGTCATATCGTGCCGGTGCTGCCCAAGGTGGGCGGCTTCGTCGCCGAGGTGAATGCCGTCGATAACCAGCCGGTGCGCGTCGGCGCGCCGCTGGTGCGCATCGATGACCGGGATTACAAGGACAAGCTGGCCCAGGCCGAGGCAGATCTGGATGTTGCCCTCGCCAGCGCCGGCAAGGAGGGCGTGACCGGCCAGGCTGCTGCGCAGCTGGCGGCGGCGCGCGCCAGCGCGGCCTCTGCCGGCGCGTCGGTCGACCAGGCGGTGGCGAATGCCGACAGGGCGAAGAAGGATCTCGAACGGGTCCGCCAGTTGATCGAAAAGAAAATGGTATCGCCGCAGCAGCTCGACTCAGCTGATGCCGTGTGGCGTGCCGCCGAGGCCCAGGTGCGCGCAAGCCGGGAGGCAGCCGGTTCGTCGCGGCAGCAGGTGGAGGCCTTTTCGGCGGCCCTGCGAGGCGCTGCCGCGAAAGTGGACAATGCCCGCGCGGCACGCGATTTGGCCGCCAACCAGTTCGCCGACACGCGCATCGTCGCCCCGGTCAGCGGCATCGTCAGCAACAAGAACGTCGAACCGGGGCAACTGGTGCAGGCCGGGCAGCCGCTCATGAGCGTGGTGCCGCTCGATGACCTGTGGGTGGTGGCCAATCTCAAGGAGACCGACCTCAGAAACGTCAAGGCGGGCGATGCCGCCGAAATCGAGGTGGACGCCTATCCCGGGGTGCACTTCGAGGGGGCGGTGGAATCGCTGGGGCCTGCCACGGGCGCACGCTTCTCGCTGCTGCCGCCGGACAATGCCACCGGCAACTTCACCAAGGTCGTGCAGCGCGTCCCGGTGCGCATCCGCCTGGGCAAGCCGAACGATCCGGCGCATTTGCTGCGCCCGGGCATGAGCTGCTACGTGACGATCACCACCACCACCACCCGCTAGGCTGCACGTGAAGCCGATCCTGCCCGGCCTGCAGCGCACCCTCAGCGACGCGGAGATTCACGCCAGCCGCTACATCATCGCCGTCACGGTGACGCTGGCCTCGGTGATGGAACTGCTCGACACCAGCATCGTGAACGTCGCCATTCCGCACATGATGGGTGCGCTGGGGGCGACGCTCGACGAGATCGCCTGGGTGTCCACCGGCTACGTCGTCGCCAACGTCATCGTCCTGCCCATTTCCGGCTGGCTGTCGAACTGGTTCGGCCGGCGCAACTACTTCGCCGCTTCGATCATGCTGTTTACCCTGTCCTCGTTCATGTGCGGCAATGCCACCTCGCTCGAGGGGCTGGTGTTCTGGCGCATCGTGCAGGGGCTGGGCGGCGGTGGTCTGATCTCGACGGCGCAGGCGACGCTATACGAGGTGTTCCCGAAAAAGGAGGCAGGCAACTCGATGGCGATTTTCGGGCTCGGCATCATGGTCGGGCCGATGCTCGGGCCGACGGTCGGCGGTTATCTCACGGATGCCATTTCCTGGCCATGGATCTTCTACATCAACATTCCGTTTGGTGCATTGGCGCTGCTGCTGGCACTGACGTTTGTTCCCGACTCGAAATTCGCCAGGCGAGCAGAGGCGGTTGATTACATCGGCCTGCTGCTGCTGGCCGTCGGCATTGGATGTCTGCAGACGATGCTGGAGCGCGGCGAGAAGCTGGACTGGTTCGATTCGCACGAGATCGTTGTGTATTCGATCGTCAGCGTCTTTGCGCTGGTGGCCTTTGTGCAGCACGAGCTACGCCATGACCACCCCATCGTTGACCTGCGCATCCTGGCGGACGGACAGTTCTCGATTTCCCTGGTATTCGGCTTCCTGCTCGGGGCGACGCTGTACAGCACGGTCTTCATCTTCCCTGTGTATCTGCAGACGCTGCTCGGCTGGACAGCCTGGCAGACGGGCCTGATGATCCTCCCCAGTGCCGTGGCCAGCGGCATGACCATGGCCGTCATGGGTCGCATCACGGGCGGGACGAGACTCGACCTGCGGGTATTCGTCTTGATCGGTGCCTGCATTTTCGCTTTCGCCATGTGGCAGCACGGCCACTTCACCACGCAAAGCGGCTGGGATGATTTCTTCTGGCCCATGATCCTGCGCGGAGTCGGCCTGGGCATGGTGTTCATTCCGCTCAACAATCTGGCGCTGGGCAACCTGAACCCCGCAAAGATGGGCGAGGGCAGCGGCCTCTACAATCTGATGCGACAGCTCGGTGGCAGCGTCGGCATTGCGGCCTCGGCAACGCTTTTCGTGCAATTGCAGGAACGCAACCGCGGTGAACTGCTGGGTCATATCAGCATCTATAGCGATGCGGCGGTGCTGCGCCTGGCACAGCTCAAGGCACTGGTCCTGGCGCATGGCACGCCCGAGACGCTGGCACAGGCCAAGGCGCTGCTTTTGCTTAATGGCCAGGTGTTGAGACAGGCTTCGATGCTGTCCTTCGAGCGCCTGTTCCTCTATTACGGCATTGCCATGCTCGTGGCGTTGCCGCTCCTGCTGCTCATGCGCCGCACGCGTTTCGCGCGGGGCGGCGAGATGGCGCACTGATGGCATCGCCGAGGCTGCGGGGCTTGAAAGGCGCCGGCCCGCCCACATATGAACGTCTTTGAAATGCGGAGGAAACCATGACGGCCACGACAGCAAAAGAAACCCTGGGCTTTCAGACCGAGGTCAAGGAGTTGCTGCAGCTGATGATCCATTCACTCTACAGCAACCGCGAAATCTTCCTGCGCGAGCTGGTTTCCAACGCTTCCGACGCCTGTGACAAACTGCGCTTCGAGGCGCTCGCCAACGGCAGCCTGTTCGAGGCCGATCCCGACCTGAAGATAAAAGTCAGCTTCGACAAGACGGCGCGCACCCTGACGGTGTCCGACAACGGCATCGGCATGAGCCGCGAGGAAGTGGTGAACAACCTCGGCACCATCGCCAAGTCCGGCACGCGGGAATTCTTCAAGGCCCTCACCGGCGACCAGCAGAAGGACGCTCATCTGATCGGCCAATTCGGCGTCGGTTTCTACTCCTCGTTCATTGCTGCCGACCGCGTCACCGTCGTTACCCGTCGCGCCGGCCTGGCGGCAGACCAGGGCGTGCGCTGGGAATCGGAGGGCGCCGGCGAGTTCTCCATCGAGATGGTCGACAGGCCCGCGCGCGGCACCGAGATCACGCTGCACCTGAAGGAGGAGCAGGACGACCTGCTCTCCGGCTGGAAGCTGCGGCAGATCATTCGCAAGTACTCCGACCATATCGTCCAGCCGATCATCATGCTGAAGGAAGAGTGGAAGGACGGCGAGCAGGTCGTCACCGCCGAGGAGGAGACGGTCAACCAGGCCAGTGCCCTGTGGGCGCGGCCGAAGTCCGAGATTTCCGAGGAACAGTACAAGGAGTTCTACAAGCACGTCGGCCACGATTTCGAGGAGCCACTGGCCTGGCAGCATGCCCGCGTCGAGGGGCGGCAGGACTACACGCAACTGCTCTACATCCCTGCTCATGCCCCTTTCGACCTGTGGGACCGCCAGCAGCGCCACGGCGTCAAGCTCTATGTGCGGCGCGTCTTCATCATGGACGATGCCGAGCAGCTGCTGCCGGTGTACCTGCGCTTCGTGCGCGGTGTCGTCGACTCCAACGACCTGCCGCTCAACGTTTCGCGCGAGATCCTGCAGGAGTCGAAGGACATCGAGGCCCTGCGCGCCGGCTGCACGAAGAAGGTGCTCGGCCTACTCGAGGACCTGGCGGAAAACCAGAAGGAAAAGTATGTGACCTTCTGGAAAGAGTTCGGCCGCGTGCTGAAGGAAGGCATCGGCGAGGATCCCACCAACCGTGACAAGATCGCCGGTTTGCTGCGCTTTGCGACAACGCATGCGGATAGCGAGGAAGAGTCTGTCTCACTGGCCGACTACATCGGCCGCATGAAGGAGGGGCAGGAGAAGATCTACACCGTTACCGCAGACAGCTTCACCGCGGCCAAACACAGCCCGCACCTGGAGATCTTCCGCAAGAAGGGCATCGAGGTGCTGCTGCTCTCGGAGCGCGTGGATGAATGGGTGTTGGGCCATCTCACCGAGTTCGAAGGCAAGCAGCTGCAATCGGTAGCGAAGGGCGATCTCGATCTGGGCAAGCTGGAAGACGCGACGGAAAAGAAGGCCCAGGAAGTGCAGGCCGGTGAATTCAAGGAATTGGTCGAAAAGATGCAAGCCTCTCTAGGCGAGCGGGTGAAAGAGGTGCGCGTGACGCATCGCCTCACCGACAGTCCGGCCTGCCTGGTCGCCGACGAGCACGACATGGGCGGCAACCTGGCGCGCCTGTTGAAGGCGTCCGGGCAGAACGCGCCGGCGTCCAGGCCGATTCTGGAGATCAACCCCGAGCATCCGGTCGTGCAGCGCTTGAAATCCGAGGAAAAACGCGAGGGTGGAAAATTCGATGACTGGAGCGCCGTCCTCTTCGACCAGGCGTTGCTGGCCGAGGGCGGCCAGCTGGAGGATCCGGCGGCCTTCGTCAAGCGGGTGAATACGCTGATGCTGGAACTGGGGGCAAAATAACCGCCGTCTTGTGGCGACTGCCGTCCTGCGCGACCAGTGCCAGCCTGCACGGCGGTCAATCGAACGCACCCCGTGACCCACGCGCGACAGCGCGCTGATGGGAACCCCCGCGAGTGGGGGCGAAGGGGGACGGGCGTCCCCCTCCCCCCTGCCATTGAGCGGGGCTGGGGAGTCGGCTATAGTGCAGCCACTCCATTGACATCCAGGGTGCCATGCAGACAGCCGGCGAAAATACAGCGGTACACGAGCACCGCCTGACCCTGCCCGAAGTGGTCGATGCCCTGGTCGAGGACGGTCTCATCCCCAAGGGCGTCGGCGAAGCGTTCAAAAAGGAGCGGCGCTACTTCAGGGGCGACATCCACCCGCTGGTCGTCGTCGCCGACCAGAAATGGAAGGCGCACGCCGAGCCGCACAAACCGCTGACGCTGGAAACCCTGTCCGAGTGGCTGGCACGCCGCAGCGGGCTCGGCTATCTGCACATCGATCCGCTGAAGATCAATTTCCAGGCCGTCACTGATGTGATGTCCAATGCCTACGCGACGCGCTTCCGTATCTTGCCCGTCGAGGTGAACACGCGCGAGGTGGTGATCGCCACCGCCGAGCCCTACCTGTGCGAATGGGAGAAGGAGCTCAAGCCGATCCTGCGCAAGGACATCCGTCGCGTCGTCGCCAATCCGCAGGACATCGACCGTTACCTGGTCGAGTTCTACAACCTGGCGCGCTCGGTGAAGAAGGCCGAGCAGCAGGGCGAGGTGCGCAGCGGCGTGTCGAATTTCGAGCAGATGGTCGAGCTGGGCAAGTCGAACCGCCAGTTCGATGCCAACGACCAGCACATCGTCAGCATCGTCGACTGGCTCTGGCAATACGCCTTCGAGCAGCGCGCCAGCGATATCCACATCGAGCCGCGACGGGAACTGGGCATCGTGCGCTTCCGCATCGATGGCGTGCTGCATCAGGTCTACCAGATCCCGATGTCGGTGCTGGCCGCCATGACCAGCCGCATCAAGATCCTCGGCCGCATGGACGTGGTGGAGAAGCGCCGGCCGCAGGACGGCCGCATCAAGACGCGCACGTCCGACGGCCAGGAGATCGAGCTGCGCCTGTCGACGCTGCCGACGGCCTTCGGCGAAAAACTGGTGATGCGCATCTTCGACCCGGAAGTGCTGGTGCGCGATTTCGCCGAGCTGGGCTTCAGCGACGACGACAAGGCGCGCTGGACGCAGATGACCGACAAACCGAACGGCATCATCCTGGTGACGGGGCCGACCGGCTCGGGCAAGACCACCACGCTGTATTCGACGCTGAAGCAGCTCGCTACACCGGAAATCAACGTGTGCACCATCGAGGACCCGATCGAGATGATCGAGGCTTCCTTCAATCAGGTGCAGGTGCAGCAGAACATCGACATGACGTTCGCTGCCGGCGTGCGCGCCCTCATGCGGCAGGATCCGGACATTGTCATGGTGGGGGAGATCCGCGACCTGGAGACGGCCGACATGGCGGTGCAGGCAGCGCTTACCGGCCACCTGGTGCTGTCCACCCTGCACACCAACGATGCGCCGACAGCGGTGACGCGCCTGCTCGACCTGGGCACGCCGGCCTATCTGCTCAACGCCACGCTGCTGGGCGTGATGGCGCAGCGCCTGGTGCGCACGCTGTGCCCGCATTGCAAGAAGGCGTCGCCGATGACGCCCGAGGAGGAGGACATCTGGCAGGCGCTGGTGGCGCCGTGGAAGGCCGCCAAGCCGCAGCAGATCCATCATCCGGTCGGCTGCCTCGACTGCCGCATGACGGGCTACATGGGCCGCGTCGGCCTCTACGAAATCATGCTCATGTCGCCCGAACTGCGCAAGCTGATCACGCCGACTACCGAACTGGCGAAGGTGCGCGAACAGGCCTACCGCGAAGGCATGAAGCCGCTACGCATTTCCGGTGCGATGAAGGTCGCCGCCGGTGTCACTACCCTCGAAGAAATCCTCCAGTCCGCGCCGCCGGCGCAAAGCGAGTAGACGACCATCCCCCGGCCCCCCTTCCGTCGGAAGGGGGGCCGGGCGTTCGCTTCGCTCCATGCTGTTGGCTTGCCCCGCCTAGTAGCGGTTGCCGCCCTGGCCGTAGAAGGGCGGCCAGCGTCCCACCGAGTTTTCCAGCATGATCACTTCGTCGTCGGTGTGGTTCATCACGGTTGCCGGTGCCATTATCTTGCTGCCCGAGGCGTTGATGTAGATCGGGTGGTCGTGATGCTTGGTCTGGATCGTTTCCTTCTGCTTCGGATCGCCCTTCGGCGTCACTTCGGCTTCGCCGTAGCACAGGCAGAAATAGGTGCGTGCCTCTTCGGCTTCGATGTAACAGCCAGTGCCGCGGATGCCGATGGTGGCGGTGGGGGTGACGATCTGCAGGTTGCGTGGCCTGTTGTCGCGCCCTTTGCCAATGACGCTGAGGATGCTGCCGGTGACGATGCGCATGAATTGCGCACCGCCGCTTTCCTCGAAGGTGATCTTGGTCTTTTCGCGCTGCAGAAAGGCGTCGGGGCCGATGATGTAGACGGCTTCGCCGCCGATGCCGGTCATCACAGTATGGCCGGGCTTGATGTTCATGCCGATCGAGGCGCGTATATCATCGACGCCCACCGGGCCCTTGATGTGGTGGAAGCCCGGCGTGGCCGGCAGTGAGCCGGCGGACAGCGCATCGCGCACCAGGCCGAGGATGCCGCCTGCGCCCAGGGCGCCGGCGGCGGCCAGTTTCAGCAGCAGTTCGCGGCGGGCCAGCCGTCCCTTTTCAGTGTGATCCATATTGTTCTCCAGTAGAAGGCCGTTATTGTCCGCTATTTGCTGAGCAGGCGCATGGCCCGTTCGAGGCCTTCCAGCGTCAGCGGAAACATCCTGCCGCCCATCAGGCTGTGCAGGATCGTGATGGAGTGGCGATAGGGCCACAGGTGTTCCGGCTCGGGATTGAGCCAGACCGCATGCGGGTAGGTGTCGAGCAGGCGGCGCATCCAGGCGGCGCCGGACTCCTCGTTCATGTATTCCACCGAGCCGCCCGGTTGCATGATCTCGTAGGGGCTCATGGTGGCGTCGCTGACCAGGATCAATTTATAGTCCGGGCCGTACTTGTGCATGACGTCCCACAACGGAAAACGCTCGGCATGGCGGCGCCGGTTGTCGCGCCAGACGTGGTCGTAGACGCAGTTGTGGAAGTAGAAATACTCGAGGTGCTTGAACTCGGTCTTGGCTGCGGAGAACATCTCCTCGCAGACGCGGATGTGGTCGTCCATCGAGCCGCCGATGTCGAGAAACAGCAGCACCTTCACCTTGTTGTGCCGCTCGGGCCGCATCAGCAGGTCCAACCAGCCGGCATTGCGTGCCGTGGCGGAGATAGTGCCGTCCAGGTCGAGCTCCTCGTTGGCACCCTCGCGGGCGAAGCGGCGCAGACGGCGCAGGGCGACCTTGATGTTGCGCGTGCCCAGTTCCACCTTGTCGTCGAGGTTGCGGAATTCGCGGTTCTCCCACACCTTGATCGCCGTGCGGTTGCCGGCGGACTCACCGCCGATGCGGATGCCCTCGGGATGGTAGCCGTGAGCGCCGAAGGGGCTTGAGCCGCCGGTGCCGATCCACTTGCTGCCGCCGGCATGGCGCTTCTTCTGCTCCTGCAGTCGCTTCTTGAACTCCTCCATCAGTTTGTCCCAGCCGAGCGCCTGCAGCTTGGCCTTTTCCTCCGGCGTGAGGTGCTTCTTCGCCATCAGGCGCAACCAGTCCTCGGGGATCTCCGCCTCCAGGCCGGGGATGCGCTCGACGCCCCTGAAATACTCGCCGAAGGCCTTGTCGAACTTGTCGTAATTCGACTCGTCCTTCACCAGGCAGGTGCGCGAAAGAAAATAGAAATCATCGATGCTGTGACCGGCAACATGCTTCTGCAGCGCCTCCAGCAGGGTGAGGAATTCCCTGGTCGAGACCGGCAGCTTGGCCTGCTTCAGGTGGTGGAAGAAGTCGATCAGCATGGTTGCATCTTAAACGTGGTGTTCAGGCTGGAAGACCACGCTGCAGTTGCGGCCGCCATGCTTGGCTTCGTAGAGGGCTTCGTCGCAGCAGCGCAGCAATTCTTCCGGCGTGCGTGCATGGTCGGGGTAGGCGGACAGCCCGAGGGAAATGGTCGTCGCAAGCTGAACGTCACCGAAAGACACCCGCATGGCCTCGAAGGCTTTGCGCCAGGACTCGGCGCGTTCCAGGGCGATGCCCAGCGGCATGCGCGGCAGCAGGATGAGGAATTCCTCGCCGCCGTAGCGACAGGGGACGTCTTCCGCGCGGATGTTGCCCCAGAGCACGGCAGCCAGCTCGCACAGCACCTTGTCGCCGGTCTGGTGGCCGTAGCTGTCGTTCAGCTTTTTGAAGTGGTCGACGTCGATCATGACCAGCGACAGGGGGTAGCCTTCACGCTTGGCACGCGCCAGTTCGCGCTCCAGGGTCTCGTCCAGATAGCGGCGGTTGAAGAGATTGGTCAGGCCGTCACGCACCGCCTGCGTCCGCAGTTCTTCCTGCAGCCGGCGGATCTCCTCGATCTGGTGCTGCAGCATGGCGTTGGTGCCCTGAAGGTCCGTCTCCATGCGTTTTCGCTCTGAAATGTCGTGCTTGATGGCGACGAAACGAACCGTCTCCCCCATGTCGTTGCGCACGGGTGCGATGGTCATCAGTTCGGTGTACAGGTTGCCGTCCTTGCGCCGGTTGACGATTTCGCCACGCCATACCTGCCCGGCGCGGATGGTGTTCCAGAGGTTGTCATAGAAGGCCTTGTCATGCTTGCCGCTGTGAAAAATGCGCGTGCTCTGTCCGTTCATCTCTTCCGCGCTATAACCCGTGATCGTGGTCAGGGCGGGATTGACGTACTCGATCCTGCCTTCCGGATCGGTGATGGCGATGCCTTCCGCGGCCGCCTCGATGGCGGCGCCGCGCGCCTGCAGTGCGGCCTCCAGGCGATGGCGTTCGCGCAGGTCGGCGATGGCGACGAACAGCGCCGGTTCGCCGTTCAGCGTACCGAGCGTCGCGGAACGCTGGGTCAGTACCGGCGCGCCATCTTCGCGCACAAACTCGATGACCTGATTGCGCACGGAGCCGTGGCTGCGCAGCTCATCAAGGAATTTTGTGCGCGCGGCCGGATCGGGATAGAAGCGCGTGACGTCGCTGCCGATCAGCTCTTCCACGGGCAGGCCGCCCAGGACGGCCGCGGTCTGGTTAGCGTAAATCACCCTGCCATCCTCGGGACGGGTGATCAGCAGGGCGACGGGTGTCGTGTCGGCAATGGCGCGGAACTTGATGTCGCTTTCACGCAGCTCGGATTCGATTTTCTGGCGCCTGCCGATTTCCCGCTTGAGCCTGCGCGTCAGGGCGTACAGGCCGGCCAGGGCCGCCGCCAGGATCAGTGCCGCTCCCGTGCTGAAGCCTAGCGCCCGGATCATGTCTGGATCGGGCGAGGGCGCCGGGTTGTAGAGGAACCCGTCGATGGCGAAATCGCGCGGCAGCATGCCGAGTTCCGCATACGTGGCGGCGATGTGTCGCCAGCGGGCGGGGCTCATGTAGCCCATCTCGACGAGGTCGGATTCCAGCAGCGGCACCATCCTGTTCGCCTCGTACAGGAGATGCGCAGATGAGTGGCGTTGGCTGTACTGCGTCCGGATCAGGTCGACGACCTCCTCCGGGTGATCCATGGCGTAGCGCCAGCCCTTGAGGCTGGCGTCGCGGAAAGCCTGCGTGCGGGCAGGGTGTTCGGCAATCTCCTTTTCCGAGGAAAACAGGTTGTCGCCGTAGAAGTCGATTCCCGCCGTGCGCGGCGTGAATTCGAGATAGCGAAACCCCTGCCGCTCGAAGAAAAAGGGCTGGTCCGTACTGTAGGCCGTTATGACATCGGTGCGGCCATCGATCAAGTCCTGGGGGTTGAAGCTGTGCGGCTGAATGACGAGGCGGCTCTCGTTCAGGCCTTCCTTGCGCAGGAAGGCATAGATTTCATCCGCATGCGGTTCGATCATCAGGCGCTTGCCCGCCATGTCCCTTACCGAGCGGATGCCGGCGTTCGCGCGGGCTACGAGGATGAAGGGGGAGTGCTGGAAGATGACGGCCAGTGCCACCACCGGCTCGCCCTTGGCGCGTGCGAGGATCAATGCAGAATTGCTGGTGCCATACTGGGCGCGGCCCGAGATGACCTCAGTGACGGGATCGGTGGCGGGCCCTGCTTCGACGATGCTCACGTCCAGGCCGGCATCGCGGTAATAGCCTTTTGCCGCGGCCGCGTAGTAGCCGGCAAACTGGAACTGGTGTTGCCATTTCAACTGCAGGACGACCTTCTCCAGCGCCCCGGCGGGCAGCGGCAGCAGTGCGAGCAGAAGAATGAGGAATAGGGGAAGGGGGGGGCGCATCAGGTCAATCCGGCGGCGACCGCATGTGCGAATGCGGGCAGGTCCTAACGATTCTGTTTCGCCATGAAAGCGAGGCGCTCGAAGAGGTGCACGTCCTGCTCATTCTTCAGCAGGGCGCCGTGCAGGGGCGGAATGACTGCCTTCTGATCCTTCGAGCGCAGTGCCTCGGGGGGGATGTCTTCGGCGACAAGCAGTTTCAGCCAGTCGAGCAGTTCCGAGGTGGAAGGCTTCTTCTTCAGGCCAGGGATGTCGCGCAGTTCGAAGAACACCTCCAGCGCCTCGCGGATGAGCGTCTTCTTCAGGCCGGGGTAATGCACGTCGATGATGCTCTGCATCGTCTCCTTGTCAGGAAACTTGATGTAATGAAAAAAGCAGCGGCGCAGGAAGGCGTCGGGCAGTTCCTTCTCGTTGTTGCTGGTGATGAAGACGATGGGGCGGTGCCTGGCCTTGATCAGTTCGCGCGTCTCGTACACGTAGAACTCCATGCGGTCGAGTTCGCGCAGCAGGTCGTTGGGGAACTCGATGTCGGCCTTGTCGACTTCGTCGATGAGGATTACCGTCGGCCCCTCGGCGCTGAAGGCCTGCCACAGCACGCCCTTGACGATGTAGTTGGAGATGTCATGGACGCGATTGCCGTGTTCGCCGCCGAGCTGGGAGTCGCGCAGGCGCGAGACGGCATCGTATTCGTAGAGGCCCTGCTGTGCCTTGGTGGTCGACTTGATGTGCCATTGCAGCAGCGGCAGGCCGAGGGCGGCGGCGACGGTTTCCGCCAGCATGGTCTTGCCCGTGCCCGGTTCGCCCTTGACGAGGAGCGGGCGCTGCAGGGTGATGGCGGCATTGACCGCCAGCATGAGGTCCGGCGTGGCGACGTAATCGGTGGAGCCTTCGAAGCGCATGGTGAACATCCATTGATGGGTGAAGGCTGATTATAAAGGTTGGCAGTACGCTTGAGCTACATGTGCGCGGCCAGTGCGCGGTTACCGCGGCCGCATTTTCGCTACAATGAAAGACCGACTTCCACCAAAGGCAGCAAGATTTCAGGAACAACGATGGACGTGACGGATTTTTTCGATGCCGATCTGACCGACGCCGCGGCGGTCGAGACGTTGCGCAACGTTTCCGTCCCGCCCTGTCCGGAAATCATTGTCGAACTGCTGCGGGAATCCCGCAACGAGGATATCGACTTCATCCGCATTTCGCGGCTCATCACCGGCGACGTGGCGCTGGCAGCGGCCGTCCTGAAGTCCGCCAACTCGCCTTTTTTCGCCCTGCGCCGCAAGGTGCAGTCAGTGCAGCAGGCGGTGGCGGTGCTGGGGCTGCGCAACCTCCTCAAGATCGTCTACGGCATCGTCCTCAAGCAAAGCCTGGGCGGGGCGGATGCGCCGCAACTGGCGCGCTTCTGGGACCGCTCCAACTACAACGCCGTGGTCTCGGCCTATCTTGCCGGCCGCCTGCCGGGGATGTCCTCCGACGACGCCTATACCTTCGGCCTCTTCCACGATGCCGGTATTTCCATCCTCATGCAGAAGTTTCCCGACTACCGGCAGACACTGGCGCAGGCCAACGCCTCGCCCCTGGCCTTTACGACGCTGGAGGATGAGCGCCACCATACCAACCACGTCGTCGTCGGCGCCCTGCTGGCGCGCAACTGGTACCTGCCCGAGCAGGTGGTCTGGGCCGTGCGCTACCACCACGAACCCAGTGTCTTCACCACGCCGCGCAAGCATGCGACGCCCGATGTCTGCCTGCTGGTGGCGATCCGCCTGATTTCAGAGCATATCGTCGCGCGCTTCCTCAACTATCCCGACGACGCCGAGTGGGAATGCAACAAGGAAGTGGCCCTGGCTCATCTGGGGTGGTTCGAGGACGACATCGAAGACCTGGCACGCGGCCTGGCGGTGGATCTGAAAGAAATCCAGGCGTACCGCGGGGGCTGACTTTCAGGGGCACCTCGACCAGGCCATTCCGCCTAGCTTCGAAGAATCCGCCCAGGCTGTCAGGAACTTGCAGGCTGGATATTGGTCATATAACATGACCATCTTTCCCGCAAAAGGAAAATAGCATGTCCAAGTACAACATCGCCGAGGCCAAGGCCCATTTTTCGGAGCTGGTGCAGAAAGCCATGCTCGGCGAGGAGGTCATCATCGCCAAGGGCAACAAGCCTGTCCTGAAGCTGGTGCAGCTGGAAAAACCCGGACAGCCGCGCAAGCCTGGCTCGGGAAAGGGGCAGATCATTTACATGGCGCCGGATTTCGATGCGACCCCGGAAGGCTTCGAGGATTACACCTGATGCGGGTGCTGCTGGATACGCACGCCTTTCTCTGGTGGGTGGAGGGCGCGCCGAATCTGAGCCGGAAAGCGCGCGAAGCGCTTGCCGCTCCCGATAACGAATGCCTGGTCAGTTTGGCCAGCGTCTGGGAACTGGCGATCAAGACCAATCTCGGCAAGCTGCAACTGGCGCTCCCCGTCGGTCGCTACGTAACCGAACACGTTGCTGCCAACGGATTTCGGGTGCTCGGCATCGAGCTTGCCCATGTTGCCCGTACCGAGAAGCTCGATTTGCACCACCGCGACCCCTTCGACCGCCTGCTGATTGCCCAGGCGCTGGAAGAAAAGCTGCCCGTCGTGACCGCCGATCCGGTCTTCCGGAAGTACGGCGTGAAAAAAATCTGGTAGCGGCGCCCGCCGTTATCCTCTGCTGCGCAACCTCGCTTCGCAAAATCCACTTGACATTACGGGGGGGGGGGTAGGATATTCTTCCCGGCGGCATATGCGGATGTCGAAGCATGACGCCAGTTGTTGACCACCACGCACCCAGAAGGACCTTCGCAAACAGGGCCAGACCGATGCGACATGCTGAGCCGGACGCCCCCGTCTCTTCGGATGTAGTGTGACAGTACCTCCCTTTACCCACTCGATTTTCAAATGAGGCAAAAACAGAGGGAACCTCAGAAGGCGGATTCGACAATGGTCTTAATGTTTTTCAACGTTTTCGTTTTGGTTCTTTTGGCCTTTTTCGTTTGTGGGCTGCTTAATTCCGAACCGAATCATGCACTCCGCTACGTAACTGCTGGGATAGGGATCGCTCTGGTTGCGTGGGGTCTAAGCGACCCTGCTTTGGCGTCGGTATTAAACCTTGAAGAAATAGTGAGCCATAAACGCTCTCGATCAACGGTATATGGCATCGGGTGTCTCACAGGAATGATCTGCCACTTGTTGTCGCGAAAAAAGAAATAGTGATGCAATTCTTAGAAAATCTCGGCCGCAGATTGCTGAATGGATCACTGCCACTTTGGCAAGCGTTTTGGGGGATATTTGTTCCAACTCCACTGATTCTTTACTTGGTGTATATCGCGATTTACACCATATGGATGGAGTGGACTCCAATTACGCTGAAAGAGGTGGAGTTATTCACTGCAGGATTTTCATTGGTGGCATTGGGCACAATGACATTACTTGGGATTGGCGTGTTGAAATGTTCGAAGAATGCCAGATTGAATACGTTGAAATGGGTGGCTCGCATTATTGTAGTCGGTTACGTGGGCTGGTATGCGACAAGGGTATTCGTTTTACTGTCTATAGTGTTTAGTGCGTTTGCATAGATCCGCCGGTTTATTCTTGAAGTCGATTTTTCCGATGCTGATTCTCTTTTGGAGGTTGGAATGTGGAATTTAGTTAAGCGCGTCTGGGAGTGGATTAAGGGGGCTGACGATGTGAGTAGCATCATTGACCTGACGAATAGCCACCAAGCATTGCAGAATGCGTGTGACGCATACGCGGCAAATCCGTCAGATGCGAATCGTCAGGCAGTTGATAGCGCTGCAAGAGATTACAAGCAAGACATTATGGACGCCGCTGTACCAATCCCTTTTGTCGGGGCACCGTCAGGCTTATTGGAGCAGCAGCAGCAACAAATTGATAGGTGGCGCGAACTCGATCGAATAATTGACGATGCATTCAACCGTACTACTCCGAAATACGATCAATGGGTCCAACAAAACTGTAATGATCGTGTAAGGCCTCCAAAATGGCATGATCAATTTCGGGCTGCAGAAAAAATTCCTCCTGGTACAGGAAGTCCCATCATTCTTGATCTGGACGGTGATGGAATCGAGACGATGGCCGTTGGCACCGGGGCCTATTTCGATCACAACGCGGACGGTTTTGCTGAGTCAACTGGATGGGTCGGCCCAGATGATGGTCTGCTTGTTTTGGATCGAGATGGCAATGGTCGTATTGATTCAGGCAGGGAACTATTCGGCAACGAGACAATTCTGGCAAATGGCCAGCAAGCTGCGAATGGATTTGAGGCGTTGATGGAATTAGACACCAATGCCGATGGATTGATTAACGATCAAGATGCTGTTTGGGCGAACCTGAAGGTTTGGCGCGATTTGGACGGCGACGGCTATTCGGCGTCGAATGAGCTTTTGTCCTTGTCTGATGCAGGCGTAGCATCCATCTCCATTGGTTATGCAAATTCGAATCTTGTAGATCCGGCCGGAAACGAGCACCGACAAGTAGGCAGTTTCTCGAGGACTGATGGAACAATAGGCGCAGCTACGGATGCGACGTGATCCCTATTTCAGTAGCAGTCTGATTTGGAGTCCATCGCTGCAAACTGTACTCGATTCCTTTGCGCCTGA
>JADFDU010000029.1 GCA_018262775.1 Rhodocyclaceae bacterium
GCTCCCGCGCCTTTTGTCTTTCCAGCAGTCTTATTTCCAGGAACCGACGTCGGGCGTGCCGGCCGGATCGAACCACTTCAGTTTGTCGTGCAGCTGTACAACCTGGCCGACGATGATGAGCGTGGGCGGCTTGAGCTGGGCGTCCTGCGCCAGCTGCGGCAGGCTGGCGAGTGTGCCGATGAGGACGCGCTGGCGATGGGTAGTGCCCTGCTGCACGATGGCGGCCGGGGTGGCATCCGGCAGGCCATGGGCGACCAGTTCGCGGCACAGCACCGGCAGGCCGAGCAGGCCCATGTAGAAGACGATGGTCTGCTGCGGCCGCGCCAGTGCATCCCAGTCGAGAGCCATCGTGCCGTCCTTGAGGTGGCCGGTGACAAAGACGCAGGCGTGGGCGTAGTCGCGGTGGGTGAGCGGGATGCCCGCGTAGGAGGCGACGCCTGCCGCCGCGGTGATGCCAGGCACCACCTCGAAGCTGACGCCGTGGGCGGTGAGCGTCTCGATTTCCTCGCCGCCGCGACCGAAGATGAAGGGGTCGCCGCCCTTCAGGCGCAGCACGCGCTTGCCTTCCTGGGCCAGCTTCACCAGCAGGGCGTTGATTTCCTCCTGCCGCAGGGTGTGGTTGTCGCGCTGCTTGCCGACATAAATGCGGCTGGCGTCGCGCCGGCATAGATCGACGATGGCAGGCGAGACGAGATTGTCGTGCACCACCACGTCGGCCTGCTGCATGAGCTTCATGGCGCGGAAGGTGAGCAGGTCCGGGTTGCCGGGGCCGGCGCCGACGAGGTAGACCTCGCCGCGCGGCGGCGCGTCATCTGTAGCAGCCAGTTGCTGTTCGAAATGCTTCTCGGCCTCGGCGCCCTTGCCGGCCAGCACCAGGTCGGCGAAGCTGCCGCCGAGCATTTTTTCCCAGAAGATGCGCCGCTGCGGCGGATTGGTGAAATGGGTTTTCACGCGATCGCGCAGGTCATGCGCGAGTTGCGCCAGGCGGCCGTAGGTGGCGGGAAGCAAGGTTTCAAGCTTTGCGCGCATCAGCCGCGCGAGCACCGGCGAGGCACCGCCGGTGGACACCGCGACGATCATGGGCGAGCGGTCGACGATGGCCGGGAAAATGAAGGAGCACAGCGCGGGCGAGTCGACGACGTTGACCGGCAGGTCGCGCGCCCTGGCCGCGCGCGAGACGTCGGCATTGACGGCGTGATCGTTCGTGGCGGCGATCACCAGCGTGGCGCCAGTGAGGTGCGATTCCTCGAAGCGCGCGGCAATGTGCTCGATGCGGCCCGCCGCCTTTTCCGCGGCGAGGCTTTCGCCCAGTTCCGGCGCGACGACGACGACACGCGCGCCGCAGCCGAGCAGCAGGCCGACCTTGCGTGCGGCGACGCCACCGCCACCGACGACGAGGCAGCGCGCGTCCTTGATGTTGAGGAAGATCGGCAGGAAATCCATGGCGTGCGGGATGGGGGTGGCGGCTGCAGTGGTTTCAGTTCGATTCGGGCGTCATTATACCTGCGTGGTCATGCTCAATTCCCCGAGCTGCAATCGTTGCGGCTGCCGCAGCCACCGCAGTTGGAGGGCGGGCAGCTGCCTACTTCGCCCGTCTGCGTGAAGACGAACTGCCAGTCGCCCGACGCAACCTCGACGAAATCCAGCAGCATGCCTTCCAGCAAATCGCGGCTGGGCGGAGCAATGAGGAGGGTGAGGCCCTCGCATTCGTAGGACAGATCGTTTTCGCGTTGCTCATCGTAGCCGAGGCCAAAGGTGAGTTGGCCGTCGTCTTCGATCTTTGCGGCGACGCGCAGAGCCATGCCTTCAGCATCGCTCTCGAGGGCGGCGGCGAGTATCTGGGTGGCGGCGGCGGGGGTCAGGGTGAGCATGGGGTCTCCTTGGGGCTGTTTGATCCTGTCATCCCTGCGAGAGCGGAGATTCAGGATGCATTTCTGGTAATTGCGGATTCCCGCTGCCGCGGGAATGACGGGCAAGGCACTGCCGCGCAAAGCCGACGAAGCGGGCGGCCCAGTCGCAGTTGCCGGCGCTGCGCAGGTGCGTGTACGAGGCCAGCAGGTTCTTGTGCACGATGCCGTCGTGGCGGCCGTCGGTGCCGTGGCCGCGCTTCACTTCGTAGGCGAACACCGTGGCCGGATCGAGGTTTTCCAGGCTGGAGTAGTGGAACTCATGCGCGGGGATTTCCTCCGGGTGGCTATCTGCCAGCACCCAGGGATGAGCGGCCGTGGGCAACAGGCGCACATAGCCGCGGCCGACCGGCTTCTCGTGCATGACCACATCGGCAGGGAGGGCGCCGGCCATGCGCCGCGTCTCGCCGCGCCAGGCGAGGCTGCGGGCGAGGTACATGAGGCCGCCGCACTCGGCGTAGGCGGGCAGGCCGGCCTCGATGGCCTGGCGCACGTCCTCGCGCATGGTCGTGTTGGCTTCCAGTTCGTGCATGAAGCACTCGGGGAAGCCGCCACCGAGGAAGAGGGCATCCACCTGCGGCAGGTGTGCATCGGCGATGGGGCTGAAGAACACCAGTTCGGCGCCGGCTTGCTGCAGGGCGTCGAGGTCGTCGGCATAGTAGAAGCCGAAGGCCGGGTCGCGGGCGATGCCGAGGCGCAGCGGCAGGTTTGCAATGGAGGTTACGGACGCGATGGCGGGCCGCAGGACCGTGTCCGTTGCCGTCACCTGCAGCAGGCGCTCCATATCCACCTGCGCTGCCACAGTCTGGGCGATGCTGGCTATGGTGGCATTGTGCGCTTCGGCAGTGGCTTCGTTCGCCGGCATCAGGCCGAGGTGGCGCTCGACGATGGCGAGTTCCGGGTTGTCGAGCACCGCGCCAAGCACCGGCACGTCGGTGTAATGCTCGATGACGGCGCGCAGCTTGGCCTCGTGGCGCGTGCCGCCGAGGCGGTTGAGGATGACACCAGCGATGCGGATGTTGCGGTCGAAGGCCTGGTAACCGAGGATCAGCGGCGCGATGCCGCGCGTCATGCCGCGCGCGTCGAGCACCAGTACGACAGGCAAGTCGAGCAGCCGGGCCAACGCGGCGTTGCTGTTGCCGCCGGCGAGGTCGAGCCCGTCGTAGAGGCCCTTGTTGCCCTCGACGAGGGCAACGTCCGCGTTCGCACCGTGACGGGCGAAGGCGTCGATCAGCTCGTCATGCGGCTGCAGGTAGAAATCCAGGTTACGGCAGGGCCGGCCGCCGGCGAGTCCAAGCCAGATCGGGTCGATGTAGTCCGGCCCCTTCTTGAAGGTCTGCACGGTGAGGCCGCGGCCGCGCAAGGCGGCAGCCAGGCCGAGGCTGATGGTCGTCTTGCCGGAGGACTTGTGCGCGGCGGAGATGAGAAAGCGGTGCATCCGCTTGTAACGCTGCCGGCGGCCGGCCGGTCAGTCGTTGCCCGCCTTCAGCGCCGCAAAATCGTCCTGCGGCAGGAAGCGCAGCACGCGCACCGCGATGACGGTGATGAGAAAGGCGAGGGCGATGCCGCCGAAGCCGAGGGCAAATTCGCCCAGCGTCGGCGAATAGACATTGATGATGCCATCCTGGAAGGAACTGGTGGCGGCGTAGCCGGGGAAAATCTCGAGCGGAAAAGCCTGGCCGCTGACGATGGTGACGTACATCTGCGCCAGTCCACCCAGCACCACCAGCACGGAGGCGGCGATGACCCGCGTTTGCGAACGGCCGGCGGTGAAGATCAGCGCGAGCGGCACGATGCCGCCGATGACTACCTGGCCGAGCCAGAACATCGTCGTGTGGATGCCACCGTCGAGGAGAAGGAAGCGCTCGTAGTCGATCTGCTTGGCGAAATAGAGGCTGGTCAGGTGCATGACGGCCGTGAAGTACAGCGCGGCGCCGATGAATACGGCAAGCAGGTTTTTCATGCGGGTAAGGACGCCTTCGTCCAGTTGCACCTTGTTCCAGGCGTACATGCTGCCCTGCACGATGAGGAAGGCGGCGAGGCCGTAGGCGAAGGAGTAGATGATGAACATCGGCGCCATGATGGCCGAGCCGTAGGCGGTGCGCGCGATGAGGAAGCCGAAGATGGAACCGGTAGCGGTGGTCAGCGCCAGGCGCCAGAAAAAGGCGAGGAAGCCCATCACCTTCGAGTAATCGTTCAGGCTGCGGTCCATCATCGTCACCAGGTAGGCGCTGACGATGGCGAAGAAGCCCGAGTAGAACATCATGTTGAGGGCGAAGATCGACTTGAAGTTGAAGTGCGTCATCGCCACGATGAGGCGGTCGGGGCGGCCGAGGTCGGCTGCCAGCACGGCGAGGCCGCCGGCCATCATGGCTAGCGCCAGCAGCCCGGAGAGCGGCGCGCGTGCCTTGTACACCGGCTTGCCGAAGACCGAGCCGATGGAAGCGACGTTGAGCACGCCGGAGGCGGCGACGATGAGAAACACGGCGAAGACGTGCGGGATGCCCCAGACGATCTGGTTGTCCATGCCGGTGACGATGTGGCCGTTGTGCTCGAAATAGAGGAAGGCACCGAGGGCCGCCAGCATGAACAGGCCGCCCAGAACCAGCAGGCCCCAGAAGGCGCCGGAGCGGCTTTGGGTTTCGACGTAAGAGGCAGTGCTGGCCATGGTTCGGTTCCTCAAATTCCTTCGTAGCGGACGCCGAGGTCGAGCTTGAGGTCGGCGCGCACCTGGGTGGTCTTCACTTCGCGGATGCGCTTCGAGATCTCGCTCTCGGGATTGTTCAGGTCGCCGAACATCATGGCGTTGTGACCTGCCGCGGCGCAGGCCTCGACGCAAGCCGGCGTACCGCCGCGGTCGACACGGTGCACGCACAGGGTGCAGCCCTCGACGCAGCCCTGGCCGCGCGGCACTTCCGGTTTCTGGTCGGTGTGCGGCTCATGTACGAAGGAGCGCGCTTTGTAGGGGCAGGCCATCATGCAGTAGCGGCAGCCGATGCAGGTATGGCGGTCGACCAGCACGATGCCGTCCGCGCGCTTGAACGAGGCGCCGGTCGGGCAGACGTCCACGCAGGGCGGGTTGGCGCAATGCTGGCACATCATCGGCAGCGACAGGGCATGGTCGGTCTTCAGGTCTGTCAGGTCGATCTTGCGGATCCACTGCGCGTTGGTGCGCGGTTTCGTCACTTCGCCCAGACCGTTTTCCTTATTGCAGGCGCTGACGCAGTCGGTGCAGCCCGTCTGGCAGCGCGTGGTGTCGATGAGCATGCCCCAGCGCACCTTCGAGCTGACAGGTTCGTCATCGGGCTTGGCGGCGGCGATCTCAACCAGGCGGATGCCGGGTGCGAGGGCGATGCCGCCCAGCGCGGCAGCGGAGGTGGCGAGGAAGCCGCGGCGGCTGACGCCGTCCTTGTTGTCGCTCATGGCCTGACTCCAGTGGCAGCCTTCTGGCCGGGCTTGGGCTGGTGGCAATCCCAGCAGTCTGGCTTCACCGCAGCATAGCTGTGACAACTCTGGCAAAAGCCGTCCTCGCCGAGCACGCTGCCGGTCTTCGGGCTGGCGTGGCAGGCAATACATTCGTTGAGGCTGTGCTGCTTGCTGCGGACGCCTTCATGCACGGTCAGATCGCGCTGGTGCTTGAGGAACTTCATGTGATCGCGCCGCATGACATCGGTTGGCTCGACGCATTGGCCGGGCTTGGTAATGGCGATGGCCGGCAGCGGGGTGCGGCCGGGCTCCGCCGCGTGTGCCGCGGCAAATGCCATGAATGCAGAGGCTGGCACCAGAGTCAGTCCCCACAGCACGGCGATCGCCAGGAGTCTCATTCGCCCAGTCCCATCTGGATGTAGCCGGTCGGGCAGACGTCCGCGCAAATATGGCAGCCGATGCACTTGGTGTAGTCGGTTGCCACGTAGCGGCCGGTGCTCGCTTCGGTTTTCTTGACGCGATAGACCGCCGTCTGCGGGCAGTACACCACGCAGTTGTCGCACTCGAAGCACTGGCCGCAGCTCATGCAGCGCTTGGCTTCGGCGATGGCCTGCTTCTCGTCTAGGGGGTCGAGGCGCTCCTGGAAGTTGCCCAGGGCGGATTCCTTGGAGAGCGTGATGATGTTGCGGATGTGGCGCGGTGTGTAATTGAAGTGGCCGAGGAACAGCTCCTTGTGCGTGATGACGTAGCGTTCGGAGCGGTCGTCGTAGTTGTGTACGGCGACGTTCGAGGCGTCGGTGCCGAGCAGCGGCTTGGTCGCCGGCTGTGGCGCCTTGCCCCTCTCCATGAGATTGCGCTCCATGTCCCAGTAATGCACGTCGATCTTGGCGCGCTTGTCCTGCTCTTCGCCGCGCAGGAAGCGGTCGATGCCCTCGGCGGCGATCCAGCCGTGGCCGATGGCGGTGGTGAGCAGATGCGGGCGGACGACGTCGCCGCCGGTGAATACGCCCGGCTTGCCGTGTACCTGGTAGTTCTTGTCGGCGGTGATGTTGCCCTTGCCTGAATCGAATTCCTCGAGGCCGGTGAAGTCGACGGACTGGCCGATGGCTGAGACGATGAGGTCGGCCGGAATGTCCTGCTCGCTGCCTTCGATCATCTTGAGCTCGAGTTTCGGGCCGACGAACTTGGCCTCGCACTGCGCCACGCGCAGCGCCGTGGCTCGGCCGTCCTTGCCGCGCACCACGCCGACCGGCGCCCAGCCGCCGCGGATGTCAATGCCTTCCGCCTTGGCTTGCTCGATCTCGTGCTTGTTGGCCTGCATCTTGTCCACCGGGAAGACCGAGGTCAGCGTCACCTCGGCGCCCTGGCGGGCGGAGATCTCGGCGACGTCGTGGGCGGCGCGGCCGCCGATGACGTTCTCGGCGTAGTCGGTGGGCTTCGGGTTATCGATGGCGCCGAGGCGGCGCGCCACCGTGGCGACGTCGATCGAGGTGTCGCCGCCGCCGACCACCACCACGCGCTTGCCGACATGACGCATGCGGCCGTCGTTGAAGGCGCGCAGGAAGGAAGTCGCGGTGACCACGTTGGGCGCGTCGTTGCCGTCGCAGGGCAGGGCGCGGCCGCCCTGGGCGCCGAGGCCGAGGAACACTGCGTCGTACTGCTTGCGAATGTCCTCCATGGTGATGTCGCTGCCGATGCGCGTCTTCAGGCGGGTTTTCACGCCGAGGTCGAGGATGCGCTGGATTTCGGCGTCGAGGACTTCGCGCGGGGTGCGGAAGCCGGGAATGCCGTAGCGCATCATGCCGCCGAGGAATTCATGCTCGTCGAAGATGGTCACGTCGTGGCCCATGCGCGTCAGATGGTAGGCGGCGGAGAGGCCGGCGGGGCCGCCGCCGATGACGGCGACTTTCTTGCCGGTCTTCGCCTCGGGGGCACGGAACTGCAGCTTGTTCTGGATGGCGTACTCGCCGAGGAAGTGCTCGACGGAGTTGATGCCGACGTGGTCCTCGACCTGGTTGCGGTTGCAACCCGTCTCGCAGGGCGCCGGGCAGACGCGGCCCATTACCGAGGGGAAAGGGTTGGCTTCGGTGAGGCGGCGCCAGGCGTACTCCTGCCACGGCATGACCGGTTTGCCGTCGGCGCCAAGCGGCGGCTTCTCGATGCCGCGCACGATGTTCAGGTAGCTGCGGATGTCCTCGCCGGAGGGACAGCTGCCCTGGCAGGGCGGCGTCGACTGGATGTAGGTCGGACACTTGTAGGAGTAGCTGGCCTGGAAGATGTACTTGTTCCAGGGGATGTGCTTGCTGTCGCCGTCCTTGTAACGACGGAAATTCAGTTTCTGGCTATCGGATTTCTCGTTGGTGGCCGACATCTTCGTCTCCTAGTCAATCGCTTATTTGTCGCCGAGCCTGATGGCGGTGCTGACGAGCTGGTGCACGCCGCCGACCATGCCGCGGTTGAATTTGTAGTAGGGCAAAACCTTGGTGAACTGCGCCTTGCAGATGGCGCAGATGGTCGCCATGAAATTCACGCCGTTCGCCTGCACGACGTGGTTGAGCGCATCCATGCGCGGCAGGGCGCCCTTGACGCGGATCTCGGTCAGCTCGTCGGTGAGCACGCCGCCGCCGCCGCCGCAGCAGAAGGTCTGCTCGTGGGTGCTGCCGTGAGGCATCTCGAAATACTTGTTGGCCACCGCGCGGATGATGTTGCGCGGAATCTCGAACTGGCCGCCGGGGGTGTCGCCCATGCGCGAGGCGCGCGCCACGTTGCAGGAGTCGTGGAAGGTGACGATGCGGTGGTCGTTGGCATCCTTGTCGAACTTCAGGGCGTCGCGCTGGATCAGGTCCCAGGTGAACTCGCAGATATGCATCGGCTGCTTGTAGCGCAGGTCGAGCTGGCTCTGCAGCTGGCGGGCGAAGGGATCGTCGCCGCCGGCGCCGACGCCGGTGAGGGTGTTCCAGTAGCTGTAGGCGACGCGCCAGGCGTGGCCGCACTCGCCGACGACGATGCGTTTCGAGCCCAGTTCGAGGGCTGCCTCGCGGATGCGCAGGGCGACCTTGCGCATCATCTCGTAGCTGCCGTTGAAGAGGCCGAAGTTGCCGGCCTCGGAGGCCTTCGAGGACAGCGTCCAGGAGATGCCTGCGGCGTGGAAGACCTTGGCGTAGCCGATCAGGCTGTCGATGTGCGGTTCGGCGAAGAAGTCGGCCGAAGGCGTGATCAGCAGTACTTCGGCGCCCTTGACGTCGACCGGGAAGCGCACGTCAAGGCCGGTTTCCTCCTTGACGTCTTCCTCCAGGCCCTGCAGCGTGTCTTCCAGGGCCGGGCCGGGCAGGCCGAGGTTGTTGCCGATGCGGATGACCTTGCCGAGAATCTCGTTCGCGTATTTCTGGCCGAGGCCGACCGAATCCATGATGGCGCGGCCGGCCATGGTGATCTCGGCGGTGTCGATGCCGTAGGGGCAGAACACCGAGCAGCGGCGGCACTCGGAGCACTGGTAGAAGTACTTGTACCAGTCGTCGAGCACTTCGCGCGTGAGGTCGGTTGCGCCGACCAGCTTCGGGAACAGCTTGCCGGCCGGGGTGAAGTAGCGGCGATAGACATTGCGCAGGAGGTCCTGGCGTGCCACGGGCATGTTCTTCGGATCGCCGGTGCCGAGAAAGTAGTGGCACTTGTCGGTGCAGGCGCCGCAATGCACGCAGGAATCCAGATACACCTTGAGCGAGCGGTACTTAGAGAGCAGATCGCCCATCTTGTCGATGGCCTTTTCCTGCCAGTTCTCCACCAGCTCGCCGGGGAAACCGATGGCCTCGTTGATCTTTTCGTTGGCGACGTTCGGCTTGCTGTGCGCCATGACGCCCGGCTGCAGCGCCGGGATGGCGCGGAATTCCTTCAGTTCCGGTACGGCGAATTCGGGGGCGGCCACGTTGTATTCCTCAGTTCCGGGTGTCGAGTTCGGCAGCCCATGGCGCCAGATGGCGCTTCTGGCGCGGGTTGTCCACCTGGTTGCGCGTCGGGCTGAAGAACACGCCCGGCGCATGCAGCAGCTTGCTCATGGGGAAGACGATCATCAGCAGCGCCACCAGCGTCAGGTGGATGTAGAGGCCGGGGTGGGACGGCAGCGGCTGGATGTCGAAGCGCATCAGGCCGAGGAAGAAGGCCTTCACGGCGACGATGTCGGTGTGCAGGAGGAATCTCATGCCCAGGCCGGAGAGGCCGATGCCGGCGAGCAGTGCCAGCATGAGGTGGTCCGACGGCGTCGAGATGTAGCGGATGCGCTCGACGACGAAGCGGCGTCCCCACAGGCCGAGCAGGCCAACCACCATGGCAAAACCGGCATACAGGCCGAAGGGCTGCACCCAGCCCACCCAGAACCACACCGGCTCGGTGAAATAGCGCAGGTGGCGCATGAGCACCAGCAACAGGGCTCCGTGGAAGAGGATGGCGAAGACCCAGATCCACAGGTTGGATTTGAACAGGCTCTCGAACAGCGCCACTTCGCGCAGCATGCGCAGTGCCACGCCGCCGCCGGTGGTCGGCGCCGGTGTGGTGGGGATTTTCAGCGGCGCCGGCGTGCGCGCGTAGTCGACGATCTTGTAAGCCAGCCCGACGACAAGAATCACCGTGGCGGCGTAGAAGAGGGCTGCGAAGAAGATCGTGGCTGCGGTCATGGGCGGAGTTTGGTCCTGACGTTAAGCGACCCGGGCGCCGTCGTCCCCGCAAAAGCGGGGACCCAGTTGGGCTACCCTGGATTCCCGCTCGCGCGGGAATGACGGACTACGGACGCGTGTCTAGTGCTTAAATGCGCTTAGATGCAGCCGGTCGGCTTGGGCAGGCCGGCGATCTTGCACGCCTGTTTGCCCGGGCCATAGGGAAACAGCTCATACAGGTATTGACTGTTGCCCTTTTCCGGCCCCAGCTTCTTGCCAATGGCCTTGGTCAGCACACGCACGGCCGGGGCGATCTGGAACTCGTTGTAGTACTCGCGCAGGAAGTTGATGACCTCCCAGTGCTGCTCGCTCATGTTGACGTTCTCCTGCTCGGCGAGGAGCTTGGCGACATCTTCGTTCCATTCGCTGATGTCGGTCAGATAGCCTTCCTCGTCCGTTTCGTAGGTCTTGCCGTTGACTTCGATAGCCATGGTGTATCTCCTTAAAAAACCAAAAAACCGCTTACAGCCAGGATTGGCAGGTGGCGTGTTCCGTCACGAGATCGACGAAGCCGCCGTAATCGACCAGATTGACGCCCTCGAGGACGCGATCGGCCATGCCGCGCGCCTCGAGATCGGCCTTCAGTGCGAAAATTTTCAGATGGCCCATGGCCTGCGTCAGCTTGCCGGCGGCGGCGTTGCCGCGGGTAGCGGCATAGACGCCGTCCTCGATGAGGAGCAGTGCGCCGCCCGGCTGTGCCGTGGCGATGCAGGTGTCGAGTGAGCAGCGGTCCAGGGGCGATTTGTTCACGATGTGCAGCATGACTGTTTTTCCTTTAGAAGCTCAGGACCACGTCCTGGGTTTCCATCAGTTTGCCAATTTCTGTGCGGCTGAGCACTTCAACCGGCACGACCATGTCGTCCTCGGTCAGGCCGCGCGCCTCCAGCGCCTCTTTCTCGACGTAAAGCTTGTTGACGTCGTAGTCGTCAAGCGCGCGGTAGGTCGGCTGGAAGTTCTTCACCTCGAGGCCCTTGGTATTGAAGCCTTTCTTCAGCTGGTACACCCCGTCGTCCATGAACGCCAGGCTGACGTCCTGATCGAAGGCGGCAGCGATCAGCACCACCTCCAGCGACTCCAGCGCGTAGACCGTGCCGTGCGGCGCCTTGCGGTTTACGTACATGAATTTCTTGATCTGTCCTTCGCTCATCGTTCATTCTCCCTGAGCTTTTCTTGTCAGTACCACACCAGAAAAAACTGGCATTAATCGCCGAAAGTGACCATGCGCTCGGCCTGGATGCCGGCTTCGATCAACTGCCCCAGCCCGGAGATGCGGAAGCCGGGCGCCAGGTTCTCGTCCTGGATGCCGCGGCGCAGCGCCGCCGCCACGCACACCACCAGGTCGATGTTGTTTTCCTGGCCCAGCTTGGCCCAGCGGTTGACGATGTTGCGGTCGTCCTGCGGCGGCTCGGTCAGGCGCGTCGAGTTGTTCACGCCGTCATGGTAGAAGAAGACGCGACTGACCTTGTGTCCCTTCTCGATGGCGGCGCGCGCGAACAGGTAGGCGCTGTCCGAGGCCTGGTGCGTGTAGGGACCTTCGTTGATGAGGATGCCGATATCCATGGATGCACTCAATCAGAAGCGGATGTGGGTGGAGGCGTTCAGGTTTGAACGCGAGCCGCGCCAGTCGTCGATCAGGTACTTGGTGAAGGGCAGGTTGGTCTTCTCGAAGAAGCGCGGCCAGCCGATGCGCTCGATCCAGTCGGCCATGCGCTCCCATGGGCGGGCATCTTCCTTGTACACGTGCAGGATGTTCTTCACCACCTCAGCCACTTCCGGCCAGCGGGGGGGGTTGTTGGGCAGGCCCATGGCGACCATCTTCATGAACTGCGGCTTGCTACGGGCATTCGAGTTCTTGCCGCCGACCCAGATCGCCAGCTTCGAATGCTCGGGATCGTTGATCTGCATGGGCGGGCACGGCGGGAAGCAGGCGCCACAGCAGACGCACTTCTTCTCATCGACTTCCAGCGAGGGTTTGCCGTTCACCAGCGCCGGGCGGATGGCGGCAACCGGGCAGCGCGCGACGACGGACGGCCGCTCGCAGACGTTGGCAACGAGGTCGTGGTTGATCCGTGGCGGCTTGGTATGCTGGATGATGATGGCGAGGTCGGCCTGGCCGCCGCAGTTGATCTCACAGCAGGAGGTGGACAGGCGCACGCGGTTAGGCATTTCCTCGTGCTTGAACTCGTGATAGAGCTCGTCCATGAGGGACTTCACTACGCCGGAGGCATCGGTGGCGGGAATGTCGCAATGTAGAAAGCCCTGGGTGTGGGCGATCATCGACACCGAGTTGCCGGTGCCGCCGACGGGAAAGCCGTTCTTCTCCAGTTCGGCGATCAGCGGCGCGACCTTCTTCTCGTCGGCCACCATGAATTCCATGTTGCTGCGGATGGTGAAGCGGACATGGCCTTCGGCAAACTTGTCGGCGATGTCGCACAGCTTGCGGATGGTGTAGACGTCCATTTGGCGCTGTGTGCCGGCGCGCACCGACCATACCTCGTCACCGCTGTGCGAAACGTGGTGCAGCACGCCGGGCCGGGGCCGGTCATGGTATTTCCAGTTGCCGTAGTTCTTCTTCAGGGTCGGGTGCAGGTACTGCATGTGGTCCGGCACACCGCACTCGACCGGCTTGCGCATTTGTGGTTGCGACATAATCTGTCTCCGTCAGTCTGTGATTGTTAGGCGGCCGCCTGCTTGGCCTTGACCCTGGCCACTTCCTCGTCCCAGCCATCCATGCGGATGTAGGGGTTGGTTCGCGGGGCCGAGACCATGCTGGGATCGGCTTCGAGTTCGATGCCTTCGAGGTAGTTGGTCAAGCCGATTCGCTCGATCATCTCGCCCGTGCGCTCGTGTTCGAGGGCGTTCTCGGCGAAGAAATCGATAGCGCGCTTGCCCAGATCAACCAGTTTTTCAAAATCCTCGTCCGTCTCCAGCTTCATGAACGGAACGATGACCGTGCCCATCAGGTCGCCGATCTTCAGCGTGCGCTTGCCGCCTGCGAGGATGGTGGCGCCGCGATCCTTGCCCGGGGCCAGGGCGCCGGTCATGACGTTGATGCAATGCATGCAGCGCACGCAGTCCTTGTTGTTGAACTCCAGAGCCTGGGTGTCGTTGACGGCAACGCTGGAGACCGATGCGTCCTTGGACACCGCCTTGATTTCCTTGAGCTGGATGGCGCGCGTCGGGCACATGCCGATGACGTCGTTCACCAGTTCGTTCATGCCGTGCTTGGCGAACCATTTTTTCGCCAGGACCTCGTCGGTCTGGATGTTGTCACGCCAGGTGCCGATGATGGCCATGTCCGAGCGCTGGATCGAGTTCATGCAGTCGTTGGCACAGCCGGAGAACTTGAACTTGAACTTGTAGGGCAGCGCCGGGCGGTGGATGTCGTCGAGGAAGGTGTTGACGATGGTGCGGTGCGCCCTGCCTTCGTCGAAGCAGGACTGCTCGCAACGGGCGTGGCCGACGCAGGACATCGAGGTGCGCACGGCCGGGCCGGCGCCGCCCAGGTCGAAGCCCAGTTCATTGATCTCGTCGAAGGCCTTCTGCACGCCCTCGGTGGAGCAGCCCTGGAACATGATGTCGCCGGACTGGCCGTGGAAAGCGATCAGGCCGGAGCCGTGCTTCTCCCAGATGTCGCAGAATTTGCGCAGGATGTCGGTGTTGTAATGCATGCCAGCGGGCGGCATGACGCGCAGCGTATGGAACTCGGCCGCATCCTTGAACACCGGTTTGTCGTTGGCATCCTTGATTTCAGTAAAGCGTGGAATGACGCCGCCGCCGTAACCGAAGACGCCGACCGTACCGCCCTTCCAGTAGCCTTGGCGCGTCTTATAGGAGTGTTCCAAGTGGCCCAGCAGGTCGACCATGGAATCCTTGTCCTTCGCCAAGCGCTTGAGGCCGGTCACGAAGCTGGGCCAGGGGCCCGATTCCAACTGGTCGAGATTGGGCGTGTCGTGTGGTTTCTTCGCCATGATTTTGTCTCCGATGCTAAGGTTTAGTCAGTACTGCTGGGGTCAGACAGGTTCATAAGATGGGGCTAATGCTACGCATGGTGCACTGCGATCTCCTATACCCCCCGACGGGTATCCCCCCTCGCCTGTGGGGGTAGGCCCAACCTACCCGAAAGGAGTATGCCGCGGCACGCCATGCCGGTGATAGGCGGAAGCAGATATGAAAGGCATATTGCAACAAATACTTATATAGCAGGTACAACAGGCGTGGACGATAAAGAGAAGCTTACCTCACTGGGCAAGTTTACCGCTCCGATCTGGGGGCAGGAGATCGAACTGCAGCAGGTGGAATACCTCGCCGGTGGCTCGCCCATGCTTCGCTTGCGTATCCGCGAGGGGAAACGCTTCACCATTTTCGATATAGATGCCCGGACGGCCGGCCACTGGGGGAGCCTCATGCAGGATTGGGCGAAGGAGCAGGGGACGAAGGAGCAGGAGACGAAGGAATGACGACGAGCACGACGATGGTCGATGTGGCTTTCGAGGTGCGCTGCGGGTGCCTGTCGCACGACTATGGTTATGCGCTCTTCAGGGCGCTGGCGGACGAACTGGACTGGCTAGAGGAAGACCCTGGCGCCGGGGTGCACCCCCTGCATGGCACGGCTTCCACCGAAGGAAGCCTGTGTCTCGGCAAGCGGGCGCGGCTCACGCTACGGCTCCCCGCCACACGCGTGGAACAGGCGTTGGCATTGGCGGGGTCCCATCTGGATCTGGGCAGCGGCCTGGATATCGGGCCAGGTCGATTGCGCGAACTGGTGCCCTTTGCCACGGTGTATTCGCACTTCGTCTGCACCGGCAGCGCCGACGAACTGGAGTTTCTTGCCCATGCGGCAGCGCTGCTCAAGGCCGCCGGGCTACCGGATACGATGATTGCCGGCAAGGCGCATACGGCGCACACGCCAGGGGGCGAGGTGCACGGCTTCAGCCTGCTGCTGCATGGCCTGACGGCGTCACAGTCCCTGGCCGTGCAGGAAAGCGGCCTCGGCGAGGGGCGCAAGATCGGCTGCGGCATCTTCATACCGCACAAATCGGTGGTCGCCGTCGGCACCGCCTAGAATGCACAGATAACAACTAGCAACTTACGCCAACATACGCATTGCGAGAAGCCATGAGCACGAAACCCACCGTTACCCTGGACATGAGCGGCCTGTCCTGCCCGGCGCCGCTGATCGGCGCCAAAAGAATTGTCGACGACATGGAGTCCGGCCAGTCCCTGCTGCTGATCTCGGACTGCCCCGGCACCTCCGACGATCTCTTTGCCTGGGCGCGCCACACCCGCAACGACGTTGCGGTGCGGGACAAGATGGGCGACGGCAGAACCGCCTACCTCATCACCCGCGGCAGTGGCGCGGCGCTGCCCAAGCCCAATGTCACTGTCGACGTGCGCGGCGTCTCCTGCCCGGGGCCGATCCTCGAGGCGAAGAAAATGCTCGACGACATGCAGTCCGGCGAGATCCTCCTGCTGGTGAGCAACTGCCCCGGCACGCCCGACGACGTCGACGCCTGGGTGAAGAACACCGCGCTGGAACTGGTCAACCGCGTCGAGATCGCACGCGGCTCCTACGAGTTCTACCTGCGCAAGAAATAATTTTCTTTTGGATCAAATAACGGGGAACGACGTATGAGCTATACGATCAATGGCGAAGAAAAGGAAATCGACGCTGACGGCTATCTGCTCGAGGCGGATTTCAGTGACGAGGCGGCGCAGGTCATCGCCGCGGCCGAGGGTGTCGCCCTCACCGACGACCACTGGAAGATCATCCACTACATGCGCGACAAGTACCGTGAGGACGGCCACACACCGAACTTCCGCGCCTTCATGAAGGACATGGCGGAACTGATGCCGGAGGCCGACTCGAAGGTCATGTACGACCTCTTCCCCAAGGACGGCCCCGCCAAGCAGGCGGTAAAGATCGCCGGCCTGCCCAAGCCCTTTGGCAAGGCCGGCTATTGAGCAGGCAACGATAACGACGCACCCTGGCAGCATCGCAACGCACATGCCGCCAACAATCAATGGAGGAGCAGGATGGGAGATGCATACCGCGACACGACCGAGCGTTTGATGACGGTGGGAGACCGACAGATTCCGGTCGACTCCGAGGGTTATCTGATCAACCTCGACGACTGGTCGGAAGAATTCGCCAATGCGCTGGCACAAGAGGAAGGCCTCGCCCTGACCGACGAGCACTGGCAGGTCATTCGCTATATCCGCGACTACCATCACACGCACCGCGTGCAGCCGCAGGTGCGCGTGATGATCACCCACTTCACCAATCAGTGGGGTGCGGAGAAGGGCAGCAACCACTACCTGCACGAGATATTCCCCCGTGGCGGGCCGCAGAAACAGGGCAACCGCCTCGCCGGCATCCGCCGGACCAAGGGCGAGCATTAATAGCACGGCAAATGGCGATTCGCATCCGCAGCCAGTTCCACGCCGGCGGGCGGCCGCGCTCCATGGCGGAGCTGGCCAGCGTCGTCGCCATCCTCTCGTGGAAGCTCGCCATCGATTCGATCAAGCGCATGCGCGAAGCGAAGTTCGACATCGACCTCGGTCAGCCATATTTCGACTACGTCTGCGAGTCGATGGCCTTCCATGCGCACCTGGCCGACCGCGTCGCCTTCGCCAAGCTGGAAGCGGCGCAGCGCAGCGAATTCACCACTGCGCTGGCGAGGCGCATGGCCGAGGCCATCGAGGACAACGCCGACATGCTGCTCACGGCGCGCGAGCCGGGCGCCTGCCGGCGGCATTTCCTCGAGATCTTCAATGCCTCCGGCGTCGACTACGCGGAATACGGCTACGATCGAGGGGGTGACAAAATCGGGGGTGACAAAACCGGAGGGCCGGACTTTGGCTTCCGCCGCGCCTTCGCCGCACGCGTGCGCGAGAGCATGCCGGAGAAAGACAAGAACTGGGTGTACGACCAAGTGATGGAGATCGAGACGCCGGAAGGCGTCAAGGCGCTGGAGAAGACGCTGGCCGGCCTCTTCGGTGGCGGCGAGTCGCCGGTCCGCCGCAAACGCGAAGGCGTGTCGGGCCAATGAGTGGCCAATGAGTGGCCAATGAGCGACGAATGATCCTGCCGGCCCAATTCGATCTCGACAACGCCTCGGCCTACGCCGCCTGGCGCGACCGCAAACTCGCCACCCATCCGCGTGCGCTGGGTGACCTGCTGGTCGATATCGCCGTACCGCAGCGACTGACTTTTGCCGAGCGTGAGGCGTTGCTGGCGCGCTGCGCCGTCGCCAACATGGCGATCTACACCTCGCCCACCGGCAGCGATCCCGACAAGGACATCCCGCGCCTGCTCGGCCGCCAGCTTGGACTGGAACATCTCGACGCCAACAGGCTTGCAGACGATGACGGCATCTCGCCGCTGGCGGTGGCCCCGGCCGGCACGCGCACCGAGTTCATTCCCTACACCGACCGCGGCATCAAGTGGCACACCGACGGCTACTACAACATGCTCGACCGGCAGATCCACGGCATGGTGCTGCATTGCGTGCAGAGTGCCGAGAGCGGCGGCGAGAACCAGCTGATGGATCATGAGATCGCCTACATCCTGCTGCGCGACGAGAATCCCGACTACATCCGCGCCCTCATGGCGCCCGATGCCATGACCATCCCGCCGCGCCTGGAGGCGGGCGAGGTGGCGCGCGCGACGCAGACCGGGCCGGTATTCGCCGTGTACCCGGACGGCCACCTGCACATGCGCTACACCGCGCGCACCGTCAGCATCGAATGGAAGGACGACGCCGCGACGCGGGGCGCCGTGGCGGCGCTGGAGCGCATCCTCGCGGGCGACTCGCCCTGGATTTTCCGTGGTCGCCTCGAACCGGGCATGGGGCTGGTGTGCAACAACGTCCTGCACGACCGCGCGCCCTTCGCCGATTCCGACACGCGCAAGCGACTGCTCTACCGCGCGCGCTATTTCGACCGCATCGCGGCAGTCTGACTGTCCGCGGCGGGGAATTTTCCGCCGCCGATGCGCATCAACGAACAACACCGCCAATGCCCATGACTTCCAATTCGCATCGTGTCCAACGGCCTTTCCAGCCTGGCCGTGTCTTTCGAGTTGTTCTAGCAGCCTGTCGGGCTGTGACTGCATGCGCGGTTCTGCATCCACCTCATCGAGGCTGACATGACTTATCTGGATTGGATCGGTTCCAGCAGGGTCGACATCGGCTGCCTTGTCGCGTGCGTGCTGGCGGTGGTGATGTATCACCTGTTCCTACGCCACAAGCTGAAGCACGATCCGACCTACACGGTGCAGGCGGTCAACACCATTGCGCGCAGCGCCTGGGTGAAGAATGTCATGCAGGGCAGCAAGGACATCCTCGCCGTGCAGACCCTGCGCAATTCGACGATGGCGGCGACCTTCCTCGCCTCGACGGCCGTACTGCTCATGATGGGCACCCTGACGCTGAGCGGGCAGGGCACGCAGATCGAAACGTCCTGGCACGCGCTGAACATCGCGGGCGCGGTGCACAGCGGAATCTGGATATTCAAGCTACTCCTGCTGCTCCTGGATTTCTTCGTCGCCTTCTTCAGCTTCGCCTCGGCGATCCGGCTCTTCAACCATGTCGGCTACATGATCAACGTGCCGCTGAATCTCGCCCAGAAGGCCATCTCGCCGCAGCATGTCGCCGCCCACCTGAACCGGGCGGGCCGCCATTACAGCGTCGGCATGCGCGCCTTCTACTTCGCCGTGCCGCTGGTGTTCTGGCTGTTCGGCCCCGTTTTCCTTGTAGCCGCGACGGCCGTGATGATCGTCGCACTGTATCGCAACGATCGCGCCCCCAACGAGCTGGCGGACGATTACCGCTAACAGCCTGTCAGATTTCAGAGCGCCGCCGCGATCGGGCTGAAGACCGGTCAGTTATCCGTTTCCCGATTACATGCCGTTACAAAATCGCTGTCGCTGAACGCGCCGCTCGTGCGTTGATTCATGCAGGTGCATGGCGCGATTGTCGCGCAAGCGAAACGGAGAACCGGCATGAACACCCAACGATCGATCCGCATTGCCACGCTGGCTGCGGCAATGTCATCCCTGGCGCTGGCAGGTTGTGTGGTGGCACCGGCGCAATCGCCTTACGTCCGCTACGAGCCGATCATGGTCGCGCCGCCCCCGCCGCAATACGAGGTCGTGCGCGTTGCACCCCAACCGGGCTACATCTGGATTGGCGGCTACTGGGGCTGGAACGGCAGGGCGCATAACTGGGTGCCCGGCCGCTGGGAAGCGCCGCGCGCCGGCTATCGCTGGGCGCCACATCGCTGGGAGGCACACGGCAAGGAATGGCGCGAACGGCCGGGGCATTGGGAACTGCAGGGTAGATAACGGACCGGGGTGCAGGGACAGGCCTGGCCTTGCAGGAGCGCTCGGCTACAATCGGTGCCCACGGCCAGGCATGATGGCGTAGCGTCGGACTTGCCAGGCAATCACCCTCACCCGGAGCGCCGCCATGCCGAACGCCGACTTGCCGTCTTACCTTTCCCGCGAGAACGTCGGTCCCTGGGAAACCTATCTCGAGCAGGTGGAGCGTGTCGCGCCGCACCTCGAGCGCGCGTACCTTCCCTGGATCGAGACGCTGCGCCGGCCGAAGCGTTCGCTGATTGTCGACGTGCCGATCAAGCTCGACAATGGCGAAGTGGCCCACTTCGAGGGTTACCGCGTGCACCACAACCTGTCGCGCGGGCCGGGCAAGGGCGGCATCCGCTACCACCCCGACGTCACACTCTCCGAGGTGATGGCGCTGGCGGCCTGGATGACCATCAAGAACGCCGTGGTGCAGGTGCCCTACGGTGGCGCCAAGGGCGGCGTGCGCGTCGATCCGAAACAACTCTCGCTCGCCGAGTTGGAACGCCTGACGCGGCGCTACGCCAGCGAACTGAACATCCTCCTTGGCCCCGACCGCGACATTCCTGCGCCCGACATCAACACCAACGAGCAGGTGATGGCGTGGATCATGGACACCTATTCCGCGAACCAGGGCGGTACCGCCACCGGTGTCGTCACCGGCAAGCCGCTCGCCCTCGGCGGCAGCCTCGGCCGACGCGACGCCACCGGCCGTGGCGTCTTCATTGCCGCGCGCGAAGCGGCGCGTAGGCTGAACCTGCCTATCGAGGGCGCGCGCGTCGCCGTGCAGGGCTTCGGCAACGTCGGCGAGGCGGCCGCGCGCATCTTCGCGGAGAACGGCGCGCGCGTCGTCGCGTTGCAGGACGACACTGGCACACTCCACCGCGAGACGGGCATCGATGTGGCTGCGGCCCGCGCCCACCGCGCACAGACGGGCGGACTGCACGGCTGCGTCAATGCCGATGCCGTGTCGGCCGAAGCGTTCTGGCAGGTGCCCTGCGACTTCCTGATTCCCGCCGCCGTCGAGAACCAGATCACCGAAGCCAACGCCGGCGCGATCCGGGCGAAGGTCGTGGTCGAGGGCGCCAACGGCCCCACCACGCCGGCCGCCGACCTCCTCCTGCAGGCGCGCGGCATCACCGTCGTGCCCGATGTCATCGCCAACGCCGGCGGCGTCACCGTGAGCTACTTCGAATGGGTGCAGGACATCTCAAGCTTCTTCTGGAGCGAGATGGAGATCAACCAGCGTCTCGACCGTATCCTCACGGAAGCCTTCAGCGGCATCTGGAACGTGTCGCAGGCGCGTTCGCTGCCGCTGCGCACCGCAGCCTTCGTCATCGGCTGCAACCGGGTGCTGGAGGCGCGGGTGCTGCGCGGACTGTATCCCTGACGGAACGGCCATCGGTCAGCCCCGGGCGTTTACCCAAGTGGTGACAAAATGTAAAAAAAGTCATCACGCCCACGCGGGCAACGTTAATCCCATAGGCTCCCCGTTCATGCGCTGACTCTCAGCGGCGGTGGAGTGCCGGGATACCCTGCCATGAAGCCGTTCTCACGTCTCCTGTTCCTGTTCGCCGCCTGCGTGTCTGCGCTGACCGTGACGCCGGCCTGGGCCGATCCGCCGGGCCGCGTCGGGCGCATCAGCCACCTCGACGGGCCGGTGTTCCTCTACAACGAGCATTACGACGCGCAGCAGGCCGCGCAGTTGAACTGGCCGGTGACCACCGGCGATACCTTGACGGGCACAACCGGTGCCCGTGCCGAAGTCAGGATCGGCTCCACCGCCATCCGCATGGACGGCGACAGCCAGCTCGAGTTCGGCGCCGTGGACGACCAGCAGTTGCGACTGCGGCTGCTGCACGGCACCGTCACCGTGCGGGTGCGCGACCTCGAGCAGGCACGCCAATTCACCCTGACCACACCCCAGGGCAGCATTGCCTTGAACGAAGCCGGCTACTATCGCTTCGAGGCCGGTCGGCGTCCGGGCAGCACGGCCGTCGCCGTCTTCCAGGGCGCGGCGGCCTTCGCCGGCACCGGCCTGTCGCTCGGTATCGCCGCCGGCCAGCAGGCGGAGATTTTTGGCGAGGGGAATCTGGGCTACGCCATCACGGCCGCCATGCAGGGCGACGTCGATGTGTGGAGCCTGGCGCGCGACCGGCTTGATGACGAATCCCGCAGCGTGCGCTATGTGTCACGCGAGATGACCGGCTACGAGGACCTCGATGGCTACGGTGACTGGCGCGAAGTCGCGGAGTACGGCCCGGTCTGGTATCCGCGCCGCGTCCCCGCCGGCTGGGCGCCTTACCGCAGCGGCCACTGGGCCTGGGTACGACCCTGGGGCTGGACGTGGATCGACGAGGCGCCGTGGGGCTTCGCCCCATTCCACTATGGTCGCTGGACCCACGTCGGCGGCATCTGGGGCTGGATGCCCGGCCCGGTCGTTGCGCGTCCGGTCTATGCGCCGGCCCTGGTGGCCTGGGTCGGCCGCCCCGGCTGGCAGATCTCGTTTTCCGTCGGCACGGCGCCGGCGGTCGGCTGGTTTCCACTCGGTCCGCGTGAAGTCTTCGTGCCCGCCTTCCGTAGCAGCCCGCGCTTCGTCCAGCGCATCAATGCGCCCCAGGTCGCCAGCGCGGCGTATATCGTGCAGGCGCAGCGCGAGCCGCAGCAGGTGCACTACGCCTATCGCTCGCAGCGTGATGCCGTCACCGTCGTACCGAGCACGGTCGTCGCCAGCGGTGCCGCCGTGTCGCGGCACGCCTACCGCTTTGCGCAGGGGCAATCGCTCGACGCGCTTCCCGCCGCGGCACCGGCGCCGGCGATTGCGCCACCGCCACGGCGCGAGCGGATGGCGGCCCATGTGCCGACCCCCGTGCCGACCTCCGCGCCGACGCCATCGTCGATGCCGCGGGAGCGTGCGATTTCCCCGCGTATCGCTGTGCCTGCGGCGCCAGCGCTTCGCCCGGCCGCATCGTCGCAGCGGCAGGCCGCTGTGCCACCTGCTACGCTGTCAGTTGCACCGCGCGAATCGCGCGCCGTTGCCGCATCGACCGTTGTACCAACCGTTGCCCCAGCTACATTGCCGCCCGCCGTCCCGACGGTCGCACCTGATGAGGCGCGGTTCGGCGCCGCCCGTACGCGTGAGGTCGAGCGGGCAGCGCCGCCGTCGCAGCGCCCGGAAACGGTTGTTCCCGCCCAGGCGCCGTCCCTGCGCAATATGCCGCCGGCTGTCCCACGCGAATCGCGCGCCGTTGTCGCGCCGCCCGTTGCCCCAACCGCCCCAGCTACATTGTCGCCTGTCGCCTCGCCCGCCGTTCCGGCCATCGTGCACGAAGACACGCGGCGCTCACGTTCATTCGGGCGGGCCGCACCGTCGGCGCTGCGCATGGATGTCGTCGCGCCGGTGCAGACGCCGCCACCTCCCCAGATCGAACGCGAGATGCCGCGCCCGGTGATGGAGCCGCAACATCGCGCGCCGGTACCGACCCAGGCCCAGGCCGTGGCGCCGCAGTACAGGCGCGACACGCCGCGGGATGCCGGCCCGTCTCCCCGCGCTGCCGAACCGCAGCGCGCCGAGGGAAAGGGCAACGGCATGCGCGAGCGCCGAGAGGGCGGCAAGGAACGAGCTTACGAGGGACGCGAGGGCGGCCGGGGCGCCAAGCCCTAGGCGGGGGTTATTTTTTCGGCTTGCCGTCCAGCATGGCCTTCAGGTCGGCGAACGGCGAATGGGTGGCGATGCTGCCGCTGTCCGTTTGGGCGCTGCCGCCGCCCGCCGCCTCCAACTGCCGCTGGTGCTCGTTGTCGTGGCAGTAGAGGCACAGCAGTTCCCAGTTGCTGCCGTCGGGCGGATTGTTGTCGTGGTTGTGGTCGCGGTGATGCACCGTCAGCTCGCGCAGGTTGGTGCGCGTGAACTCGCGCGTGCAGCGGCCGCAGATCCACGGATAGATTTTCAGCGCCTGCTCGCGGTAGCTCTCCCCGCGCTTATCCGCCGCGCGGCGCGCTTCGAGGACGACCTGGTCGACACGGCTGGTGGGCTTCATGGCGTTGGCGATTGTAAAGCCAGCTTGCGCAGGACGGCGATCTTTGTGCGGACTGAGCTGTACTACCGATTTGCGTTGCTCAGTTGCCGCTGGATGTCGGCCACTCTCGCCTGGAAATCCGGCAAGACCTTTACCACCGTGCTCCAGACGATTTCCAGATTGACCGTGATATAGCCGTGGATCAGCCTGTTTCGCATGCCTGAGATGTCGCCCCAAGGCACGTCGGCATGTCTGGCCTTCAACTCCGGCGATTGCTTGGAAACTGCCTCGCCGATGATCTCCAGATTCCGGATCACGCCGTCCTGAATGAGTTCGTCGCCGATGAAATCGCTTTCGCTCTTGCCCTTCGTGTACCGGACAACCTTTTCGATGGCGTCCTGGACATGTTCAAGGTAATCCACATCACGCAACGAATTGCTCATAGCGGCCTTGCTTCCCGCAGCACGAGATGGCGGAACTTCGGGGGAAGATCGCCCGCCGTCAGCACATCCACTGGTACACCCAATTCTTTCTCGATGGCGGACTGGAGCCGGGCCATGTCGAGGAGCGTGGTGCCCTTGGGAACATCCACCAGCAGGTCAACGTCGCTTCCGTCCGTGTCCTTGCCGTGCAGAACCGATCCGAAGACGCGGACGTTTCCTGCACCGATACTGGCGGCCAGTGCCAGTACGGTATCTCGGTGCTTTTGAAGGGACTCGGAGGGTTTCATGGCGATACTCTATCAGGGAGTCAATTCTATTCGAGTCTGAGGTGGAGTAAAAGTCAGTCCGCGCAGCACGGCGAACGGATTAGCGCTTGTATTCGCGCACCGCCGGGTTGAGCCGGTCGATGTCCGCCTTTACCTGCTCCTGGCTGCGCTCGTAGACAATTTCGCGGCCCATCACGCTGCCGGCGTAGGCGAGGCCGTTGCGCGTCGGCGACAGGTCGCACTTCATGCTGTGCTGTCCCTCGCCGATCACCACCGTGATGCCGCTGACCCGCTTGTTGAGGACAACGATGTCCATGGTCTGGCCGGATTGTGTGACGCGGACTTTGATTTTTTCGATGTTCATCGGATGCCTTGGCTGACGAGGGAAACCGCTCGGGGTGGAAAGTCGAGCCGACAAGAATACCCCTGATCTCCAAGCAGAAGCCAGAAGCCGTACTTCGAGATGTTGGGGTTTTCCGCCGGCATGGATGGCAAGCCTTTATTGCTGTCTGCCGGAGTTGTATTCGACGAGCTTCACCCAGTCGATCAATCCGTTCTTGCAGAAGCGAGCCACGAACTGCGCGGTAAAGTCATTGAGCTTCGCGGTGTATATCTCTTCCAGCGCTTCGTTCTTCTCTTTGGCCGTGTGGCCGATCGGCTCGATGATGTCGGTATAGAGCGTCGCGCTGCCGCCCGAGATTAGCTCCCAGAATCGCTGGCCGCACAGTTTCTGGTGCGTGCCCTTCTCGCAGGCGTTGTCTCTGCCGTAGCAGCAGCCTTCGATGAATTTGATGTTCAGGTTTCTACCGCCACCAGAGGTATGCAGCGTTTTCTTCGCATCGTGGAAATTCCGCACCATGGCCTTGATCTGATTGGCGTTGCCCCAGTTTGGCCCCGATTTGATGCTGACGAGGTATTTGTCCGACCCATCTTCGAAATCAAGATCGATCCCACGGGTACCGGATTTGCGTCCGCTGAACACCTGCTGGCAAACGTGAATTGCGACCATTTCCAGGAAGTTACCGAATACGGTTTCTTCGCCTGAGGAAACCGTGGCATCCAATATGGCCTTGATGAAATCATTGGCCGTTTGTGTGCGCTTAGCCTTGAAGAGATAAGGGTTCTTTCTCTTCAAGATGTTTTCCAATGTCAGCGCCTGGAACTTGGCAAATTTCTTGTCGTGAAATTCCGGCCCGATGTGATCCTCGATGAAGCGCGCTACCTCGTTGAGGTCGAGCGGATTCCGGCTCATGCCGTTTCCCGGTTTTTCCGGATATCGTATTTCCGCCGCTCCTCAAGCAAAACAAGCTGTGGCGTAGCCATTTCCTTGCGCGCCAGTTCGACATACTCGGGCTGTATCTCGATACCCACGGCGTTGCGCCCCAGGCGTTTGGCGACGCGGAGTGTGGTGCCGGAGCCCATGAAGGGGTCCAGAACCGTATCCCCTTCCTGTGTGAACAGCTTGATGAACCATTCTGGCAATGCCTCAGGGAAAACCGCACTGTGTTTACGATTCGAGCACTCCGTGGCGAGGTTCAGCACATTGGTCGGGAAGGCCATGCTGCGCGAAATCCAGTTCTCTATTTTTTTGCCGAAGCCGCTGCCGACCCTTGATTCATCACGGGTACGGTCGGTCGTCGACAGATTCTTCAGGCGGGCTTTTGCCCAGTCACCCATCGGCACCATGACCTCTTCCTGGTACATATTGAACTGGCGCGCCTTGTTGAACTGGAGCAGGCGCTCCCATGCGTCGCGGAAGCGGTTCGGCCACTTGCCCGGATAGCAGTTCTTCTTGTGCCAGATGAATTCCTCTGTCCACAACCAGCCCTGACGCCGCATTTCGAGAATGAGCTCCAGCACGTAGGTGTGCCGCTCGCCGCTGACGACGCGTTCCTTGATGTTGAGGATGAACGTGCCGCTCGGTTTAAGTACGCGCAATAACTCGCGGGTGATCGGCAGAAACCACGCGACGTATTCCTCAGGAGCAACGCCCCCGTAGGTATGCTTCCGCTGGTCCGCATAGGGGGGGGAGGTGACGATCAGGTCTATGCTGTTATCGGGAAGCCCCTTTAGTACATGAAGGCAATCGCCTTCGGCTATCTCGATATGGGTTGCCATAGATTTCTGTCGCGATGCAGTGATGAGGACATCCATTTTAGGTTTTCCCTGGCTCAGGAGATGAGCCAGGGAAAACGGTTACGAGGCCAAGTGGGTGACGTTTTAGCCGCACGCCCCCACCGCCCCGCACGCGCTGCAGAAGTCGCAGCCGTCCTTGCGGATCACGGTGTAGTTGCCGCATTCCCTGCACAGGGCGCCCTGCATGATTTTCGGCGCGCTGGGTTCGCGCGGGGCTTCGAGGATACCCATCTCGCGTTTCGGGTAGCCGTTCTCGTCGAGGATGCCGAGCATGGCGTAGCGGTGCATGATGAGGCGCGCCATGTAGGCGACGGTCGACGGCCAGTTCTGCTGCTTGCGCGTGCCGGGGACGAAGGCCATGAAGTCGCCGAGCGGCTCGGGGTAGTTGAGGAGTTTGCGCAGCTTCATGCCGATCCACGCCGGGTCCATCACGCGCATGTCGAGCGAGAGGATGTGCGAGAGGCCGTCGAGGGCGCGCGGGTAGTTGCCCGAGAGCCACATCGAGTAGGGTCGCGTGACGCCGTCGGGCAGGGTGATCTCCTTCAGGCCGAGGACGAAGTCCTCGCCGGAGGCGGGGTTCTGGATGTCCACCGTCCAGGAGAGCGTGCCGTCGGTGCCGGTCTTCGGCTCCTGCAGGCTGAACATGGAATCGAGCACCGGCGTCGGCACCTTCTCGTCGAGGTTGCCGCACAGCTGCTCGACGCGGTAGCGCACCACCTGCGCCACGGCGGCGACGACGCCCGGCATGCGCTTGTTCTCGCCGTGCGGCGGGAAGGGCATGTCGAACATCTCCTCGCCGCGGGTACGGGCGAGGGTGTCGAGCTTGAGCTTGAGCCAGGCGCGGTCCTGGGCGCGCATGTCCATCGACAGCGTCTTGGCGACGGCACCGAGGCCGCGCGGTTGCTCGGAACCGTTCACCCACACTTCGAAGGGCACCGGCTTGGCGTTCTGCTCGATGTGGCCGACGAAGAGGGCGAACTCACCGTGCGGTGTCTCGATCATGTAGGTCCACGCAGAGTTGCCGTCGGTCATGCGCGGACGGCCGGGCCAGCGCAGGCTGGCGAGCACCGGCGCCGGCAGCGACTTGATGACGAGGCGGCGGTTGGTGTCGTTGATCTGCACGTCCTGCGGATGCGCCCCGGAGGAAGTACCCTTGGGGTGCTTCTTCTCCGTGCTGGCGCCGCCGTCGACGGAGAGCACCGCGCCGAGCACCATGTTCGGGCGATAGGTGGCGAGGCCCTTGAGGCCGGACTTCCACGCCGCCAGGTAGAGGTCCTCGAAGTTGGCGTAGGGGTAGTCCTCCGGCACGTTCACCGTCTTGGAAATGCTGGTGTCGATGTAGGGGGCGACCGCCGCCACCATTTCCTCGTGCGCCTGCGCCGAGATTTCCAGCGCGGTAACGAAGTAGGGCGGCAGCTTGGCCATGTCGCCGCCGAGGTACTTGTAGAGGCGCCAGGCGTAGTCCTCGACCGAGTACTGCTTGTGCGTGCCGTCGGCCATGCGCTTCTTGCGCGTGTAGGTCCACGAGAAGGGCGGCTCGATGCCGTTGGAGGCGTTGTCGGCGAAGGCCAGCGAGATCGTGCCGGTCGGCGCGATCGACAGCAGGTGCGAGTTGCGGATGCCGTGCTTGCGGATCTGCTCCTTGATCTCCGCCGGCAGGCGCGAAGCGAAGTTGCCACCGGACAGATACAGGTCGGCATTGAAGAGCGGGAAGGCGCCGCGCTCCTTGGCCAGCTCGACGGAGGCGAGGTAGGCGCGGTCGCGCATGAAGGCCGAGATCTCGGTGG
>JADFDU010000030.1 GCA_018262775.1 Rhodocyclaceae bacterium
CCGCTGATCGCCGCCTCCGCCCTAGCCTACGGACCGCAGAACCAGGTGCCGCGCGCCATGACGCGCGCCGACATGGATGCCGTGCGCGAGCAGTTCGTCGCCGCCGCGCGGCGCGGCAACGCCGCCGGCTTCGACCTGCTGGAGCTGCACTGCGCCCACGGCTACCTGCTGTCGAGCTTCCTTTGCCCGCTCACCAACATCCGCACGGACGAATACGGCGGCTCGCTGGAAAACCGCCTGCGCTACCCGCTGGAAGTCTTCGAAGCCGTGCGCGCCGCCTGGCCGAAGGAAAAACCGATGACAGTGCGCATCTCGGCCCACGACTGGGCGCCAGGTGGCAATACCGCAGAAGATGCCGTGGCGATGGCGCGCGCCTTCAAGGCGGCCGGCGCCGACATGATCGACGTCTCCTCCGGCCAGACCACGCGCGAGGCGCAGCCGGTCTACGGCCGCATGTACCAGACGCCGTTCTCCGATCAGATACGCAACGAAGTCGGCATCGCCACCATCGCCGTCGGCAATATCTACGAGGCGGACCACGTCAATTCCATCATTGCCGCCGGGCGCGCCGACCTGTGCGCCATCGCCCGGCCGCACCTGGCCGATGCGGCGTGGACGCTGCACGCGGCGGCTGAAATCGGTTACGAAGAAGCCGCCTGGCCAAAGCAATATCTGACCGGCAAGGCGCAACTCGAGCGCAACCTGGCGCGCGCCGCGCAACTGGCGCTGCGAGCATGAACGCCAGCAAACGATTTTTGTAAAACAGTCGCCGTAACAGGCGGGGAGAGATGAAATGAGCAAAACGCAACGACCAGCGACCCAGCGCATCGACCACGAGACGCGGGTCACCGACGACCATCATTTTGCGCTGCGGCTGTGGCTGCGCATGCTGGCCTGCACCAACCTCATCGAAGCACACGTGCGCAGCCGCCTGCGCGTAAACTTCCAGACCACACTGCCGCGCTTCGACCTGATGTCCCAACTCGAACGCCATCCGGAAGGCCTGAAGATGGGCGAACTGTCCAAGCGCATGATGGTCACCGGCGGCAACGTCACCGGCATTACCGACCAGCTCGTCGCCGAGGGCCTGGTCGTGCGCGAGGACAATCCGAAAGACCGCCGCGCCTACATCGTCAAGCTCACCAAGGAGGGCCGGCGCGTCTTCCGCCAGTGGGCCGATGAGCACGAAGACTGGATCGCCAATCTCTTCGATGGCCTCGGCGAGAAGGAAAAGGATCAGCTCTACGCACTGCTGGCGCAGCTCAAGCAACATGTCGCCAGTCAGGATGGCAACGGCTGACGCAGCATGAACTCCAGCGCCCACACGGATAGCTTCGCCCGCGACAACCTGCCGCCGCGCAAGCAGTGGCCCGAGCTGGTCTTCGAGCGACCCGAACTGCAGTACCCGCCACGCCTGAACTGCGCCGTCGAACTGCTCGACCGCATGGTCGCCGCCGGCCACGGCGAGCGGCCAGCGATCTGGGCGCCGGTCGACGGCCGCGCGGTCGCCTGCACCTACCGTCAGCTGCTGACGCGCGCCAACCGCATCGCCCGCGCGCTCAGCGAAGACCTCGGCCTGGTACCGGGCAACCGCGTGCTGCTGCGCGGGCCGAACAACCCGATGATGGCCGCCTGCTGGCTGGGCATCGTCAAGGCCGGCGGCATCGTCGTCGCCACCATGCCGCTGCTGCGCGCCAAGGAGCTGACGCAGATCTCCGTCAAGGCGCGCTGCAGTCTCGCCCTGTGCGATGCGCGCCTGCTGGATGAACTCGAACTGGCACGGCCGAACTGTCCGGACCTGAAGCGCATTATCGCCTTCAGCAGCGACGGCTCCGCAGCCCTCGAAGCGCTGATCGAAGGCAAGCCGGACACCTTCGACAACGTCGACACGGCGACCGACGACGTGGCGCTGATCGCCTTCACCTCCGGCACCACCGGCCAGCCGAAAGGCACGATGCACTTCCACCGCGACGTGCTGGCGATGTGCGACGCTTTCCCGCGTTCGGTGCTCAAGCCCAGGGCGAGCGACATCTTCTGCGGCACGCCGCCGCTGGCCTTCACCTTCGGCCTCGGCGGCATGCTGTGTTTCCCGCTGCGTTTCGGCGCCTCGACGGTGCTGGTCGAGAGGCTATTGCCCGACACGCTGATGCAGACGATCCGCGACTTCAAGGCCACCATCTGCTTCACTGCGCCGACCTTCTGGCGCCTGATGGCGCCGCTGGCGCAAAAGGACGGCATCGGCCGCCTGAAGAAATGCGTTTCCGCCGGTGAAGCGCTGCCCGACGCCACGCGCCAGCTGTGGAAGCAGGCCAGCGGCATCGAGATCATCGACGGCATCGGCGCCACCGAGATGATCCACATCTTCATCTCCTCGCCGCCAGATGGAGTCCGCCGCGGCGCCATCGGCAAGGTGGTGCCCGGCTACCGCGCACGCATCGTCGATGAAAACGGAAAACCACTGCCGCCGGGCACTGTCGGCAAGCTCGCGGTGCAGGGACCGACCGGCTGCCGCTACCTCGACGACCCGCGCCAAAGTCAGTACGTGCAGGACGGCTGGAACCTCACCGGCGACGCCTTCTCGATGGATGCAGACGGCTATTTCTTCTACCAGGCGCGCACCGACGACATGATCATCTCGGCCGGCTACAACATCGCCGGCCCCGAAGTGGAGGAGGCGCTGCTGCAGCACCCCGCAGTCGCCGAATGCGGCGTGGTGGGCGTGCCGGACGAGGAGCGCGGCCAGATCGCCAAGGCCTATGTCGTGCTGCGCGAAGGCCATGCGCCAAACGCAGCGCTGGCGCGCGACCTGCAGGATTTCGTCAAGCGCAGCGTGGCGCCCTACAAATACCCCCGCGCCATCGAATTCATCACCGCGCTGCCGCGCACCGAGACGGGCAAACTGCAGCGCTTCAAGCTGCGCCAAGGAAACGAGACAAAATGAGCCAGAACTGCCGCATCCTCGGCAACACCTTCTACAGCGATAAGCTGGTGCGTTTCTCGCACTGCGACCCGGCCGGCATCGTCTTCTATCCGCAGTACTTCATCATGTTCAACGGCCTGGTGGAAGACTGGTTCAACCAGGGCCTCTGCCTCAATTACGCCGGCTACATCACCGGGCACAAGCTCGGTTTCCCCATCGTGAACCTGAACTGCGACTTCATCGCCCCTTCCAAGATCGGCGAGATCATCACACTGGGGCTGCGTATCGAAAAGCTCGGTCGCAGCTCGATGGCCATTGCCGTCGACTGCAGCTACAAGAAAGAGACTCGGCTGCGCGCCAGATTCGTCCTCGTCACCATGGATCTGGAGGCGCAGCGGGCCTGCCCCATACCCGACGATCTGCGCGTGCCGATGCAGGCGTTCCTTGAAGGACAACTCGACATCAACAATCACAGGAGAGACTCATGATGCAGATGTTCAACCCGGCCGGCTGGAAGCGACCGAAAGGCTATTCCAACGCAATATCCGCCAGCGGCCGCATGGTCTTCGTCGCCGGCCAGGTCGGCTGGGACGGCCAGGAGATATTCCAGACCGACGACCTGGTCGACCAGATACGCCAGTCGCTCAGCAACATCGTTGCCATCCTCGCCGAGGCGGGGGCCAAGCCCGAGCACATCGTGCGCATGAACTGGTATCTCGAGGACAAGGAGGAATACAACGCCCGCCTTAACGAGATCGGCGAGGTCTACCGCGACCTCATCGGCCGCCACTTCCCCGTCATGACGGCCCTGCAGGTCGCCGGTTTCGTCGAAGTGGGCGCCAAGATCGAGATCGAAGTCACGGCGATGCTGCCGGGCTGAGGACGGCGAGTCCGCGACACGGCTGCACCCTGCGCATGCAGGGGCTTTCCTGCCGATGGGCCCGGGGGGTATAATGCTTCCGGTTTGCCCGTTCGCCGGTTAGCGCTCGCAAGCCTGTCCGGTCAATCCCGACCCTGCTTCCAAAAAATTCATTCGTGTCCTGAACCGGTACGCTGAGCGATCAGCGCAGGCCGATTCAGGAGAACTAATGACATTTGAAGAACTCGGGCTGCTGCCCGAACTGCTCAGAGCAGTATCCGACGCCGGCTACACCGAGCCCACCCCCATCCAGGCCCAGGCCATCCCCGTCGTCATCGCCGGCAAGGACGTCATGGGCGGCGCACAGACCGGCACCGGCAAGACCGCCGGCTTCGTCCTGCCACTGTTGCAGCGCCTCGCCCGCCACGCCAGCACCAGCCCCTCGCCCGCCCGCCATCCGGTGCGCGCACTCATCCTCACGCCGACGCGCGAACTCGCCATGCAGGTGCACGAGAGCGTGCAGACCTACGGCAAGTACGTGCCGCTGCGCGACCTCGTCGTCTATGGCGGCGTGGACATCAAGCCGCAGACGGAGGCGCTGAGGAAGGGCGTCGAGATTGTCGTCGCCACGCCGGGGCGCCTGCTCGACCACGTGCAACAGAAGAGTGTGAACTTCAACAGCGTCGAAGTGCTGGTGCTGGACGAAGCCGACCGCATGCTAGACATGGGCTTCATCCCCGACATCAAGCGCATCCTCGCCATGCTGCCGAAGGAACGGCAGAGCCTGCTCTTCTCCGCCACGTTTTCCGAGGAGATCAAGAAGCTCGCAGACAGCATGCTGAAGCAGCCGGTGCTGATCGAGGTGGCGCGCCGGAACGCCGTCACCGAAACCGTGACGCACCGCATGCACCCGGTGGCGCAGGACCACAAGCGGCAGCTCCTCGCGCACATCCTCAAGACCAGCAGCCTGAAACAGGTGCTGGTCTTCGTCGGTACCAAGTTCGGCGCCAGCCGCCTGGCGGTGTATCTCGAGAAGCAGGGCATCGAGGCCACGGCGATCCACGGCGACAAAAGCCAGCAGCAGCGCAGCGAAGCGCTGGAAGCCTTCAAGAGCGGCAAGGCACGCGTGCTGGTGGCCACCGACGTCGCCGCGCGCGGCCTCGACATCGACGACCTGCCGCACGTCATCAACTACGAACTGCCGCACGTGCCGGAGGACTACATTCACCGCATCGGCCGCACCGGCCGCGCCGGCAAGGAGGGCGATGCGACTTCACTGGTCTGCCCCGAGGAGCGCGGCAAGTTGGCCGAGATCGAGAAACTCATCAAGCGCCCGATCGAGCAGGTGCTCGTGCAGGGCTTCGAGCCGGGGCCGGATGTCGACGCCGCCCACGATAAGCCCCGCCGCGGCCGCGGTAGCAACAGCGCCGGCCGCCCCGAGCGAGGCGATGGCAGCCGCGACAAATCCGCCGCGCCGCGCCGTGAGCCGCGCGGCAGGCGCGACGAGGAACGGGAACGCGAGCGTCCGCCGTCCCGCCGTGTAGAGCCGGCCAAGCCGAAGCTACCCAAGCTGGATTTCGATCCGAGCAAGCCCTACGAACCGAAAGTCAGCGCCCAGAACACGGCGCCGGAACCGAAGCGCACGCACCACCGGCCGAAGCGCGCCGTGCCGGCGCTGCTGGGCGGCATGCCGAAGGCGGATTCTGACAAAGGCTAATCGAGCCCAACATCGTCACTCCCGCGAAAGCGGGAGTCCAGGTTTTCAGCGCTGTATGGATTCCCGCTTTCGCGGGAATGACACAAATGGAGGCACCTATGGCGCAACAGTGGGTTGAAGGCCGCATCGTTGAACGAATCGACTGGACCGACAGGCTCCATTCGCTGCGCATCGAGGCGCAGATCGAGCCCTTTCGCGCCGGCCAGTTCACCAAGCTCGGCCTCGCCATCGACGGCGAAATCGTCGGCCGCCCCTACTCGATCGTCAACGCGCCCGACGATCCGATCCTTGAATTCTATTTCTCCACGGTCAATGAAGGTCCGCTCTCGCCGCGCCTGTCGGCGCTGAAGAAGGGCGAAATCATCCAGGTAGCGCCGAAACCGAACGGCTTTCTCGTCCTCGACGAGGTGCCACCGGCCATCCATCTCTGGCTGATCGCCACCGGCACCGGCCTCGGCCCGTTCCTCTCCATTCTGAAAACAGCGGAGCCCTGGCAGCGCTTCCAGCGCGTCGTCCTGGTGCACGCGGCGCGCACGGTGGCGGAACTCACCTACCGCCGCGCCATCGCCCGCATCGCCGCGGCCGAGCCGAAGCGCTTCGCCTATATCCCCTTCCTCAGCCGCGAGACGGCCGACTATGCGCTGGCAGGCCGCATCCCGCAGGCCATCGTCGACGGACGTCTGGAGGCACGCGCGGCGCTGCGTTTCGATCCCGCCCAATGCCACGTCATGCTGTGCGGTAATCCGTCCATGGTGGACGACGCCAGCGCCGCACTGGCCGCACGCGGCCTGCGCAAGCACAAGCGCAAGGAGCCGGGACAGGTCAGCATGGAAACCTACTGGTGAGTTGCCGTCATTCCCGCGGAGGCGGAAATCCAGCGACGTCGAGTGGTTGTGATGGATCCCCGCTTCCGCGGGGACGACGATCGTAAGCGAGAGGGAAGGATGAAACTGGTGCGCTACGGAGCGGACGGCCGCGAAAAACCCGGCCTCATCGACGCGGAAGGCCATCTGCGCGACCTGTCGGTAGCCATCGAGAGCATCGATCAGGGCACGCTCTCGCCGCAGGGGCTGAACAGCCTGCGCAGCATTGCGCCGGAATCGCTGCCGCGCGTGAAAGGTTCGCCGCGCCTCGGCGTGCCTTTCACCGGCATCAGCAAGCTGATTGGCGTCGGCCTCAACTACCGCGACCACGCCCAGGAGGCCGGCATGCCCATTCCCGCCGAGCCAATCCTCTTCATGAAGGCCACCACCTGCATCAGCGGGCCGAACGATCCGCTCCTGTTGCCGCCCGGCTCGGTGAAGACTGACTGGGAAGTGGAACTGGCCATCATCATCGGTTCGGTTGCCCGCCACGTGCCGCTCGAAACCGCGCTGGACCACGTCGCCGGCTACTGTGTCGCCAACGATGTCTCGGAACGTGAATACCAGCTCGAACGCGGCAGCCAGTGGGACAAGGGCAAGGGCTGCGACACCTTCGGCCCACTCGGCCCCTGGCTGGTGACGCGCGACGAAGTGCCCGAGCCGCAGGACCTGCGCCTGTGGCTGGAACTCAACGGCACGCGCGTACAGGACGGCTCGACCGCCAACATGGTCTTCGGTTGCGCCGAACTGGTCGCCTACATCAGCCGCTTCATGACGCTCCTGCCCGGCGACGTCATCGTCAGCGGCACGCCGTCCGGCGTCGGCCTCGGTATGAAGCCGCCACGCTTCCTCAAGGCCGGCGACACGCTGCGCCTCGGCATCGACGGCCTCGGCGTACAGGCGCAGACCGTCGCCGCGGCGAGAACCTAGCAACCTGTCGCTGATGCAACCGCGCCGCCGCCTCACCCTCAAGCAGCTCTGCGCGCTTTCGCTTGCACCGCTCCTGCCGCTCGGTCTGGGGGCAGCGCTGGCCTCGACCATCCACGCCCTGCCACGGCGGGCCCTGGTGGTGGGCAACAGCCGCTACACCTCCGCGCCGCTGCCGAACCCGGCCAATGACGCCGGCGCTATTGCGGGCGTACTGAAGCAGACCGGCTTCGCCGTCGACCTGCAGCTCGATGCGGGCAAGACCACACTGGAAAATGCGATTCGCAACTTTGCCGCCAGCCTCGGCACGCAGTCGGCGGTGGGGCTGTTCTACTTCGCCGGCCACGGCTTACAGATGAACTGGCGCAATTACCTGGTGCCGGTGGATGCGTCGCTGAGCAGGGCGGAGGACGTGCCGCAGCAGGCTGTAGACATTACCCGGCTGCTCGAAGGCCTGACCCGGGCGCAGAACCCGATGAACATCATCATCCTCGACGCCTGCCGCGACAACCCCTTCAACGACGATATGAGGAGCGGCAAGGGCCTGAGCCAGATGGACGCACCGCTCGGCACGCTGCTGGCCTATGCCACGGCGCCGGGCAACACCGCAGCGGACGGCGCAGGCGTCAACGGGCTGTATACCGAAAACCTGCTGCGCGAAATGCGCACTCCCAACGCCCGGATCGAGGACGTCTTCAAGCGCGTGCGCCTGGCCGTACGGCGCGCTTCGAACGGCCGGCAGATCCCCTGGGAAAGCACTTCGCTCGAAGACGACTTCTACTTCATACCGCCGCCGGAATTAAAAAAGTTATCGCAGGAGGAACTCGACCGCCAGTTCGCAGAGGAACTGGCCGCCTGGCAGAAGGTGCAGTCGGCTATCCCGGGCGCAGGAGACGGCAAATGAGCGATTCGAACCAGGACGCCATCGTCGCTCTCGAGGATTACCTGAAACGCTACCCCAGTGGTCGTTTTTCTGAACTGGCGCTGGCACAGCTCGACCAGTTGCTCGCACAGCGCGGTGAGCAACGCGTCGAGATCGTCTCATCCGCAGCCAACCCGTTCACCCAGGGCACGGCACGGGCCAATCAGGATTACCGGCCCGGCGACGTGTTCGAATACCAGGTCATCGACCTGCTGACCAAGCTGGTCGAACGCACGCAGATGCAGCGCGTGGTGCACGTCTTGCCGGACAGGGTGAAGTACAACGGCGGGCGCTTCGTCACCGATCGGTTGGGCAATTTTCTCAAAATACCGAACGGCGCAACCTACGGCCCCAACCAGTTCTATGCCACGGAGTACGCAGTCGGCCGCAAATGGACGACCCGCTACTCGACGGTGCTGCCCAAGGGCGAGGACGACGAGATCGAAATCGATTTCAAGGTGACGGGACGCGAGACAGTCGTCGTCCCCGCCGGCCGCTTCGACGCGTACCGCGTCGAAGGCACAGGCTGGCTGCTCGGCAAGAGCCGCTCCATCAATGTCACCTACTGGATTGCACCGGAGCAAGTGCCGCGCGCCGTCCTGATCGAACGCTGGCAGCGCCAGGGCAAGGGCATCCGCAAGGCGGACCGCATGGAACTCATGGCCTACACGCGGCTTTGACTTGGAGTCAGGCGTCGGTATTGCCGTATTCCACCTGTTGCGCCGCACTGCCCGATACCCGCCCGATACCCACCCGATACCCTCCCCGATACCATTGGATCCACCAGGCGGGTTCTATTGACGATCACGCCAGATGAGTTTGCGATGCATTGCCGCTTGTCCTCGCCGACTCGTCTTCGCGCGGCGCGGGTTGGCGGCCTATGAAGAAGCTGGCAAGCCACCAGGTGAAAAGAAACAGCGCGAGCTTCACCATGAGCCAGCCGGCGTGCACCTGCTCGTTCACCAGATAGCTGTTGCAGACGCGCACCGGTGCGGCGATGTAGAGCCAGCCGAGCACAGCCAGCATGCTGTAGAAGTTGCTCCACACAAAACCCCGTCCGAGGATCGAGAGCCGCCTCCAGGCCAGGGCCAGCGGCATGCCGATGAAGAGCGGAATGCTGAGGAACTTGCCTGCCTCGGCCAGCGGGCTCGCCAGGGCGGCATCCAGCGCGCGCGGGAGCATCCAGTAGCTTGATGCGAAAATGGCCATCGCCACGCAAGGGACCGCGCCCCCCACTGTCGTGAGCAACCCGTGCTGCCAGCGTTCAGGCAGCAGGCGACTGGCAGCGAAGCCGATCGCCGCCAGCAGCGGTATCTGTAACAGCATATGGCCCGTCATGGTCGCTTCGAGCCAGGTGCGCGCGGCGGGCGTCAACATGACCAGGTAGAGCGCGCCGAGTCCGATGCGGGCTACACGATGGGTCTCGCGGTTCATAGCCATGCCGCTACACTCTCGGCAAACTTCAGCGGTTCATCGATGTCGCTGATCAGCACAAGCCTGCCATCGCGATCGAGCAGATGAATCGCTGCGTTGTGTTCGAAGCCGCCCAGGCCATCGTCGATCACGACAACACCAAATGACTTGAGCAACTGCTTGAGTTCCGCCTCGCTGCGCACCCGCGCGATGCGCCAGTGCTTGCCGTCCGCGCCGTAGGTGCGCCCATAGTCGCGCAGACTGGCCGCATCGTCGCGGAGCGTATCGAAGCTGATGCTGAGCAGGGCGAAGTCTTTTCCCAGCGCTGCCGCAGGTACGTGATCGCGGATCTGCCTGAAGGCCATGCCCAGGCTGCGGCACAGCGTCGGGCAGCGTGTGTAGATGAACTCGACGGCCAGCAGCCTGCCGCGGTAATCCTGCAAGCTGAAACCGCGGCCATCCTGGTCTTCCAGGGATACCGCGGGAAGGGCTCTTGGCGAACCCAGAAGCGCTGTGCGCCGCGCAGTTTCGGCGGTAAATGCCTGCAGCCCGTCCGTACCCCACCACAGGGCGCTGATGCCCATGAGGGTCACCAGCGCCGTGGCCGTCAGGCTGCGGGCAATACGCTTCATGCAGTTCCGGCGTACGCCAGCGGGGCGCGCGGGTAGTCGCGTCCGGCCCGTCCCAGACGGGTGAGAAAGCGGATGATGAAAACTAGAACCGCGGCAATCACGAGGAGGGCGAACAAGGCGCCAATGCGGTCATACGGAACCCATTCGGGCAGATGCTCGGCATAGCGGCGCGGCACGCTTTCCTTGCCGGAAAAGAGGAAGGTCAGCGTAAAGCCGAGGGACGCGACCATGAACAGCCAGAAGGCGAGGCGATCGAGGAGTGCGTCCTGGGTATGCTCGTCCGGCTTGCCAAGGTAATACATGAAGCCGAACAACATGCCCACCGTGCCGAGCAGCAGGTAGGTATGGAAGTGCCCCGGCACCCACAGCGTGTTGTGCATCACATAGTTCACCGCGATCGTGCCGTCGATGAACGCCGGCATGACGCCCGCCGCCCAACCAAGCAGCGAGAGGAACAGCAGCATCGAAGCCATGTCCCAGCGGATGCCTGAGCGGTACACGATCATCAGCGCACCGTAGCCGGTCACCACAAGGATCGGGAAGGCGTTCATGTAGCCGATCACGTGGCCCATGATAAGAAACCATTCCGGAAAGGCGAAGTCCATCAGCAGGTGGTGGGGGAAGATGAACAGGACCATCAGTGTCGACGCCGTCCACGAAGCCAGAAAGACCTTGTTCGATTTCCATGGGCGCTGCGTGTAGCGCGGCAGGATTTCATAGACGGCGATGACTGCCATGTAGATGGTGGCGTTGATGAAGACGTGGCCGAAGAAGTAGATCATGCCCTTGGCCAGCAGCGGATCGATGTTGAAGCTGGGTACGTAGAGGTTCACCAGCATCATGATGAGGATGCTGGCGCCGGCAACCAGGCCGGCAATATTGACGATCGTCACCATCGTGCTGGCCACCACTGTCGGCGGCGGTGCGTTGCCATCGTCGTGGCCAAAGAGTTGCGGCCAGCCGAGCGAACGGGCAAAGCTGCCATAACGGACGATGAGGGCACGAGCGATGTCCAGGTGCAGCAGGACGAAGCCGACACCGATCACCAGCAGTCCGCCCATGAACAGTGCGGCCGCTCCCTGGCTCCACATGCCCATCGACTTGCCTGGCAGCGGATAGAGGAAGGTCCAGGCGCCGTGGAAGTGGCCGAGCAGGACGCCTGCCAGGATCATGACGACGCCGATGAGAAACAAAAATAAATTCGCCCAAAATATTCCTTGGGACAGGGCAACGTATTGGCGCAAAAAATGCCACATGATGGCTGCCCCGGCGAGGCCGGCGATGCCGACCATGCCGGCGCCGTGAAGCGTCATAAGTTCGTAGAACCAGCTCGCGCCCATCGTAATGACCCGCGCCTGTTCCATGCGCATGAGCAGGCCGAAGACCATCATCAGCAGCAGGACGACGGCTACGGTAACCAGGTAAGCCAGCACGCTGGCCTTGGCGCCCTGATCGGGCATGGGGGTATAGGTGTGACTCGCCATGTTCTTATCCTCCCTTAAAGGCTGCCGACTGTGATTTCAGTAATCATGTTGTGGTGCGCAATGCCGCAGTACTCAAGGCACAGGATTTTGTACGTACCCGGCTTGTCGAAGGTATGGCGGATCACGTTGGTGTAGCCGGGCATGGCCTGGGTCTGCGCGACGAGGTGCATCGTGCCGTCGTAGATGCCGAAGCCGTGATTGGCATCCTCGCTGGTAATGCGGAATTCCACCGGCTGGCCGGCTTCGACATGATCACGGCTCAATTCCCAGCGCCACTGGAAGCCCTTCGCTTCGACAATCTGCGCGGCACCCGCGCCGCTGTGGTCGCGCTCCGCACCATAGGGCAGGTCCTTCAGCGTATACAGCATCGCCGACCCGAAAACCACGACCATCCCCCAGAACAGCCTGCTGCGGATGCGGTAGGCACGCTTCTGCAGCGGCGTGTAGTCCTCCTGGCGCGCACCCGAATTGATCGCGACGAAGGCGAAGGCAAGCACCACGAGGCTCATCAATATGAGCGAAACCTGCCAGGCAATTTGTTGTGACATGGAAACTCCCTTTGGAATCAGACTCGATAACCGACGATATTACATCACGTCGTGATAAGAGCACAATGTGATATTGTCGTTCGAGTTCGATGATTGTGGATAACGGGCAACATGAAAAATCCGGTCCTGAGCAAGCGGGAATTCGAAACCCTCTCCGAGTTTCGCTATCGGCTGCGGCGCTTCCTGCGCTTCAGCGAACAGGTCACGCGCAAGCATGGCATCACGCCGCTGCAGTACCTGTTGCTGCTGCACGTCAAGGGGTTCCCCGGGCGCGACTGGGCGCGAGTCGGCGAACTCGCCGAGCGCCTGCAGGCCCAGCACCACGGCGTCGTCGCGCTGGTATCGCGCTGTGAAAAGCTCGGCTGGGTGGCGCGCCGGCAGAATCAGGCAGACCGGCGCGAGGTGGAAGTCCATCTCACCGCCAAGGGCGAACGCATGCTGACGCGGGTAGCGCAATTGCACCGCGACGAGCACTTCAACCTGGAAGGCGGTTCGCTGCTGCCGCAACTGCAGAATCTGCTGGAGATCTGAGATGGGTGCAACAGAACGCTTGAGCCCTGGGAGCGCTCGGCAAGATCGAAACCGCCGTCCTGCGGGGACTGACTTTCCATACAAAAGGAATCGGCCAGTCGCCAGGATCACGCTCGCACTAGTGCAGAGAACACTTTCCCGTACTCCCTGCGCCTCTCACGCCGTGCGTCTGCGGCGCACGATCTGGTAGGCGCGGCCAAGATAGCCGAAGGGCGCGCTCCAGATGTGCACAAGGCGAGTGAAGGGGAAGAACAGAAATACCGACATGCCCAGGAACATGTGGAATTTATAGACAGGGCTCACGTCTTTCACCAGCTGCGGGTCGGGATGCAGGTAGAGGATGCTCTGCACCCATTCGGCGAGCAGGATCATGGTGCCGGGGTTGCCGGCGGTGGCGTGCTGAATGGATACCGGGATGGTGGCCAGCCCGGCCGCCGCCGTCAGGGCCAGCCAGCCGAGAATGTTGATGTCCATCCAGCGGGAGGCGGCACGCACCCGCGCGTTGGTCATGCGCCGCAGCCAGAGGACGGCGGCCCCCAGCACGCAGGCGCCACCGAAGGCAGTGCCGGCGATGATGGCGGTCCATTGGTGGGTCATGTCAGCGATACCCAAACTGAGGAAGACGGCATGGGGTGTGAGCAGGCCCGCCACGTGGCCGAAGAAGAGGCCGATGATGCCGTAGTGGAAGAAATTGCTGGCGAAGCGCATGCCCGGCTTGGACAGCAACTGGCTGGAATCGCTTTTCCAGGTGTATTGCTCGGTATCGAAGCGAATCCAGCTGCCGAGCAGGAACACGGTGGTGGCGATGTAGGGGTAGATGCCGAAGATCAGGTTGTGCAGAAAGTCCATGGTGTTGTCTCCGAATCAGGTTCTGTCAGAGGGGATCAGCCGGCGCAGGCGCCGCCGACGGGTAGTGCCGACCAATTCACCGGCGGATCGAAGTCGCCGTCGGCCAGGCTGGGATCACTGCGGGTGGCCGCTGCCACAGGCGCGGCGTTGCCGGCTCCGGCCATGCAGCTGCGCATTTCCACCAGCTTCACCAGGGGTGCGTAGGGGCTGCTCGCATCTTCCAGGTTGGCGAGGAGCTGGCGCAGCACCTTGGTCCAGCGTGAGAGGAACAGCCGCGCTTCCTCGGCTTCCAATAGCGACGAGAACTCCAGGATCAGGGGCAGATAGTCGGGCAGTTCCCGTTGCGAAATCTCCAGGCCGTATTCCCGGTAGAACTCGCCCAGGTCAATGAGGGCCGGGCCGCGGTTTTTGTCTTCGCCCAGCAGGTGGTGGGTCAGGTGCAGGCTGTGCTCGGGCACCATGTCGAAGGTGGCGACATAGTCGGCCTCCGCCTGGGTCGGGTCGGCCGCTACCAGGTCTTCGACGAAGGCAGCCAGCGTCTGGCGCTCTCCGGGAAGCAGGGTGTCGTCGCCGGCGATGGCGATGGCGATCTCCGGCAAAGCCCGGCGCAAGTCTGCATCCGGGTACTGAAGCAGGAAGGATACGAGGCGATGGATCATCATGATGGGTGTCCTTTGATCAGCGTTCGTCGGCGGAAGGCGCCGGCACCAGCGACTCAACCGACTCCCGGCGTCGCTCGGGGAAAATCGAACTGCCGCCGATGCCGGGTGAGGAGTCGTTGCCGAAGGTGAAGCCGTTCTGGCCCTGGAAGGCGTAGAAGTCCTCGAGGCTGACTTCCGCGTGGCCCGTCGGGATGACAAAGCGGTCTTCATAGTTGGCGATGGCCAGCAGCTGGTACATGTCCTTGGCCTGTTGCTCGCTCAGGCCAACCCGCTCCAGCGCCCGCGTATCGGCCTTGCCCTCGACATGGATCGAGCGCTGGTAGGAACGCATCGCCAGCAGTTTGTCGAGGGCGTCGCGGATCGGCGCCTCCTGGCCGGCGGTGAGCAGGCTGGCCAGGTACTGGAGCGGCAGGCGCAGGGCCTCGCTCCTGGGCAGTACACCGTCCGGACTGGTCGGCAACTGCCCCTGATCGATGGCGGACTGCACCGGAGACAGCGGCGGCACGTACCAGACCATTGGCAGCGTGCGGAACTCGGGATGCAGCGGAAAGGCGATCTTCCATTCCATCGCCATTTTCCAGATCGGCGAGCGGCGCGCGGCGTTGATCCAGTCCTCTGGCACGCCGTCACGGCGTGCGGCCTCGATCACCTCGGGGTCGTTGGGGTCAAGAAAGATGCTGCGCTGCGCTTCGTAGATGTCCTGCTCGTTGGTCGTCGATGCCAGCGCCTCGATCTTGTCGGCGTCATAGAGCATGATGCCGTTGTAGCGGATGCGGCCGACACAGGATTCCGAACACACCGTCGGCATGCCGGATTCGACGCGCGGATAGCAACCGATGCACTTCTCCGCCTTGCCCGATTCCCAGTTGTAGAACACCTTCTTGTATGGGCAGGCGGAAACGCACTGGCGCCAGCCGCGGCACTTGTCCTGGTCGACCAGCACAATGCCATCTTCCTCGCGTTTGTAGATCGAGCCGGAGGGACAGGCCGCGACGCAGGCAGGATTCAGGCAGTGGTTGCACATGCGCGGCAGGTACATGTGGAAGGTGTTCTCGAACTGCGAGTAGATCTGCTTTTCCAGACCCTTCATGTTGACGTCCTTGGCGCGCTTGTCGTACTCACCGGCCAGGTCGTCCTCCCAGTTGGGGCCCCAGGTAATCTTTTTCATCTTCGCGCCGGTGATTTGCGACACCGGACGCGCCGTCGGCGCCGCCTCGGACAGCGGCGCATTCAGCAGACGCGCATAGTCGAAGGTAAAGGGCTCGTAGTAATCGTCGATCTCCGGCATGTCGGGATTGGCGAAGATGTTGAGCAGGCGCGACAGCTTGCTGCCGGACTTGAGCTGCAGCTTGCCGTCCGCCAGTTCCCAGCCGCCACGCCAGACTTCCTGGTTTTCCCATTGCTTGGGATAGCCGATACCGGGCTTGGACTCGACATTATTGAACCAGGCGTATTCGACGCCCTTGCGGTTACTCCACACGTTCTTGCAGGTCACCGAGCAGGTGTGGCAACCGATACACTTGTCGAGGTTGAAAACCAGGGCGAATTGAGCGCGAACTTTCATATGAGTCTCCTCTGCATTCCGGGTCAGCGCGGGCCGACACCCTTGGGGTTGAGCTGCGCTTCACGTTCCGACGTCAGCGGGCGCTCCAGCCAATCGATATCCTTGTCCTCGATCTTGTGGATGACGACGAACTCGTCGCGCTGCGTGCCGACCGTGCCGTAGTAGTTGAAGCCATAGGCCAACTGGGCATAGCCACCGACCATGTTGGTCGGCTTGACGACGACGCGCGTCACCGAGTTGAGAATGCCGGCGCGTTTGCCGGTGGAAGGCGATCCCGGCGTATTCACCGTCTTTTCCTGGGCGTGGTACATCATCGCCACGCCATTGGGAATACGCTGCGAAACCACGGCGCGCGCCATCGTGGCACCGTTGCCGTTGACCGCCTCCATCCAGTCGTTGTCCTCGATGCCAATTCGCCTGGCATCGTCCTCGGAAATCCAGATGTAAGGACCACCACGGAACAGGTTCAACATGCGCAGGTTGTCCTGGTAGGTCGAGTGGATGCCCCACTTCGAGTGCGGCGTGATCCAGCTCAGCACCAGATGCGGCTTGGCCCTGACGGCCGCGGGGATGGTCTCGTGCGATTTCATGTCCAGGCCCGGCCGATAGGCACAGAAACCCTCGCCGAAGTCCAGCATCCACTCGTGATCCTGGTAGAACTGGGCGCGCCCGGTCAGGGTGCGGAACGGGATGTGCTCATGGATGTTGGTGTAGCCCGCGGTGTACGAAACCTTTTCCGACTCGATGCCCGACCAGGTCGGCGCGGTGATGATCTTGCGCGGCTGGACCTGGATGTCGCGGAAGGAAATCTTGTCCTCGTGGCGCCCGGCATACAAGTGATGGTGGTCGATGCCGGTCTTCTTCGACAAGGAGCTCCAGGACTTGTGTGCCACTTCGCCGTTGGTCTCCGGCGCCATGCGCAACACCACTTCGCAAGCAGCGATATCGTCGGCGATGCTGGGCATGCCCTGGGAAATACCCTCCTCGCGGATGACGCCGTTCACCTTCTTCAGTTCTTCGTACTCGAGCTCAGTGTTCCAGTCGATGCCCTTGATGTTGTTGCCCAGCTTGCTCAGCAGCGGCCCCAGCGCACAGAATTTCTTGTGGGTATTGGCGTAATCGCGAGTGACCACCTTCAGCAGCGGCAGGGTCTTGCCCGGCACCGGCTCGCACTCGCCGCGCTTCCAGTCCTTGACGCCGAGCGGCTGCGCCAGTTCGAAAGGCGAATCATGTTGCATCGGCAGCGCAACGACATCCTTTTGCGTGCCCAGGTGCTTCGTCGCCAGGGTCGAAAAAGCCTTGGCGATGGCCTGGAAGATCTGCCAATCCGACTTCGATTCCCACGCCGGACTGACGGCTTCCGACAGCGGATGGATGAAGGGATGCATGTCCGTGGTGTTGAGGTCGTTCTTCTCGTACCAGGTCGCCGTCGGCAGGATGATGTCGGAATAGGCGCCGGTGGAGTTCAGGCGGAAGTTGATATCCACCATCAAATCAAGCTTGGCGGTCGGACCGTTTTCATGCCACTTGATTTCCTTGCAAGCCTTGCCGTCGGTCCCTTCCTGCAACACGCCGTTCTGCGCACCCATCAGGTGCTTGAGGAAGTACTCGTGACCTTTGGCCGAGCTGCCGAGCAGATTGGAGCGCCAGACAAACAGGTTACGCACGAAGTTTTCCGGCGCGTCGATGTCCTCGCAGGCAAAAGCCAGCTTGCCCGACTTGAGCTGCTCGACCATGTGCTTGGCGATGCCGGCTTCGTCGGTGGCGCCGGCTTTTTCCGCCTCGGCGACGATCTCGTGCGGGTTTCTGTTGAAATGCGGTGCGGAAGGCAGCCAGCCCATGCGTTGCGAGACAACGTTGTAGTCGGCCAGGGTATGGCCCTTGTACTTGGCTTTGGCAGTGGCCGCCAGCAGACCATCGGCATCCACCGTCTCGTAGCGCCACTGGTCAGTCTGGAAATACCAGAAGGTGGTCGAGTTCATCTGGCGCGGCGGACGGTGCCAATCGAGGGCAAAGGCCACCGGCGCCCAGCCAGCCTGCGGCCGCAGCTTTTCCTGGCCGACGTAGTGCGCCCAACCGCCGCCGCTCTGGCCAACGCAGCCGCACATGTGCAGCAGGTTCATGATGCTGCGATAGCTCATGTCGTTGTGATACCAGTGATTGATCGCCGCACCCATGATGACCATCGACTTGCCGCGGGTCTTGGCAGCGTTGTCGGCGAATTCGCGACCGGTGCGGATCAGGTCGGCGCGCTTGACGCCCGTGACCTTCTCCGCCCAGGCCGGTGTGTAGGCGACATCGGCGTCGTCATAGGAGCGGGTGACATTGGCGCCGCCCAGGCCGCGGTCGATGCCATACTGGGCAACCTGCAGGTCGAACACCGATGCCACCAGCGCCTCCTCGCCGGAGGCCAGCCTGATCTTGCGCACCGGCACGTTGCGGTAGAGCAGGTCCGGCTCGTGCTGGTTGAAGTGGGGAAAGCCGACCGAAACCACGGCATCCCTCGATTCGATACAGGAGAGTTCGGCGCAGATTTCTTCCTGAGTTGCGGCGTTCTTTGGCAATACATTCCACTTGCCCTCTTCCCCCCAGCGGAAACCGACGCTGCCGTTGGGCACGACGAAAGCTTTGGATTTCTCGTCATAGACGATGGTTTTCCAGTCGGGATTGTTGCTCTCGCCCAGAGCGCCGTCGAAGTCGGAAGCACGTAGCGTACGGTCGCTGGCATAGCCCTCACCACCCTCCTGGTCAATGCGGCGCAACATCACCTGCATCGGCAGGTCGGTGTAGGTGCGGGCGTACTCGGCGAAGTAGGGGTCCTGCTTCTCGATGTGGAATTCTTTCAACGCGACATGGCCCATGGCCATGAAGGCCGCCGCATCGGTGCCCTGTTTGACCGGCATCCACAGGTCGGCGAACTTGACGTATTCGGCGTAGTCGGGCGCCATCGAGACGACCTTGGCGCCTTTGTAACGCACCTCGGTGGCGAAGTGGGCGTCCGGCGTACGCGTCATCGGCAGGTTGGCGCCGGTAATGATGAGATACGTCGAGTTGTACCAGTCGGCGGCCTCTGGCACATCGGTCTGCTCACCCCAGGTCTGCGGGCTGGCGGCGGGCAGATCGCAATACCAGTCGTAGAAGGAACCGCAGGCACCGCCGATCAGCGACAGGTAGCGTGAGCCGGCCGCATAGGACAGCATCGACATGGCCGGAATCGGTGAGAAACCGTAAATGCGGTCCGGGCCCCACTTTTTGATGGTGTGGACGTTGGCGGCGGCGGCAATCTCGGTGACTTCCTCCCAGGAGGTGCGGACGAAACCGCCGAGGCCGCGCACGGCGGTGTATTGCAGGCGCTTGGCGGGATCGGCCTGAATCGCGGCCCAGGCTTCGACTGGATCCTTGCCGCTCTTGCGCTCGGCGCGGTAGAGGTCAAGCAGGCGCCCGCGGATCAGCGGATGCTTGATGCGGTGCGGGCTGTAGAGGTACCACGAGAACGAGGCGCCGCGCTGGCAGCCACGGGGCTCATGGTTGGGCATGTCCTCACGGGTGCGCGGATAGTCGGTCTGCTGCATCTCGAACGAGACCAGGCCATTCTTGACGAAAATCTTCCACGAGCAGCCGCCGGTGCAGTTGACGCCATGGGTGGAACGCACCACCTTGTCATGCTGCCAGCGATGGCGATAAGCGTCTTCCCAGCGGCGATCCTCGTTGGTGACGATGCCATGGCCGCCGGAGAAGGTGCCCTTAATGCGATCGAAAAATTTCAGCCTGTCGAGGAAGTGACTCATGGTTATTGCTCCTTTACGAACTCGGTAACGATAGGTGGCGATGTGTAGTTAAGGCGTTCGCGGGGATTCCCGCGCCCATGCACGGACAGGCCCGCAAACGGGGCATCGGGCACTGGGCATGGAATGCGGCGACAGGACTCATCCATGTCGTCTCCCTGCGACGGCATGCCTTGAAATCCTTGCGCTGAATTCAGCATTGGCGGAGAGCCACAAACCTGTCTGCAGCAAAAGGAAGAACAGTACGAGATAGGGACCGTAGGCGATCAGCCCCCCCACAAAGGGGACAATCGGGGACAGCGACGCGTGCGACCCCAAAGCCGGCGCCAGCGCCAGCGTGAAGGCGTAATACATGCCGAACGTGAAGTTTCTCGACCACTGCGAGACGTGGTAGGTGAAGACCCCCCGGCGCAAACCGTGACCCCTCAGCCGCATGATCATCCGCGCGATTTCGATGGCTTCCACGGCCACAAACGTCGCCAGCACGTAGAACCACGTCGCAATGCCAAAGGCCTCCGGCAGCACACCGGTGTAGGCAAGGGCGAGTCCGCTGATCGACATCGCACCGTGCAGGATGCAGTTGGTGTTGTCCCAATCCTCGGCCAGCGTCCAGCGCGCCGCCCTCCGGTAACGCTGGATGATCAGGACCAGGCCGATACCGTAGAGCAGAAAACCGAGCACGATCAGGCCCGCCACCAGCACATGCAGGAATCCGCTATGCGGCACGAGATCCCAGGCGACCAGCGCCAGCGACTGCGTGCTCACCGCAGAGAGCAGAATGCGGCCTGTCGCGCGCAGACGATCCTGCGCCGCCATGATCGCGCGAAACCCCCGCAGCACAAGGAAGAGATACCACAGCCACAGCACGGATGCGGTGATCACCATCGCCATCACCGCGCCACGCCAGGAAGGCACCCCGAGCAAGAGCATCCTCGCCATGACCGCCGTCCCCGCCACCCAGGTGCCTACGGCAAAACTGTCGCTCGGCGAAGCAGTGTGGCTCGCCATCCGGCCCTGCAGCCCGCACGCGGCATAGGAGGCGGCGATATGGCCCCAGACGACGAGCAGGCCGAGCGCGAACAGCTGCGTCGCTGCCGGCGGTATCACCGGTATTTTTTGCATTGCCGCCAGACCGAAGATGCCCGCCGCCATGACAATCGCTCCCGCGGCAGTCGGTGAGGCGCCCTCACGCAAAAAAGCGCGCTGCATCATCCATGCCGCGACAGCCAGCATCGCCATTTGCACAATGGGCGAATCGAGGTTCATGGGGAACGGGGCGTCGCATCCGCGGCTGCGAAACGCGCACCGTTCAAAGCCGCCTTCTTCCTGCCGCTAGCCTCGACAATGCCGATAAGCTCTGGCGGCTGGACATGGTCCAAGTCCATGTACTTTTCTTCTTTCCTTTGAATAAAGAAACGCCGGTCTGCGTACATCGATGCGGCCCGCAATGACCCTCGCTGCAACAGCAGTAATTTATTCGCATGGACGCAGGCGCACCATCCGTCACGAGGGGAATGGCACTACCGTTTTTCGGAGAGGAGAAGGTCGTCCGCCGGAACTAGGCGAACGACCCGGGGTAGTTCGAAAGAACTAGGTCTTTCGGTATCTCAGATGGCTTCGTCTTTACCGCTCAGCCCATGCTCGACTGCGTACACGGCCGCCTGCACGCGACTGATGAGATTGAGTTTCTTGAGGATGTTCTGCACGTGGATCTTTACCGTGCTCTCGGCCAGATCGAGGCTGCGCGCGATTTCCTTGTTGCTGGCGCCACGCGCCAGGAAGCCAAGGATTTCGCGTTCGCGCGGCGACAAACGCTCCCGGTCGACGACGGGCGCCGCCGTCGCGACTGCGGTCGTGCGCACACTTTGCATCAGCTTGGCCGTCATCTGCGGCGACATGACCGCCTCACCCTCCGCCGCACTGCGGATGGCGCCGATGAGATAGTTGGCATCGATGTTCTTCAGCAGGTAACCGTGGGCCCCCGCCTTTAGCGTTTCCAGCAGATCCTCGGCATCCTCCGATACCGTCAGGATGACAACCTTCGTCTCCGGCACTCCTTCGACAATCAGTTGCACGGCTTCGCGACCGGAGATGCCGGGCATGTGCAGGTCGAGCAGCACCACATCGGGCTTGAGCGACTTGGCGCGCTTGATGCCTTCCAGGCCGTCGCCGGCCTCGCCCACCACTTCGAAATCTTTCTGCCGTTGCAGCAGGGCCTTGATGCCACTGCGGAAAAGCGTGTGGTCGTCTACCAGCAGCACGCGAATTGGATGTTCCATGCGACTCCCGCCCAAACTTATCTGGGGAGCGCGAGCGTAACACAGGTGCCGCGACCCATCGTCGACACCACCTCAAGACACGCGCCGATGCGATGCGCGCGCTCGCGCATGATGCCGATGCCGACGTACGAACCGTCCGCCTCGACCACATTCTTCGGTTCAAAGCCCTTGCCGTTGTCGCAGACGGCGATGGTGAATTCCTCGCCGCCCTGCATGTCGACTTCAACTGCCGTCGCTTCGGCGTGCTTGCGCACGTTGGACAGCGCCTCCTGCAGGATGTGCAAAATTTGTATAACGCTGGTTGCTGCCGGCGCCAGCACGGGGCCGCGTTTGTTGAACGAAGTGCGGATTCCCGTTTGTCCCTCGAATTTTTCCAGCGCGCTGCGGATGGCTTCATCCAGATTGGCATGATCCACCTTGATGCGGAAATGCACCAGGAGTTCGCGCACGTTGTCATAGCTTTCCTGAATGCCTTCGCGTATGCGTGCCAGCTCCGTGCCGGCCGCCTCCGTTTGTCCGTCACGCAGCGAATCCTGCAGCATTTGCGCCTGGATATTGAGGAAAGCCAGCGACTGCGCGATGCTGTCGTGCAATTCCTGCGCCAGCAGGTTGCGCTCTTCCGACACGGCCATTTCCTTCTCGCGAACCACCAGGCGCAGGTTCTCAATCGCCACGCCCAGATGCTGGCCAATGGCTTCCAGCAGTTGCATTTCGTCCGGCGTAAGGATCCGCGACTCGCGGAAGAACAGGTTCAGCACGCCGAGAACCTGGTTCTTCGAGCGAATCGGGATAGCCGCCATGGCGGCAAAACCATCCTGCATGCAGCTTGTCAGCGGCACTATTGCCGGGTGCGCCAGTGTCAAATCACGGGTGATCGGCGAGCCATCGACGGCGACCCCGCCGCACAGGCAGGCGCCTTCAGGCAGGTGCGCTTCGGCCTTGATGAAGGTGTCCGACATGTTGTGGTTGGCGGCGATTTCCAATACGCGCGTGGCCGCGTTGTTGAGGCGCACCACGCCGCCCGGCGCATCGAGCAGATTGCACAGCTTGTGCAGCACGCCATGGCATACGGCTTCAAGCGTCGCGGGTTCGCCGAGATAGGCGGCAACCTCGTACAGCAGTGCCAGTTCGCGGTTACGCTCTTCGACGCTGCGAGTTTTGTCCATCACCCGTTGTTCCAGCGTCGCATAGATATTCTGCAGATGGCCGGCCATACGGTTGAAGCCGACGGCAAGCGCGCCGAATTCGTCCCGCGACACGGCCGACAGCCGCACGCCGAAGTCCGACTCCGCCATGCGCTCGATGCCGGCCCTGAGCGTGTCTACCGGCCGGATCACGAGACGGTTGAAAAGGTAGACCAGCAGGAGCGTACCCAGCAGCGCAAAGCTGACGAGAACATACTGGAACATGTACATCAGGTAGGTGTTGCGTGCGTTGCTCTGCTCCACCATCAATACCAGTTCATTGATCATGGAAACATGGCGCTGCGCCAATCCATCGAAAGCAGCGAGCAAACTGCGACGCTCGGCATCATTCGGCATGACCAGCAGTTTTTCGATCTGCGGCCTGGCACTCGTGTCCCACCAGCTGCGCATCGAGCGTATCTGTTCCTGAACGCGCGCCGCACGCGGCAGAAAGAGGGGACGATCCGGATCGCCCTTCTCCAGCATGGAGAGCACGGACTGGAACTCGTTCACGAGCCGGTGCGTTTCGGCAATCGATTCCTCGCGTGATTGCGGGTCATCAGCCATTGCATGCAGGCGATAGACAAGCTCGTAAATGCGCATGCGTTGCGAGCCGGCATCATTGATGGCCGCCGCACCGCCTTCGAGCTGGCGCGCCACGTAGAGGGTGAGCAGGATCACCGTCAGGGCGAAGACGAAAAACAGCACGAGCACGGCATTGATCTTGGTGCCGAGCCTGCTGGAAAACGGTATCGATGCCTGATCCATCATTCAAACAGTTGCGTAGGGACGGCGGTCATATTGCCACAACGTCCGCAAGTTGCGTCCACGGCGCAGCCAGCAGAAAAAGGCGAATCAGGCTTGCGGTGCTCAGGAGTAAAGTCGCGCAGTCGCTTGGCAGCGGCCATTCTGTACAAACCTGCCGCGGCTACACCATCCGTTTCTTGCGATGCTATCTGTTAAACCGCAACCTGACAGTCCCGGCATGAGAAGCCAGCCGCCAACCCCGCGCGCTGAAAGCCTCCCGCCGCTCTACTGTCTGCCGGAGAAAGTCAGTCGCAGGAATACGGCGATGTATCAGCTCAAAGCGTGCTATCGACCCAAGGACTAAACCGCTCGCGCGGTAGGGGGTGCTGAATCGTTGTAGGTGCTGCTGGGGGCGTATGAGGTTTGCTGCGG
>JADFDU010000031.1 GCA_018262775.1 Rhodocyclaceae bacterium
GGAGCGACCGACCGCTTCCATCGCCATGGCGCCGAAGAGGTAGGGAATCAGACCGCCAATGAAGAGACCGATGATGACCATGTGGTTGGACAGGTCGAAGGTCAGCATCTGGCCGGCCGACTCCAGCGCATGCGTGTAGTCGGCGAACAGCACCAGCGCGGCGAGTGCGGCGGAGCCGATGGCGTAACCCTTGGTCACGGCCTTAGTCGTGTTGCCGACAGCGTCCAGCGGATCGGTGACGTTGCGCACTTCCTTCGGCAGTTCCGCCATCTCGGCGATGCCGCCGGCGTTGTCGGTGATGGGGCCATAGGCGTCGAGGGCGACGATAATGCCCGACATGGACAGCATGGAAGTGGCGGCAATGGCGATGCCGTAGAGCCCGCCCAGCGCATGGGCTGTCCAGATGGCCAGACACACGACGAGCACCGGCCAGGCGGTGGACTTCATCGACACGCCGAGGCCGGCGATGATGTTGGTGCCGTGGCCGGTGGTGGAGGCTTCGGCGATGTGCTTCACTGGCTTGAAGTCCGTACCGGTATAGTACTCGGTGATCACCACCATGGCGCCAGTGAGGATGAGGCCGATCACTGCGCAGGCGTAAAGGCGCATCACCGCACCGCCCTCGATCTTCAGCACTTCGTTCAGCGCATTGTCCGGCATGAAGTACTGCGTCAGCGGGTAGTAGGCGATCAACGCCAGCACGCCGGCGACGATCAGGCCGCGGTAGAGCGCGTTCATGATTTTGCCGCCTTCGCGTGCCTTGACAAAGAAGACGCCGATGATTGAGGCGATGATGGAGAAGCCGCCCAGCGCCAGCGGGTAGATCACCGCCGCTTCCGCATTGGCCTTCAGCATCAGCGAGCCGAGCAGCATGGTTGCCACCGTCGTCACCGCGTAAGTCTCGAACAGGTCGGCCGCCATGCCGGCGCAGTCGCCGACGTTGTCGCCGACGTTGTCGGCGATCACCGCCGGGTTGCGCGGATCGTCTTCAGGAATGCCGGCCTCCACTTTGCCGACCAGGTCGGCGCCGACGTCCGCACCTTTGGTGAAGATGCCGCCACCGAGACGGGCGAAGATGGAAATCAGCGAGGAGCCAAAGCCAAGACCGATCAAGGGGTGAATGATGTGATCGATGGCAGCGTCCGCAGGCGCGTTGGCTTTGAGGAAGGCATAGTAACCGGCCACGCCGAGCAGACCGAGACCGACCACCAGCATGCCGGTGATGGCACCCCCCTTGAAGGCGACGTCGAGGGCCGGGCCGATGCCGTTGCGGGCGGCTTCTGCGGTGCGCACGTTGGCGCGCACCGAAACGTTCATGCCAATATAGCCTGCCGCACCCGAGAGTACCGCGCCGATGAGAAAACCGAAGGCGGTCAACCAACCCAGGGCCGGCACCAGGCCGATGACCAGAAACAGCACCGCGCCGACGATGGCGATCGTGGTGTACTGGCGGTTGAGATAGGCCTGCGCCCCCTCCTGGATCGCCGCGGCGATCTGGCGCATACGGTCGTTACCCGTTGGCTGCGCGACAATCCAGCTCGTCTGCCAGGCACCGTAGGTGATAGCCACGATGGCGCAGACGAGCGCAAAAACCAGACCTGCTGACATTTACTCCTCCTCTATCAAATCAAACCCGACGGCCACTGCCGCCCCCCTAACTGCCTGCCTACTTTGCGCTCGGCGCCAAAGCGCCGAGCGCTATTTCTCAGATATTGAACTTGCCCAGCTTCTTCTTCACGCCGACGTTCTTCAATCGCACGTATTGCGGCAACCCGTTCTTGTAGGGCGGATAATCCTCACCCTGAATCAGCGGCGCCAGATACGTACGGCATTTCTCGGTGATGCCGAAACCGTCGCGGGTAATGTAGTCGCGCGGCATGAACTTTTCCTTGTTTGCCACGTTCTTCAGTTCCGCCACCTCGATGGTCCATTTGTACGGCTTGTCTGAAACGCGCTTGATCGCTGGCATCACGGAATTGCGTCCCTTGAGAGCCAGTTCCACCGCCGCCTTGCCCGTCGCATAGGCCTGTGCGACGTCGCTCTTCGAGGCGATGTGGCGTGCAGAGCGCTGCAAGTAGTCGGCCACGGCCCAGTGGTACTTGAGGCCGAGGTTTTCCTTGACGATGCTGGCGATGACCGGCGCCACGCCGCCGAGTTGCGCATGGCCGAAAGCATCGCGCAGCCCCTGGTCGGAGAGGAACTTGCCGTCGGCGTTCTTGACACCCTCGGACACAACCACCGTGCAGTAGCCGTACTTCTTGACCATCCCTGCAACTCTGGCGAGAAATTTTTTCTGGTCAAAGGCAATCTCGGGAAAGAGGATGATGATCGGCAGATCCATGTCCTTCGTCGCCGCCATGCCGCCGGCCGCCGCGATCCAGCCGGCATGTCGCCCCATCACTTCGAGAACAAACACCCTAGTGGAGGTCTTCGCCATCGAGGCGACATCGAATGTGGCTTCGAGCGTCGACACGGCGATGTACTTTGCCACCGAGCCGAAACCCGGGCAGTTGTCCGTGATGGGCAGGTCGTTGTCGACGGTTTTCGGCACGTGCACGGCGACGATGGGGTAACCCATGCTCTCGGACAACTGGGATACCTTGAGGCAGGTGTCGGCGGAATCGCCGCCGCCGTTGTAGAAGAAGTAGCCGATGTTGTGCGCCCTGAACACTTCGATCAGGCGTTCGTACTGGGCACGGTGTTCCTCGATGCCCTTCAACTTGTAGCGGCAGGAACCGAAGGCACCGGCGGGCGTGTGGCGCAACGCGGCGATGGCCTTGGCTGACTCCTTGCTGGTGTCGATCAGGTCTTCCGTCAGTGCGCCGATGATGCCGTTGCGCCCGGCGTAGACCTTGCCGATCTTGCCCTTGTGCTTGCGTGCAGTCTCGATAACGCCGCACGCAGACGCGTTGATGACGGCGGTCACGCCGCCGGATTGCGCATAAAAGGCATTTTTCATACCCATAACCTCACATTATACCATTAGTGGGAAAAATAATGACTGAATAGCCTCAGGCCAAGGCGGCAAAAAGCGCATTCTTGATCGCATCAAGCGAACCAACGCCGGCAATCCGGCGATATTGCGGTGCCTTCGCGTCGCCTGCAGCAGCCCATTTCGAGTAGAACTCGACCAGGGGTTTGGTTTGGCTGTGATAAACGTCGAGTCGCTTGCGAACGGTCTCTTCCCTGTCATCGTCGCGCTGGATCAGGTCCTCGCCTGTCGCATCGTCCTTGCCGGCAAGCTTGGGGGGATTAAACGTCACATGATAAGTACGGCCCGATGCGGGATGCACGCGGCGACCGCTCATGCGTTTGATGATCTCCTCGTCAGGGACGTCGATCTCGAGCACGAAATCCAGATCAACGCCTTGCGTACGTAGTGCTTCTGCCTGTGGAATCGTGCGGGGGAAACCATCGAAGAGGAAACCCTTGGCGCAGTCGGGCTGCTTCAGCCTTTCCTTGATCAATCCGAGGATGATCCCGTCCGACACCAATTGACCCGCATCCATTACCTTCTTCGCTTCCAGCCCCAGCGGCGTGCCCGCTTTGACGGCAGCCCGTAGCATGTCGCCGGTGGAAATCTGTGGGATGCCGTATTTCTCCGTAATGAACGCAGCCTGCGTTCCCTTGCCAGCACCGGGCGCGCCGAGCAGGATTAATTTCATGACTACCCTCCCAAGGATAATTTATCTAACTATATGATTTATCTGTTTTTTTATAGTCCGTGAAGGTACCGTATAACCTAACTTACGTCAAACTTGCAGCGGATACGCGCCAGATCCGCGGTTGTATCCACACCCGCTTCGGGCGGATTTTCGATTTCCGTGACACGTAGTCGGAAGCCGTGCCAGAGCACGCGCAACTGTTCGAGCGACTCGATGACCTCATTCGGCGAGGGCGCCAGCGCTCCATAACGCTGCAGAAAGGCGACGCGATAGGCATAGATACCGATGTGGCGCCTGGCCCCCAGATCTTCCGGCAGTCGTTCCTGGCTCACGGCAAACGCATCGCGCGGCCAGGGTATTGGCGCACGGCTGAAGTAAAGCGCGTAGCCGCGGACGTCACTGACCACCTTTACCACGTTGGGATTGAGGAACTCCTCGATCGAACGGATGGGATGGCAGGCAGTGGCCACGGCAGCATCGGCGTCGGACGCCAATTCCTTCGCCATCCGATTGATGAGATCCGGCTCAATCAGAGGCTCATCACCCTGGACATTGACAACGACGACATCGTTGCCCCAGCCGCTTAGCATGGCGACTTCGGCAATCCGATCGGTGCCGCTGGCATGGTCTGCACGGGTCATGATCGCGCTGAAGCCGTGCCGCTCGACTGCAGCGCGCACCGCTTCGTGATCGGTTGCGACGACAATCTCCGACGCGCCGCTTGCAGCCGCACGTTCGGCAACGCGCACTACCATGGGTTTGCCGGCGATATCGGCCAGCGGCTTGCCAGGAAGCCGGCTGGAAGCATAGCGGGCAGGGATGACAATTTTGAATGACACCTTGCCTTCCCAGGCTTCTGCGGACGGTCAACTCGCCGCTTCTTCGTGACTCAACTGGCGCGCTTCATCTTCCAGCATCACCGGGATATCGTCGCGCACCGGATACGCCAGCTTGCACGCCTTGCACACCAGTTCATGGCTTGCCTTGCGGAAATCCAGCGGCCCCTTGCAGACCGGGCAAACGAGTATTTCAAGCAGTCTGGCATCCATTGAGTTTCTCCACCAGCCAATGCGCAAGATCGGGATTCAACTGCGCCTCCACCGGGAGCACCCAAGTTTCCGGTGGCGCAAAAGTTTGGCATTTTACCGCATCTTTCTCAGTCATCAGCAGGGCATCGGCACCAGGGAACACCAGTTCGGGCGGCTGGAAGGCATGGTGATCGGGAAACGCATGCCCCTCCACCTGCAGGTCCATGCGCTCAAGTTGGCGAAAGAAGCGATCAGGATGCCCGATGCCTGCCACCGCATGCAGCCGTTTGTTGCGCAGCGCCTCTGCATTGCAGGTGCGCATTGGATCACGAAGATTATGGAAACGTTCACCTGTCAGTTGCATGCTGAACGTTCTCTGTGGATGGAATTCCGGCAGTACGCTCGCATCACCGTGCACCACCAGGGCATGCGCCAAGGCAATACGTGCCGGGCACTCGCGCAAGGGTCCGGCAGGCAGCGGCCAGCCATTGCCGATGCCGCGGTCGTCGATCACGATGATTTCGACATCGCGAGCCAGGCGCAAATGCTGCAGACCGTCGTCTGCGATCAGCACATTGCACTCCGGATGTGCCGACAAGAGCGCCTGAGCCGCCGCTACGCGGTCGCGGCCTACGAAAACCGGGCAAGCTGCGCGGCGCGCCAGCAGCAACGGCTCGTCGCCAACGAACGCCGCATTGCTTGTTACCGACACAGCCTGAACGTCCAGTGCGCTGCCACCATAGCCGCGACTGACAATGCCCGGGCGCCAGCCACGCCTAGCCAGTTCCCGTACCAGATAAAGCACCAAGGGCGTCTTGCCGCTGCCGCCAGCGGTAATGTTGCCGACCACCACCACGGGTACCGGCACCCGCGAGGACGTCAATACACCCAGTCTATACGCCAGCCTGCGCAGATTGGCTGCCAACGCGAACAGCAGGGCCAGAGGCAACAATATGACTGGGATCAGGCTCCGCTCCTGCCATTTCTGGGCAACCCGCTGCATTAAACCCATGACTGTCCAGTTTGAAAGAAAAACGCCACACGCAAGCGTGTGGCGCATGATACTGCCGAGGCCTGCTCAACGCGATGGGTTCTGCGTGGCAAAGGAGATATGGCTGTAGCCAGACTGCTGTGCTGCCTGCATGACGTCGATCACACTCTGGTGCGCCACCTTGGCATCGGCATTGATCACCACCACCGGCTCATCCCCGCTACCGCCGGCACGGCGTAACGCCACACCAATGGCCTCGACATCTTTGGCGCCAACCGCAACGCGGTTGACCATTACGTCTCCGCTGGCGCTCACGACGACATTGATTTCGTTCGGCTTGTCCGGGGACTGAGTCGTGTCTGCAGTGGGCAAGTTGATCTCGAGACCGGAGAACTTGGAATAGGTTGTCGTGATCATCAGGAAGATGAGGATGACGAGCAACACATCGATCATCGGGATCAGATTGATCTCCGGCTCTTCCCGGAATCGACCGCGTTGGAAGTTCATACAGAGTCCGTCTCAGCCCGCGCGCTGGCCGTGCACCAACTCAACGAGCTTGATCGCCTGCTGCTCCATCTCGACAACGAAGTCGTCTACCAAGCCCCGAAAATAGCGGTAAAAAATCATGGCTGGAATGGCGATAAGAATCCCGAATCCGGCGTTGTAGAGCGCAATTGAAATACCGTGGGCGAGTTGTTGGGGATTCGCAGTTGCAGGACTTTGTGCTCCGAAAATCTCGATCATGCCGACAATCGTGCCAAACAACCCCATCAGCGGAGCAATCGATGCAATCGTGCCCAAACTGGTGAGAAAGCGCTCCAGTTCATGTGTGACACCACGTCCCGCTTCCTCGATGGATTCCTTCATTGCTTCGCGGGTGCTCTTGACGTTGCGCAGGCCTGCCGAAAGCACCTGGCCCAACGGAGAATGCAGGGCAATGCGTTGAATCATCTCCGCACTAACTCCGCTTTGGCGATATTCGGCCACGATGCTTTGCAGCAACCCCTCGGGAACCACTTTGTTCCGGCGCAACGCAATTGATCGCTCGATGATGAAAGCGGCGGCGAGAATCGAGGCGAGCAAGAGCGGCCAGATGGGCCAGCCTGCAGCTTGGATGATGGCGAACACGCAAGACTCCCGTTGTTTTTGATTAACGGCGAACTTTATATTGGCGCTTCTGTTTCGGCAAGAAAAAACGGGGCAGTCTTGTCGCGCGATGCCGGCAAGAAGCGACGATTCCTTTATCCACAAAAATTGTGGATAAGTGTGTGAATTAAGTGTGGGCATATTAAGTAAGTCGGCCCCCCGTAAGACTTTTTCTTACTTCGATGCAAAATGAAGCTAGAATTATTTACTATACATATCAACATGTTAACTCATGGTCCCGGTGGGTGCATTTCGGATTGCCTCCCCCGATAACAAAAGTGATAGATGGCCTCAGTTAGAATCCCTGGATGATTGAAAAAACAGGTCTATTTACGTCCGAGTCCGGCGAGGAAATACTCAGTGTTTCCGCACTCAACCGCTTAGCGCGCCAGATGCTTGAAGGACGTTTCCCGCTGCTTTGGGTGGCGGGTGAAATCTCGAACCTGCGCCGACCGTCTTCGGGCCATATCTACTTCGCGTTGAAAGACGAAAGCGCCCAAGTCGATTGCGTCATGTTCCGCAACCGATCCCAACTGCTGCCCTTTCGGCTTCAGGACGGTATGCGTGTCGAGGCACGAGCCCATGTCACGCTCTATGAGGCGCGCGGCGGTTTTCAGCTCAATGTCGAAGCCATGCGCGCCGCCGGCATCGGTGCGCTGTACGAGGCTTTCGCTCGCCTGCGTGCCAAACTGGAAAGCGAAGGGCTTTTCGCGCCGGAACGCAGACTGCCGTTGCCGCGCTACCCCCGTCGCGTCGGTATCGTGACTTCATTGCAGGCGGCTGCACTACAGGACATTCTGGCCACCCTGGCGAGGCGCGCACCCCATCTGCCGGTGATTGTTTATCCGACGCTGGTACAAGGCGACTCCGCCGGCAACTATATCGCCGAGGCCATCCGCACGGCTGCGGGCCGCGCAGAGTGCGACCTGCTCCTTGTCGCTCGCGGCGGCGGCGGCATCGAGGACCTGTGGGCTTTCAACGAGGAGTGCGTTGCACGCGCCATCGATGCCTGCCCTCTGCCCATCATCACCGGCATCGGCCATGAAACCGACACCACGATCGCCGATCTGGTTGCCGACTGCCGCGCCGCCACGCCCACTGCTGCAGCCGAACTGGCCAGCGCAGGTTATTTTGAGGTGCAAGGCGATCTGGCCCGGCTGGCCCTCGCAATGCCCACGAACATGCAACGTCTTCTGCAAGTGCGCATGCAGCATATTGACCTGTTGACGCGCCGCCTGATTCATCCCGGCGAAAAACTGGGCCGATTGCGCGCTGAAACAGCCCACCTTGCCACCCGCCTCGGTGCCGGCATGCGGCAACGGCTCGGTCTGGGCCGCCTCACCTTGCAGCAAGTTCAGTCTCGCCATGCACGTCATCGCCCGGACTTGCGCCATGCGCAACGCGGCCTGGATACGCTCGCCGCGCAGCTGCGTTCGTCTGTTGCAAACAGCCTTGCCCAACGCCAAAACCGCTTGCTCAATCTTGCGGCCGGCCTTGAGCATCTCAGTCCACAAGCCGTACTCCAGCGCGGCTACAGTCTTGCCCGCAAAACGGATGGCAGCATCGTTCATTCCACGGCGCAAATTACTCAAGGGGACACCTTGCTCCTGTCCTTCGGCCAGGGTGAAGCTGACACGCTGGTCACTCGCTTGAGTGATAATTGACGATGCAATGATTGCCAAATGAATTTAATCCGACTAAAATAGTCGGGAATTTGCTCATGCTGACTAACAGGAGATAACGATGGAACACACCCTCCCCGCCCTCCCTTATGCGATGGACGCCCTCGCGCCGCATATGTCGAAGGAAACTTTCGAATACCATTACGGCAAGCACCATCAGGCCTATGTCACCAACCTGAATAACCTGATCAAGGGTACCGAGTTCGAAAACGCCAGCCTGGAGGATATCGTCAAGAAGGCTTCAGGCGGCCTTTTCAACAACGCCGCCCAAGTGTGGAACCACACATTTTTCTGGAACTGCATGAAACCGGGTGGCGGCGGCGCCCCAAGCGGTGCGTTGGCTGATGTCATCAACAAAAAGTGGGGTTCCTTCGACGAATTCAAGAAGGCTTTCCAGGCCTCCGCCGTGGGCAACTTTGGCTCGGGCTGGACCTGGCTGGTGAAGAAAGTAGATGGCTCGGTGGACATCGTGAACACCAGCAATGCCGCTACCCCCCTCACCACCGAGGACAAGGCCCTGTTCACCGTCGACGTGTGGGAACACGCTTACTACGTCGATCACCGCAACGCCCGGCCGAAATTCGTCGAGACTTACCTTGCCGACCTGGCCAACTGGGACTTTGCGGCAAAAAATTTCACCGGTTGATGCATTAAAAGAAGCACATGAACGACAACGGCCCGCAAATGCGGGCCGTTTTTTTCTCCGGGCGAGCCAGGCGTCCGAGCCGTGTCTATTCTGTTGCGGGCCTCATTTCACCGCGCTCGGGAAAAACAGCTGCTCGCCGTTGACCCTGAAACTGGCGATGATGCCCTGCCCTTCCGGCGAGGTGATCCACTCGACTAGCTTCATGGCGTCGTCGTAATTGATGTCAGGGTACTTCTTCGGACTCACGGCGATGATGCCGTAAGGATTGAACATCTTCGGATCACCCTGGACAAGGATATCCAACCCGATCTTGGCGCGGTAAGCCCCATAAGTGGCGCGGTCGCTAAGCGTGTAGGCTTTCATCTCGCCGGCCATGCTCAACACTTCACCCATGCCCAGGCCGGCCGAGATGAACCAGGCGCCCTTGGGCGTAACGCCCGCCGCTTTCCAGTAGGATTTCTCCATCACGTCGGTGCCGGAGTTGTCGCCGCGCGAAATGAACTTGGCGCGGCCTTCGCCCAGCTTACTGAAGGCCTTGATGACATCGCGCGAGCCGCGCAACGCCAGCGGATCCTCCTGCGCCCCGACCAGGATGAAGTCGTTGTACATCACGTCGCGGCGGTTGACACCATGGCCCTCGGCAACGAACTTGTCCTCCGCCCCCCGCGCATGCACCAACACGACATCCACATCGCCGTTTTTGCCCAGTTCGAGCGCCTTGCCGGTACCCACCGAGATGACATGCACCTTGACACCGTACTTTGACTCGAAGGCCGGCAGGAGCACCTTGAGCAGGCCGGAATTTTCCGTGCTGGTAGTGGTGGACAGGCGGATGTCGCGCGCCAGCACGGGCTGGGCCACGGCAATCAGGGCGCCGAGTAGCAAGCTAGACCAAAGCCTTGAACGTTGCATGGGGGAAATCTCCTTGTAGTGTGTTGGACAGGTCCGCAGGTCGTCTAATATGCTATTCCATACATATGACACCGCATCACCTGTCAATTACAATAGACAAAATTGTTGGAGACACCAATATGTCCCCGGATAACATAAAGGGACTGTCGCTGGCCTGCAACTGGACCTTCGGCGTCAATCCGGTGCAACCGGAGGAGGCGCGGCTACTCGGGCTGCTAGAGCGCATCCGGCGCACCGGTTCGATCGCTTCGGCGGCACGCGAGGCAGGTATTTCCTATCGCAACGCCTGGGGCATGCTGGCACGCTGGGAGGCAAACTTCGGCCACCCGCTGCTGATCCCGGCTCGCGGCCTGGGTACGCGCCTGACACCCTTCGCCATCCGCCTGCTCGAACTCGATACGCAGATTCGGGAGGCCATCGCGCCCCAACTCGCGGCCGCTGCCGAGCAAATGGCTCGTGGGCTAGCCGAGGCGACCGCCCCAGCGCGCTCAATCCCACGCATGCATGCCAGCCACGACCTGGCGCTGGCATTGCTGCCCGCACGCATGGCCAAACAGGAACAGCCCATTGACCTGCAATTCCACGGTAGTCTGGAAAGCTTGGCATCATTCGCCGAAGGCCGCTGCGAAATTGCCGGCTTCCATTGTCCGGAAGGCGCCGTCGGTGCAACGCTTTGGCAACAATACAAGCCCTACCTCAGGCCTCGGCAACATGTGCTGATTCAACTGGCGAAACGCACCCAGGGCATCATGGTTGCCCCGGGAAATCCGAAGAAGTTGCGCAATGTGCGTGACCTGGCCAAACCGAACGTGCGCTTTCTCAACCGCCAGACCGGGGCCGGCACGCGGCTGCTGCTCGACTGGATGTTGCGCGAGCACGGCATTGCGGCACGTGCGATCGCGGGCTATGACGACGTGGAACTCACGCACTCCGCAGTGGCGGCGATGATCGCCAGCGGCCGCGCCGATGCGGGCCTCGGCGTGGAGGCGGCGGCCAGACAGTTCAGCCTGGACTTCATACCGTTGCTGAAGGAAGACTATCTGCTCGTCACGCGGCGCGAAATCCTGCACCAGCCGACACTCGAAACTCTGCTTGCCTTGCTCAAGGGAAACACGTTCCGTCGCGCCGTGCGCGCCCTGCCCGGCTACGATCCGACAGGCAGCGGCACGGAGGCGCCGTTCTCCAGAGACTGACTTTCGCCGGCTGATTACCTACCCGCCGGCGCCTTGCCGATACCGCGGATCTTCGCGCCGGCCGCGAGCCCGCGGCTTGCGAACCAGCCGGCATTCATTTCCAGGGCAAAGCGCACCGGTTTGACGGAACAATGGTTATCGAGGGACTGCGGCTGCATGTCGGCGATCTGCACGATTTGGCCACTATCGTCGAGGAAGGCAATGCTGAGCGGGATCAGGGTATTCTTCATCCAGAAGCACTGTACGCCGGCCTCGGAAAAGACGAACAGCATGCCGTGCTGGGCGGGCATCGACGGACGATGCATCAGGCCGGTGGCGCGGTCGCCTGAATTGCTCGCGACCTCGGCCTCGATGCGGTACATGCCTGCCGACAATTCGACGATGGGTGCCGCATGCAACGCGCTGCACGCCAGCAGCATCCATGCACCTGAAATGAAACGCAGGATCATCGCAGAACCTTCTTGTGTTGCGGAAGCGAGAGATTACCAGCTTGGTGCGGCGCCCGGCATATAGGCCAGCGGCGCGGATTCGACGCGCTGCGGCCTGACGCGTGCCTCAATGTCCTTGCGGGCGGGCCGGGGTTCGCCCAGGTGTTCCGCCAGCACATCGCGAAACTGCTCGCTCCAGGTAAAAGTCAGTCGCGCCAGGGCGGCGTAAAAGGGCGTCTCGCACCGACTGGCCACGCGCCCGGCGAAATCCGGCAACCAGCGCAACAGATGCTCGTCCAGCATGGCCGCCAGCCTTCGCAGCGCATCGGCGTCGTCAGCCTGTCGCAAGGCATGGGCGATATAGAGCAGTTGCAGCACCAGATGGTCGTCCGCACGCCGCCGCCAGTCCACGGCAGCCAACCCCGCCGCCGCATAGATTCCACGCAGTGCAAACATGGCCTCCTGGCAGGCGAGATGGTCGTGATCCGTCCACACGGACTCGCAGGGCGAGGCGCCATAGGCACCGGTGAGGTAGATGGCCGCATAGTCGACCGCCAGCGCATCAAGCATGGCCGCATGCGTATCAGCCAGGGCCGCCGCCATCCAACGCCATGCCTCTTGCGAAGGCTCGCCGCGGGGCACCAGGCCCAGGCCGCCTGGGAAATCCGCCTCGTGCAAGGCTGCCAGCGTGTCCGCGCTCAGCTCCCGGTCATGCAGTGCGGCGAGCATCTCGGCATCTTCCGCCAAGGCTTCCGCGAACTCGGCGAGACTCATGATTTATCCTCCACACGGCCCTTGCTGTGCGGGACGAAAACGATGGACGGGCCGGTCAGTTCGGGGTTCGCCATGTTCTTCACCTGGCGCACGGGCTTCTCGTTCGGCCCCAGTGCCGTCGTCTTCCAGGTACCGGCGGCCAGTGCGTCGATCGGCCCGATGTCGAGCACGCGCATCATGCAGGCCATGACGCAGTACGGTTTGCGCCCGGCCTCCAGTTCGTCGATGCACATATTGCACTTCTTGACGGTTTTCTCGACCGGGTCCCACTGCGGCGCGCCATAGGGGCAGGCCGCCTCGCAGCGGCGACAGCCGATGCACAGGGTCGAGTCGATGTCGACCACGCCGTTGTCTTCCCGCTTCCAGATGGCACCTGAAGGGCAGGTCGGCAGACAGGCCGGCTCGGCGCAATGGTTGCACGACATGTTCACCTTGTAGGCATACACGTCCGGAAAACTGCCGCCTTCGACATACATGACGCGGCGCAAGCGCGGCCCGGGCGGCAGGCCGTTCTTGTCCTTGCAGGCGATTTCGCAGGCACGGCAGCCAATGCAGTCGACGTTGTGGTGAATGAAGCCCAACTGGGTCTTCGGCTTCACCGGCCGATAAGTCTGCGCAACCTTGCGCTCAAGGGCCTTCTTGACTTCCGCTCGATCGAGTTTCCTGGCCACGTCAGTAATCCCGGCGGAAAACGTGGGAGCGGGAAGTCGCCTCGACATCCCAGCCCGGCTTGTGCGCCAGTGCCGTCTTCTTCACGTTGCAGAGGATGGTGTTGTAGGCGAAGGCACCGGCGGGCGAGGGTTCATCGAGGGTGAGGAAATCCGGGTTGCCGGCGCGATCCGTGCCGCTGCTGTCGCGATCCATCCATGCGCCCTCGTACACCACCACCACGCCCGGCATGCAGCGCTCGGTGACGTAGGCCGGCAGCACGATCCTGCCGCGCCCGTTCCACACCTCGACCACATCGCCGGTGCGAATGCCGAGACGTCTGGCGTCGGCGGCATTGAGCGTGATCTCCTGCTGATAGGTCTCGCGCAGCCAGGGAATGTTGTGGAAGATGGAATGGGTGCGCCAGCGCGGATGCGGCGTGATCATGTGGAAAGGGTAGATCTTCGCCAACGCATGGTTGAGCGACTCGAAGGGCTCGATCCATTTTGGGATTTCCGGAATCGGGTAGCCATACTGGGTCTTGGTCCAGTCGGTCACCTGGGCCAGCGTGGTTGACAGGATCTCGATCTTGCCCGAAGGCGTCTTGAACGGCTTGCCCTGCTCGATCTGCTCGCGAAACGCGACCAGCGGCTGGTCGAACTCGAACTTGTAGATACCGCGGCGCTTGAATTCCTCCCACGACATTTTCACGCCCTGTTTGTCCTGCACCTTCTTCCACCAGACTGTGAGATAGGCTTCGTCGACCGCATCCGGGTTGTCGAAGTAGTCGCGCCCGGCGCGCGGGTTATAGCGCTTGCCGAAATCCTTGAGTGACGGATCGAGCTTTTCGAGGCGGTATGCCAGCTCGGTGAATACCTGGAAATCAGTCCTGGATTCGCCAAGCGGCGCGATCGCCTTGGGCCGGTGGATGTAGTAATGGCCCTTGTACCAGGGCAGGGCCACGCCGTGGCGCTCGAAATGCGTCGCGATGGGCAGCAGCACATCGGCCCACAGGCCGGAAGGCGTGATGGTGGAGTCCTGGCAGACGATGAATTCCAGTTTTTTTGCCGCCTCGATTTCCTTGTTGACGTTCGTGAGCTGATTGAACCAGTCCGAACCGTGCCACCAGATCGCTTTGATGTTGGGAATCGCGCCGTCAAGCTTGTCGCTGCGCGGCCACAGACCGATTTCTTCGCGCTTGACGTGCGGATAGTTCAGCACGCAATGCGCCCAGCGGTCGGACTTGATCGAGGCGTACCAGATGTTGGCGTATTCGTCATAGGGATAGGCCACGCTCTCGGCATGCCAACCCTTGCCGACACCCTCGGCACAGCCGCCGAGCACACCGATATTGCCGGTCATCGCCTGCAGCGCAGCGGCCATGCGGTTGTACTGCTCCCCGTAAGCGGCGCGGCCAGGCGCCCAGGAAGCCTTCAGCGCCGCCGGCTTGGTCGTCGCATACAGTTGTGCGAGTTTGCGAATATCCTCCGCCTTCACGCCGCAGATCTGCTCGGCCCACTCTGGCGTCTTCGGCGTTTTGTCGTACTTGCCGAGAATGTAGTCTTTGAAACTTTCCCGGCCCTTGGCCCAGTCCGGCAGCGTGCCCGCATCCATGCCCTGCACGAACTTGTCGATGAATGCCTGATCCTGAAGATTGTTCGTAAAGATATGGTGCGCCATACCTGCCAGCATCGCCGCATCGGTATTGGGCTTGATGGGAATCCACCAGGCATCGTAGCTCGCCGCCGAATCGGTGTATTGCGGATCGATCAGCACGAACTTGCAGCCGCGCTGCTTGGCCAGCCGCATGTAGTAGAAGGTGTTGCCGCCGTGGAAGGTGTAGGCCGGGTTCCAGCCCCACATGATGATCAGCTTCGAGTGGGCGAAGGCATCGTCTTCGTTGCCATCCTCGATGGTGCCGAAGGTCATGCGGCTGGAGAAGGTCGTGCCCTGATAAGATGGCACCGACCAGGAATTCGTGCGGCAACCAAACATGCCGAGGAAGCGCGCCAACAGCCCTTCGATCTGGTCGGACTTGTGCAGCACGCAGTAGGACGTGCCGGCATAGGCCTGGTCGAGGATCGCCGTTGGCCCGTACTTCTGCTTCAGCCCGACCATCTTCTTCGCGATGAAATCAAGCACCTCGTCCCACGACACCCGCTTGAACCTGCCCTCGCCGCGCTCGCCTATACGCAGCATCGGATACAGCAGCCGCTCCGGCGAATAGATGCGGGCGCGGTAGGATCGCCCGCGCAGGCAGGCGCGCAACTGCGGCACCTGCTCGGATTCGAAGCCGAAAGCGCCGCCTTCCTGGTAGGCGCCGTTATCCGTCGACAGCCGCACGATGACATCGCCCTTCTTGTGCGCGACCAGCATGTGGCGCGAGCCGCAATTGTGGTCGCAGCTCGTCACGACCGTGGTGAGGTCGTCGTCGCGCGGATAGGGTTCGTAGGCATGCGCCTGCGCATCCTTGCTACCGAAAGTCAGTTCCGTCAGACCGCCGGCCGCGGCAATTGCCCCGCCCGCCGCCGCTGTCTTGAGAAAGCTGCGCCGATTGGGATTGAGCAAAGCGACCTCTTCAGATTCCGCATCACTCATGGCTTGCCCCCTTGCGCTGCGACAGGTTTGAGAAAGCGCGCCTCGGACTGCGTCGGGCGGTTTTTTGCCCATTCGGGCATGTCGGCCGGCATGCCCGGCCAGGGCGTGCGCGCATACGGATAGCTGATGCGGTACCAGCTTCGCCCACCATGGCATCCGTGACAAGCATCACCGCTGTCCTTGCCGGCCTGCTCGATTGCCTCGGCATTCAGGTACGTCAGCTCGTGTCGCTGTGTGCGTATCGCAGCATGGCAGGTCAGGCAGTTGTTGCCGAAAGCGGCCTTGTGCTCCTCCCATGGACCTGGCAAACCCATCAACTGCCAGGGAAACGCTCCATGACATTTCAGGCACGTCGTTTCCGGATTCACCTGTTTCCTCAGGGTGTACGAAATGTCATCCTGCTGCGCCGCATCGGCTGTGGCACCCTGAGCTTCTTCACGCGGATCGTGACCTTGATGGCAGGTATTGCACTGCAGGTGCATCAACCGCTTCGCCAACGGCGTGAGCAGATGCCGTCGATGGAAGGTGTCCTGGCCGCCCGCATAGGTAGGTGTCCGCTGGTACCAGGCGAGCATGCGTTCCGTTTTCTGGCCGGCGGGCGAAGCATCACGTACCCTGTCCTCGACCACCTCGCTGTGGCAAGACAGGCACTGCGCGTCAGTCGCCGTCCGGATCGCCGGCTGGAAATGCAAGGGACTGTAGACGGCACGCAGATAGTCTGGCTCCATTTTTTGCGACGGCGCGGCATAGGGTATGAATGCCGCGCGCGGCGCCACATCGGCGGCAATCCACATGATGAAGCCGGCAACCACGGCGGCGACCAGCACAACAGCGCCGATTGCCTGTTTCACTTGTCGCTTTCCCGCCGTACCCCGGCGACTGACTTTCGGCGGATATGCCAGCCACGCACATCGTAGGGTTCAGGCATGCCCGGGTGCACGAACGGGGTGTACCAGGCACCCTGACTATCGAGGAAATCCAGGCCGGGCGGATACGGTTTACTCACGCCGCGGAGTGCCGTCGCGCGCCAAGCCGGTGTTTTCTCGAAGACCGTAATGACCGGTGCCCCTGCGGGCCGCGCTTGCGGCGCCAGTCCGGCAATGGCATATCCGTCCTGCGCCAATACGGTGGCGGCTCCCAAAGCCTGACAAAGGCAGGCGGCAGCAATCAGTTTGGCTTGTTCTGTCATTTCCCGATTCTGAAAACCCTGACGAAAGCCATATTGATGCACGTCAATCAATCGTCGCTTCCACCTCACGCCATTCCCCCGGCTGCAACCCGCTCAGAGAAAACGGACCGATTGCCATGCGTACCAGACGCAAGGTCGGATGCCCCACCTTGGCCGTCATGCGTCTGACCTGGCGGTTTCTTCCTTCCCGCAACACGATCTCCAGCCATGTGGTCGGAATACGCTTGCGCTGCCGGATCGGCGGATCGCGTGCCCACAAGCTGGCTGGCTGCTCGATGCGCGCCGCCTCGCAAGGCCGGGTCACGAAATCGCCGAGGTCCACCCCCGCTTCCAAGCATAGCAGGGCCTCATCTGCCGGCTCGCCTTCGACTTGCGCCCAGTAGGTCTTCGCCAACTTGTGCTGCGGATCGGCTATGCGCTTCTGCAGACTGCCGTCATCGGTCAAGGCCAGCAGCCCCTCGCTGTCGCTATCGAGCCTGCCTGCCGCATAGATGCCCGGGATGGGAATGAACTCCGCCAGACAGCGATGTCCCGCTTCAGGGGTGAACTGACTGAGAACACCGTAGGGTTTATTGAACAGGACGAGACGACTCACGCCGACTCGGTCGCTTCGGCTTTCAGCTCCGGCATGCCCGCCTCCGGAACCAGATTGCAAAACCGCACCTCCTCGGGATAGGGGAAGAAATCCGGGACGAAGCCGTCCAGAATTTTTTGTCGGGTCTGCTGCCAGAACTCGGGCTCCAACAAGTCAGCGTGATGCTTCATGAACACCCGCCGCGTTTCCGGATTGCCGAGGAGAAACGTACCGAACTCCTCCGGGAAAACGTCGGTGCGCGCCACGGAATACCAGGGTTCCCCGGACATCTCCGCCTCCGGATTGGGCGCTTCCGGAATACGGCGAAAATTGCAATCCGTCATGTATTCGATTTCGTCATAGTCGTAGAACACCACGCGCCCGAAACGGGTCACGCCGAAATTCTTGAACAGCATGTCACCGGGGAAGATATTGGCGTAGGCCAGCTCCTTGATGGCATGGCCGTACTCCATCACGGCATTCTCGCGTCTTTCCTCGTCCGCGCTGTCGAGGTAGAGATTCAGCGGCTTCATGCGCCGCTCGATGTAGACGTGCTTGATGACGATATCGCTCTCGTCCTCCTCCAACAGCGCGGGGCATTCGCGCCGCAGTTCCTCAATAAGTTCCCGGCTGAAACGGGCCTTGGGCAAGGCGACGTCAGAAAATTCCAGCGTATCCGCCATGCGGCCGACACGATCATGCTGCTTCACCAGCAGGTACTTGGCTTTGACGGTGGCGTGGTCAACTTCCTTGGGTGGCGCGAAGACATCCTTGATGACCTTGAAGACATAGGGAAAGGACGGCAGGGTAAAGACCGCCATCACCAATCCGCGTATACCTGGGGCAACGATAAATTCATCTTGGGAATGCTGCAGATGGTGGATGAGATCCCGATAGAACATGGTCTTCCCCTGCTTGGCCAGACCGAGCATGGTATACAGCTCCGCCTCGGGCTTGTGCGGCATCAGGCTGGAAAGGAACTTGACGTAGGTGGACGGCACCTCTATGTCGGTCATGAAATAGGCGCGGCTGAGGCTGAACAGTGTGCGGATCTGCGCTGGATCGAGCAGGATCGCGTCGATGCAAAGCCGCCCATGCGGATCATGCAGAACAGGCACGACAAACGGGTACTCGTAGTCTCCGTTGATGGCTTTGCCCACGATGTAAGCGGCCTTGTTCCGGTAAAACGCCGAATGCAGTACCTGCAACTGGAAGTTAGCCTCCGCCGCAACCAACTTGCCCCCCATCTGCAGTACGATGGCACGTATGATGCGCTCCACATCCCGCTCAAGGTTTTCGAACGAACATTGCCAATCGAAATCGCTGAGGATGTCGCGAATGACCTGATGCAGTCCTCTCTTGTTCGGGTAATAGCTGCGGTAGGCCGGCGGGTCCGATTCGATAAAATCCGTCGAGACGCCAGGCCTGACGAAAATAAAATCGTTGTGGAAATACGTGCGGTGCATGATCTTGCAGAAAACTGAATTGAAGAAGGTTTCCGCAAGTTCGGGCTGCTTGTGGTTGATCAGCAGGCCGATGTAGAGAAGCTTGGCGAGTTGCCAAGTGTTGGTATCGATCTTGTCCGCAGCAAACTGCCCCTGAAGAAACTTGACGGTTTCATTGACACGTTCGTCGTAGAAGGCAATACGCTCTCGCACGGCGCGCTGAACAGCAAGCCAGTTGCCTGTTTCGAACCGCATTTTGGCCTGGACGCTGGATTCCCGGAACAGCCGGTAGTGCTTGTCGAAGCCTTCTATGAACGTCTGGGCAATCGTCTGTGCAATCGGATTTTCGCCGGATGGAATATCCACTTCTTATTCACCTGTTGGTCATCTTGCACTGCAGAGAATAGCGGGAAAGCTGGCTGAGGAGCAATCCAGAACCAAGCTGGCACAAAGATTCGGAATGGCGGATAATTATATTTTATGAGCAGGGCTGTGGTCGTTCGCCTTTTTCCTGGCTAACGGCCTGCGGATGCCAAGTTCCGGTTAGCAGCATGGCTACTGCAATGCGTACGCGCACCAGGTTTCAGGTACCGCGTCAATTGCAGACGCCACGTCTTCGGGAGCGTCATGCTGCTTGTTGTTTTGTCCCACCTCTACTGATGGAGTTGCAATGGGCGCGAGTTCTCTGATCAAAATTCCCCAGGGCGGCAAGAAAATCATTCCTGGCCAGCCGGTCCCCGACAATCCGATCATCCCTTACATCGAAGGTGATGGCATTGGTGTCGACATCACTCCGGTGATGATCAAGGTGGTCGATGCGGCGGTAGCCAAAGCCTATGGCGGCAAAAAGAAAATCCACTGGATGGAAGTGTATGCCGGTGAAAAATCGACACAGAAGTACGGCGGCGATGTCTGGCTGTCCGAAGAGACATTAAGTCTGCTCAAGGAATACTCCGTCTCCATCAAGGGCCCGATGACCACGCCGGTCGGCGGCGGCATCCGCTCACTCAACGTTGCGCTGCGCCAGGAACTCGACCTTTACCAGTGCGTGCGGCCGGTACGCTACTTCAAGGGCGTACCCAGCCCGCTCAAGGACCCAAGCAAGGTCGACATGGTGATCTACCGCGAGAATACGGAGGACATCTACGCCGGTATCGAATGGCAGGCCGAGACCGAGAACTGCAAGAAAGTCATCAAGTTTTTGCAAGAGGAGATGGGCGTCAAGAAGATCCGCTTCCCGAACACCTCCGGCATCGGCATCAAGCCGGTTTCGCGCGAGGGCACTGTGCGCCTAGTGCGCGCCGCCATCCAGTACACCATCGACAACGACCGCAAGTCTATGACAATCGTGCACAAGGGCAACATCCAGAAGTTCACCGAGGGCGCCTTTCGCGACTGGAGTTACGAAGTGGCGCAGAAGGAATTCGGCGCAAAATTGCTCGACGGTGGCCCATGGTGCACCCTCAAGAACCCCAAGACGGGCCGCGACATCGTGATCAAGGACATGATCGCCGACGCCTTCCTGCAGCAGATCCTGCTGCGCCCGGCCGAGTATGACGTGATCGCCACCCTGAATCTGAACGGAGACTACATCTCCGACGCCCTCGCGGCCCAGGTTGGCGGCATCGGCATTGCCCCCGGCGCCAACATCTCCGACCAGTACGCATGCTTTGAGGCCACGCACGGCACCGCGCCAAAATACGCCGGCAAGGACTACGTCAACCCCGGCTCGCTGATCCTTTCGGCAGAGATGATGCTGCGCCACATGGGCTGGAAGGAAGCTGCGGATATCATCATCCGCTCTATGGAAGACGCCATTGCCGACAAGACGGTGACCTACGATCTCGCACGCCTGATGGAAGGCGCCAAGGAAGTTTCCTGCTCCGGCTTCGGCAATGCCATGATCGCGAAGATGTAATGATGGGCGCCCAAAGGCTGGAGCGTAACGGGGTGGAGAGCAGCGCCTACGCCATCATGTCCCCCTTCCAGATGGTCAGCGGGACGGAAACAGTGGATTCGGCCATGCATATCATGCGCGAGCATGGCCTGAATGCCATCCTCGTCGAACCCAACGCGGAGGGCGAGTGGGGCATCATGACCAAGCGCGACGTATTACGCAAGATCATCGTGCCCAGCCGTCAGCCAGGCAGCATGACGGTGGATGAAATCGCCAACCGTTATCTCATCACCTGCACGCGCGATACGCCATTGCCGCAAGTCGCGCGGCAGATGATGAACAACGGCATTCGCCGCATCGTCGTCATGGAAAACAGCCAGCCACTGGGCATCATCACGGAGGCGGACCTGTTCCGCCTCGTTGAGCAATTCGGCTGGGGAACCGCCACCCGCTGATACAGAGGCATCCGGCGCCTGCTGGGCGCCTTCTCCCTCTGAAAAGAAAAAGAACTCACACCGCCGCTAAAGGGCGGACTTTCTCAGTTCAGCAATACAAACAACCTCAGCCCGGTCGCGGGTATGTCTGCAGGCCGGGCAGGACCGCTTAGGCTGCCTGGATGTTGGAGGCTTGCTTGCCTTTAGGGCCTTGTGTTACCTCAAAGGAGACTTTCTGTCCCTCCTTGAGGGTCTTAAAGCCACCCATCTGGATCGCCGAGAAATGGGCAAACAGATCCTCGCTGCCGTCATCCGGCGTGATGAATCCGAAACCCTTGGAATCATTGAACCACTTCACAGTACCCGTTGCCATATAAAAGCTCTTTCCTCTTGTTAAACATCCTAATCGGGCGATGTGCCCATGTATTTGCTGCCAAAGCCCTCGGCAACCACGGAAGCTGAGCAGAATTCATGAAGAAACGCAGCATCCAATCGGCAGTATCGAGGAGATTTAGTGGCAAACACGCATGGTTTTTACGCCAATCAAATACGTCGCGTCAAGGGTTTCTCCGGGTTATTTCATGCTGCATGACAGCAATTTGTGGCTTTGGGGGGACGCTCACCAAGTGCAATACCCATGTAGTTAGTGGAAACCCACTCCCGTCCATCTCACCAAATATGTCCGAGCCGTTTCAGGCATTGTGTTGCAGATTCGTTTTTTCTGATTAGAATTGGATCATGGCTACACGCAAGCAGAGCCAATCCGTGCTCGAAGCGGAGCGGACCAAAACAAAGCCGCCACCGCTATTCAAGGTTTTGCTGTTAAATGACGATTACACGCCCATGGACTTCGTAGTCGTCGTGCTGCAGAATTTTTTTTCCATGAGCCGCGAACAAGCGATGCGGATCATGCTCAAAGTACATAGGGAGGGCGTCGGCGTCTGTGGCGTCTTTCCACGGGATGTTGCGGCCACCAAGGTGGAACTGGTGACCAACTATGCACGGGAGCACCAGAATCCGCTGGCGTGCGTGATGGAGGAAAGTTGAGATGATTGCGCAGGAGTTGGAAGTCAGTCTGCACATGGCCTTTGTCGAGGCGCGGCAGAAGCGCCACGAGTTCATCACCGTGGAGCATCTACTGTTGGCCTTGCTCGACAACCCTTCTGCTGCAGAGGTTTTACGCGCCTGCGCCGCCAGCGTCGAGGATCTGCGTAAGGAACTTGTCGCCTTCATCGCAGAGCATACGCCGACCGTCGCCGGCAGCGACGAGATCGACACCCAACCGACTCTGGGTTTTCAGCGCGTCATCCAGCGCGCCATCCTTCACGTGCAATCCTCCGGCAAGAAGGAAGTCACCGGTGCTAACGTCCTGGTCGCCATCTTCGGTGAGAAGGACTCGCACGCCGTCTACTTCCTGCAGCGCCAGGGCATCACGCGTCTCGACGTGGTC
>JADFDU010000032.1 GCA_018262775.1 Rhodocyclaceae bacterium
TTGCTCAATGCCACGCTGCCCGAGCCGGTCACAGGCGAAACAACGCCCGCCCCGGTGCCGCCATTCGTTTGTCGCTGCTGTGGCGCTGCCATGGGGGTCATCGAGGTCTTTGCGCGCCGGCAACCGATCCGGGCACCGCCATGATGGTGACGCAACTGTGGTGTGATTCTGCGCGCACGTTGCTCTTGTCGGCTTCCGGATCTCCAGCGCCGAGAGCGGTCTGTTGCGCCTTGCCTCCGGATCGGCAGAATTCCTCGCCAACCCCGCATGCCTTTGCGACGAGAATCGCAAATCCCTGCACCGATTTCTGTCATGCCGGGTGTCTGCGCTCCCGGACAATAACTCCCTCATCGAGATTGGCCGGCATCCAATCCCCATAGGCCGCGCCCCACCGAAACCGCGCAGCAGCATTCCGCGGTTTCCTCCTTCGAGGTTTATTCAACGTCTGCCCATCCACGCCATGGGTCATCCGCGCTCACCACGGTCAGGGCAGACGTCGAACAAACCTAAACCAATAGTCGCCGCTTATCAGATAGATTCCGACCGCCCGCTTTGGCCGAGAACCACCCTGCCACTTGTTTATCCCGCCGTATCCCGGCGACTGACTTTCGTCTCGCCGTGCTGCGGGAACTGACTTTCAGGGTGTGATGCGGCAGCAGCAGGGCTACGCCTGTGCGCTCACCGCAACCGAGCGTTCCCGTTGGTCGCCGACGAAGGTTCAACTTTCCCACGGCCTCACGTCTATAATCGAAGCGTAATCTGGCCCGAGAGCATGGGTTGGGCGGGACATGCAGAAAGCGCCCTTCCATACCCACCTTCGGCACCCACAGTGGTCGCCGCAATCGCTCTCGGAGCAACCTATCACCGTCACCCTTATCAGGAGCACATATCATGGCCAAAGCACAGAAGTCCAACAAGGAAACGAAGAAACAGCCGTTACTGAGTCAGAAGGAAAAGAAGGCGGCCAAGCAGGTGAAAAAAAAGGGCGGGGTTGCTGCTCCCCTGGTTGTTCGCGGTTCCTGAACGGCATCTCTGTAGCACATCCCTATTGCACATCCGCTTTCGTGCTGGCCCGCGGCCCCGACATGGGCGCCTGGTGGGCACCTGATGGGCGGCATCGTGGAACGGCATCGCCGTGCCACGGCGACTGACTTCCTAATCCCGGTCCCAGTAGGGATCGGGGCCGAAGCGTTCCAGCAGGAAATCGATGAAGGCGCGCACCTTCGCCGGCAGGTGGCGGGTCGGCAGGTAAAGGGCATAGACATGCCGCTCGACGGGAATGTACTCGGAGAGCGCGGCACGCAGGCGCCCGGCCTGCAGATCCTTGCCGATGATGAAGGTGGGCAGCAGCGCCAGGCCCAACCCGCCCAGCACCGCCTGCGACAAGGCTTCGTCGTCGTTGATGTGCAGCCGCCCCGACACCGGCACGGCAATGTCGCCGGCCGGCCCGGTGAAGCGCCACAGCCCCTGCTCGCCGGAATGCGTGTAGTCGAGGCAGTTGTGCTGCGCCAGATCCTGCGGGATGCGCGGCACGCCGTGCTTATCGAAATACTCCGGCGTGGCGCACAACTTGCGGCGCACCGGCGCCAGCCGGCGTGCGACCAGGTTGGGCGGCAGGTCGCGTGCGACACGCACGATAACGTCGTAGCCCTCCTCCGCCATGTCGATTGCGCGGTCGGCGATGGTCATGTCGATATCCAGCTCGGGATAGCGGCCGAGGAAATCTGCCAGCGCGGGGGCGACATGCAGCGTGCCGAAGGCCACCGAGGCCGCCACCTTGAGCACGCCGCGCGGCTGTGCATGCAATTTGTCGACCACCTGTTCGGCACGGACGGCTTCGTCGAGGATGCGGCTGCAATGCTCGACGTAGGCCGCGCCCACCTCGGTCATGCTCAGGTGGCGGGTGCTGCGATTGAGCAGGCGCGCACCCAGATTTTTCTCCAGCTTGGCCACGGCCTTGCTCACCGCGGAACGGGACATGCCCAGGCGGCGAGCGGCCGCCGAGAAGCTGCCCGTCTCGACCACGTGCGCGTAAATAGCCATCAAGTTCAAATCCTGCATAAATGCATTGTAGCGAATTGAGCAACAGTATTGTTCGATTCCGACCCCTTATCCTCTGTAGCAAACATCCCTATCATGCACTTGTCGTCCTCGCCGCCGTGGCAGGACTTTTCTTTTATGGATAGGGCGTTGGCCATGAGAAACGAAGAACTGCTGATTGCCGAGCTGGACTATGCACGGCTGGCTCCCCTGGCCATTCACGAGGCCCTGGCGGAGGAACTGAGCCGCGCCACTGTCCTCCCGAAAGAACGGATGCCTGACAACGTCGTCAGGATGCATTCGCGCGTGACCTATCTTGACGAGCACTCGGGCGAGCGCCGCGAGGTGGAACTGGTGTTCCCGGAGGAAGCGGATCTGGCCAGCGGCAAGATTTCGGTGCTTGCGCCTGTCGGCTCCGCCCTGCTGGGCCTGGAGGAAGGCGAAACCATCGAATGGCTTTTCCCGAATGGCGGTGTACGGCGCCTGCGCGTGGAGCGCACGCTAGCCCCGGCAGACGACTGAGTACCCCGCAAGGATGGAGGGCATGGATGTGTACGGCACAATTCACGGCACGATTCAACTCACCCGGCAGGACGCCGAACGCCTCGCGCACATGGCCGAGGCGCTGGCGGCGCAGTCGCGGAGCATCCAGCAGCAACTTCGCACCCTGGATGGCCTGATGACGTCTGCCCGCAGGATGGACGCAACCGATGCGCCCGACAACGTCGTGACCCTCGACTCGCGCATCGTCGTTGAGGATATCTATTCGGGAGAACTGAAGGAGATCGAGCTGGTTTTCCCGGAAGAGTCCAATCCTCCTTCGGGGAAGCTGTCGGTCCTCTCGGCGATCGGCTGCGCCGTGCTCGGGCGCGCCGTGGGCGACAGGGTGGTGGTGGAAACCGAACGCGGCAGCCTGCAGCTACGCATCGCCTCGCTGGTCTACCAGCCTGAAGCCGCCCTGCTTTAAGGACAGGGGGAGCGAAAATGTCACATACCGAATTTCCTGTCGAACGACTGGCACAACTGGCGACGAGTCCGTTCCAGATCGGCTTCGCCCGTCAGGTCATGCGCGTTCTGGAACGTTCCGATCACATCGTCTTCGAGCCCACCCATGACGGCCTGTTGATGCGCGCACAAAATGAGGACGCACTGGCCAAGCCGGTGGAATTACTGCACGACCTCTACGGCGAGGATCTGGTGCTGTTGCCGCCGCAGGTGCGCTACATGTCGCTGGGCAACCGCCCGTACGAACCGATCATGCTCCTGCGCGTGCGCATCGCTCCCCGCCATCGGGCCGCGGTGCGCGATGACCTTGTCGCCCGCCACGCCGCGATGCTGGAAGAGCATGAAAGACCCAGCATCTGCGTGATGCGCGCGGAGGCGCCGCTGCGCAAGCTGCTCGGCTACGGAGAAGCACTATCGACATTGACGGATGACACGGGCCTGCACTGGATGTGGCTGGATCGCTACGTGCCGATGAACGATCCGCCGGGCGGCCGGGCGGCCTGAGCAGTACTCTTCCGGCAACCGCCTTGGCCGGGAACCGCTATCTCTGCCTGCCCATCCCGCCGTATGGCGAGAACTGACTTTTACTCAGACGAGAGTGACTGGCTGGCGTTCGGCCATTGCGGACGCTGCATCATTCACCAACAGACGATGCAATATCCGCTTTAGCATTCACAGACAATCGAACGGACTGGTGACCGAACTGGTTACTTGCAACACGTGGGTATAGATCATCGTCATTTGCAGGCTACGGTGGCCTAGCAGCAGCTGAATCGTCCGGATATCCATCCCTGCAGCAAGCAGATGGGTGGCGAAGCTGTGTCGCAGGCAATGCACGCTGACATGCTTGTGAATCCCCGCCCTTGATGCCGCCTGCTTGAACGCCCGCTGGAGCGTCGAATCCGAGGTACGCCCGCGCCCAGGACAATCAAGGTTATTGAACGGACACGCGAGAGATGAACCTCTTGCAAATCAAACAAATACAATGGCATTATGGTGTCCTGTTTAATATTATTGATCCGGACGCCAATGTCCGTTTTCTAGCTGGGCGTCACGAGAAGCGAAGCAGCGATGACACTACCACTATGGGCTGACTCAGATTTTCGAATAGTTATCGGCAGCACTGGCATTGATTACGACCCGAACAAAGAGGCGATCAATCGTCAAAAGCACGGCTATTCCCTTGAAAGCGCCGTGCACTTCTTGCAGCGCCTAATACTTCCAATCCCGAGCCCATTGTTCATGACAACAGAGCCGTTTGAGGTAAATGGTGAAGTTCGGCACAACCACATGACAAAGGACGACGACGGGTACGTCGTTTTCTTCGTAACAACCATGCGTCCTGGCGAAACCGTGCGTGTAATCTCTCTTCGTCGCGCCTGTGACCACGAAAAACAGCTTTACCTTGCGCATGCCTAGTTATCAGCGTGCGTCCGTCGCCCAACCCTTCAGTCAGCCGGACCTGCGCGAAAAGCCGCGCAGACCGGTTACTTTGAACGTAGCCATTCCGGAGATCGCGCATGAACTCGGTCGCATATAGGATCTACTATTCGCCAGAGAACCAAGGCGGGCGAGTCCCACTCAAGACAATAAAATTGCTTTGGCGCCTGCACGATTCCCCAACGACTGTGACTACCGTCTTCCTGGCCCAGATTCCTCGATCTCGATTGCAAAGCAGGACAGGCATTCGGTAGCTGTCACAATCCACAGTTCAGTCAAAGTAAGTGAAATTGAACTGGTCGTGAAGAAAAGTGCAGATAACTTGCGATTTTATGGTAGTCGTCTCGAATCGATTCCGCCGATCATACTGACTTGATGATGACTTATGTATTGGAGTACAAGCAGTGATGAAAACGAATTGCCAGCAGCCCTTATGCAAATTCGAATAGCTCGCAGAGCCGAATCTAAAATGTAGTCGCAACGACGGAGAATTCTCGTGTCTATTCGAGGCTGGGTGTACATCATTGTTAACGATGCCATGCCGAATATCCTGAAAATTGGGTACTCGACAAAGGATCCAACACTGCGAGCAAGAGAGCTCGCCGGCACTGGTTCTCCGCATCCTTTTCGTGTGGTATTCGACGTTTTGGTAGAAGAGCCACAGGCTGTAGAGTATGCCGCTCATGCCATGCTCGCTGCAAAGCGCGAAGGAAAGGAATGGTTTAGATGCTCACACTCCGAGGCCATTGCAGCCATACGAGCCTGCGCAAATTCGATCTTGCTCGAACGAGACAACATAGGTCGAGAAAGCCGCTCCCCTTCTATCGAAGATGTTTCCAAACAACGGCCTCGTCAATGCGGCTACTTTGGTTGCAACAAGCTGGGCACATCGCCCTATAAAGGGATTATTTATTGCGATGAGCACGACAAGCTGCAGCGCAAGCAACGGTTTGATGTTGTCCGTTCCATGCGCAATGGCTAACCCATCACTCGAGAGGGCGCTATGCCGACAACGTTCCCCTGAGCTCGCACGTTGAGCCCCTAGATCGCTCGTCCTATGCCCTACCTAATTGCGAACGAATCGTTTCCGACCAAAGACGCAATCACGGCTCGCTGCCGTGCAATCCTTGCAGCCACTCCGAATGGCCAGTCCATTGAGGAAGCAGCTGCGCCATTTCTGTTTGAGCTATTCCAACACCATGACGAATGGCCACAAAAGGCCGCAGGTGGTGTCCGCAGCATTTCTACCCAAACCACGCCGCACGGAACGCGCTGCTTTGTCCTCGTGAGGCAAGCGGGCGATCACATCGATATATCGTTCCCACATGCCATTCGCCTAGTCCCGAGCCTACGTACAGCATGTCTACTCCCTCAGGCGCTCCGGGACTTCCGAAACGCGGCGCGCGTGGCGGTCAAAGCAGAGAACTACAAGTTTCGCGATAGCACACTTCAGGCAGGGCAGAGGTGCCCCTATACCGGAGAAACTCTGAACCGCGGCAATTGCAATGTAGACCACACTCCGCCCAAAACCTTCGATCAACTCCTGTACGATTTTTGTCATAGCCGTTCACTCAATCCTTTACAAGTAGCCGTCGGCTCCGAGGGGGGCACGGTGGCCGTTTTCGAAGACTCAGAACTCCTTGCCGCATGGCAGGCATATCATCGTGAGCACGCAGAGCTTCGCCTCCTTTCAACGACCGGCAATCTTCAGTTGCCCAAAATGACCTTGACATGGAGTGAGCTATGGTCGTGAGCGGCATGCAATTGTCGTTGCCGGGCCCACCCATCATTCGAGCGGATCTCGCACATAAAGCCGCGTGAGGCCGCTCAATTCATTCGTTGAAAGCGGACGTTCAGAACTAGTTTGTCCCAACCAACCCATTATGTCCGCTTCGGCCGAGAACCTCCTGCTCCGCCTGACCATCCCGCCGTATCCCAGCGACTGACTTTCCCTGGCTGCCTTCTCAGGCCTCGTGCTTCACCCACGCCTGCACTGAAGGCCGCGCCCATTGCACCTTGACGTAGCGTGCGAGATTGTCCGGCACGGCGTCGCCGTTGGCGGCGAGGCGGTTGAGCGTCAGCGCCAGCTCGGTATCGGCGATGCACCAGTTCCCGAAGAGGTTGTCCGCGCCTTCGCCGACCAGACTTGAGGCGACGCGAATGAGCTTGTCGGCGGCGGCGCGCCCCGCTTCGCTGAGCGGCTTCGGCTCGGGCGCCTTGAAGATGACGGTGGTGGGCCGTTCCTCGCGCAGGGCCATCAGGTCGCTGCGGATTCACGCCTGCAACTGGCGCGCGCGGGCGCGCTGTTGCGCGTCGGCCGGGTACAACGACGGATGTGCGGGAGGGGGAAACGCGTCTTCGAGATACTCGATGATGGCGGACGACTCGGCCACGGCGAACGCGCCGTGCAGCAGTGCCGGCACCTTGGCGGTAAGGGAGAGGTTCTCGTAGGCGGCGTCATGATGCTGCTTCGCCGCGAGGTCGACAGGCTTCAGCGCGAAGGGCAGCCGCTTTTCCTTGAGCGCGACGTAGGCCCACAGGGCGTAGGGGCTGAACCAGTTGCTGTCGATGTGGAGCGCGAGCTTGTTTTCCATGAGTGCTTCCCGTCCTTCCCTGGGTCAAATCGGTGCAGTATGTGCCGGGCGCCAACCGCCGCATGTGCGACGGGGAAGCCGGCCCGATTATAATCCGCGGCACCGGAGGATAAGCTGGTGCGCGGCGGATGAGGTAAGCCGCATCGACGCGCCCGATCCTGCCAACCAACCCTTGCCTGAACCGATACCCCCATGACCATCCAGTGGTTCCCAGGCCACATGACCGCGGCCCGCAAGGAAGCCGCCAAGGCCCTGGCGCTGAACGACGTGGTAATCGAGGTCTGCGACGCGCGCCTGCCCGAGGCGAGCAGCAACCCAATGATCCGCGAGCTGCGCCTGCACCGCCAACGCCCCTGCCTCAAACTGCTCAACAAGGCCGACCTCGCCGACCCGGCGGCGACCCAGGCCTGGCTCGACTTCTACAACCGCCAGCCCAACGTCAAGGCGGTGGCCCTCTCCTGCAAGAAGCAGGGCGAGGCCGCGCGCGTGCCCGTCCTGTGCAAGGCGCTGGCGCCCCACCGCAACGACACCTTCAAGCCGCTGCGCATGCTCATCATGGGCATCCCCAACGTCGGCAAGTCGACACTGATGAATGCGCTGCTCAAGCGTCGCGTCGCCGCCGTCGGCGACGAGCCGGCCGTGACCCTGCAGCAGCAGCGCATGGATATCAGCCCGACGATGAGCGTCACCGACACGCCCGGCCTGATGTGGCCGAAAATAGCGCACGACAGCGACGGCTACATGCTCGCCGCCAGCCACGCCATCGGCCGCAACGCCGTCATCGATTCCGAAGTGGGGATTTTCCTGGCCGGGCTGCTGCTGCAGCGCTACCCCGCCTTGCTCGCCACGCGCTACGGCATCGCCGTCGACAGCATGGACGACATCGGCGCCGTCGAAGCCATCGCCAGGAAGCGCGGCTGCATCAGCAAAGGCCGCCACGGCGGCGAGCCCGACCTGGAAAAGGCCGCGATGATCCTGCTCACGGATTACCGCAGCGGCAAGCTCGGGCGGATCAGTTTGGAAACGCCGGAGAGTCGGGCGGCGATGCTGGCGGCGGGAAATACCAGTTCAAGCGAATAAACTCGCCGTGCTGTGGAGGCTGACTTTTAATCAAGGATGTTCCAGTTTGTAGTGTGAGACGGCCGACGCGGACATCATTGAAATTTCTCGACAAGCCCTCGCTCGGCCTGGCGCCAAAGATGGTGGACGAGATGTTCGCCGCGCTCGCTCGCATCAACCGCGACGGCACCACCCTGCTCCTCTTCGAGCAGAACGTCTTTCAGGCGCTGGCGGTGGCGGACTACGCCTATGTGCTGAGTCACGGCGAGATGATCGCCGCGGGCGCGGCATGGGAGTTGCGCGGCAACGACCTCATCCGCCGCGTTTATCTCGGCGAGGCGATCGCAAACTGAAAGTCAGCCGCTGCGGTACGGCGGTAAAACCGTCATTCCCGCGAAAGCGGGAATCCATGGGTCTTGAACTTAATGGATTCCCGCTTTCGCGGGAATGGCGAGCTGCTAATCCTCGAAAGGCAGTCCAACGTAGTTCTCTGCCAGCGTCGTGCGTCCGGCGAGGGAATGCACGACATAGTCCAGCTCCGCATCCAGCGCGCGCTGTTCGAAGGGATTCATGTCCGGGAAGATGTGCAGCAGCATGCTCATCCACCAGGAGAAGCGCTCCGCCTTCCAGACGCGGCGCAGGCAGCGCGCGGAATAGTGGTCGATGCCCGCCTTGCTGCCGGCGTAGAACTCGATCAGCGCACGGGCCAGGTAGCGCACGTCGGAGGCGGCGAGGTTGAGCCCCTTGGCGCCGGTCGGCGGCACGATGTGGGCGGCGTCGCCGGCGAGGAACATCCGCCCGAAGCGCATCGGCTCGGCGACGAAGCTCCTCAGCGGGGCGATGCTCTTCTCGATCGAGGGGCCGGTCACCAGCTGATCGACCGCCTTCGCATCGAGGCGCAGGCGCAGTTCGTCCCAGAACATTTCATCCGACCAGTCTTCGACTTTTTCGCTCAACGGCACCTGGACGTAATAGCGGCTGCGCGTGTGCGAACGCATGCTGCATAGGGCGAAACCGCGTTCTGTCTTGGCGTAGATCAGTTCCTCGGAAACCGGCGGCGTGTCGGACAGCAGGCCGAGCCAGCCAATAGGGTAAACACGCTCGAAATTCGTGATGACTTGCTGCGGCACGCTGGCACGGCAGACACCGTGGTAGCCGTCGCAGCCGGCGATGAAGTCGCACTCGATCTCGTGCGCGGCACCGTTCTTGACGTAACGCACGCGCGGACGATCCGTGTCGTAGTCATGGACGCTGACGTCCTTGGCCTCGTATACGGTGGTCAGCCCGGCAGCGGCACGGGCGTCCATCAGGTCTTTTGTCAGCTCGGTCTGGCCGTATACCATCACCTGCTTGCCGCCGGTAAGACCGAACAGGTCGATGTGGTGACGGGTGCCGCCGACGAGCAGGTCGATACCCTTGTGCGGCAGACCCTCGGCATGCATGCGCGCGCCGACGCCGGCTTCGTCGAGCAGATCGACGGCGACCTGCTCGAGCACGCCGGCGCGGATGCGCCCGAGCACGTATTCGCCCGTCTGGGCCTCCAGGATGACGGCGTCGACGCCGGCCTTGTACAGCAACTGGCCGAGGATCAGGCCCGAGGGACCAGCACCGATGATGGCAACCTGGGTTCTCATGTTCTGCCTCGTGCGAAGATCGTTATAGATGAATCATTAATTGTTTGATCTCCATCATATCATGATCAAGCCACGATGATGTCGTCCCCGGGCGGCTCTGCATACAGCCGCTCGACCAGTTCGACGCGACAGCCCAGCACCGCACGCTGGTTGATGCTGCCCTTGTCGGTGATCTCGCCCCGGTCGAGACTGGGCGGCTCAAGCATCAGCATGGCGTGCTTGACGGTGGTTGAGCCGCCGGGGTGTTCGCGGTTGTGTCGCTGCAGCCGCAAACTGATTTCCGCCCGCAGACGCGCGAGGGGCCATTGTCCGCGCGGCGAGGTGGCGTCTACACCGAGAAAGCCGGCGCAGGCGCGCCAGTCCGGAAAGATGAAGATGCCCAGTTCGTCCCTGTTGAGGCCGGCAATCACCACATCCTGCACATAGGGCGCCAATACCCCCAGCAACCGGGCACGCAGCGGCCCGACGCTGACCCAGGTGCCACTGGAGAGCTTGAAATCCTCGGCGATGCGGCCATCGAACATCAGCCCGTGCGCGATGTCGCCTTCGTCGATCCAGCGCGCGGCGTCGCCGAGCCGGTAATAGCCTTCTTCATCGAAGGCCGCGGCGGTCGTCTCAGGCTGTCGCCAGTAACCCGGCGTGACATTGAGCCCCTTGACGCGCATCTCCAGCTTGCCTTCCACTGGCGTGAGTTTGACGACATTGCCGGTCGCCGGCAGTCCGATCGCACCCGCCAGTCGCGTGCCCGGCCGGGTGAAGCACACCGAGGGCGCGGTTTCCGTAGCACCCAGGCCGGTGATGACCGGCATGTCGGCGCCGAACTCCTGTTGTGCCAGGGCATTCAGGGCATCCCAGGTGTGCTGCGAGAGTCCGGCGCCGGCAAAGAAACAGGCCCGCAACCTGCACAGGAAGCGCGCGCGCAGTTCGGCATCCACTGCCAGCGTCTGCACCAGCAATTCGAACCCCTTGGGCACGTTGAAATAGACGGTCGGCGAGATGTCGCGCAGGTTCTGCAGCGTCTGCTCGAACATGCCCGGCATCGGACGGCCGCCGTCGATATACATCGAGCCTCCGTTGAACAATACGAGATTGACGTTGTGGCTGCCGCCGAAGGTGTGGTTCCAGGGTAACCAGTCGACCAGCACCGGCGGCTCCTCGCGCAGGAACGGCAGGGCCTGATGCAGCATGATCTGGTTGCTGCACAGCATGCGGTGGGTGGTGATGACCGCCTTGGGGCTTCCGGTCGAACCCGAGGTCAGCAGGAACTTGGCGATGCTGTCGGCGCTCACCGCCCGGCGCGATGCCTCGAGCGCGGAATGGTCGGCTTCGCCTTCCAGCTCGGCCAATGAGATGCAGGGGCGTCCAACCAGTTCCGCGGCATCCGACACCAGTTCCATGTCCATCGAAACGGTCTGCCGGATGGCCGCCTCGAAAGCCTGCGCATCGAATGCGGCCACCATGCCCGGTGTCAGCAGTTGCAAGACGTACCGCAGTTTGTTGAAGTCCGACGTGGCCTGGGCATAGGCGGTCGACACGGGCGTGTAGGGCACGCCGACGTGCATGGCCGCCAGTGCCAGCAGCAGATGCTCGATGCTGTTCCCCGACAGGATCAGAATGGGCCGGTCGGCTGACAGACGGCCGGAGCGCTGGCGCAACGCCAGGGCAGCAGCGATGTTGCGCACCCGCCCGAGCGTTTCGCGATACGTCAGCGACTGCCATGCGCCGCTGCCGTCACGCTGCGCGACGAAGACACGGTCGGGCGCCTGTTCTGCCCAGTATTCCAGCCGGTCGGTGACGCGGACGGGGTACTCACCCAGCGGCTGTGTCGGTTCGATCAGGGTCGCGTCGTCACTACGCTTCTCCACCCTGACCTTGAACGCTTCAGATTTCCAGCCGAATCCTCCGCTCATGGCTGGCGCTTACGCCTATTGCAGCTTGAGCGCCTTGATGGCGTTCTGCTTGAGGATCAGGTCGTGCACCTCGGGCTTGAAGCCGGCCTCCTTGAAATCCTTGATCCAGCGGTCCGGCGAGATCAGCGGATAGTCCGAGCCGAACAACATCTTGTGCTTGAGCTGGCCGTTGGCGTACTGCACGAGTTGCGGCGGGAAATACTTGGGCGACCAGCCCGACAAATCGATGTAGACGTTGGGCTTGTGCATGCACACCGACAACGCCTCGTCCTGCCAGGGCCAGGACGGATGCGCCAGGATGACGGTCATGTCGGGAAAATCAGCCGCGACGTCGTCGAGATGCATGGGGTTGGAGTATTTCAGCCTCAGCCCGCCGCCGCCCGGCATGCCAGTGCCGATGCCGCTGTGGCCGGTATGAAAGATGGCCGGCAATTTGTGTTCTGCAATCACTTCGTAGAGCTGGTAGGCCATGCGGTCGTTGGGCATGAAGCCCTGCACGGTCGGATGGAACTTGAAGCCGCGGATCACGCCATCCTCGATCAGGGCGCGCGCTTCGCGCACGCCCATCTTCCCCTTGTGCGGATCGATGCTGGCGAAGGCGATCATCATGTCGCTGTTTTCGCGAGCGGCATCGGCGACCTCTTCATTGGGAATACGCCTGTTGCCGATCTGAAACTCGGAATCAACGGTAAACATCACCAGGCCGATCTTGCGCTCGCGGTAGTAGGCGACAGTTTCAGCAATGGTCGGCCGCTTGCCGGCCTTGAAATACTTGCTCGAGGCCTCCTCGAAGGGCTTCCACATCTCGTCCGGCTCCTGACGGCAGGACACTTCGGCATGGGTGTGCACATCGATGGCGATCAGTTCATCGAGCTTCATGGTCATTCACCTTTTTGTGCGCGTTGCCAGTCGGCTAGGCTCTGGCCCTTCTCGACCAGTTCCACCAGCAGTTTTGCCGGTTGCCAGTGCATGGGGCCAAAAAGCTTCTGGTACTTGAGCATGCCGTCCAGCAGGGTCTTCAGGCCGATGGTGTCGGCGTAGAACATCGGTCCGCCACGGTAGCGCGGAAAGCCGTAGCCGGCGGTCCACACCACGTCGATGTCACTGGCGCGAATTGCCACGCCCTCCTCCAGGATGCGGATGCCTTCGTTGAGCAGCGGATAGAGGCAGCGCTCGACGATTTCCTGCGCACTGTGTTCGCGCGGCGGCACGCCCAGTTTCTCCGCACGCGCCTTGAGGATGGCAATGGCCTCGGGATCGTCGTAGCGCTTGCGGTCGCCGGGCTCGTAGCGATAGTAACCTTTGCCGTTCTTCTGGCCCAGGCGGCCCGCCTCGACCAGTGCGAAGTCGGCCTGGTAGTAGGCCGGATCGGGCGGATAGCGCTCGGCATTCGCCTTGTGCACGTTCACGCCGATGTCGACGCCGGCCATGTCGAACACGGCGAGGATGCCCATGGCCATGCCCCACTGCTCCAGCGCGGCGTCCACCGCGCGCGGGTTTGCGCCTTCCAGCACCATGCGCTCGGCTTCACGCGCATAGCCTTCCATCATGCGGTTGCCGATGAAGCCGTAGCACACGCGCGCCAGCACCGGTGTCTTGCGCAGGGGTTTGGCCATGGCCATCACGGTGCGGATGGTGTCAGCCGAAGTCGAGTCGGTGCGCACCACCTCCAGCAATGGCATGACGTTCGCCGGCGAGAAGAAGTGCATGCCGATCACGTCCCCAGGCCGCGAAGTGGCGCGGGCGATTTCATCGATGTCGAGCGTGGAGGTGTTGCTCGCCAGCACGGAGCCGGGTTTGGCCACCTTGTCCAGTCGAGCGAAGATGTCCTTCTTCAGCGCCATGTCCTCGAACACCGCCTCGATAACGACATCGGCGTCTTTCAGGTCGGCGTAGTCGAGCGAACCCGTGATCAGTGCCATCCGCTGCGCCTTGGCTTCGGCCGTGATGCGCCCGCGCTTGACCATGGATGTGTAGGTCCGGTCGACGCCGGCGAGGCCGCGATCCAGGGCCTCGCGGCTGGAATCGATCATGACGACCGGCAACCCGGCATTGGCAAAGCAGATGGCGATGCCGCCGCCCATGGTGCCGGCGCCGATGATGCCGCCCATCCCCACCTTGCGCGCTTTGGCCTCTGCCGGCAGATCGGGCACGCGGCGGGTTTCGCGATCGGCGAAAAAGGCGTGCACCGCACCACGGGCTTCATCTGACACCTTGGCCTGGTTCACCAACTCGGTTTCCAGTTCCAGCCCGCGCGCGAAGGGCAGCGTCAAACTGGCCTGCACCGCCTTGATCGCCGTGAAGGGCGCCTGGCGATTCGGGTATTGTTTGGCCGCTTTGGACTTCATCTGCTCAATCATGGCGTCACTGCAAGTGGCCAGATCGACGCTGCGTTCGCTCGTGCGGCGCGATCCCTTGCCGTCCGCGACGAGCTTGCCGGCGTAGGCCAGCGCGTCCTGACGCAGGTCGCCTTCCACCACGGCATCGAGAAATCCCCATTCGAGGGCAACGGCCGTATCGACGGGCTTCGCATCGAGGATCATCTGCAGGGTCTTTTCCACACCAATCAGCCGCGGCATGCGCTGGGTGCCGCCGGCACCCGGAATGATGCCCAGCGTGACTTCCGGCAGACCGAAGCGCGTGCGCGGGGCTGCGACGCGGTAATGGCAGGCGAGGGCGATCTCCAGGCCGCCGCCCATGACGGTGCCGTGCATCGCCGCGACCATCGGAACCGCAAGCTGCTCAAGTCGGCCGAACAGAATGCGGTAGGCCTCTTCCTGTGGCGGGCCGGAGAATTCGCCGATGTCTGCACCAGAAAAGAAGGTGTTGCCTTCACAGGTCAGTACCACAGCCTGAACGCCCTGCATTTTTGCCAGATCATCCAGCGCAACATTCAGATCTTGGCGCACGGCCGCATTGAGGGTATTGACCGGCGGATTATTGACGGACAGCAGGACGATGTTGTCCTGCCTGACGAGCTGGACCAGACGGGATTCGCTCACAAGACCTCCGGAAAGAGAATGATATCGTTTTTGACTGATTGGTCATTATTGAACGATTCAGTCAAGAATGTCAATATTCGCCCTATGCGTGCCGATAAAACCAGAACTACCGCAGCTGTTCGTACCGACCCCAGGCGAGACCGTACCCGGGACGCCCTCCTGCGCGCAGGACAACGCCTGTTCGCCGAGCGGGACGTCGATGGCGTCAGCGTCGACGAGATCGTCGATGCCGCAGCAGTCGCCAAGGGCAGCTTCTACAACCACTTCGCCGACAAGGGTGTATTCGCCCGCGAAATCGCCGCCGGCGTGCGCCGCGATGTCGAACAACTCGTCGATCAGGCAAATGCCGGCATTGACGACCCGGCCATGGATGTTTCCCGGGCGCTGTGCGTCTTCGTACGCTTTGCCATGGAACACCGCGATCGCGCCCGCGCGCTGTGGCGACTGAATACCGGCGCCACACTGGCCGATGCACCGATCAACCGCGGCTTGCGCGAAGTCGTGCAGCGCGGCATTGAAAGCGGCGTCTTCAAGCACGTCGATGTGGAAACGGGCATCCTGCTGGTGATGGGCAATTTCGTCATCACCTTGCGTCACGTTTTTGACGATCGCACGCGGAAGCAGCCAGAGCACATCGCTTCGCAAATGGCCTCCGGCCTGTTGCGGAGCCTGGGTGTGCCGGCTGCCCGCGCCGCAAAACTGGGCGAGGCAGCCGCCCGAGCAATATTGGGCTGAACGCCGCGGCCGGCATGCAGCCGGCCTCGGCGGCGATGCCGCCGGACCAGCCTCTCAGAATCTCAACACGAACAGGGTAATTGCAGGGAAGATCACGAGCAGTATCACGCGAAGCAGGTCACTTGCCACAAACGGCCACACACCTGCGTAGGTCTCGCGGATCGAGATGTCCGGCGCCATCGACTGGATGACGAACAGGTTCATGCCCACGGGCGGCGTGATCAATCCGACTTCGACCACGATCAATACCAGCACGCCGAACCAGATCGCCATGTCCTCGGGCTGCAGACCGAAGTCGAGGCCGGACACCATGGGAAAGAAGATCGGGATGGTCAGCAGGATCATCGACAGCGAGTCCATCACGCAGCCGAAGATCAGATAGAAGACCAGGATGGCCCAGAGCACGGCATAGGGACTCAGGCCCTGGGTGCCGACCCATGCGGCGAGTTCCTGCGGCAGCGTGGAGATGGCGAGAAAACTGTTGTAGGCAGCCGCGCCGAGCACAATCATGAACACCATGCCGGTAGCGCCCGCGGTGGCCTCAAACGCGCGCAGTACCTTCTTGCCTTGCATGCCACCATTCTTCCAGGCGAGCAGGCCGGTCGCCACGGCGCCAACGGCCGCGCCCTCGGTGGGCGTGAAGATGCCCGTGTAGATGCCACCGATGACGACAATGAAGATCACTGCCACCGGCCAGACCTCGCGCAGGGCGCGCATGCGTTCCGGCCAGGGGAGTGGGGGCACCTCGCCGGCAGAGCCGGGCACGACGCGCACGTAGATGCCGATCACCAGCATGTATCCCAGCGCTGCAAGGATGCCTGGCACGAAGGCCGCAGCAAACATCTTGGCAATGTTCTGTTCGGCCAGGATGGCATAGATGACAAGCACGATCGAGGGCGGAATCAGGATGCCGAGCGTGCCGCCTGCCGCCAGCGCACCGGTAGCCAGCGCACCGGAATAGCCGGCCCGGCGCAGCTCCGGCAGCGCCACCTGGCCCATGGTTGCCGCCGTGGCAAGCGAGGAACCGCAGATGGAGCCGAAACCGGCGCAGGCACCGATGGCCGCCATGCCGACGCCGCCCTTGCGATGGCCGATGAAGGCCTCGGCCGCCTTGAACAGCGCGCGCGACATGCCCCCCAGCGAGGCAAACTGCCCCATCAGCAGGAACAGCGGCACGATGGACAGGGAATGATTGGAGAACTGGCTGTAGGCCAAGGCCTTCATCTGCTGCAGCAGCGGCATGATGTTGCCGTAGACCTGCCAGGAGCCGACCAGGCCGATGAGGAGCATCGACAGGCCAATCGGCACGCGCAGAAAAATCAGCACCAGCAGGACAGGAAAGGACCAGGCCGCAAGGTAGAGCGGATCCATCAATGCCCTCCTTCGGGCGCGGTGAATCCGGCCTGCGGCGACACAAGGTGCAGCGACTCGAACAGGCGCCAGGCATAGACCAGACAGCCGAAGGCCGCCGGTCCCAGTGAAGCGGCATAACCCCACCACACCGGCATCTGCAGGATGAAACTGACCTCGCCGTTGGCGCGGTATTCGAAAGTCATCAAGCCCATGCGCCATACCAGCAGCAGCCACACCAGCAGCATCAGCGCATCGCTGGCAGCGGCCAGGATGCGCTGCATGGGCAACGGGTAGCGGTGCCAGAGCATGCCGACATCGGCATGGCTGCGCTTGAGGTGACACAAGGGTAAAAAGCAGAACACGGCAAGCGCGGTGCCAGCCTCGACGAGTTCAAAGTCACCCGGCACGGGGCCGAGGCCGGCAAAGCTCAAGGTGCGGCCGGCAATGCTGAAAACGCTCATGACGGCCAGCAACGTCAACACCACGCCGCCGAACCAGGCCATGTAGCGGCTTGTGTCGTAGATGAACTTGCTCATAGGGTCGAGCCGATCCTCCGGCGCGATGGCCGCAAAGCCATCGCGCCGATCAGATGAGTAAGTGGAAGCGTTACTTCTTCTTCGAGTACTTGTCGATCAGCGCATCGGCTTCAGCGGCAAGCTTCGGCCCGTCGATACCCTTGGTGGCCACTTCCTTGTACCAGATGCCGCGCACACCCGCAGCAGTGCGCCGCCAGGTCTGGGTTTCCACAGCATCGAGCATGTAGATCTTGTTGCCCGCCTTCTGCGCCAGCGACAGGCCAACCTTGTCGCCCTCGTCCATGGCATGGCCGAACAGGGCGGCCGTCTCCATGCCACTGTTGGCGTCGATCACCTTCTTCAGGTCAGCCGGCAGCTTGTCATAGGCACCCTTGTTCATTGCCACGACGAAGGTTTGCGTATACAGCCCCTTGTCGCCGGCGAAGCCGGTATGGTTATGGACAATCTGCTGCACTTTCAGTGCCGGCACCACTTCCCACGGAATGGTCGTGGCCGAAATCACGCCTTTCGACAGTGCCTCGCTGATGGCCGGCACCGGCATGCCCACCGGCGTGGCACCGAGTTGCTCAAGCATGATGTTGACGATGCGCGAACCGCCGCGCACTTTCACCCCCTTCATGTCCTCAAGCCTGGTGATCGGATCCTTGCTGTGGATCAGGCCGGGGCCGTGCACATGCACTGCAATGACCTTGACGTCCTTGAACTCGTCCATGGCGTTCTTCTGGACGTACTCCTGGAAGGCACGCGAGGCCGGCTCGGCAAGGCCGCTATTAAAGGGCAGCTCGAACACCTCGGACTTGGGGAAGCGACCCGGCGTATAGCCAAGCACGGTCCACACGATGTCGGCAACGCCATCCTTGGCCTGGTCGAACAGCTCGGGCGCCTTGCCGCCGAGCTGCATGCTCGGGAATTGCTGGATCTTGATGCGCCCGCCGCTCTCCTTTTCGACCTTCGCCGCCCAAGGCGTAATGGCCTTCGAGGGGATAGTCGCCTGCGGCGGCAGGAACTGGTGGAAACGCAGGGTCACTTCTGCGGCGGATGCCGCGTGCCACGCAAAGATTCCAATCGCGGCGGCCATCATTTTGTTGATGAGCTTCATGTTATGTCTCCTTCCTTGGTTTATGGATGGTACGGTGCTCAAGCGCCTTGCAACTGCTTTTCCAGCTGATGCAGCGTGCGGTAGCAAGGCAGCACCTGTGCCACGCTGGCGTTAGGCTCTCTGTTGTCGCGGATGGCGGCAAAGAACTCGCGGTCCTGCAGTTCGATGCCGTTCATCGATACATCGACTTTGGATACGTCGATCTTGTTGTCCTTGCCATCGACCAGATCGTCGTAACGGGCGATATAGGTGCCGCTGTCGCCAATATAGCGGAAGAAGGTGCCGAGCGGCCCATCGTTGTTGAAGGACAACGACAGGGTGCAGATCGCGCCGGTATCCGTCTTTAATTGGATCGACATATCCATGGCGATGCCCAGCCCGGGATGGATCGGCCCCTGCACGGCATTGGCCTGGGCGATCTCGCCGCCGGCCTGATAGCGAAACAGGTCCACGGTGTGTGCGGCATGGTGCCACAGCAGATGGTCGGTCCAGCTGCGCGGCTGCCCCAACGCGTTCATGTTGCTGCGGCGGAAGAAGTAGGTCTGCACGTCCATCTGCTGGAGGGCAAACTCGCCTGCCTGGACTTTCCGGTGTACCCACTGGTGGCTGGGATTGAAACGGCGCGTGTGACCGCACATGGCGACCAGACCGGTCTGCTTCTGCATCGCCACCACATCCTCGGCATCCTTCAGGCTGTCGGCCAGCGGGATCTCCACTTGCACATGCTTGCCGGCCTTCAGGCACTGGATGGCCTGGGCGGCGTGCATCTGCGTCGGTGTGCACAGGATGACGGCGTCGACCTCCGGCAGCGCCAGGCTCTCGGCCAGTTCGGTGGTGGCGTGGCGGATGCCGTATCGGCCGGCTACTTCCCGGGTCTTGTCCAGCTCGCGGCTAACCAGCGACACCACTTCGACGCCGTCGATCAGTTTGATGGCATCGAGGTGCTTGATGCCGAAGGCGCCGGCGCCCGCCAGGGCAACCTTGATTGTCTTGCTCATGCGTTTTCCAGAATCAGATGCCCGACGGCAGTATTGGATGCCGGCACATGATAGAAACGGTGCGCCACTTTCGGCGTGTTTTTGCCAGCCCCGTCGTTCATCGCCCCGCGGGCAATCAGCCACATCACGAGCTCGATCCCCTCGGAGCCCGCTTCGCGCACGTAATCGATGTGCGGCATCTGTGAGAGCCCTTCGGGATCGGCAATCAGCCGGTCAAGGAAGGCCGTGTCGAACTCGCGGTTGATGAGGCCGGCACGCGGCCCCTGCAACTGATGGCTC
>JADFDU010000033.1 GCA_018262775.1 Rhodocyclaceae bacterium
GCCGAGGTGGGCACCACTGGCCGCTCCACCGGTCCGCATCTGCATTTCGAGGTGCGCTTCAAGGGGGTCGCGCAAAACCCCAACCGCTTCCTCAAGAACGCGCAACAGCAGAAGCAGATTTTCGCCCGCCTCAAGTAATAACGAGTAACGCTTTTCCACGCTTCTCCCGGGCTGCGCTGTTCGATGGGAGCGGCGTGGTAAAATTTCCCCTTTTTACGCTGCCCATCGCGTTTCCGCATGATTCCCCGCCTCCTCAAGAAACTATTCGGCAGCCGCAATGACCGGCTGATCCGCCAGTACGGTCACGCCGTGCGTGCCATCAATGCTCTCGAAGCATCCGTCAGCGTCCTCTCTGACGAGCAGTTGCGTGGCAAGACCGACGAGTTCCGCCAGAAGCTGGCAGCCGGCGCTGCGCTTGACGACCTCCTGGCGGAAGCCTTTGCCGTGGTGCGCGAGGCGGGCAGGCGCGCCCTCGGCATGCGCCACTTCGACGTGCAGCTGATCGGCGGCATGGTGCTGCACGACGGCAAGATCGCGGAGATGCGCACCGGCGAGGGCAAGACCCTGGCCGCCACCCTGCCGGCCTACCTGAACGCCCTCTCCGGCAAGGGCGTGCACGTCGTCACGGTCAACGACTACCTGGCCTCGCGTGACGCTGAGTGGATGGCCAAGCTCTACCACTTCCTCGGCATGAGCGTCGGCGTCAATCTGTCGCAGATGTCGCATGAGCAGAAGCAGGCCGCCTATGCTGCCGACATCACTTACGGCACCAACAACGAATTCGGCTTCGACTACCTGCGCGACAACATGGTCTACACGGCGGGGGAGCGGGTGCAGAAAAAGCTCAATTTCGCCATCGTTGACGAAGTCGATTCCATCCTCATCGACGAGGCGCGCACGCCGCTCATCATTTCCGGCCAGGCCGAGGACCATACCGACCTCTACGTGCGCATGAACCAGGTGGCGCCGCTGCTCACCCGCCAAGCAGACGAGAAGGGCGAGGGCGACTACTGGGTCGACGAGAAAGCGCATACGGTGTTGCTCTCTGAGATCGGCCATGAGCACGCCGAAGAGATTCTCGCGCGCCAGGGCATGCTGGCCGAGGGCAGCAGCCTCTACGAGCCGGGCAACATCCTCCTCATGCATCATCTCTACGCCGCTTTGCGCGCGCACAGCCTGTTTCATCTCGACCAGCATTACGTGTCGCAGAACGGCGAGATCGTCATCGTCGACGAATTCACCGGCCGCCTCATGCCGGGCCGGCGCTGGTCAGACGGCCTGCACCAGGCGGTCGAGGCGAAGGAGGGCGTGTCGATCCAGAACGAGAACCAGACACTCGCCTCGATCACCTTCCAGAACTATTTCCGCATGTACGCCAGGCTGTCCGGCATGACCGGCACGGCCGACACGGAGGCCTACGAGTTTCACCAGATATACAGTCTGGAAACGGTGGTCATTCCTACCAACCAGCCGATGATTCGCGAAGACCGCATGGACCAGGTCTATCGCACTGCAGCGGAAAAGCATCGCGCCATCATCGACGACATTCGCGGCTGCCACCAGCGCGGTCAACCGGTGCTGGTCGGCACGACATCCATCGAGAATTCCGAGCTGCTCTCCGGCATGCTGGACCAGGAAAAGCTGCCGCACCAGGTGCTCAACGCCAAGCAGCACGCGAAAGAGGCGCTCATCGTCGCCCAGGCCGGCCGTCCCGGCATGATCACCATCGCCACCAACATGGCCGGTCGCGGCACCGACATCGTGCTCGGCGGCAACGTCGAGAAACAGGTCGAGGCGCTGCGAGCCGATACGCCGATGTCGGAGGCCGACGAGGAGGCCCGCAGCACCCAGTTGCGTGGCGAATGGCAGGCGCTGCACGCGCAGACGGTGAAGGCCGGCGGCCTGCACATCATCGGCTCCGAACGGCACGAATCGCGGCGCATCGACAACCAGCTGCGTGGTCGTGCCGGCCGCCAGGGCGACCCCGGCTCCAGCCGTTTCTACCTTTCCCTGGAGGATCCGCTGCTGCGCATTTTTGCCGGCGAGCGCCTCAATGCCATCATGGTACGGCTGAAAATGCCCGAGGGCGAGGCCATCGAGCACCCGCTGGTGACGCGCTCGCTCGAATCGGCGCAACGCAAGGTGGAACAGCGCAACTTCGACATCCGCAAGCAGCTGCTGGAGTACGACGACGTCTCCAACGATCAGCGCAAGGTGATCTACCAGCAGCGCAACGAGCTGCTCGAGACGGACGACATCGCCGAAACCATCACGGCCATGCGCCAGGGCGTGTTGCACGACGTCTTTCGCACCTACGTGCCGGCGGACAGCGTCGAAGAGCAGTGGGACATCGTCGCTGCCGAAGCCGCCCTGGCCGCCGAGTACCAGTTGCAGTTGCCGCTCGGCGAGTGGCTCAAGGCGGAGCCCGAGCTCACGGATGACGCCATCGTCCGCCGCATCCTGGATGAGGCGGACCGCCACTACGCCGCCAAGGTCGAACTGGTGGGGGCCGAGTCCTTCCACCACTTCGAGCGCAACATGATGCTGCAAAGCCTCGACACGCACTGGCGCGAACATCTGGCGGCGCTGGACCATCTGCGCCAGGGCATCCATCTGCGCGGCTATGCGCAGAAAAACCCGAAGCAGGAGTACAAGCGCGAGGCCTTCGAGCTGTTCGAGGGCCTGCTGCACTTGGTTCGTAATGAAGTCACCCAGCTGCTCATGACCGTCGAGATCCGCTCGCAGGAACAGATTGAGGCGAGCGAGCCGCAGCAGACCGTGGAGAACGTGCAATACCACCATTCCGACTACGACGAGGCGCTGGGCCTGGGCATGCCGGACGATGCGGAAAGGCCAGTCCAGCCCCACGTACGCCATGGGCAGAAGGTCGGCCGCAATGATCCCTGCCCCTGCGGTTCAGGCAGGAAATACAAGCACTGCCACGGCAAGCTGAGCTAGGGCGCATCCTGGTCGCGCGCCATGACTCAGGACTTGCATTCCCATGATCGATTGAATGCCTGGATCGAGCGCATCCGCGATCAGGAACTGCCCATCTTCGGCCGCACGGCCGAACAGATCCGCGCACTGACCGACAATGACAAGGCGGCAGTATCCCAGCTGGCTGATGCCATCCTCTGCGATCCCGGCATGACGGCCAAGCTGCTGCGCATTGCCAACAGCGTCATCTTCAACACTTCGGGCACCCAGATCACCACCATCAGCCGGGCCGTCCTGATGCTCGGCTTCAATATGGTGCGGCAGGTTGCCCTCTCGGTCGCCTTCGTGGACGCCTTGCTGCGTGGGCCGGTGCGGGAGCGGGTGTTGCGCGAGATGGGGCGGGCCTGCCATGCTGCCACACAGGCGCGTTGGCTGGCCTCGAGAAGGCATGACGTGCAGCCGGAGGAAGCCTTCATCGCCGCCTTGCTCTATCGCTTCGGCGAGATGGCTTTCTGGTGCCTTGCCGGCGAAACCGGCGACGAGCTTGAGGCAGCCCTGCGCCAAAATCCGAACACACCAGGCGAGGTTGAACAGTCTCTGCTCGGTTTCCGCCTGAACCAACTCACCATCGCCATGGTGCACGACTGGCGCGTCAGCCCGCTGTTGCAAAGCATCCTCAAGGGCACCTATCCAAGGCGTTCGCGCGAGCAGGCCGTAGTGCTCGCCTTCCGCCTGGCCGAGGATTCCGAGAACGGCTGGCACAGCGAGCGTGCCCGTGCCCGGCTGAAGGATGTCGCCGAGTACCTGCAGCAGCCGCTCGAAGAAATTGCCGGCCCGGTGATGAAGAACGCCATCGATGCGGCTGCCATCGCCGAGTGCTACGGAGCGGGCAGCGCAGTGCGCTTCATTCCGCAGTAGTCTGCGCCATCGATTATCATCCGCTTCGTTTGCACGCCCGCGCCGAGACCCCATCATGCCCGTCAACCTGAAGCCGCCCGTCGCCGCACAACTCCTGCCCGTCCCGGGTGTCGCCCTCGGCATTGCCCGGGCCGGCATCCGCAAGGCCAATCGCCGCGACCTGCTGCTGATCCGCCTCGACGAAGGGGCCGCCGTCGCCGGCGTGTTTACGCAGAACCGCTTTTGCGCCGCGCCGGTCATCGTCTGCCGCGAGCACCTGGAAGGCACCGGCATTCGCGCGCTTGTCGTCAACACCGGTATCGCCAACGCCGGCACTGGCGCGCCCGGCATGCAGGCGGCGCGCGACACCTGCGCCGCCGCGGCGCGGCTGCTCGGTTGCGCGCCACAGCAGGTGCTGCCGTTTTCCACCGGCGTCATCATGGAGCCGCTGCCCGTCGAACGCCTTGTGGCGGGGCTGCCGGCCTGCGTGGCTGATTTGCGCGAGAGCAACTGGGACGCCGCCGCCGAGGCCATCATGACCACCGACACCCTGCCCAAGGCGGTTTCGCGGAAAGTCAGCCTCGGCGGTACGGCGGTCACGATCACCGGCATCGCCAAAGGCGCCGGCATGATCCGCCCCAACATGGCCACCATGCTCGGCTTCGTCGCCACGGATGCCTCGGTAGCGCAGCCTGTATTGGAACAACTCGTGCGCGAGGCGGCCGACGCCTCTTTCAACTGCATCACGGTGGATGGCGACACCTCGACCAACGATTCCTTCATGCTCATCGCCAGCGGGCGGGCGGGCAATGCACCGATCGCCGATGTCGCCTCCGAGGGCTATGCTGCGCTGAAGGAAGCCGTCACCGCCGTGGCGGCGGAACTCGCCCAGGCCATCGTCCGCGACGGCGAGGGTGCCACCAAGTTCATTACCGTCGCCGTTCAGGGCGGCCGCGACATCGCCGAATGCAAGGCCGTCGGCTACGCCATCGGCCATTCGCCGCTGGTGAAGACCGCCTTCTTCGCTTCCGATCCCAACCTCGGCCGCATCCTCGCCGCCATCGGCAACGCCGGCATTGCCGACCTCGACGTCGCGCGCTTGAAGCTCTGGCTTGATGAGGTACTGGTGGCCGAAAACGGCGGGCCTGCGGCGAGCTATCGCGAGGGGGAGGGCGCGCGGGTGATGAAACAGGAGGAGATCACGGTGCGCATCGATCTCGCCCGCGGCGATGCGCAGGCTACCGTGTGGACCTGCGACTTTTCCTACGACTACGTGAAGATCAACGCGGATTACCGCAGTTGAACATTGCCCCTCGGCACCCGCCCGGCCGCCCGAAGGGCGCTGAGCGCCCCCTCGGGGGGCAGCGAACGAAGTGAGCGTGGGGGTCGGTCATATTAGTCAGGCTTGATCAGTCAATGCAGCACGCGCGGCATGGCGAGGGTGAACTCCGCCACCGATGCCTCGAACTGCGCGCCGTCCTCCGCCGTCATCTGGAAGCTGCCGCGCATGGTGCCGACAGGCGTGGTGAGGACACAGCCGCTGGTGTATTCGAAACTCTCGTCGGGCTTGAGTAGGGGCTGGTGGCCGACCACGCCGAGGCCGCGCACTTCCTGCACGTGCGACTCGGCATCCGTGATGACCCAGTGACGTGAAATCAGCTGCGCCGCGATGGTGCCGGTGTTGCGGATGGTGATGTTGTAGGCGAAGACATAGCGCCCGTCCTGCGGGTCCGACTGGTCGGCCAGGTACTGGGTTTCCGCCGTGACGCGGATCTCGTATTTAATGCTTTCCGCCATGCGGCCATTATAGGGGCGTGGGGGAGAAGCCGGCTTATGGGGGCCATAATTTCTTTTAGCCGGCGATGGGTTCGATTGCGTTTAAAATCAGAATCATCATAGGGGGAATCGCCATGACCTACCGCATTGCACCGAGCATCCTCTCCGCCAACTTCGCCAAGTTGGGCGAGGAGGTGGACAATGTCCTTAAGTCCGGCGCCGACATCGTGCACTTCGACGTCATGGATAATCATTACGTGCCGAACCTGACCATCGGCCCGCTGGTCTGCGAGGCCCTGCGCAAGCACGGCGTCACCGCGCCCATCGACGTACACTTGATGGTGAAGCCGGTGGACCGCATCATTCCCGACTTCGCCAAGGCGGGTGCCACCTACATCACCTTCCACCCGGAGGCTTCCGAGCACATCGACCGCACCATCGGCCTGATCCGCGAATCCGGCTGCAAGCCTGGCTTGGTGTTCAACCCGGCGACGCCGCTCGACGTGCTGGAATGGACGCTCGACAAGCTCGACATGGTGCTGCTGATGTCGGTGAACCCCGGCTTCGGCGGCCAGAAATTCATTCCCTACGTCCTCGACAAGGCGCGCAAGGTGCGCCAGATGATCGAGGCGCGTGGCCTCGACGTCAGCCTGGAGATCGACGGTGGCGTTGGCCCGGCCAACATCTGTGAGGTGGCACAGGCCGGCGTTGACACCTTCGTCGCCGGCTCCGCCGTTTTCGGCGCCGGCAAGGACGGCGACCCGCAGCGCTACAACACCATCATCGCCTCCCTGCGCGCCGAACTGGCGAAGGTTTGATGGCCTTGCCGATACGCGCAGTCCTCATCGACCTCGACGGCACACTGCTCGACACCGTTCCCGATCTCGCCGACGCGGCCAACGCCATGCTCGCCGAGTTGGGGCGGCTGACTTTGCCGGTCGACACCATCCGCGAATTCGTCGGCAAGGGAATCCCAAACCTCGTTGGCCGCTGCCTCGGCTATCCGGGCGAATCGAATGCGCCGGATGCCCTCGAAGCGCTGGCCGTTTTCAAGCGCCATTACGCCGCCGTCAATGGCCGCAACACGCGCATCTACCCCGGTGTGATTGAGGGCCTTGAAGCCATGCGCGCCGCCGGCCTGAAGACCGCTTGCGTCACCAACAAGGCCGCCGCCTTTACCGGCCCCCTGCTCGAAACCACCGGCCTGTCCGCACTCCTCGACATGACGGTGAGCGGCGACACCCTGGCGGAAAAGAAGCCGCACCCGCTGCCTTTCCTGCACCTCTGCGAACGCTTCGGCATCGCCCCCGCTGAGGCGCTGGTCATCGGCGATTCGCGCAACGATGTCGCCGGCGCGCGCGCGGCGGGTTGCCCGGTGGTCTGCGTGCCCTATGGCTACAGCGAAGGCGAGGATGTGCGCGATCTCGGTGCCGATGCTATAGTGGGCACCCTCGAGGAGGTAGCCAGGTTGGCCATTCAGGCCGGGTGCCAATGAGTTGTCATTCCCGCGAAAGCGGGAATTCACAATACGAATCGAAGGCTGGATTCCCGCTTTCGCGGGAATGACGGGTAATACTGGCATTGTGATCTACATGAACTTGAAACGCGTGAGGAAATTTGCCCCGAAGGAAATCCCCTTGGGGGACGCCGTAGGCGGGGAGGCCTGGCCCTGGCGTCGCTTGCCTGACTGAACGTCGCAAGCGGCGGGCGCTTTTGTGTAGTTTGCGCCCGTGTTTTTCCCGAGTTTCAAGTAGTGGAGTCATGATGACCGAAGCCGCATTCAACGCGTTGGCCGCGCAGGGCTATAACCGTATTCCGGTGACCCTGGAAACCTTCGCCGACCTCGATACCCCCCTTTCGATCTACCTCAAGCTGGCCACTGGTAACAGTGGCGCCTATACCTACCTGCTCGAGTCCGTGCAAGGTGGCGAGCGCTTCGGCCGCTATTCCTTCATCGGCCTGTCCGCGCCGACGCGCATCGCCGCCTATGGCCGCGACGTCATGGTGCTCACCGGCCACCGCATCGCCGAGCGGCGCGACGATTGTGATCCGCTCGCCTTCGTCGGCGAGTACATGGCGCGCTTCCGGCTCGCGCCGCGCGCCGGCCTGCCGCGCTTCTGCGGCGGCCTCGTCGGCTGCTTCGGCTACGACACCGTGCACTACATCGAGCCGAAGCTGGCAAAGACGCAAAAGCCCGACGCGCTCGGCACGCCCGACGTGCTGCTGCTCCTCTCCGAGGAAATTGCCGTTGTCGACAACCTCTCCGGCAAGCTGACCCTGGTGGTGTATGCCGAGCCCGGCGTGCCCGGCGCCTTCAAGCGCGCCCAGACGCGGCTGAAGGAACTGCTGGTGCGGCTGCGTGAACCCGTGGCCATTCCCCCCGAACAGCCCGTTGCGTCGCAGGCGGCTGTCTCTTCATTCGGCGAGGAACCCTTCAAGCAGGCCGTGGCGCGCGCCAAGCAATACATCGTCGACGGCGACATCATGCAGGTGGTGCTCTCGCAGCGCATGTCGAAACCCTTCGCCGCCACGCCGCTGGCGCTCTACCGCGCGCTGCGCACCCTCAATCCCTCGCCCTACATGTTCTACTTCGACTTCGAGGACTTCCACGTCGTCGGCGCCTCGCCGGAGATCCTCGTTCGCCTGGAGGACGGCAGCGTCACCCTGCGGCCGATCGCCGGCACGCGTCGGCGCGGCAAGACGGTCGAGGAAGACGAGGCCCTCGCCGCCGAACTGCTCACCGACGAAAAGGAACGCGCCGAGCACCTCATGCTGCTCGACCTCGGCCGCAACGACGTCGGCCGCGTGGCGCAGACCGGCAGCGTCAAGGTGACCGAGCAGTTCGTCATCGAGCGCTACTCGCACGTGATGCACATCGTCTCCAGCGTCGAAGGCAGGCTGAAGCCCGAGCTGGATGCGCTAGCGGTGCTGCGCGCCACCTTCCCCGCCGGCACGGTGTCCGGTGCGCCCAAAGTGCGGGCGATGGAGGTCATTGACGAGCTGGAGCCGGTCAAGCGCGGCCTCTACGCCGGCGCCGTCGGCTACCTCGGCTTCCACGGCGACATGGACCTCGCCATCGCCATCCGCACCGCCGTCGTCAAGGACGGCCACATCCACGTCCAAGCCGGCGCCGGCATCGTCGCCGATTCCGACCCGGCCGCGGAATGGCAGGAGACGCAGAGCAAGGCCCGCGCCCAACTGCGCGCCGCCGAAATGGCCGAGTCGGGCCTCGATACGCGCTTGGATTGAACCGCATTCAACACAGAGGGCACAGAGGTACAGAGAACACAGAGATGGAAGACAATGTCCTTTCCGGTCAGGTGATTGGCGCCGCGATTGAAGTGCATCGGGTTCTGGGCCCGGGGCTGCTTGAGTCGGCCTATGAGCTGGCGCTGGAGCGAGAGCTCCGGCTGCTCGGGCTCGACGTTCTTCGCCAGGTGCCGGTCCCGCTTCAGTACAAAGGTGCGAACCTTGGGGACGGATTTCGCATCGACATTCTCGTGAGCGGGTTGCTGCTGGTCGAGATCAAGGCAGTCGAACAGCTTGCGCCTTTGCACGAAGCCCAGCTATTGACCTATTTGCGCTTGACCGGCAAGCGGCATGGGTTGCTCATCAATTTCAACGTCTCGGCGCTCAAGAACGGGGTCAAACGGGTGGTAAATGGATACTAGATTTTTCTCTGTGATCTCTGTGCCTCCGTGTCCTCTGTGTTTAAAGAGGTTCCCCCCATGCTCCTGATGATCGACAACTACGACTCCTTCACCTACAACCTGGTGCAGTATTTCGGCGAGCTGGATGAGGAGGTGCGCGTCTTCCGCAATGACGAAATTTCGGTTGAGGGCATTGTCGCGCTCAAGCCCGATCGCATCGTCGTCTCCCCCGGTCCCTGTTCGCCCGCCGAGGCCGGCATCTCGGTGGCGGTGATCCGGGCGTTTGCCGGCAAGGTTCCGTTGCTGGGCGTCTGCCTCGGCCACCAATGCATCGGCGCCGCTTTCGGCGGCAAGGTCGTGCATGCCCGCCAACTCATGCACGGCAAGACATCATTGGTGCAGCATGCCGGCGCCGGCGTTTTCCGCGACCTGCCGAATCCCTTCACCGCCACGCGCTACCACTCGCTCGCCATCGAGCGTGCCTCGCTGCCGGATTGCCTTGAAGTGACGGCGTGGACCGACGACGGCGAGATCATGGGCGTGCGCCATCGCGAATTCGCTGTGGAAGGCGTGCAGTTCCACCCCGAATCCATCCGCAGCGAGCACGGCCACCGACTGTTGAAGACTTTTTTAGAGACATGAACCTTGACCTCTTTCAACACAGAGAGCACAGAGGCACAGAGAACACAGAGAGAGAAACGGTTTTATTCAATGTTCTTCTCTGTGCCCTCTGTGTCCCCGTGTCCTCTGTGTTGAAAGAGGTTGCTTTTATTAGGGAGTCAAAATCATGATCACCCCACAGGAAGCCCTGCAGCGCACCATCGAACACCGCGAGATCTTTCATGACGAGATGCTGCATCTCATGCGCCAGATCATGGGCGGCGAGATCACGCCGCTGATGGTCGCCGCCATCCTCACCGGTCTGCGCGTGAAGAAGGAAACCATCGGCGAGATTTCTGCTGCCGCCAAAGTGATGCGCGACCTGTGCACTCGCGTCGACACGCCCCACAACCCCCACTTCGTCGATGTCGTCGGCACCGGCGGCGATGCGTCCCACACCTTCAACATCTCCACCGCCTCGGCTTTCGTCGCCGCCGCAGCGGGCGCCACCGTCGCCAAGCACGGCAACCGCGGCGTCTCGTCGAAGTCCGGCTCAGCCGACGTGCTGGAGGCGCTCGGCGCGAAGATCGACCTGGCCGCGCCGCAGGTAGCCGAGTGCATCCAGGCCACCGGCATCGGCTTCATGTTCGCCCCCAACCATCACCCGGCCATGAAGAACGTCGCCCCGGTACGACGCGAAATGGGCGTGCGCACCATCTTCAACATCCTCGGCCCGCTGACCAATCCGGCCGGCGCACCGAACACCCTGATGGGCGTGTTTCATCCCGACCTCGTCGGCATCCAGGTGCGCGTCATGCGCGAACTGGGCGCCGACCACGTCCTGGTGGTGTGGGGCAAGGACGGCATGGACGAGATTTCGCTTGGCGCGGCGACTCTGGTCGGCGAACTCAAGGACGGCAAGATCACCGAGTACGAAATCCACCCCGAGGACTATGGCCTGCAGATGGTCTCCAACCGTGGCCTGCGCGTCGCCGACGCCACCGAGTCGAAGGAAATGGTGCTGGAGGCGCTCGCCAACACGCCCGGCACGCCGCGCGAGATCGTCACCCTGAACGCCGGCGCGGCGCTCTATGCGGCGAACGTCGCCGATTCGGTCGCCGACGGCATCGTTCGCGCGCGAGAGGCCATCGCCAGCGGCGCGGCGCGCGCCAAGCTCGACGCGTTCGTCAATTACACGCGGCGGTTTACTTGAGAAACTCTTTCAACACGGAGGGCACAGAGGCACAGAGGACACAGAGAAGAACTTTCTCTGGATGTTCTCTGTGCTCTCTGTGCCTCTGTGTTCTCTGTGTCAAAAGCGGTTAAGGCTCCCTATGTCCGACATCCTGCAGAAAATTCTCGCGGTAAAGCACGAGGAAATCGCCGCCGCGCAGGCAAAAAAGCCGCTCGCCGCCCTGCGCGCCGAGGCCGATGCGCAGTCGCTGCCGCGCGACTTCGTCGGCGCGATTCGTAAAAAAATCGGCACGAAAGTCAGCCTCGGCAACACGGCGAAATGCGCGGCGGTCATTGCCGAGATCAAGAAGGCCAGCCCCTCCAAGGGCGTCATCCGCGCCGATTTCCGCCCCGGCGAGATCGCCGCGTCCTATGCGGCCCATGGTGCTACCTGCCTGTCGGTGCTGACAGACCGGCAGTTCTTCCAGGGCGCGCCGGAATACCTCGTCGAAGCACGCGCAGCCTGCGCGTTGCCGGTGCTGCGCAAGGATTTCATCATCGACGCCTACCAGGTGGTCGAGGCGCGTGCGATGGGGGCTGACTGTATCCTGCTTATCGTCGCGGCCTTCCTCCCCCCTCACCCCAACCCTCTCCCCCGCGGGGGAGAGGGAGCAACAATCACCCCCTCTCCCCTCGGGGAGAGGGCAGGGGTGAGGGGGGCAGTCGCTCAAATGCGCGAACTCGAAACCCTCGCCCACGAATTCGGCATGGCCGTACTGGTCGAGGCGCACGACGACGCCGAACTCGACCTCGCCCTAGCGCTCAAAACCCCGCTCATCGGCATCAACAACCGCAACCTGCGCACCTTTGCAGTCTCGCTACAGACGACCCTCGATCTGCTGGCACGCATCTCTGCCGATCGCATCGTCGTCACCGAGTCGGGCATCCTGGCGCCTGCCGACGTCACCCTCATGCGCGGCCATGGCGTGAATGTCTTCCTCGTCGGCGAGGCCTTCATGCGTGCGCCCGACCCGGGTGCGGAACTGGCTCGGCTGTTCGAACAGGGGGATTCGTCATGACAGAGACCATCCCATTGAGTAGCGTGAGTCGCAGCGCACGGCCTGATTGATGGGTAGCTGATGGGTAGCAATTACGCAGTTGAACTCATGCGGGCGTGGTGCCAGCTACCGCGTGGCTTGTCCTCGGTTTCAGCTACGCCAATCCCATCCAGACAGCCAAAGCGCGGCTCACGCGCAGGACCGTCTCGTCCTCAAGGCGTCCGAAAGCCTGGCCCAGTTTGTCGCGCCTGACGGATACGATCTTGTCTACCATCACTTGCGATACCTCGCGCAAGCCGTTTGCGGCGGAAGGTTCGACGGTAATGCGGAACAGCGGGGCGCTGCGGATTTCTCCAGTCAGCGGCGCCAGCGTCACGCTCGGGTGCGTTTCGTTGAAGAGATCGGATTGAATCACCAGCGCCGGCCGTGGCTTGCCAAGGTCGCCCTGCAGTGCGACCGCCACCAAGTCGCCGCGCCTCATTTCCAATCCTCGATATCCCTGAGGGTGGCATCCAGTTCGTCGAGGATGGTCTGTTCGGCCGCGTCGTTCGCCACCAGGAGGGATTGACGCCGGCATTCCTCGGCAAATTTCGGTGAGCGGGTATCCGGTACCCAAATCTGGATCGGCCTGAATCCCTGAGCGCGCATTTTGTCGCGGTAACGGCTGACGCTTTCCCGCGCGGGCTGAGACGAATTTCGCATGGCATTTCCTTTGGTTATTCAGTTCATGCCATATTACATGAAATAAGGCATGAAGGAATCCTGCCGCATCTGGAAACCGTGGTCTGAGCTAGCCCGGTTTGATGGAATATCCTTCTCAGCCGAAAAGCTCGCTATGAGAGCCAAGACGGGCCAGCCGCAGGGTGTCGCTGTCCGATTTGCGGTAGATCAGCAGTAAATCGGGCTTGACGTGGCACTCACGGTAGCCAGCCCAATCGCCGCTCAAATCATGGTCGCGGTGTTTTGGTTCCAACGGCTGGCCGTTCGCCAGAGCCGCCAAGACCGGGACCAGGTCAGCATCGAGTGTTGTCCGGTGCTGACCTTTCGCCTCGCGCTTGTAATCTCGCTTGAATGCCGTTGAGCGGTCAATCGTCCGCATGCAAGTCAGCCATTAGTGCCTCAATGCCGGCAAAGCGCTTGCCCTTTCCGGCTTCAAGCTCAGCAATGGCCTTGCGGGTGGTCGCGTTCGGTACCTTGACCTCGAATGGCAAGCGGCGCTCGTCTGCTACGCGCAGCATCAGCAAGCGGATGGCGTCAGAAATGGACAAGCCCATCGCCTCCAGCGCATCGGCAGCGCGTTCCTTGGTGGCGGTATCAATGCGGGCGCGAACGTAGGTGTCGGCGGTGCTCATGATGAGTTTCTCCCTAGGGGGTTCTTGAATTTCAATTGTAGTCACAACGAGACCACGGCGCAAGCCCTGCCATTACTCAAAGTTCTGCTACTGTGACCTTGTGGGTTCAAGCGGGAATGGCAATTTAGAGTGAAGTGCCCTTCAGGCCATGAACCCCGAGATTTCCGGGTTGTTGCAAAAAACCAACAGAACCAGCCCCGCCGCCTCTGAAAAACGCCCTTTCCCTTGCCCCACGGAAGTCCGCGCGGGCAGAATGCATCAACTTCTCAGATTCAAGGGAAGCATGGCAGGCGGGAAGGGTTGGCGCAGTACGGATGTGCACATGGCGCCAGCACAAACCACCAAACTCTCAAATAAAGAGGAGATTCACCAAATGCAAAAGAAACTCATCGCTGCAGCAGTCGCCGGCCTGATCGCCGCGCCGGTCATGGCGCAGACCAACGTCACGATTTCCGGCCGTGCAGTGGCTGGTTACGAAAACTACAAACTGAGCGGCCCCGGCACCGGCTACGACACGTATTCGGCGCTGACCGACCAGTCCTCGCGCATCATTTTCAATGTCAATGAAGATCTTGGCGGTGGCCTGAAAGCCTGGGCGCAGATGGACATGCGCTATGGCAACGACACGGGCGCCATCGGCATGACCGGCAACACCGGCCTGGGCCTGATGGGCGGCTGGGGCAAATTCACCATGGGCCGTTGGGATGTTCACTACAACGAAGCCGTGGGCGGCACCAACGCAGCTCAGCGCGCGGGTTCCCTGACGAGCATCGTCGGCTTCGGCTTGATGGATCAAGTTAATGGCACGGTGGTCGCCAATGGTACGCGTACCACCAACCTGTTCATGTGGGACAGCCCGAACTGGAACGGCTTCACTGCCCGTCTCGGTTATTCGACCGCCCCGTTCGGCGCCGAAGGCGTCACCAACCGCGCCCCCGGCGACCCCGGCGACGGCAGTGCCTGGACCGGTGCCGTGCGTTATGGCAACGGCCCGTGGAAGGCCGGCCTGAGCTACTGGAATGCTGATGCCGAAGGTGCCGCACTCGGTGCTGGCGACCAGCGCAGCACCAAGCTCTGGGGCAGCTATATGTTTGGCATGGGCCTGAGCGTTGGCCTGAGCTATGACCGTAGCAGCGTTGATTTCGGTGCCGCAACTTCGCGCCGTACTGCTTGGAGCATTCCGATCAACTATGCCTTCGGCGCGCACAAGGTGTATTTCGAATATGCCAAGGCGAACGATGCCAGCAACACGGCCGGCAACAGCAGTGGCAACGAGTGGTCGATTGGTTACGACTACGCGCTCTCCAAGCGCACCTCGGCCGGTGTCTACTACACCAAGGTCAACAACAGCAACGCTGGCATGTATGACATGTTCGCCCGTGCTGCTCAGGGCGGCGCCCTGCTGACGGCACCTGGCGAAGATGCCCGCCAGATCTACTTCGGCATGGCGCACAACTTCTAATCGACTCTCCGAGTCAGTTAGCAGTATCGAACGGCCGCCTTCGGGCGGCCGTTTTTTTTGTCTCCGATTTTCCGCCTTGCCATGCAGCACCCATGTGCTAAGTTGAAGATAGTGCCGGTGTTCTCTGGCGCGGACTGACAAGGAGGAGGCGTGATGCGAGATATTTCCAGAGGGCTTGCCGCAACTTTGCTGGTACTGGCGGTCTTGCTAGGCGGCTGCGCTGCCGTGGGTGGATACAACGGTGGTTCCGGCAATTCCGCCGTCAGTGGTGAATAAGGGGGTAGGGGAAAAGGGGCTGTATTCGGATTGATTTCACGATACCCCTCGGCACTCTTCCCCGCCGTCGCTAAAGTCAGTCCCCGCAGCACGGCGAAACAGAATTTCACCGGGTCGCCGCAGTGCTCTAGTGTCTGTGCAGCGATGAGTCGAACGGCCTCTGCCGCGGGAGCGGATGGGTCGCGCTCTTCGCGTTATCGTCGATATTCTCGACGACTTCATCTTTCGAATAAGCGCGATTGTGGTTCTAGAGCAATACCAGATTGTCGCGGTGGATGAGTTCTGCCTCTTCGATATAGCCGAGAATTGCCTCGATCTCGCCGCTGGGCTTGCGCATGATGCGGCGCGCTTCCGGGCTGGAGTAATTCACTAGGCCGCGGGCAATCTCGCGGCCGTCGGCAGTGCGGCAGGCGACCGCCTCGCCGCGCTCGAAATCCCCCTCCACGGCGGTGACGCCGATGGGCAGCAGGCTGCGGCCTGAAGCCAGGGCCTTCACTGCGCCCTCGTCGAGAATGAGGCTACCGGCCAGTTGCAGGTGGTCGGCCAGCCATTGCTTGCGCGCCACCAGCGGCGTGGCGCCGGCAAGCAACAGGGTGCCGAGCGCCTCGCCCAGCGCCAGGCGCGGCAGCACGTCGGCCTCGCGGCCGCTGGCGATGAGGGTATGGGCGCCGCTGCGTGCGGCCCGCTGCGCAGCACGTACCTTGGTGAGCATGCCACCCTTGCCTATGCGCGAACCGGCGCCGCCGGCCATGGCTTCCAGTGCCGGGTCGTCGGCGCGATGCTCTGTGATCAGCGTCGCCGTTGAGTCCTTGCGCGGGTCGGCGGTGTACAGGCCGGCCTGATCGGTGAGAATGAGCAAAACCTCCGCCTCGACCAGGTTGGCGACCAGTGCGCCCAGGGTGTCGTTGTCGCCGAACCTGATCTCGTCGGTGACGACGGTATCGTTCTCGTTGATGATGGGGACGACGCCGAGGCCGAGCAGGGTGGTGAGCGTCGAACGGGCATTGAGGTAGCGCAAGCGGTCGGCGAGGTCTTCGTGGGTGAGCAGGATCTGCGCGGTTTTCAGGCCGTACTGCGTAAAACAGGTCTCGTAGGCCTGCACCAGGCCCATCTGGCCGACGGCCGCGGCGGCCTGCAGTTCGTGCATGGCGTGGGGCCGATTCGCCCAGCCGAGGCGCTGCATGCCGGCGGCGATGGCGCCGCTGGACACCAGCAACACTTCATGGCCGCTTTCGCGCAGTTGGGTGATCTGCCGCGCCAGTTCGGCAAGGAACTCGATGGCCAGCCCGGCGCCATTGTTGGTGACGAGTGCGCTGCCGACCTTGACGACAAGGCGGCGCGCCTGGCTAATCTTCGGTCTCATCGGCCTGCATCCCGATTTGCATGTCCGCTTCCGCTTTGTGGCTTTCTATGTGCGCCATGATAGCGAAAGTCAGTTCCCGGCAGCCGCCGCCGTTGATGGCGGAGATGGCGAAGTGGCGCTCGACCGGGCCATAGCCCGCGATCAGTGCGGCGAGGCGTGCCTCGCGTTCGTCTTCCGGCAGCAGGTCGATCTTGTTGGCGACCAGCCAGCGCGGCTTGTCATGGAGCGCTGCATCGTACTTTTTCAGTTCGTCGAGGATGGCGTGGGCGTCGCGCACCGGGTCGGCGTCAGGGTCGAACGGTGCGACGTCGACGATGTGCAGCAGCAAGTGGGTGCGCTGCAGGTGGCGCAGGAACTGGTGGCCGAGGCCGGCACCTTCCGCCGCGCCCTCGATGAGGCCGGGGATGTCGGCGACGACGAAGCTGCGGCCGTCATCTACGCGCACCACGCCAAGGTTCGGGTGGAGGGTGGTGAAAGGGTAGTCGGCGACTTTAGGCTTGGCCGAAGACACGGCGCGGATGAAGGTGGACTTGCCGGCGTTGGGCAGGCCGAGCAGACCGACGTCGGCCAGCACCTTGAGTTCCAGCTTGAGATCGCGCCGCTCACCCGGCGTGCCCGGCGTGCATTGCCTGGGCGCGCGGTTGATGCTCGACTTGAAGTGGATGTTGCCGAGGCCGCCCTGGCCGCCCTGGGCGATGAGGGTCTTCTTGCCATCGTGATCCAGGTCGGCGATCAACTCGCCGGTTTCGAGGTCGCTGATGACGGTGCCGACCGGCATGCGCAGGACCTTGTCTTCGCCGCCGCGGCCGTAGCAGTCGGCGCTCATGCCGTTCTCGCCGCGCTCGGCGCGGAAGATGCGCGTATAGCGGAAGTCGATGAGCGTATTGAGGTTGCGCTCGGCAATGGCCCAGATGCTGCCGCCACGGCCGCCGTCGCCGCCCGACGGGCCGCCCTTCGGCACGTATTTTTCGCGCCGGAACGTGGCCGCGCCATTGCCGCCGTCGCCGGCAATGACCTCGATCTTGGCTTCGTCGAAGAATTTCATATGGGTAGGGCGTACTCAATCAACAACGGCGGCAAGCGTATTCCCGCGCCGTCGCCGGCAATGACTTCGATTTTCGCTTCGTCAAAGAATTTCATGTGTTGTATAAATGAAAAAAGCCCTGCCGCGACGGCAGGGCTTTTGTCGCGGTGACCGGGTTGCTCAGGCGGCCGGGACGATGTTCACCGTCTTGCGCTTCTCGGCGCCCTTGACGGCGAATTCGACCGTGCCGGTGACCTTGGCGAACAGCGTGTGGTCGCGGCCCATGCCGACGTTGTCGCCGGCGTGGAACTGGGTGCCGCGCTGGCGCACGATGATGCTGCCGGCGTTGATCAACTGACCGCCATAGCGCTTCACGCCGAGGCGCTTGGATTGTGAGTCGCGGCCGTTGCGCGAACTGCCGCCTGCTTTTTTGTGTGCCATGTGTCTGCTCCTTTAGGCCGCGATGTCGGAGATCTGGATCTCCGTGTAGTTCTGGCGGTGGCCCTGGTGCTTCTGGTAATGCTTGCGCCGACGCATCTTGAAGATTTTCACTTTCGGATGCCGACCCTGGGCGAGGACCGTTGCCTTGACAGAAGCGCCTTGCACCAGCGGCGCGCCGACCTTCACCGACTCGCCATCGCCGACCATGAGAACCTGGTCGAGGGTGATTTCAGCGCCCACTTCTGCCGGTATCTGTTCTATTTTCAGTTTTTCGCCGGCTGCGACGCGATATTGCTTGCCGCCGGTTTTTATGACCGCATACATGATGGACTACTCCGTAGTTTGAATTCGTCTTGCAACAGAACCGCGCATTATACTTAAGCGATTGATTCCAGTCAAAGCCCCCCGGACGGGCTAAAATCCGCTTCCTACCATGCCGCATTTGCCGGAAATCACGTCGGAAGCCGCACCTTGAGCCTCGAAGCCCTATACGCGCCGATCGCTGCGGACATGCAGGCGGTGGATGGCGTCATCCGCGAGCGGCTGCATTCCGAAGTGGTGCTGATCCGCCAGGTCGCCGAATACATCATCGGCGCCGGCGGCAAGCGGCTGCGCCCGGCCCTGGTGCTGTTCTCGGCGGGTGCGCTCGGCTACCGTGGTAGCCATCACCGGGAACTGGCAGCGGTGGTGGAGTTCATTCATACCGCCACATTGCTGCACGACGACGTGGTGGACGAGTCCGACCTGCGCCGTGGCAACCGCACCGCCAATGCCCTCTTCGGCAACGCAGCCTCGGTGCTGGTAGGCGACTTTCTTTATTCACGCGCCTTCCAGATGATGGTCTCGGTGGGCAGCATGCGCATCCAGCAGGTGCTCGCCGATGCCACCAACACCATCGCCGAGGGCGAAGTGCTGCAGCTCCTCAACTGCCATAACGCGGACATCGACGTCTCGCAGTACCTGCAGGTGATCCGCTACAAGACGGCCAAGCTGTTCGAGGCGGCTGCGCGGCTGGGCGCCATTCTCTCCGGTGCATCGGCGGAAATCGAAGAGGGCATGGCGCGCTACGGCATGCATCTGGGCACGGCTTTCCAGTTGGTCGACGATGTGCTTGATTATTCCGGCGACGAGGCGGCCACAGGCAAACACCTGGGCGACGATCTGGCCGAGGGCAAGCCGACGCTGCCGCTCATTCATGCCATGAGGCAGGGCAACGCTGCGCAATCTGCCTGCGTGCGCCACGCCATCGAAGAGGGCGGACGCGAGGCGTTGCCGGGGGTGCTCGCGGCGATTCGCGCTACCGGTGCGCTGGATGAAACACGCCGCCATGCGGAGGCTGAGGCGCGGCTTGCGCTGGAAGCCGTGGCGATGCTGCCAGCGTCGACATACAGGGATTCTCTGGTACAATTGGCGCCGTTTGCAGTCGCACGTGACTTCTGACCGGAAGGCGCGCTCGCGGCTGTATTCGTTTTAGTTCCGGCGTAACGCCTGCTGGCGCGGGCATTAGCCTTCACTGAAACTTCGTTTTGGCGGGCGCCAGTTGATTGCGCCCAGCTGAAGTCGTCGGGGTGTAGCTCAGCCTGGTAGAGTACTGCGTTCGGGACGCAGGAGTCGGAGGTTCAAATCCTCTCACCCCGACCAATCCTAACAACGCCCGCGGCTGTGGGCGGCGACGGAGCCAGGCATGTCCAAACTGATCCTGCTGCTCGTTCTCGGGTTCCTCGCCTATCTTGTATTCAAGGGATTTCAGCGTGCGGCCGTGCGTCGCGAGCGCAATGCGGACGGCCCGCTGTCATCCGAACGCATGGTGGCCTGCGCACGCTGCGGCGTGCATCTTCCCGAGAGCGAGGCGGTCGAGGACGACGGCCGTCGCTTCTGCAGCGAAGAGCACCGCCGCCTCGGCGCCGCATGACCGAGGGGCAGCCCGAAGCGGCCTATACGGCCGGACGACCGGTCTCGGTCTGGACCTCGCTCCACTATTTCAATATCTATCGCCTGATCGTGGCGAGCGTGTTCCTGCTCGCCGTGGCGTTCTATCCGCGCACGAGCGGCCTCGGCTCGCAGAGTCTGAGCCAGTTCGTATGGACCGGGCTGGCTTACTGGTTGCTGGCCATCTTTTTCTTTGGCGCGCAGACGCGGCTACGCCTAGGCTTTAATACGCTGCTGACCCTGCAGGTGACGGCCGACATCCTGGCGATCGCCCTGCTGATGTATGCCAGCGGCGGCGAAAAAAGCGGATTGGCGGTGATGCTGCTGGTGGTGCTGGCGGGCGCAGGCCTGGTCGGCCAGGGACGGCTGACGTTGTTCTTCGCGGCACTGGCTACGCTTGCCGTCCTGATCGAGCAGGGCCTGCGCGTGATCGAATTTGGCGCCGACCCGGCCGATTTCGTGCAGGCCGGTATTCTTTGCATCGGCTTTTTTGCTACGGCGGTTTCCGCTCGCCTGCTAGCGCGGCGCGTTATCGCCAACGAGCAGTTGGCGCGCCAGCGTGGCATCGACCTGGCGAACCAGCTGTCCGTCAGCGAACGGGTGATCCGCGACATGCAGGATGGCGTGATGGTGGTGGATTTGAAGGAGAAGGTACGGCAATGGAATCCACAAGCCGAGATGCTGCTGCGCGTGCGCGCCCCGGTGCAGCCGGATCTGGCCTCTTTCTCGGTCGTATTGGCCGAGCAGTACCGCATTTACAAGGGTGATGCGCGCGAACGGATAGCGTCGTTGCGTGTGCCGGGTAGCGGTGCGTTGCTGCGTGCGCGCTTCGTCCTCGCCGGTGAGAGCGGCGATGTCCTGATCTATATCGAGGACATGGGCCGCATCCAGCAGCAGGCGCAGCAGATCAAGCTGGCCGCGCTTGGCAGGCTGACGGCGAACATCGCACACGAGATCCGCAACCCGCTCTCCGCCATCAGCCATGCCGCCGAACTGCTGCGCGAGGAAAAACGGATCGAGGGACAGGCGCGACTATCGCGCATCATCAACGACAACGCCCAGCGGCTGGAACGCCTGGTGCGGGATGTGCTGGAACTGGGCAGGCGCGACCGCACCTCGCAGGAGCCGGTACGGCTAACCGGCTTCCTAGAAAGCTGCCTCGAAGAGATGGCGATGCATGAGCGGATCGATCCGACCGTCTTTGCGCTGGCGGTCGAAGCCGACACCGTGCTGCTCTTTGACCGCACCCACCTCAACCAGGTGCTGTGGAATCTGTTGTCCAATGCGCTGCGCTATTGCAGCGGTGGGTCGGGTGCGATCAGGATCGAGGTGCGCAATATGGCGACCTCAGGGCGCACCGAATTGCATATCATTGACGACGGTGCCGGGATCGACGAGGAAGCGCAGGGCAAGATCTTCGAGCCGTTCTTCACCACCCATGGCAAGGGGACGGGGCTCGGCCTGTATATCGCCCGTGAACTTTGCGAGGCCAACGATGCGGAGCTTGAGTGGATCGACAATGCGCCGGGTGCGCATTTCCGCATAATCGGGAGAAACCAGCAGTGGCAGGAAAACAGGAACGTAGGGGACCAGCGGGACTAGGGCGGGTACTTGTCGTCGACGATGAGGACGACATCCGCGAATTGCTCGACATGACTCTGACGCGCATGGGGCTGGATGCCGACTGCGCGGCAAACGTTGTGGAGGCGCGCCAGTTGCTCGCGGCGAATGCCTACCAACTTTGCCTGACCGACATGCGCCTGCCCGACGGCGACGGCCTGGAACTGGTGCGGTTTATCAGCGAGCAGTGCCGGGATTTGCCAGTGGCGGTGATTACCGCCCACGGCAGCATGGAAAATGCTGTCTCCGCGCTCAAGGCGGGCGCTTTCGACTATCTGCCGAAACCTGTTTCACTGGAGCAATTGCGCGCACTGGTGAAGTCAGTGCTCAATCTGCCCAGGGCGGACGCGGCCCGGGCCGAAACGGCGGGCGGCATGCTGCTCGGGGAGTCGCAGGCCATTCGCCAGGCGCGTGCCATGATCGAGAAGGTGGCGCGCAGCCAGGCACCTGTTTACATAGGGGGGGAGTCGGGCAGCGGCAAGGAACTGGCGGCGCGGCTCATCCATGAGCAAGGGGCACGGCGGGAACAGGCCTTCATTGCCGTCAACTGCGGTGCCATTCCGGAAAACCTGATGGAGAGCGAGTTTTTCGGCTACAAGAAGGGCGCTTTCACCGGGGCGGATGCAGATCGCGACGGCTTTTTCCAGGCGGCTCATGGCGGCACCCTGTTTCTCGACGAGGTCGCCGACCTGCCGCTGATCATGCAGGTCAAGCTGCTGCGCGCCATCCAGGAAAAGCGCGTGCGCAAGGTGGGTGCTACCAGCGAGGATCCGGTGGATGTCCGCATCATCAGCGCCACGCACCAGAACCTGAAGGAATGGGTGGCGGCCGGCCGCTTTCGCCAGGATCTTTTCTACCGGCTGGACGTCATTGAACTCAAGATGCCGTCCCTGCGCGAATGTCGCGAGGACATCCCGCTTCTGGCAGAGAACATCCTGGCGCGTCTGGCGCGCGAGTCCGGCATGCCGATGCCGCGGCTGACGGCAGGTGCGCTCAAGGCTCTGGGGGACTATCCGTTTCCCGGCAACGTGCGCGAGTTGGAGAACATCCTCGAGCGCACTCTAGCGCTGATCAGCGGCAGCGATGTCAGTGTCGAAGACCTGCACCTGGCTCCGCTGGTGGAGTCGAGCGAGGACGTTTCCATGGCCAGTAGCGGCGGTGTTGCTTCGCTGCAGGATCACCTGGATCGGGTCGAGAAACAGGCGATCATGGAGGCTCTTCAAAAAACGCGCTTCAATCGGACGGCGGCTGCCAAGCTGCTGGGCGTAACCTTCCGCTCCCTGCGCTACCGCATGGAGCGGCTCGGGTTGAATGAATGAACGGTGTTGAAGCAGAAGGCTGGCTGGCGGGTCTGCGGCGTGTGGGTTCCCCCAATTGCGACGAGCGCCCGCCCGGGATGCAGGTGAGGCTGATCGTCGTTCATGCCATCTCCCTGCCGCCGGGGGAGTTCGGCGGCGACGGCATAGAGCGCCTGTTCACCAATACGCTGGATCCCGGGGCGCACCCCTATTTTCACGAGATCCAGGCGTTACGCGTTTCCGCCCATTTCCTCATTTGGCGCGATGGCCGGATCGCGCAGTTCGTGCCTTGCCGTCTGCGTGCTTGGCATGCCGGCGCCTCCAGTTGGCGCGGGGCTGAGTGCTGTAACGATTTCTCGATCGGCATCGAGCTCGAGGGCTGCGACGAATTGCCTTTCGAGCCGCAGCAATATACGGCCTTGACGCGCCTCGTCCATATCCTGCAGCAGCACTATCCCATCGAAGATATCGTCGGCCATGCCGACATTGCACCCGAGCGAAAGACAGACCCCGGTCCGAAGTTCGATTGGGCACATTTCCATCACCTCCTCGCCAGCAGTGAAGCGTAAAAATTTCCGGTGTAGCGCGGCGACGCAAACGCATCGGCAAGCATGAGGTTTTTTTGCGACACGGATTTTTGGGGTATGGCGAAAAATGCAGAAAACACTTGCATCCGAAAAGTCAAGCTACTAGAATTAGGTCGTAATCTTTACTTGGGTACTATATCTAGTAGGTTGATGCAGTGTCCAGAATAGAGAAACGGACAGTAGTCCATACGTAAAAGGAGCGGGGCAATGAGGCAGTCCGGCAAGCCAGGCAGCAGGAGAAGCACGGAGACCGCTTGATGCAGATCGCGATACGCGTCGGCCGCAGGCCGCGACATCCCTCCGGTTCATTCGTTCCTCTTTTCCTTTCCTCCTTCCTTTCTGTTTTTCCAGTCTTAAGCCGCAGCGGTGTCGCTGCCGGCACCCAAGTCACCCGATACAATTTTTCGCCGACTCGCCTGGCGTGCGAGTTGCTGCTTGCGCGCTTGCCATGCTCGTCGGCGGTTAACGGTTTTTGGAATTCAATCGGCGTGGTGTTGCCGCGTCGTTGGATAGTCCGAGCTCATTGAGGCGGACTGTAGTTGATGGTGTTTCTTTCCTGTTACTCGATATAGGAGGTTTGAAATGGCTACTGCTAAGAAACCCGCTTCTAAAGCCAAGAAGCCCGCTGCCAAAAAACCGGCGGTGAAGAAGGCCGCCGCCAAGAGGCCGGCGGCGAAGAAGAAGCCTGCTGCGAAGAAGGCCGCTACCAAGAAGCCGGCAGTGAAGAAGGCCGCTGCCAAGAAGCTGGCGGCGAAGAAGAAGGCTGCTGCCAAGCGGCCGGCGGCGAAAAAAGCTGCTGCCAAGAAGCCTGCTGCGAAGAAGGCTGCTGCCAAGAAGCCGGCGGCGAAGAAGAAGGCTGCTGCCAAGCGGCCGGCGGCGAAAAAAGCTGCCAAAAAAGTAGCGAAGAAAAAGCCGGCAGCAAAGAAAGCGGCCAAAAAGAAGCCTGCGGCGAAAAAAGCAGCAAAGAAAAAGCCTGCGGCGAAAAAAGCAGCAAAGAAAAAGCCTGCGGCGAAAAAGAAGCCTGCGGCGAAAAAAGCGGCGAAAAAGAAGCCTGCGGCAAAGAAAGCAGCGAAGCCTGCTGCGAAACCGGCGGCAGCCCCTGCGACTGCCTCCTCCATGCCGTCAACCGCTGCTGCTCCAGGCCTGAAGTCATCGCTCAATCCGGCGGCAGCTTGGCCTTTCCCGACCGGCTCGCGTCCTTCCTGAGCTCATGCGGACCGCCCGGATGGGTGGCTTGGCCCTATCGTGACCAAGCCCACCCGTCGGCGGTCCGTTTTTTTGACGCTACCCTGCCAGTCTGGCAAGCATGGGCACTGCATTGAACTGGGTGCAGTTAATGTGCGACGCACAATTATTGCCATATATATTGACAAAGCTATAATAAATCAACACAATGATAAATGCTGCATCGCCATATTTTTTAGAAGTTAAAACCAAGATTCGAGGCGGCTCTTAGTCTAGGATTAGCGGCAGTTCTACTCTCGGTTCATCCGGCAACCGGGATAAGCGCGCCACAAAGTGTCGCGCCTTGTTATTCATTCCCTTCAGTTTCAGACCATGGTGCCCAACGCCATGGCGAATTAGCGGGGAGCAGATGGCCCGGAATTTGAAAGGAGCAAGCATGATGTTGAATGCTGCGGGACTGAAGCGATTCATGAGAGAAGCAGTATCCATCGCGATGCACTTCACACATGGCGGCCTGGTAGTGGCGGGTATTCTGGTTACCGGTTTCCTGTTTGCGCACATCGGGTCGGCAAAAAGTCATGGGCTTGGTTTGCAGGAACTTGGCGGCATGATCGCCGAAGGGCGGGTGCAGAAGGAGGGTGATGCTGCCTTCGACTTAGGCGTGACGAAGTCGGGCGTTTTCGCTACTGTGGAGTTTCTTTCGCGCAGATACCGGGTTGCTGCAACGGCCATCGAACCTCTCGTACGTGCAGCCCAGACTGCGGGTGAACGGACAGGCCTTGATCCGATGCTGCTTGTCGCCGTCATGGCGATCGAGTCTGGATTCAATCCGATTGCCGAAAGTCCGATGGGCGCACAGGGCTTGATGCAGGTGATCCCACGCTTCCACCAAGACAAGTTGGAGGCGGTGTCGAACAGCGAAAGCCTGCTCAACCCCATCGTGAATATCCAGGTTGGTGCGCTCGTTCTGAAGGAATACATCCGCAGTACCGGCTCGCTGGAAGCCGGACTGCAGAAGTATGCCGGCGCGCTTGGCGATGATGAAGGTATGTATGCCGCCAAGGTGCTGGCGGAGAAGCAGCGCATTGAATCCGCCACCCGGCGTGGACGCCAGAACAGCGCCTGAACGCCCGCTCGGCTAATTTCCCAGATAGCGCGCCATGCGCGCTACCCCCTCTTCCAGTTTGTCCCTTGCCACCGTGTAGGCAAAACGCACGTGCCGTTGCGGCGCGTTCGCTCCGAAGTCCAGGCCCGGCGTGATGGCGACGCCGGGCTTTTCGATGAGCTCGCGAGCAAAAGCCTCGCTGTCTGGCGTGATCCGCGAGCAGTCGGCGTAAAGATAGAAGGCTCCGCGGGGCTCCGCGGCGATGCGGAATCCCATGCGGCGCAAAGCCGGCAGCAAATAATCACGCCGTGCCTTGAACTCTGCCCGCCGTGTTTCCAACAATGCAATCGTCTCAGGCAGAAACGCGGCCAGGGCAGCATGCTGTGCTGGTGCCGATGGCGAGATGAACAGGTTCTGCGCCAGTTTCTCGATGTCGCGCTTGAAGCGCTGCGGGGCCACCAGCCAGCCCAGCCGCCAGCCGGTCATGCCGAAATATTTTGACAAGTGTTTTAGCTTTTTACCCCAATAGTGTTTTCTATTGTAAAAACCGGTCTAATTTTTTACTCAATAGAAAACATGTTGAGAAACTATTGATGACAAAAATCTCGTCCGAGAGCGCGAGAGCGGTGTCGGTATCGCGGCCACCCCCCAAGGGGACGTCCTTCGGGGCGTAGGTCAAGCCGTGGTATATCTCGTCCACCAGCAACGCCCCGCCGCGTTTGGCGACGCAGTCAGCCAGTTCGACCATAGAGGCTGTTTCAATCAGGGTGCCCGTTGGATTGGCCGGTGACGCGACCAGGAGCCCCTTGCTGCGCGGTGTCCAGTGCTGCGCCACCTGTTCGGCCGTGGGTTGATAGTTCGTTTCCGGGCCGACGGCCATGGCGCGTGGCGCACCTTCCAGCGTGCGCACGAAATGCCGGTTGCAGGGGTAGCCGGGATCGGGCAGCAGCAGTTCGTCGCCGGGGTTCAGCAGTGCGGCCAGGGCGAGCAACAAGGCCCCTGATGAACCAGCGGTGACGGCGATGCGCTCAGGGGAGACATTGACGCCGTAGCGTTCGGCGTAGAAACGGGAAATCGCCTCGCGCAATGGGGGGATGCCGAGGGCCGGGGTGTAGAAAACCTGGCCTTGACGGATGAATGCCTCTGCTGCCTCGATGACGGCGGGCGGCGTGGGAAAGTCCGGCTCGCCCACTTCCATGTGGATGATGCTGCGGCCCTCGGCCTCAAGCTGACGAGCGCGCGTGAGCAGTTCCATGACATGAAAGGGCGCGATGTCGGCCATGCGCCGGGCCGGGGCCGGCTGGGGAAGGTGACGGCTCATGATGGGGGAAGAATAGCATTACCCATCAATGGCAACGGGCGCCGAGAGGCGCCCGTTGCCGAAGCGGGGAGAGGTTTATTCCAACCTGCCAAAATTCATGCGGAAGAGCTCGCGCTTGAGCACCAGCTGCTGCGGCAGACGCTCCTTCAGCTTGTCGAACAGCTCGCCGTGGAGGTCGAGTTCCTCCTGCCACATCTGCGTATCAACGCGGGTGAGTTCCTGGAATTGCTCGCGCTTGACGTCGTCCAGCCCCGTCCAGTCGAGGTCCTCGAAGCGCGGCATCCAGCCAAGCGGCGTTTGCTGCGCGCCGACGCGGCCCTTGACGCGGTCCACAATCCACTTGAGGACACGCATGTTTTCGCCGAAGCCGGGCCACATGAAATTGCCCTTCGCATCCTGGCGGAACCAGTTCACTGTGAAGATGCGCGGCGGATTGTCGACGACATGCCCCATGCGCAGCCAGTGGTTGAAGTAGTCGCCCATGTGGTAGCCACAGAAGGGCAGCATGGCGAAGGGGTCGCGGCGCACCTGGCCGATCTTGCCGGCGGCGGCAGCGGTGGTTTCCGAGCCGAGGGTGGCGGCCATGTACACGCCATAGTTCCAGTTGAAGGCCTCGAACACCAGCGGCACGGTGGTGGAGCGCCTGCCGCCGAAGATGAAGGCGGAGAGGGGTACACCGGCCGGGTCTTGCCATTTTTCGTCGAGCGACGGGCACTGACTAGCCGGGGCCGTGAAGCGAGCGTTGGGATGTGCGGCCGGGCGGCCGCAGCCGGGAGTCCATTCCTTGCCGGTCCAGTCGGTGAGCTTCTCCGGCGGCTGTTTGGTCATGCCTTCCCACCAGACGTCGCCGTCGGGGGTAAGCGCCACGTTGGTGAAGATGACGTTGGCGCGAAGCGTGGCCATGGCGTTGAAATTGGACTTCTCGGAGGTGCCCGGCGCAACGCCGAAATAGCCGGCTTCCGGGTTGATAGCGTAGAGTTGGCCACCCTTGCCCGGCTTGATCCAGGCAATGTCGTCGCCCACGGTGGTGACCTTCCAGCCGCCGAGGCTCTTCGGCGGGATCAGCATGGCGAAATTGGTCTTGCCGCAGGCACTTGGGAAGGCCGCCGCGACGTAGCTCTTCTCGCCCTTGGGGTTTTCCACGCCGAGGATCAGCATGTGCTCGGCGAGCCAGCCCTGGTCGCGTGCCATGGTCGAGGCGATGCGCAGGGCGAAGCACTTCTTGCCGAGCAGCGCGTTACCGCCGTAGCCGGAACCGTAGGACCAGATCTCGCGCGTCTCGGGAAAGTGCACGATGTACTTGGTGTCCTTGTTGCAGGGCCAGCGCACGTCCTGCTGGCCGGGTTCAAGCGGGTGGCCGACGCTGTGCAGGCAGGGGACGAATTCCCCGTCCTCGCCTAGGACGTCATACACGGCCTTGCCCATGCGCGTCATGATGCGCATGTTGGTGACGACATAGGGCGAGTCCGAGATCTCCACGCCGATGTGGGCGATGGGGCTGCCCAGGGGACCCATGCTGAAGGGAATCACATACATCGTGCGGCCGCGCATGCAGCCGCTGAAGAGGCCCTTGAGCGTTGCCTTCATCTTCGCCGGGTCTTCCCAGTTGTTGTTCGGGCCGGCGTCGTCCTTGTGCTGCGAACAGATGAAGGTGCGGTCCTCGACGCGCGCTACGTCGGAGGGATCGGACCAGGCCAGATAGGAATTCGGGCGTTTTTCCGGGTTGAGCTTGATCAGGCTGCCGGCCGCGACCATCTCGCCGCTCAGACGGTCATATTCTTCCTCGGAGCCGTCGACCCAGACGATGCGCTCGGGCTGGGTGAGGGCCGCGACTTCCGCCACCCAGGCCTTGAGGTGGGCGTTGCGGACATAAGCGGGTGCGTTGATGGCAATGGGTTCGGAAAGGCGCTGGTTCATGATGCGGATTCTCCAGGACGAATCTTGCGTGAAGTCGATTTGCGGCTGGCCGGGATGGCGAAGCATTCACGGTAGCGGAATGGACTGTATGCGTGCGATTTGAGGCGGAAAGTGCAATGCAATATTATGCCACAACCCCAATGACCCGATAAACTCCGCTATTGGTCTGGCCTTTTCGGCCGGCCTCGAGAAAACACAAGGATAAAGAAGATGGATGAAGCAATCCGTGCCGCAGCGCTCGAGTATCACCGCCATCCTCGCCCCGGCAAGATCTCCGTTACGCCGACCAAGCAGCTCGTCACCCAGCGCGACCTGGCACTGGCCTATTCCCCCGGCGTCGCCGCCGCCTGCGAGGAGATTGTCGCCAACCCGGCGGAGGCGTTCAACCTGACCTCACGTGGCAACTTGGTGGCAGTCATCACCAATGGCACGGCAGTGTTGGGATTGGGCAATATCGGCGCGCTGGCCGGCAAGCCGGTGATGGAGGGCAAGGGCGTGCTGTTCAAGAAGTTCGCCGGCGTCGATGTCTTCGACATCGAGGTCAACGAACTGGACCCCGACAAGCTCATCGACATCATCGCCTCGCTGGAGCCGACCTTCGGCGGCATCAATCTGGAGGACATCAAGGCGCCCGAGTGCTTCTACATCGAGAAGAAGCTGCGCGAGCGCATGCGCATCCCGGTCTTCCACGACGACCAGCATGGCACGGCGATCATTTCCGCGGCGGCCGTGCTCAATGGCCTGCGCGTGGTGGGCAAAAAGATCGAGGACGTGAAACTGGTCTGTTCGGGCGCCGGCGCAGCGGCCATCGCCTGCGTCGATTTGATCATCGCGCTCGGCCTGCGCCGCGAGAATGTCTGGATGGCCGACTCCAAGGGCGTGATCAGCAAGCAGCGTTTGGCCGGGCTCGACCCGAGCAAGGCACAGTTCGCCCAGGACACTGCGGCCACTACACTGGCCGAGATCGTCACCGGTGCCGACATTTTCCTCGGCCTGTCGACGGCCGGCGTGCTCAAGCCGGAGATGGTCAAGACCATGGCCGACAAGCCGCTCATCCTGGCCCTGGCCAACCCGGTGCCGGAGATACTGCCCGAGGACGCCAAGGCGGTGCGTCCCGACTGCATCATCGCCACCGGCCGCTCGGACTACCCCAACCAGGTCAACAATGTCCTCTGCTTCCCCTTCATCTTCCGCGGTGCGCTTGACGTCGGTGCGACCACCATCACGCAGGAGATGGAACTGGCGACTGTACGCGCCATTGCGGACCTGGCGCACGTCGAGCAGTCCGACGTGGTGGCCGCTGTCTATGCCGGTTCCGACTTGCGCTTCGGGCCGGAATACCTCATCCCGAAACCCTTCGATCCACGCCTGATTGTCAAAATTGCGCCGGCAGTGGCGAAGGCGGCGATGGATTCCGGCGTGGCGACCAAGCCGATCGCTGATTTCGATACCTATCGCGACCAGTTGCAGCAGTTCGTATACCACTCCGGCCTCATCATGAAGCCGGTGTTTGCCGCCGCCAAGAAGATCGACAAGCGCATCGTCTATGCCGAGGGAGAAGACGAGCGCATCCTGCGCGCCGTGCAGGTGGTGGTGGACGAGCACCTGGCCCGGCCCATCCTCATCGGCCGCCCCGAGGTGATCGAACACCGCATCCAGAAATGCGGCCTGCGCATCCGCCCGGGCGTGGACTTCGAGCTGTGCAATCCGCAGCAGGATCCGCGTTACAAGGATTTCTGGCAGACCTATCTGCAACTGGCTGAACGCAAGGGCGTCTCGCCCGATTATGCGCAGATCGAGATGCGCCGCCGCCACACCCTTATCGCCGCCATGATGATCCACAAGGGCGATGCGGACGGCATGCTCTGCGGCACCTTCGGCACATATGCCCTGCATCTGCACTATATCGACCAGGTGATCGGCCGCAGCGAGGGCGTCTCGGCCTACTATGCCATGAACGGGCTGATGCTCCCCAAGCAGACGGTGTTCATCTGCGATACCTATGTGAATTACGATCCGAGCGCGGAGCAACTGGTCGAAATGACCATCCTGGCTGCGGAGCAGGTGCGCCGCTTCGGCCTGACGCCGAAGGTGGCCTTGCTGTCGCATTCCAGTTTCGGTAGCCACGACACGCCCAGCGCGCGCAAGATGCAGCGCGCCACGCAATTGCTCTGGGCGCGTGCACCGGAGCTGGAACTGGAGGTGGAGGGCGAGATGCACGGCGACGCTGCGCTCTCCGGTGAAGTTCGCAACCGGGTTTTCCCGAATGCGCGGCTGAAAGGGGAAGCTAACCTGCTCGTTATGCCGACGCTGGATGCCGCGAACATCGCCTTCAACCTGCTCAAGCAGGCCTCGGGCGACGGCGTTACTATCGGCCCGATCCTCCTCGGCACGCGTGCGCCGGTGAGCATCCTGACGCCGACGGCCACCGTGCGGCGCATCATCAACCTGACCGCAGTGACCGTGCTCGAGGCGGCCGCACACGGTTGATCTCGGTCTTCAGGGCTGCGCCGCCGCTGCCGTTATACCCAGCATGAAAGTCAGTCCCGGCAAGACGGCGTTGATCCTCACCGGCGGCGGCGCGCGCGCTGCCTATCAGGTCGGTGTGCTGGCGGCCATCAGCGAGCTGCTGCCGGACAACACAAGCAATCCCTTCCCGATCATTTGCGGCACTTCGGCGGGCGCCATCAACGCCGCCGCACTGGCGTGCTGCGCCGAGGATTTCGACAAGGGCGTGCGTTACCTGCAGGATGTCTGGCGGAATTTTCATGCGTCCGATGTCTATCGCGCAGATGCGCTGGGGATCGGCGCCAGCGGCCTCAACTGGCTGTCGGCCTTCATGTTCGGCTGGCTCTTCAAGCACAGCCCGCGTTCCCTGCTCGACAATACGCCGCTGCGGCACCTGCTCGAGCGTAGTCTGGATTTCGGCAATATCGATGCGGCGATCGAAAGCGGCGCCCTCTATGCCGTGTCGATTACCGCCTCGGGCTACCTTACCGGCCACAGCATCAGTTTCTTCCAGGCTGCGCAGGAAGCGGCGACCTGGAAGCGCACCCACCGCGCTGGCGTGCGGACACGCATCGGCGTCGACCACCTGCTCGCCTCCAGCGCCATCCCCTTCATCTTTCCCGCCATCAGGATCCATCGCGAGTACTTCGGCGACGGATCGATGCGCCAGTTGGCGCCCGTTTCCCCGGCCATCCATCTCGGCGCAGAGCGTATTCTGGTGGTGGGCGCCGGCCGCAGACAGGACGAGAAGGGCAGGAAGCGGGGCGACACCTATCCGCCGCTGGCGCAGATCGCCGGCCATGCCCTGTCGTCGATTTTTCTCGACAGTCTGCACGTCGATATTGAGCGCCTCGAGCGCATCAACCACACCGTGTCGATCATTCCGCAGGAAGTGCGCGAGCAAGCCGGCTTGCCGTTGCGCACTATCGAAGCGCTGGTGATCTCGCCCTCGCAACGCCTGGATTACATGGCGGCGCGGCACGTCAAGAGCCTGCCCTGGCCAGTGCGGGCCATGCTTCGCGGCATCGGTGCTACCAGCAAGGCCGGTTCCGCGCTCGCCAGCTACCTGCTTTTCGAACAGTCCTATACCCGCGCCTTGATGGAACTCGGCCATACGGATACGATGGCGCGCCGCGAGGAAGTGCGCACTTTTCTGCAGATCAATTGAGCTTAAATTATCGAAGTTACATGAGAATAATAAGCTAACAAGCTATTTTTATTGTAATTCTTGTTTTATAAGTCTAGACTTTACGAATCTTTAGGCGAGTTGAGAGGGAGATTGCGTGAGAATAAAGCTGACCACCCTGCTGGCGATCTGCGTTGCGCTGACCCTGGGCGCGCTGGATGTTGCCAAACCTGCCGCAGCCGCCGGTACCAGGAAGCAGGTCGTCAAGCACAAGGCCGTCAAGCATAAGGCCGGCAAGGCCAAGCCGGTGAAGCAGGTCGCGAAGCGCGTGGAAGCACACGATTCGGACAATCTGCTGCTGAAGTCATCTGCCGTGCTGGTGCAGGACCAATCTTCCGGCGAAGTGCTCTTCGAGAAGAATTCTGATGCCGTGCTGCCGATTGCCTCGATAACCAAGCTGATGACGGCGATGGTGGTGCTGGATGCGCAACTCCCGCTTTCTGAAACGCTCACCATCGGCCATGAGGACCTGGATACCCTCAAGGGGACGCATTCGCGGCTGAAGGTTGGCACCCAGCTTTCCCGCGAGGATATGCTGCTGCTGGCGCTGATGTCCTCCGAGAACCGTGCGGCTTCGGCGCTCTCCCGCCACTATCCGGGTGGCGAGCGGGCGTTCATCCAGGCCATGAACTACAAGGCAGCAGCGATCGGGCTCAAGGACACCCGTTTCTCCGATCCCACCGGATTGACCGCCGCCAACGTCTCGAGTGCGCGCGACCTGACGAAGATGGTTGCCGCCGCCGCACACTATCCGCTCATCCGCGAGTTGACCACGACGGGCGAGCGCACCATGGTCGTGGAGGGGCGTGCGATCACCTTCCGCAACACCAACATGCTCGTGCGCAGCCAGACTTCAGGCTGGGAAATCGCCGTATCGAAAACCGGCTACATCCGCGAAGCGGGCAAATGCCTGGTGATGCAGGCCTGGTTCAACAACAGGCCGGTCGTCATCGTGCTGCTGGATTCCTGGGGCAGGCTGACGCGCATCGGCGATGCTAACCGCATCAAGCGCTGGATCGAGAATGCGTCGATGCCCAATCCGCGTCCGAGCGCCGCGCTGGGCCGTGGTGCGGCCGGCTAGCCGGCTAAAACAACGACACCAAGCAACGATACTAAGCAACGACACTACGACAACGAGCCGGCTGCATGCCGGCTTATTTTTTTCCCGCGTAGCCCAGCGCGTGCGTGATGCCGTCGGCCGCTTGTTTGATGAGTGGGACCCACTCGGGATCGTAGCGATCGGCCGGCGCCGAGACGGACAGTCCGGCGACCAGTTCGCCGGAGTCGTCACGCACCGGCGCGGCGATGCAGCGCAGGCCCTGCTCAATCTCCTCGTTGTCAAAGGCGACACTATGGCGGCGCACCCGCTCGAGTTCCTTTTCCAGGGCGGGCAGGGTGGTCAGCGAGGTCGGCGTGAAGCCGGGCAGGCCGGTGCGCTTGACGTACTCACGCTGTTTCTGCAGGCCGTCCTCGACGAGGAAAAGCTTGCCGACGGCGGTGGCATGCAGCGGCGCGCGGGCGCCGACGAGGTGCACCACGCGCACCGAGGAACGGCCGCTGGAGGTGCGCTCGACGTAGATGATCTCGTCGTCGTGGCGCACGCCGAGGTTCACGCTCTCGCCGATCTGCGTGTGCAGGGTCTGCATGAAAGGCAATGCCACCTGGCGGATGTTGATGCGCGACTTGACGATGTTGCCCAGTTCCAGCAGGCGGATGCCAAGGCGGTAGGTACCCGGTTCGGCACGCTCGACAAAACCGCTCGAGACCATGGCGCCGAGAATGCGGTGCGCGGTGGAAGGATGCAGGCCGGTCTCTTGCGACAGCAGCTTCAGGCTGACGGCGTCGTGGTGGTGCGCCAGCACGTCGAGCAGTGTCATCATGCGCTTGATGACCTGGATGGAGCTTTTTGCTTCCGCTTGCGGCAAGATCGGCTTCCGTTGAGTCGAATGGCGGAATACTATAGCAAATCGTGAAATCAAAGCGCCGCTTCCACCGTTTCATGGATGCGCGCAACGGAAGGAGTGGGAATGAAGGTAGGCCTGTTCGTCACCTGCCTGGTGGACCTGATGCGGCCGCGTATCGCCTTCGCTGCCATCAGGCTGCTGGAGGCGGCTGGTTGCGAGGTTGTCGTGCCGCTGAGTCAGACCTGTTGCGGCCAGCCCGCCTACAACTCAGGCGAGCGCCGCGCTGCGCGGCTACTGGCGGAAAAGGTGATCGAAGAGTTCGAGACTTGCGAGCATGTCGTGGCGCCGTCCGGCTCCTGCGCCGGCATGATCCGCATGCACTACCCTGATCTGTTTGTCGACGATCCTGCCTGGCGCGAGCGCGCCGCGGCCTTGGCCGCGCGCACCCATGAACTGAGCGATTTTCTGGCGACCGTGGTCAAACTGGACAAAGTACCGGGCGATTTCGCCGGTACGGTCACTTACCACGATGCCTGCTCCGGCCTGCGCGAACTCGGCGTCAAGGCGCAGCCACGCGCCCTGCTGGCGAAGATGCCTGGCGTGCATCTGGTGGAGATGGACGGCGCCGAGGAATGCTGCGGCTTCGGCGGCGCCTTCGCGGTGAAATTCGGCGACATTTCGGCGCGGCTGGCGGAGAAGAAATGCGACAACGTGCGCGCCAGCGGCGCCGATGCGGTGGTGCTGGGCGACCTCGGCTGCATGCTCAACATCGAGGGCAAGCTGCGGCGCATGGGCGACGAGAAGACGCGCGTGCTGCACATCGCCGAAATACTCTCCGGGGAGGCATAAGTGCAAATCCGCTCCATGCACTTCAAGGCACGTGCTGGCGCGGCGGCGGCCGATCGCGCGTTGCAGAGCAAGCTGGCCACGGCGAAGGGACTTTTCGTCGATGGGCGGCGGCGCGCGGTGGCGGACATCGACCTCGAGGCGACGCGCGAGGCCTCGCGCGCCATCCGCAACCGCGCCGTCGAGAACCTCGACCTGTGGCTGGAGCGCTTCGAGCAGGAGGCGACGCGTCGCGGCGGGCAGGTGCTGTGGGCGCGCGACGGCGCGGAGATCTGCCGCCTGGTGGCGGACATCGCACGTCGCCACGGCGTGAAGAAGGCCATCAAGTCGAAGTCCATGCTCTCCGAGGAAGCCGGATTGAACGCTGCGCTGGAAGCGGCCGGCGTGCAGCCGGTGGAGACCGACCTCGGCGAGTACATCCTGCAGATCAACGACAACGAACCACCCTCGCACATTATCGCGCCGGTCATCCACAAGACCAAGGAGGAGGTGGCGGACCTGTTCGCGCGCGTGCATGGCAAGCCGCGCAAGACCGAGATCGGCGAGATGACGCGTGAGGCGCGCGAGATGCTGCGTACGCACTTCCTCTCCGCCGACATGGGCATCTCCGGCGGCAATTTCCTTGTCGCCGAAACCGGCTCGGTGGCACTGGTCACCAACGAAGGCAACGGCCGCATGGTGACGACGCTACCGAAGGTGCATGTCGTCATCACCGGCGTGGAGAAAGTGGTGCCGACGCTGGAAGACCTCGCCACGCTGATGCGCATCCTGCCGCGCTCGGCCACCGGCCAGTCGATTTCCAATTACTTTTCGGTGCTCACCGGCGTCAAGCGGCCGGAGGACACGGATGGTCCCGAGCATCTCTATTTCATCCTCGTCGACAACGGCCGCGTCGATCTGCTCGGCGGCGATTTCCAGGACATGCTGCGCTGCATCCGCTGCGCCGCCTGCATGAACCACTGCCCGGTGTACCAGACCATCGGCGGCCATGCCTACGGCTGGGTGTATCCGGGGCCGATGGGGTCGGTGCTGACGCCACTGTTCGTCGGCATCGAGAACGCCCTCGACCTGCCGCACGCCGCGACCATGTGCAACCAGTGCGGCGTCGTCTGTCCGGTGAAGATTCCACTGCCCGAGCTGATGCGCAAGCTGCGCGAGCAGCAGGTCGAGCGCCGCCTGCGGCCCTGGGGCGAACGCACGGCGCTCGGGCTGTGGGCGTGGCTGGCGCGGCATCCGTCCCTCTACGCGCTTGTCGCGAAACTCGGCGTGCGCTACCTGAACTGGCTGGCAGAAGGCGGGGATCGCATCCGCGTCATGGGTGTCGCGCCGTCGTGGACGGATGGTCGCGACTTCCCTGCGCCGGAAGGACGCACCTTCCGCGAGCTTTACGCAAAAAGGCCCAAGACATGAGCGCGGCGCATCGCATCGTGTTCCTCGAACGCGATTCCATCCGCGGCGAATTTCGGCGGCCGAATTTCCCGCACGACTACGACGAATATGCGCTGACCCGAGCGGAAGAACTGGCGCAGCGGGTCAAGGACGCCAGCATCGTCATCACCAACAAGGTGCAGCTGCGCGGCGAGCTGCTCGCCGCTCTGCCGAAGCTGAAGATGATCGCCTGCGCCGCCACCGGCACCGACAACGTCGACCTCGCCTGGTGCAAGGATCACGGCATCGCTGTCTCGAACATCCGTGGCTACGCGGTGAATACCGTGCCGGAGCATGCCATTGCCCTGGCCATGGCTCTCCGCCGCAACCTGCTGGCCTACCGGCGCGACGTACACGCCGGCAAATGGCAGCAGGCGCCAATGTTCTGCTTCTTCGACCATCCCATCGGCGACCTCAACGGTGCGACGCTGGGCATCTTCGGTCGCGGTTCGCTGGGTGAGGGTGTGGCGCGTCTGGGCGAGGCTTTCGGCATGCGCGTGCTGTGGGGCGAGCATAAGGGCGTAGCTGCAGCAAAAGTCAGGCCCGGCAGGACGGCGTTCGACGTGGTGTTGCACGAAGCCGACGTGATTTCCCTGCACTGCCCGCTCAACGAGCAGACGCGCGGCATGATCGGCGCGGCGGAGTTGAGGCTGATGAAGCCGGACGCCGTGCTCATCAACACTGCACGCGGCGGACTGGTCGACGAGGCGGCACTGGCGCAAGCGCTGAAGGAAGGCTGGATCGGCGGTGCCGGCTTCGACGTGCTGACGCAAGAGCCACCACGCGAAGGCAATCCGCTACTGGAGATCGACCAGCTCAACTTCATCCTCACGCCGCACATCGCCTGGGCCTCGGCACAGGCGATGCAGGCATTGCTCGACCAGCTGACGGGCAACCTTGAGGCCTTCGCCCGCGGCGAGCAGAAAAACCGGGTGGCCTGATGCAGGATTCGCGCGAAGACATCCTCAGCCGCATTCGCCGCCGGCTTGGCCGCACGGCGGAAAACGCCACCACGGGCCGTGCCGAGATCGAGGCCTGCCTAGGCCGCCGCGAGCAGGGGCCGCGGCCCGCGGCCGAGGCGGATCGCGTCGCGCGCTTCTGCGCCCGTTCCGAGGCCCTCTCAAGCACCGTCGAGGAAGTGGCGCGACGCGAAGACGCACCGGCGGCGGTGGCGCGCTATATCGCTGCGCACGATCTTCCCCGTGCCGCGGTGGCCTGGCGGCAACTGGTCGGCCTCGACTGGAGCGGCGCCGGCCTGCAGGTGGCGGGACGCGCCGCCAACGGCGACGACCTGATCGGCATCACCGGGGTCTTCTGCGCGGTGGCCGAGACCGGCACGCTGCTGGTACTGTCCGGCCCCGACACGCCGGCCACGGCGAGTCTGCTGCCGGAAACGCACATTGCCCTGGTGCCGGCCTCGCGCATCGTGCCGGGCATGGAGGAAGCCTTCACCCTGATTCGCGCAGAATGCGGTGCGCTGCCGCGCGCGGTGAACTTCATTTCCGGACCGTCGCGCACCGGCGACATCGAGCAGACCCTGGTGCTCGGCGCGCACGGACCCTATCGGGTGCACATCGTCCTGCTCAGGGATTGTTGACGGAGAAACGCCGCTCGGGGCTGTCCGCGCTGACCCAGTGTTTGTGCCACCAGGCTTCGATCTGGGCGCGCGTCCAAGGCATGTGTACCAGCAGGCCGTCAAGGGCGCTAGCCACTTCGGCGATGTTCTGCGGCCGCGCGGACGGGTCTTTTTCCAGGCAGCGCCCGATCAATGCGTCCAGTTCCGCCGGCACGGCGAAGGGCGAACATTCCGAAGCGAGTCGCGGCACCGTATGCAGCACCTGGTACGTGAGGTCATGTTCGGTTTCCGTCTCGAACAGGCGTTTGCCGGTGAGCAGATAGAAGCCGACCGCCCCCAGTGCATAAATGTCGGCGCGGCCATCCGCGTCGGAAGGATTGCGGATGCGCTCGGGCGACATGTACAGCGGCGTGCCGAGGATGCGCATCATGGCGGTGAGGTCACGCGTCTGCTCGCCCGAGATCTGCTTGACCAGGCCGAAATCCAGCACCTTCACCACGTCGCGCTCGCCGCGTATGTCGCACAGCATGATGTTCTGCGGCTTGATGTCGCGATGCACCAGGCCGCAGGAATGCGCCTCCCACAGCGAGGCGCAGGCCTGGCGCAGGATGTGCGCCGTGCGTGCCGGCGGCACCGGTCCGTAGCGTTCCACCAGGTCGGTGAGCGACAGACCCTCCAGGTATTCCATGGCGTACCAGAACTCGCCGTTCGCACCCGTACCGTAGTCGTAGATGGTGATGGTGTTGGGATGGGAGAGCTGGCTGGCGAGCTGCACTTCGCGCTGGAAGCGTGCTGTCCACTCGTCCGTGGTCGATTGCATCTTGAGCACCTTCAACGCCGCCGGGCGCTTCAGATGGCGGTGTTGCGCCAGGTAAATATTGCTGATGGCGCCCTCGCCGATCTGCCGCAGCAGCCGGTAGGGGCCAAGCTGGCGCGAGCGCCCGCCGCCCGGGAGCAGGGATGCCAGCACCTGCGGTGGCAGGAATCCGGAGAACCATACTGCGGTCATGAGGACAATGACGGCGGCGAAACCGATCTGCAGATAGGTGAGCGGCGCATAGGCTTCGCCGGCTTCCATTTCGACCGCCACGCCCAGGTCGTGATCCGGCAGCCATTTCCAGGCACCGATGACATCGTGTCCCAGATAGTTCGGATAAGGGGTGAGGAGCAGGCCTTCTTTCCGTTCGCGTTCTGACGCGCGCGCGGCGATGGCCTGCGCGGCGAGGCGGGTGGGGGTGTCCATGTCGGGCAGAACCAGCCGCGGTGCCAGCTGGCGCTGCGCCAGCGCCTCGGCGTGGCGGCTCTCCGATAATAGCCAGCCCTCGGCGTCGAAGGCCAGCGATTCCCCCGTGTGGCCGGGGCGGGCGACGCGGAAGAGGCCGGCAAAGCGTTTTTCCGCCGGCGAGCCCAGGGCGACCATCGCGACCACCTTGCCTGACTGCGAACGCACAGGCGCAATGACCCAGCCGCGCCCGGCCCGGTCCGGGCTGCTACCGTCACCCTCCCGGTGGGGCCTGAGGAACACCGATTTTCCGGCCAGGACGGGAGAGAGATGCGCCTGCAGTTCCGGTGCGGCCTGCTGGCCGATGTGCGCCACATCGGTCGAGGCGAGAACGCGGCCGTGGGTGTCGATGACATGCAGCGCGGCGATATCGATGTTTCCCGCCGCCTGCAGAATCGTCGCGATGATGCGCTCGCCTTCCTCGGTATCTTTTCCGGCCCCATTTTTGGCCTCTTGCTCAACCCCCTTGCGGCGATGGGTGAGCCTGATAATGGCTTCGCCCAGATCCGGATCGGCGGCGATCTGCTCCACTTCGCGGCGCCGCTCAATGATCCACCGATCGAGCGCCTCGGTCTGCGTGTTGAGCAGGGTCTTGAGGCCGGTGGCACGGATCTCCCGCAGCGATTCGCCGACGCCGCGATAGGCCCATAGGCCGACGCCGAGCACGGCGGCGAGCAGCAGGAGCAGGGCGAGGCGTGCCCGCTCAGGAGAAGTCTTCATGAAATGCCGGAACCATGGAAACGATGGCGGCCACTAGTGTAGACCAGGTGTGCAGACCCGGTGTGTAGATCAGGTCGCGTCCGCACGATCGTCCGCAACGAGCAATGCGCGGAATATGCCGGTGCTACGGGGCATGCATTGACACCTATTACATTTGTTGGAATATAATGCCCCATCGACAGACCATTCAGTGCTGTCGATGGCTCCCGGCTCTGCTTTGAGGAGGGTGGAGATGAGAGAGAGATTCCGGCCTCGCGCAGCGAGGCCTTTTTTTTAGATATCGGCAAGTGGCGTGCGCCTGCCGCTTGCGTCGCGCACCCGCATGAGCTGGGCAAGCGCCTTCAACAAGGCATCCAGCGCGCACAAGTCGGCATGCGGCAGGCGCGCCAGCGCATCCGGCAGCACACCTGCGAAAGGCCGCGGGGCCTTGGCGACGACAGCCTGGCCGCACGCGGTCAGATAGAGCAGTACGACGCGCTGATCGGCGCTCGTGCGCTCGCGCCGCAGCAGTTTTCGTTGCGCCAGCTTGTCGATGAGATTGCTGGCGGTCGACTGGTGAATTACCAGGGCGCGGGCCAGTTCCGTGACGCGCAGGCCGGGTGCCGCAGCGATTTGCGCCAGCGCCCAGAGCTGGGAGCCGCTTACGCCCGTTTCCGTTTCAACCCACTGGAAGTGCTTCTTCACGGACTTGAAAATGAGACGGAATTTCTGCAGCACCGCCATCGCCTGCTCGTGATGACTGCCGGCGGTAGCCGATGCGGACGGTTTTGCTCCCGCAGTGACCTTTCGCCGCGGTTTTTTTGCGGATGTTGCCATGCCTGCACCCCGATATGAAAAATGGACTATGCCAGAAATCCACTATGCGCATGAAATACCGGGATTGACAGCCGGAAGATCCGGACGATGATTCTGGCGGCTCTTTATGCGGCGCTGTTTCTGCTGTCGCTGCTCTCCGGCATGATAGGCATTGGCGTCGCCTTTCCGGCCGTTCCGCTGTTGTCACTGGTGCTGCCGGATCTCGTCAACCAGGTGCACCCGCTCAGCCTGGCCCTGAACGGCCTGACAGCCCTGTGCGCGCTGATCGGATTCGCCTGGGCAGGTCTGGTCGACTGGCGGCGTGCGTGGCTGCTGGCCTTGGTGACCACGCTGGCTTCCCCGGTGGGTGCCCTGGCCGCAGGCTGTGCGCGGGAATGGATGGTGTGGGCTGCCTACGTTGCTGCGGCGGCCTATTTCATGTTCAGCATGTTTCATCCCGTGCCGCGCCAGCCATGGCATGTGCGATTTGCCCCAGTCATGGCCTGGGCCATTCCGATCACCATTTTTTCCGGCTTCATCGGTGTTGGCCCGGGATTCCTCCTGGTGCCGACGATGATGCGTCATGGCATCGACATCAAGCGCGCCGCAGCCCTGAGTGCTTTCGCCGCCACACCGGCATCCTTTGCCGCCATCGTGCCGCATTGGGCGGAAATGGATGTGCCGGTCGGGTTGGCGCTGTCCGTGCTGGCGGCGGGTGCAACCGGCGCCCTTGTCGGCGCCCGGCTCACGGCCACGCGAATATCCGCGATCACCTTGCGCAAAGTGTTCGCCACGGCCATTATCGGTGCGCTGACTTATCGCGTGCTGCATCCTTTCGTCTGAACCGGCCGCATTGAACGGAGTGCCCGATGTCCCTGTCCCTGCGCTTCATCCTCCCCCTTGTCCTGGCATTGGCGGCCATTGCCTACGGCGTTGTGCCCCTGGTGGACCAGCTGACGCTGCGCTGGTTCGTGCGCGATCTGGACATCCGCGCCGAACTGGTCGCCAACTCGGTGCAGGAGCCGCTGCAGGAACACCTGAAGGCCGGGCAGAAGAAGAAAACGGAACTTTATTTTTCCCGGCTTATCCAGGATGAGCGCCTCTTCGGCGTCGGTTACTGTCCCGCCGCCGGCGGCGCACTGATCGCCACCAAGTCCTTCCCGGCCGACATCCGCTGCGACAGCCTCGGCCGCTTCGCCGATCCGGCCGCGCGCCTGCTGAAGAACGAGCAGGGGCCGCTGCATGTCGCCCTGCATGCCGTCGAGGAGGACGGTCAGGTGCTCGGCACGCTCGTGCTGGTGCACGACATGAGCTTCATCCAGCGACGCAGCGAGGAAACCCGGCTGTACGTCTTTTATTTCTTCATCGCCCTCGGGCTGGTCGTGTCACTCATCACGGTGGTCATTGCGCAACTATCCTGGCGTGGCTGGATCCAGGGCATGCGCGCCCTGCTGCGCGGCGAGGGCCTGCTGCGCGAGCCCGGCAAGGCGAACGCTGCGCCCGAGTTCGCGCCGATTGCACGCGACCTGCGTGGCCTCATCCGGGAAATGGAGGCCGAATACCGTCCGCGCGACGAGAGCCAGCTGACGTGGACGCCCGAAGCCCTGCGCGCCATCCTGCACGGTGAGCTGCGTGGCGAGGACGTCATGGTCGTCTCCAACCGCGAGCCGTACATACACAATCGCCACGATGGCCAGATTCAGGTGCAGCGGCCGGCAAGCGGCCTCGTCGCCGCACTGGAACCGATCATGCGTGCCTGCTCGGGTACCTGGATCGCGCACGGCAGCGGCAGTGCGGACCGCGACGTGGTGGACGGCAACGACCGCGTGGCCGTGCCGCCGGAGAAGCCCGCCTACCACATCCGTCGTGTCTGGCTGACGGCGGAGGAAGAGGCGGGCTACTACCTCGGTTTCGCCAACGAGGGCCTGTGGCCGCTGTGCCACATCGCCCACGTGCGTCCGACTTTTCGTGGCAGTGACTGGCTGCAGTACGTCGCGGTCAACAAGAAGTTCGCGCAGGCGGTGATCGCCGAGGCAAAAAAACCCAACCCCATTGTGCTCGTGCAGGACTACCACCTGGCCCTGCTGCCGCGCATGCTCCGCGAGCAATTGCCGGAGGCGATCATCATCACCTTCTGGCACATACCGTGGCCGAACCCCGAGGTGTTTTCCATCTGCCCGTGGCGTGAGGACATCCTCACGGGCATGCTCGGCAGCAGCATCCTCGGCTTCCACACGCAGTTCCACTGCAACAATTTCGTCGACACCGTGGATCGCGTCCTGGAAGCGCGGGTGAACCGGGAGAATTTCACCGTCAGCTACGGCGGCAAACTGACGGCGGTAAAGCGCTATCCGATTTCCATCGACTGGCCGCCCAGCGCCGAACTGACTGCGCAGAGCGTGGAGTTGTGCCGCAGCGAGGTGCGCCGCCACCACGGCATGAGTGCGGATCACCTCATCGGCGTCGGCCTCGATCGGCTGGACTATACCAAGGGTGTGCTCGAGCGCTTCCACGCCATTGAGCGGCTGTTCGAGCTCGAACCATCGTGGATCGGCCGCTTCAGCTTTGTGCAGCTGGCCGCGCCGACGCGCGCAAGCATCGGCGAGTACCAGCAGTACGAGGCGCACGTGCGCGCTCTGGCTGCCGAGATCAATGCGCGCTTCGGCCGCGACGGCTATACGCCCATCATCCTCAGGATCGAGAACCTGCCGCCGCAGGAGCTCTACGCGAACTACCGTGCCGCCGACCTGTGTTTCGTCAGCAGCCTGCACGACGGCATGAACCTGGTGGCCAAGGAGTTCATCGCCTCGCGCGACGACGATCGCGGCGTGCTCATCCTCAGCCAGTTCGCCGGTGCGGCGAGCGAGCTGCCCGAAGCGCTGATCGTCAATCCCTACGACGCCGACCAGTGCGCGGCGGCGCTGCACATGGCGCTGTCCATGCCGATGGCGGAGCAGCGCGACCGCATGCGCCTGATGCGCGGGCTGGTGGCGGAGTTCAACATCTATCGCTGGGCCGGACGCATGCTGCTCGACGCCGCCGGCATGCGCCGTCGCGGTAAAGTACAGGAGCGGAAACTGACATGAACGACACACCCGGCATGACGCGCGTCAGCACCCGCCCCCCCGCGGCGGATGTGGCGCAGGCTTTTTTTTTCGACGTCGACGGCACGCTGCTGGAGATCGCGGCAACGCCTTCCGGCGTGAGGGTGGAGGCGGAACTCATCGCCATCATGCGCCGCCTGCACGTGCGCACGGGCGGCGCCGTGGCCTTCATCAGCGGCCGCAGCGTTGCCGACATCGATGCGCTGTTCCCCGGCCTGCGCCTGCCCATCGCCGGCCAGCATGGCCTGGAGCGGCGCGACGCCTCAGGCGTCCTGCACCACCATGCACCGCAAGGCGTCGATTGGCCAGGGCTGAGAATGCGCATCCATGCCGCGTTTGCAGATATTGAAGGCCTGCTTCTCGAAGACAAGGGCTTGTCGCTGGCGGTGCATTTCCGCCAGCAACCTTCGCTCGAGGGCCAGGTCGCCGAGACGCTGCGGCGACTCGTCGCAGGGGCTGGCGACGCCATCAAGCTGCAGCCGGGCAAGTGCGTGCTCGAGGTGAAGCCGGCTGGCCGCGACAAGGGCACGGCGATCGCCGAGTTCATGGCCGAAGCGCCATTCGCAGGACGGCGGCCGGTATTTGTCGGCGACGATATTACCGATGAGTACGGCTTCCGCGTGGTCAACGACCTGGGCGGAGATTCCGTCAAGGTGGGCGATGGCAAGTCCGCTGCGCGCTGGCGCCTGGACAACGTCCAGGCGGTGCACGCCTGGCTGGCGGACCTTTTAGCCCAAGCGGCGCGGGCGAATCAGTAGTACCCCGGCCGCTGTCGAGACCGCAATCGCAGGAGAGGCCATGACCGAACACCTTCTCGCCGTGATGAGCCAGATCGCCTGGCCACTGGCATTGGCCATCGCCTGGCTGGTGGGCGAACTCGGCCATCGCTGGCTGGCGCTGCCCCGCATCAGCGGTTACGGCATCGCCGGATTCCTCATGGCGGCCAGCCAGGGCGGCTTCCTCCCCAATCCGAGCGGTACGCCGGTGGCGCTGCTGGCGGACGTGGCCTTTGCCCTCATCCTCTTCGAGCTGGGCTACCGCATCAACCTGGGCTGGCTGCGTGCCAATCCATGGCTGGGTGTCACCAGCCTGGTCGAGGCGGCCGGCACCTTCTGCGTGGTCTTCTTCATCGCGCGCGTGTTTTCCGTGGTGCTCGTACCCGCCCTGCTGCTGTCGGCGCTGGCGATGTCGACCTCGCCTGCTGCCGTGCTGCGGGTGGTGAACGAGGCGCGCAGCTCAGGCCAGGTGACGGAACGCATGCTGCATCTGTCCGCCTTCAATTGCGTGCTGGCGGTGATCGTGTTCAAGGTCGTGGTGGGCTATGCCGTGCTGGCCAGCGCCGGCAGCATGCTGCAAGCGGTGTGGAGCAGCCTGGTGGTGCTGCTGGTGTCGGCCGGGCTGGGCGCCCTCTTCGGCGTGGCGGTGCCGGGCCTGTTGCGGACGCTGGGGCGGCTGTCGCGCAACGCCACCGTGGTCTTCGCCCTGGCGGTGCTACTGCTGACCGCCGTCACCCATGCCTTCAAGTTCTCGCCGCTCCTGGCGGCGCTGGCCTTCGGTCTGGTGGCGCGGCACCGGCGTGTGATGCTGTCGCAGGTGCAGCGCAACTTCGGCGCGCTGGGCGATCTGCTCACCGTCCTGCTCTTCGTCTTCGTCGCCGCCACGCTGGATGGGCGGCAGGTGGTGGCCGGCATCCAACTCGCCCTGGCGGTCGTCGTTGGCCGGACGTTGGTGAAGACGCTGGCCACGACCGCCCTGGCGCGGCTCAGCGGTGTCACCTGGCGCAAGGGTGCGCTGACGGGCCTCGCCCTTTCGCCCCTGTCGGTATTCGCCATCCTCCTGCTGGAACAGTCGCGGTACCTGCAGCTGGACCTGCTTGGCGAGGTGGCCGGCATGGCGGCCATGGTGTTGCTGCTCGAAATCATCGGCCCGCTGGTGACGCGCTGCGCTCTGCAATGGGCGGGCGAGACGCATCAGGACAGGGAGACCTGACATGCCGCTGGCACCCTTCAAGACGGCCGAGGTGCTCACCATGGGCGTGGAGCTGGAACTGCAGCTCGTCAATACGGCCGACTTCGACCTGTCGGCTTCCGCCGGCGACATGCTGCATCTGCTCGAGCGGACGCGCTTTCCCGGCCAGGTCATGCCGGAGTTGACCGAGAGCATGATCGAAATCGCCAGCGGCGTGCATGAGCAGCATGAGACCCTGCTGGCGCAGTTGCAGCGCATGCGCGATGCGCTCGTCGCCGCCGGCGACAGGCTCAACCTGGCAGTATGCGGCGGCGGCACCCACCCGTTCCAGCACTGGTTCGACCAGCGCATCTTTTCCAAGCCGCGCTTCAAGGCGCTGTCCAGCCTCTACGGTTACCTGGCGAAGCAGTTCACCGTCTTTGGCCAGCACGTGCATATCGGCTGCAGTTCGGCCGACGAGGCGCTGTTCCTCATGCACGCGCTGAACCGCTATCTGCCGCACTTTATCGCCCTGTCGGCGTCTTCGCCGTATTACCAGGGGACGGACACACTGTTCGATTCGGCCCGGCTCAATTCGGTGTTCGCCTTCCCGCTTTCCGGGCGGGCGCCCTTCCTGCTCAGGTGGGAGGATTTCGAGCGTGACTACTTCGCCAAGATGGAAAAGACCGGCGTCGTCAAGAGCATGAAGGATTTCTACTGGGACATCCGTCCGAAGCCCGAATTCGGTACCATCGAACTGCGTGTCTGCGACACGCCGCTGACAGTGGAGCGCGCCGCGGCCCTGGCCTGCTACCTGCAGGCACTGTGCCGCCATCTGCTTGCCGGCGGGGAGCCGCCGCCCGTCGAGGACGACTACCTGGTCTACAATTACAACCGGTTCCAGGCCTGCCGCTTCGGCCTCGACGGCGTTATCCTGCATCCGCGCCGCAGCGAAAGCCTGCTGTTGCGCGACGACATCCTCGCCACGCTGCGCCGCCTCGCGCCCCATGCCGAGGCGCTCGGCAGCCAGTCGGCCCTGGCGGAGTTGCATGAGGTCGCCGAAGGCGGGGGCAACGATGCCGCCTACCTGCGCCGCCAGCATGCGCTGGAGGGCAGCGTCGAGGGCGTCGTCGCTGCGGCGGTGCGCTGTTTCCGCATGCACAAGGAAAAGGAAAAGGAAAATTAGTCATGGCATCCCGCGGCAAACCCATTCGCATCGGCCTGACGGCGCGCATTTTTCATCCCGAGCCGGACGCCAGCGGCATCCGTAGCAAGACGCTGCAGGTGCTCGAGCAATCCGTGGCGCAATGGGTCACGGTGCGCGACGTGCTGCTGCTGATGGTGCCCTCGGTGGTGCAGGATGGCATTCTCATGCGCAGCAACATCCGCCTGCGCGACTACGCCGAGCAGCTCGATGGCCTCATCCTCCAGGGCGGCGCCGATGTCAGCCCGCGCGCCTACGGCGAGGAACCGCAGCGGCCGGAATGGAGCGGCGATCCGGTGCGCGATGCCTACGAGATGGAACTGCTGCACGAGTTCATGGAGGCGAAGAAGCCGGTGCTCGGCATCTGCCGCGGCATGCAGCTCATCAACGTCGCCTTTGGCGGCACCCTCTACCAGGACATCCCCACCCAGGTGCCGGGTGCGGCCGCGCACCAGACGGGCGCCTACGACAAGCACAGCCATGCCGTGCGCTTTGCCGAAGGTGGCCTGCTGGCACGCCTGTTCCCGGAACGCGAGGGCGGCGGCGTGATCTCGATCCACCACCAGGCGGTGCACACCCTCGGGCGCGATCTGGAGGCGGAGGCGGTGTCCCCCGACGACGGCATCATCGAGGCCATCCGCGGCAAGGGGCGCGGCTTCCTGCTCGGTGTGCAATGGCATCCGGAATTCCACCGCCACGGCGACGGCAGCGTGCTCGACTGCACGCCGATCCTCGACGAGTTCCTCGCCGCGACACGCAAGCGGCGCTGGTAGGCGAGCCTGGCACCTTGCACTGGCTATTGCTCATTGCGCGGGCTCGCCGGGGAAAGTCAGTCGCCGCAATACGGCGGCAAATGGGGGCGACGCGCACCTGCGGCCCCGCGTAATCTGCCTTCGGCAGAATGGATACAAGGCCTGGACCTTCAGCTGTGGAGAAGAACACGACCGACCTGCCGACGCGCGTCCACCGCGGGACCCTGCTCGTTCTCCAGGTCATCATGGCCGTGGAACTGCTGCTGGTGTTACGCGAAGGGCAGTGGATCAACGCTTTCCTGATCGTGACGATCATGGCGGTCGCGCTTTTACCCGTCGTGCTCGGCCGCCGCTTCCACGTGTACATTCCTCCAGAGTTTCAGGTGCTCGCCGTGGTGTTCGTCTTCGCGGCACTCTTCCTCGGCGAAATCCACAGTTACTACGCGCGCTTCTGGTGGTGGGATATCGCCCTGCACACCAGTTCCGGGCTGCTGATGGGGATTCTCGGCTTTCTGCTCGTCTACGTCCTCAACGAGAGCGAAAACATCGCCATTCACATGCGGCCGCGTTTCGTTGCCCTGTTCGCGTTTTTGTTCGCCGTGACGGTCGGCACGCTGTGGGAGATCTTTGAATTCGCCATGGATCAGATCGTCGGCACCAATATGCAGAAACCCATGCTCGGCGATCCCTCGGGACTGACCGACACGATGTGGGACATGATCGTCAATGCCCTCGGCGCCCTGGTCATCAGCGCCTTGGGCGGGGGGTACATGAAGCTATGGGAGCGTTCATTCATCGAGGTCTGGATTCGAAAGTTCATCGAGCGCAACCCGCGTTTGTTCCGGCCGTGAGAACCGTCGGCGCCCGGTACGCCAATGGGCATTATTCAGGCAGCGTGTAGCGGGCGTTGATCAATTCCCGAATCAGCGCTCGCGTCTGCCAGGACTCAAGGTCGGCGCGACGTTCGACGCGCTCCGTCTCGTCGGCGAGAAAACCATCCTTGACCGCGTGGCGGAACCAGCGCGAGTAGTCGCCGCGACGGAGATGGTACATCCAGGTCGCTTCGTCGATGCCCTCGGCGGTCTGGCAGAAAACCATAAGATTTTGCGCCTTCAGGTTGTGCTGGTTGTCGGGGCCGCGGAAATAGAAGCTGTGCCAGCGCAGGTTGCCTTCCGCGTACTTGCGGCGATGGCGGATGCGCTCGGCCCGTCCGCGCTGCGCTTGCAGCGCGAACGGTGGCTGTCCGTCCCGGAGAAGCCAGACGACGACATGATTCGCTTGATACGCCAGACCCTCCGGCCATGTCAGCGGCTGGCCTGTTGCGCCAGCGAATTTCCCAAGGGTTTCTTCCGGCGAATGGCCGATGGCCACCGCCACGTCAATCGGCGCGAGGATGGCCGGCGCCACATGGTCGGGATGCACGGTGACCAGGACGGTCTCACGGAGTTGTTGCGGTAGCACGGACGCGGCGTGCCCCCAGGTGTCGGGCAGCATGTGGTGCGCCTCGTCCACGACCAGCCAGTGCGGCCGCCCGGTACGGGCGCGCATGGCTTGCAGGTTCGGGGCGAGCTGGGCGAAAAAATTCGGCCGATCGCCCAGCGGAATGCCGAGGAGATTGACGCTCACATTGATCTTCGGGTCTTCGAGGATCGACAACACTTCGGCGACGCTCGGCGCGCGCCACTGGTTGCCGAGCGCCACAACATCGCGCAAGGTGCCGTAATCGCCCTCCGGGTCGATAATGCAGACTTGGTAGTCCTTCTCGATGAGACGCTCGACGACGCCGGCGGCGAGCGTGGACTTGCCGCAGCCGGAAGGGCCGGCGACCAGCATGTTGTGGCCGTAGGGTGACAACTGTATCGCGGTTCCGTCCGCAGTGTGCCCGAGCAAAATCAAATGCTGCGGAAGCGTGCCTTCAAGCCGGCGCAAATCGTCGGCGATGAGTTCGTCGATCAGTTCGATCACGCCATCGCCATTCGCCGCCGCCGTGACGAAGGCGGCGATCTCCTTGATGGACGATGCCGCGTTGGCCACCGCCACGGCGCACTCGCAGCGTTCGAGGAAGGAATGATCATTCTCCGCGTCACCGATGCCCACCACCTCATGGCGCGAAAGCCCCAGTTGGCGCAGCGCGTGTTCGAGCCCTGTCGCCTTGTTGACGCCGGCCGGCAGTACCATCACCGCGCCGCGATTGCCGATCACCTGGGCCTCGAGGCCGAGTTCCCAGATGACGTCCTGCACGACCGCGCGATGCGGCGCCTGCGTCGCCACCAGGACCTGTCCGATCTCAAGCGGCTCGACGCCACGCGCGCGCAGATTTTGTATCAACAGTTTGGAGGGAGGATTGGCGAGTCGCGTCTCTTCGCGGCTATGCGGATCGTAGACGATTGCGCCGTTTTCGGCGACGACGAGGTCGAACAGCCGCGTGCAAGGACATACCGCAAGCAGATCGTCGAGCCGGCGGCCCGTGACCAGGATCGCCCGCCGGCCGGAAACCCGCAGGCGCTCCAGGGCATGTGCGGCAGGCTCCGACACCCTGTCCTGCGCAGCCAATGTCCCGTCGTAGTCCGTTACAAGTGCAAGGTAGCGCATATCACTCACCACTGAGTGCCTGATGTCCCCAAGCCCGACGATAACGCATTCGTGGCGGCTGGGGTATACGCCGGGCATACGTTGAAGCGGCTCGATGCGCTGCCGACTGGGCGCCCCCTGTGATCCATGCCGCCGCTTCATGCAACCCGGGAGACTGAAACAGCGTTCGCTCCCCTTCTGCAAGGCTGGCCGGATTCCTGTTAGTGTTCGGCAGACGTGTCGGAGATAGCAATGGATTTTTTCGCTACCGCATTATTGCTTTTTATTGTTCTTGATCCGCTGGGGAACATTCCCCTCTATTTGTCACAACTCAAGGTTGTGCCGGAGCATCGAAGGCGTCATGTCGCCATGCGCGAACTGGGCATTGCCTATCTGGTGCTGCTGTTTTTCTTTTTCGCCGGTGCAACCTTCATGAAGGTGCTTTCGCTGGACGTTGCTGCCGTGAATATCGCGGGAGGCGTCGTTTTATTCCTCATCGCGCTACGCATGGTTTTCCCGACGCCGGAAGGCCTCTTCGGGAATCCCGGCCTTCAAAGCGAACCGCTCATTGTCCCGCTTGCCGTGCCCGCTGTTGCGGGGCCCGGTGCATTGAGCGTGGTTTTACTGTTGCGTGAAGCCAATCCGCATTCAGGGTCCACCCTCTTCTGGGCCATGACGGCAGCCTGGTTGGCAAGTGCACTGATCCTTGCGGGCGCATCCCACTTGCAACGCGGGCTGCGTGATGTGGGTATCCTCGCAATAGAGCGCTTAATGGGGCTGGTGCTGGTCATTATTGCGATACAGATGTTTATCGATGCGCTGCGCTCTATCGGGCTTATCCCTGCCTCCATTGCCGGGTAAAAGTGCCCAACCGGCGGGCCGGGGCACGATCCTTCAAGTCATCTTACTCCCGGATGGCGCGGCCGTGAAAGTCAGCCGCTGCAAGACGGCGCATCAGTCTCCTGCGTTGTGCGCGGAGGCCGGGTGCAGAATCAGACCGATTTTTGAAATCGCCTTGCCCGCAGTTTCTTTCACTACCAGCTCGATGTCGCCGACGGCGAGGCGGTCGCCGACGACGGGAATGCCCTTGATGCTGCGGGCGAAGACCTCGACGAGGCTGAGGCCGGCGAGTTCTTCGGGGGGCGTCACGCCATAGACGGCACAGACATCAGCCAACTGCGCCGTCGGCTCGAGGCTGAAGTCGCCGAAGAAGCGACGCTGCGCCAGCGGTTCCGGCAGCGGGCGAGCGGCGAAGAGGCCGCTGATGCGGTCCACGCTTTCGCTGTGCACGAACAGGTAGATCACGTCGTCGGTGGCGATGCGCAACGACGCGGCCGGATCCTGCAGCACGTTGTCGCGGAAGATGGCGACCACCCGTTCGTCGGGCTGCAGGGGCAGGGCGTCCGGCACAATGCCCTCGGCAGGACTAACCTGCGGCACGACATAGCCGACCAGTTCGAAACCCTTGCCGCCGCCGATGTCGAGTGCCACGCGCTGCCGCGCCTCGAAAACGGGCGGCAGTTCCAGCTTGAAGCGGCGCGCCAACAGCGTGATGGTCCAGCCTTGGAGGACAAGGGAGATGAGGACGACGAAGAAGGCGACATCGAAATACAGGTGCGCCTGCTCGAGGCCGGCCATCAGCGGGAACAGTGCCAGCACGACCGGCACCGCGCCGCGCAGGCCGACCCAGGAGATGAACAGCTTCTCCACCGCTGGGGCGCGGTAGAACAGCAGCGACAGCCAGACGGCCACTGGCCGCGCGATGAAGATCAAGCCGGCAGCCACCAGCAGCGCCGCCGGCGCCACCGCGATCAGCTCGCTGGGCGCCGCCAGCAGGCCGAGCACGAGGAACATCACGATCTGCGCCAGCCAGGCGAGGCCGTCGTGCACGCTGAGGATGTCCTGCGCGGCATGCACCGGGCGGTTGCCGAGCACGATGCCGGCCACATAGATCGCGAGGAAGCCGCTGCCGCCGGCGGAGGCGGTGGCAGCGAAGACGAACAGTCCGCCGGCCAGGGCAAGCAGCGGGTAGAGGCCCTCGGCGAGGCGGATGCGGTCGATGCCCCACACCAGCAGGTGGCCACCAGCATAGCCGGCGAGCAGGCCCAGCCCCATCTGCTGGATGAAGAAAGTGCCGAGCCGCCACGATGGGGCCTCGCCGCTCACCAGCAACGTCAGTAGCGCCATGGTGAGGAAGATCGCCATCGGGTCGTTGCTGCCGGATTCGATCTCCAGCACTGCCGACACGCGCTGCTTCAGGCCGATGCCCTGGTTGCGCAGCAGCGAGAAGACGGCGGCGGCGTCGGTCGAGCTGACGATGGCGCCGACCAGCATGCCCTGCAGCAGGCCCAGGTCGAGCGCCCAGGTGGCAATGGCGCCGGTGATGGCGGCGGTGACGACGACGCCGAGCGTGGCGAGCGAGAAGGCCGGCCGGAAACTGAGCGCGAAGCTGGCCATGCGCGTGCGCAAGCCGCCGGCGAAGAGGATCACCGCCAGGGCGATGTTGCCGACGAGGTAGGTAGCGTGGTAGTCGTCGAAGCGGATGCCGCCCGGCCCGTCCTCGCCGGCCAGCATGCCGACGGCGAGGAACACCAGCAGCAGTGGGGCGCCGATGCGGGCGGCCCAGGCGCTGACGATGACGGCGGCGACGAACAGCAGCGCGCCGACGAAGAGCAGTTCGTTCGCCGCCGGCATTCCTGGTCTAGCTTTCCATCGCCACGAGCATGTCGCAGCGGGTCTCCGACAGCACGTGCTGGGTGACACTGCCGAGCAGCAGTTTCTCGATTTCCGACTGGCCGTGTTTGCCCATGACGATCAGGTCGGGCTGCACTGTCTCGGTCAGGTCGCGGATGGCGGCGGCCGGGTGGCCGTGCAGGATGTGGCGCTGAAAGTCAGTCCCGGCAGGACGGCGGTGCTTGAGGAAGGCGCCCATCGCGTCCTGCGCCTGATGCCGTGCGAGGGTGCGATAGTCTTCAACGGCCTTGTCCTCGACGCTGGCGTAGCGCAGGGTGCTCTCGTAGGGAGCCTCGTACACATGGGCGACGTCGATTTCTGCGTCGGCGGCGATGGCCATCCCCCAATCCAGTGCACGGCTCGATGAAGGCGAAAAATCCACCGGCACCAGCAGGCGCTTGTAGGGCGAGAGCGGTTCCTGCTTGACGATGAGCATCGTCCGCGTGCTGCTGCGCAGCACCTTCTCCGCTGTCGCCCCGAGAAACAGTTCGCGTACCAGGTGCGCGCCGTAGCCGCCGACGACCACCAGGTCGGCGTTGACCTCATCGGCATGGGCGACGATCCCCAGATGCACGCGCCCGACCCTGACCACGGACGTGACTTCGATGCGGTACTTCTCTCCGAGTCGGCGGGCGCGTGCGGCCAGTTCCGCCTGGGCAGCGTTGACCAGTACCTGCTCGGTTTCCAGCGGCGTGCGTTCGAACAATGCCCTCAAGGGCTGCAGCGGCAGGGGTGGCAGCATATGCAGCAGCGTCAGCTTTGCCATGCCCAGCGCCTGCGCCAGCATGGCGGCGCGCGCCTCGGCCTTGCCAGCGTGCGAGGACAGGTCGGTGGCGACCAGGATGTGGGCGGGTTTTTCCATGTCGACTCTCCTCTGAGTGTGGTTCCTGATCGCGGCACGCGCGGCGCCGGGGTACCCGCGTCGCCGGTGTCGGCTGGCACGTGTGCGGTCAGGGCAACGCGGCTGCGACCGCCTTGGCGCCGCAGTGCATCGAGCAGGCCAAGGTTCGCGTGGAGCTGTGGCGGGGAGCTTACCACCCTGCGCGCGCCGCAAGCGGCCCATGCCGAAGACGGCCATGTCCGCCTCTCCCTAGCGGATGGGTGAAGCGTCAGGCCTTGTCGGCGCTCAGCTTCTTCAGGGCCTCGATGATGTCGAGCGGCATCGGGAAGACGATGGTGGAGGTCTTGTCGCCGGCGATGCTGGTGAGCGTCTGCAGGTAGCGCAGCTGCATGGCCTGCGGCGACTGCGCCAGCACCTTGGCGGCTTCGAGGAGTTTTTCCGAGGCCTGCTGTTCGCCTTCCGCGTGGATCACCTTGGCACGCCGTTCGCGCTCGGCCTCGGCCTGGCGGGCGATGGCGCGCACCATGGATTCGTCGATGTCCACATGCTTGATCTCGACGTTGGCGACCTTGATGCCCCAGGAGTCGGTCTGCGTGTCGAGGATCTGCTGGATGTCGACGTTGAGCCGCTCACGCTCGGCGAGCATGTCGTCCAGCTCGTGCTTGCCGAGCACCGAGCGCAGCGTCGTCTGCGCCAGCTGCGAGGTGGCCTCGAGGTAGTTCTCGACATGGATGATGGCCTTCTGCGGATCGACGACGCGGAAGTACACCACCGCGTTCACCTTCACCGAGACGTTGTCGCGCGAGATGACATCCTGGCTCGGCACGTCCATCACCACCAGGCGCAGGTCCACGCGCACCATCTGCTGGATGCCCGGCACGACGAGGATGATGCCCGGCCCCTTCACCTTCCAGAAACGGCCGAGCAGGAAAATCACGCCGCGCTCGTACTCGCGCAGGATACGGACGCTGGCCGCCGCCAGCGCAATGAGCAGCAACAGCGCGCCGCCCCAGCCAAAATCCCAGATCATCATGAGGGTTCTCCTTTGTCTTCGGGTGTGATTACGAGAGTCAGTCCATCAACCGCAACGATCCGTGCGTGCGCGCCGCGCGTCAGGGGCGCTGCACTGCGCGCCTGCCAGCGTTCGCCGAAGGCCCGCACCCAGCCTTCGCGCTCGAAATCTTCCAGCGCGACTGCCGCGCCGCCCAGCATCGCCTCGACACCGCTGACGGCCGGCCGCCGGCGTGCGCGCAGGGCGAAGGCGCCGATGCCGAACAGCGCCAGGGCGCTGCTGGCGGCCAGCGGCACGATGAAGGCCAGTGATATTTCAAGGCCGGGCAGGTCGCCATCGATGAGCATCAGCGAGCCGGCGACGAAGGCGGCGATGCCGCCGATGCCGAAGGCGCCGAAGCTCGGCACGAAGGCCTCCGTGGCCATCAGCACGATGCCCAGCAGCAGGAGCAGGGCACCGGTGGCGTTGATCGGCAGCATCGCCAGCGCGTAGAGCGCCAGCAGCAGGCTGATGGCGCCGATGATGCCGGCGACGCCGAAGCCCGGCGTGTAGAACTCGAAGAGCAGGCCGTAGACGCCGAGCATCATGAGGATCAGCGCGATGTTGGGATCGGCGATGGCCGCCAGCAGCTTTTCCTTCCAGTTGTGCTCGACGTTGCCGACGACGGTGGCGCCGGCCAGCGACAGCGTCGCCTCGCCCGCAGCCAGCTTGACGCGGCGCCCGTCCGCCTGGCGCAGCAGCGCGGGCAGATCGGCGGCGATGAAGTCCGCCACCTTGAGTTTCACCGCCTCCTCTGCGGAAAGGCTTTCCGCCTTGCGCACGGCACGCTCCGCCCATTCGGCGTTGCGCCCGCGCAGCTGTGCCAGGCTGCGGATGTAGGCGGCGGCGTCATGCACCGCCTTCTTCTCCATGGCGCTGCCCGAGGGCGCGTCATCCCTGTTGCCGCTCCCCGGCTTTTTTTCTTCCGCTTTGGTTGTCTCGCCACCGAGGCCGATGGCCACCGGCGTGGCGGCGCCGAGGTTGGTGCCCGGTGCCATGGCGGCGACGTGGCTGGCATAGAGGATGTAGGTGCCGGCGCTGGCGGCGCGCGCGCCGGAGGGCGCGACCCAGGTCGCCACCGGTATGGGCGAGGAGAGGATGCCCTGGATCATTTCGCGCATGGCCGAATCGAGTCCGCCCGGCGTATCGAGCTTGAGTACCAGCAGATCCGCCCTGGCCTTCTGCGCCTCGTCGAGGGCGCGCAGGAAATAGGCGGCGCTGGCCGGGCTGATGGCGCCGTGGATCTCGGCGACCTTCACCGTGGCGGACGCCGTGGCAGAAACTGCCGGCAGCGAGAGCAGCAGCGCGGTGGCAAGGACAAGGAGGCGTCTCATCGTTATCGTTCGTTGTAGTTGATTATGGCTTACCTATGCATAGACCACACCATGATGCCATGCGTTCAAAAGAAAAACCGGTTGTGCCGATGACGGCACCGCGCGTCTTCAGACACCTGTAGCAGTGGGCGCGTCGGCGGGCGCGGCTTGGCTATTCGCGCCGAGCATGCGTGCCGCCTTCACCGCCTGCTGCAGTGCGCGGCGCAGGGCGCTGGCGGCGCGTAGCCGGGCATCCATGCCGGCTACGGGAAATTGGCCTTGCGCGCCGGCTTCCAGCAATTCCGCCTTGAAGATCTGGTAATCGTTCTCGAAGTCGCGCAGGCTGGCATCGAGCGAAGCGGTATCGGCAAGCGTACCTGTGGGGTCGGCCTGGTCGAGCAGCGCATGGGCCTGGTTCCTGAAACTTGCGTCGCTCGCGATGCCTTCCACCGTTTCGACTTCGCCTGCCGCCTCGATCGCTTCCACCGCCAGCTCCGCCGCCGCCTCGTAGTAGCGGGCCATGCGCAGGATTTCGGGCAGCCGTGTGGCATTGTCGGCGGGCATGCCGGCGCGGTTGAGCTGGGTGATGAAGTCGGCAATGGCCTGATTGAGGCGGGCGGCAACCTGCTGGTTGCGCGCCAGCGATGCTGCGGACGGGACCGGCACGAGCAGCGCGCTGCGCACGGTACGCAGGGCGATGCCGCCCATGTTCCTCACCTCGCGTTCGAGTGCATCGAGTGCCAGTGCCGGCACCGCGAGGGTGGTCATGTCGAGGAAGCGCGGCTGCGCCTCGTCTTCCTCGACGCTGCGGAAGCGCCGCTGGAGGAAGTGCGCCAGCTGCGCGGCGAAGGGCCAGATGAGCAATACGCCGAGCACGTTGAAAGCGGTATGGAACAGCGCGAGATTGGCGGCGGGCGCGGCGGCCATGCCCAGCGTCTCGCGCAGCGCGTCGAGCGCATCCATCATCCACGGCAGGAGCAGCAGCGCGACGCTGCCGGCGAGCAGGTTGAAGAGGATGTGCGCGGCGGCGGCGCGGCGGGCATTGGGCGTGGCGCCGATGGCGGCGATGAGCGCCGTCACGGTGGTGCCGATGTTGGCGCCGATGACGACGGCCGCTGCCCCCTGCACCGAAAGCAGGCCGCCCTGCGCGGCGGTCAGGGTGATGGCCATGGATGCGCCGGAGGAGTGCATCAGCACGGTGAGGCCGAAGCCGATCAGCACCTGCACGAGGATGTCGCGCACACCCGTGCCTTCGGGGAAGGTGAACTCCGTCGACAGGCCGGAAAAGGTGTTCTTGAGCAGGTCGATGCCGAGGAAGAGCACGCCGAAGCCGGCCAGCGCCGTGCCCAGTGCGCCGCGCCGGCTGCCCGCGCCAGTCAGGCGCAAGAGCATGCCAAGGCCGATGAGTGGCAGGGCCAGCGCCTCGATATTGAACTTCAGGCCCACCAGCGCCACCAGCCAGCCGGTCATGGTGGAGCCGACGTTGGCACCGAACAGCACCCACAGCGATTGCGAGAGATTGAGCAGACCGGCATTGACGAAGCCGATAAGGGCCACCGTCACGGCGCCGGAGGACTGCACCGCCGCCGTCACCAGCATGCCCGAGGCCAGCCCGCGCAGGGGCGTCTTCGTCGAATGCGCGAGGATGTGCTGCAGGGCCGGGCCGGCGGCGAGCTTGAGGCCGTCGGTCATGAGGCCCATGCCGAGCAGGAACAGGCCGACGCCGCCTACCAGGCTACCCACCACGCCACTGATGAGGGTGAGATTCGTCATGGCATGAATCCCTTGTGGAAAGTCAGCGCCCGCAGCACGGCGGCGCCGTCAGTTCGCACGGTAGAGGTACCCCCGCCGCACCAGCCACTTCTCCGCCTCGACGGCGAAGAACACCACGGTGGACAGGATCAGGCAGATCGCCAGTTCGTCCCAGTCGAGCGGCTCGGTCTTGAAGATCGGATTGAGCGCCGGCACGTAGAGCGTGGCGAGCTGCAGCAGGACGGTACCGACGACGGTGACGAGCAGCAGGCGGTTGCTGGCGAAACCGATGCGGAAAACCGAATCCTTCTCCGAGCGGATGGCCAGCACGTGGCCGAGCTGCGACAGGCAGAGCACGGTAAACACCATGCTCTGCCAGTGCGCCGCGCCGGTGTGCCAGGCCCAGGCCTGCAGCGTCAGGCAGACGCCGCCCATGAGCAGACCGACCCACAAGATGTGCTGCCACATGCCGTGGGCGAAGATGCTTTCCAGGGGCGGCCGTGGCGGCCGCCGCATGATGTCACGTTCGCTGCGCTCGGCGGCCAGCGCCAGTCCGGGCAGGCCATCGGTGACGAGGTTGATCCACAGAATGTGGATGGGCAGCAGCGGGATCGGCAGGCCGAGGAAGGGGGCGAGGAAGATGGTCCATATCTCGCCCGAGTTGCTGGTCATCGTGTATTTGATGAACTTGCGGATGTTGTCGAAGATGCGCCGGCCCTCGCGCACGGCGTGCACTATGGTGGCGAAATTGTCGTCGAGCAGCACCATGTGCGCCGCCTCGCGCGCCACATCCGTGCCGCCCTTGCCCATGGCCACGCCGATGTCGGCGCGCTTAAGTGCCGGCGCGTCATTGACGCCGTCGCCGGTCATGGCGACGAATTCGCCGGCGGCCTGCAGTGCGCGCACGATGCGGATCTTCTGCTCGGGGTCGACGCGGGCATAGACGCGGATGCCGCGCACCTGTGCGGCGAAGTCGGCATCGGCGAGGGTGGCGAGCTCGACACCGGTGACGACGCGGCCGCCGCCGTCGAGGATGCCGATGCGCTCGGCGATGGCGCGCGCCGTGGCGGGATGGTCACCGGTGATCATCACCGGCACGATGCCGGCGGCGCGGCACTCGGCCACGGCGGCGGCGGCTTCCTCGCGCGGCGGGTCCATGAGGCCGACCAGGCCGAGGAAGGTAAGGTCGTTCTCGGCGTCTCCGATATCCACCGGCAGTGCGTCCATCCTGCGCTCGGCGAAGGCCAGCACGCGCAGGCCGCGCGCCGCCATGCGTTCGGCGTGCGCCAGCATCTCGTCTGCGTCGAGCGGCACCGGCCCCTGCGCGGTGAGCTGCCACGGGCAGTGCTCGAGCACGGCTTCCGGCGCGCCCTTGACGCAGGCGATGAAGGCTGCGCCGTCGGCATGCACGGTGGCCATGCGCTTGCGCTCGGAATCGAAGGGAAATTCGCCGTGCCGCGGGAACTGACTTTCGAGCGCGGCCTTGTCCTGCTGGCGTTCGATGGCTGCTTCCAGCAGCGCCACTTCGGTGGGGTCGCCGCAGAGTACGCCGTCCGCGTCCGGTGTCGCATCGTTCACCAGCGCCAGGGCGCGCAGCAGGCTCGGCCACGGCTCGCCCCCGCCTTCCTTGCCGCGCACCAGAAAGGCTTCCGCGCGCATGCGGTTCTGCGTCAGTGTGCCGGTCTTGTCCGAACAGATATAGGTGATGGAGCCGAGGGTTTCCACCGCCGGCAGGCGGCGAATGAGGGCGTTTTTCTTTACCATCCTGGCCGCGCCGAGCGCCAGCGAGATGGCCACCACCGCCGGTAGCGCCTCGGGGATCGCCGCCACTGCCAGGCTGATAGCGGTGAGGAACATCAGTATCGGCGGCTCGCCGCGCGCCAGTCCGGCGGCGAAGACGATGGCGCAGATGGCGAGCACGGCCCAGGCCAGCCGCGCGCCGAAGCGCGCCAGCCTTTTCTGCAGCGGCGTCTTGACCTCCTCAGCTTCATCGAGGAGGCGTGCGATGCGGCCCAGCTCGGTGCGGATGCCAGTCGCCACGACGATGCCGATGCTGCGGCCGTTGGCGACGAGGGTGCCCTTCCAGGCCATGTTGCTGCGGTCGCCGAGCGGCAGCTGCGCGTCGGCCAGCACGCCGGTGTGCTTGTCGACGGGCTGCGATTCGCCGGTGAGGGCGGCCTCGGCGATGCGCAGTTGCGCCGCCTCGAGGAGGCGCAGGTCGGCGGGCACCACGTTGCCCGCTTCCAGCAGCACCACGTCGCCGGGCACGAGTTCTGCCGCGGGCAGCTCGCAGACGCTGCCGTCGCGGCGCACGCGCGCCGAAGGCGCCGCCATGCTGCGCAACGCCGCCATGGCGCGCTCGGCGCGCCACTCCTGGGCGAAGCCGATGGCCGCGTTGAGCAGCACGATGACGACGATGGCGAGGGTGTCGGTCAGCTCGCCGACGATGCCGGAGACGATGGCGGCGGCGATCAGCACGAGGATCATGAAGTCCATGAACTGGTCGAGCAGCATGCGCCAGGGCGTGCGCCGCCGGCCTTCCGGCAACTGGTTGGGGCCGTGCCGCTCGAGGCGCGCAGCGGCGTCGGCGACGCTGAGTCCCGTCACCGTGTCGACGTGCAGATGGCGCGCGCTCTGCTCCGCGCTCAGCGTGTGCCAGTCGCGCTGCGCCGGCAGGGCCTGCGCCCTATCCGCCATAGCGGAACAGCACCCATGAATTGATCAGGTAGAGGGCCAGCAGGAACACGCTGATCCAGCCCACCATGCGCAGCAGCTTGGCCCCCGGCCGGTAGAAGAGGCCGACGACGGCGGTGCCGGTCATGATCACCGCCGAGAAGGCCGACACCGCGTGCACCGGCGAGACGTGGGCGAGGATCGGGCCGGGCCGGTAGAAGAGGTCGTCGAGGGCGACGATGAGGATGTCGAAGAGGTTGCTGCCGAGCAGGTTGGCGATGGCCATGTCGAGCGCGCCGATGCGCACCGCGGCGATGGTGACGGCGATTTCCGGCGCCGAGGTGGCGGCGGCGACGAACAGGGTGCCGACGAAGGACTGCTGCCAGCCCATCTGCTGCGCGATATCCTCGCCGACGAAGGGCAACCAGGTGCCGGCGGCGACGATGAAGCCGGCCGCCACGCCGTAGCCGATGATCGCCTCGCGCAGGGAAACGTCCTCGTAACGGGCCGCGGATTCCTCGACGAACTCCGCCATCTCGCGCCGCTGGTACTGATAGACGCTGCGCATGGCCAGCAGGTAGAGCAGGATGAACAGCGGCGTGTAGGCACCGACGTGGCCGATGGAAAGGTCGATGGCGAGGTCCGCGCCGAGGGGCGCCAGGATCAATGACAGGCCGGTGAGGCCGATGAGCACGACGCCGAAGCCCGCTGCCAGGATGTGGCCGCGGCTGGCGCGCGTGTAGACCGATTCCTCGCGGTAGAGGAAATCCACCACGACGAGAATCAGCAGGTTGAAGACGCAGCTACCGAGCACATCGCCGATGGCGATGTCGGGTGCGCCGACGACGGTAACGGCGCTGACGCCGGTGACCAGTTCGGGCAGCGAGGTGACCGTGGCCATGAGCACCAGGCCGACCCAGTTGCGGCCGAGCCCGGTCTTCTCGGCGATGACGTCGCCGTAGCGCGACAGGCGCGCGCCGGCCAGGCCGATGACGGCGAGGCACACCAGGAATTGGATCCAGACCATGCCGGGTCCGGTGCGCCTGCCGCCTATTTCACCAGCGTGACAGGCACATCGGCAAGATGAATGACCTTGTTGGTGACCGAGCCGAGCACGATGCTCTCCACGGCGCCGAGGCCGCGCGTGCCCATGACGATGCCGTCGCAATTCTGTTCCAGGGCGGTCCTGGTGATGGTTTCGGCGGCAGGGCCGATCAGCACCATCGGCGTATAGCGGATGCCCGCCGCATCGAGCAGGGCGCGGGCGGATTCCAGGGCGTCGCCGCCCTTGCTCTCCTGCATGGCCTCGATTTCCTCCTTTTTCAGGAAGCGGCGCACCTCCCATTCATCGATTTCGGCCTGGACGTTGAGCAGGGTCACTTCGATGGACGGGCAGATGCCGGCCAGCGCGATGACATGCCGTACGGCGCGATCGGAATTGGGCGAGCCATCCACGGGGACGAGGGCTTTGCGCATGGTGACAGACTCCTTCGATGGATGCGGATGCGGGGATTATCCCATTGTTCGCGCGGATTCTGCGGCGAATGCGTTTTCCGTTCGTTGCTTAGTGTGTACTGAGTGCGTGTGTGATGCAACGTAAGCGCGGGTACTGCTAAAATGCTGCGCCCCTATTCCCCTATTTCCCTATTTCTCTATTCCCTTACCCCGGAGTTCGAAATGCACCCCCTCTGCCGCAGCGGTTCAGTTGCCCGTATGGTTGCGATCGGCTTCATGTTTTTCTTCGCTCCGCTCGCCCAGGCCGCAGACGGGCCCGCTGTATTCGGCATCCCCGTGGAGTTCATCCTTTTCGCCCTGACATTGATCGGCGTGGCGCTTTTCCACGCCCACACCCTCAGGGTCGCGCTGAGCGGCCTGGCAACCATCACGCTCTACAAACTGCTGTTTGCCGGCTTCAAGACGGGTAGCGGGCTGGCCGGCCTCGGTGCGCACCTCGCGCACGAATGGGTGATCCTGCTCAACCTGCTGTGCCTCCTGCTCGGCTTTGCCTTGCTGGCGCGCCATTTCGAGGACAGCCGCGTGCCCGCGGCGCTGCCGCGCTTCCTGCCTGCGGGCTGGCAGGGCGGCTTTGTCCTGCTGCTCATGATCTTCGTGCTCTCGTCCTTTCTCGACAATATCGCGGCGGCGCTGATCGGCGGTACCGTCGCCGCCAGCGTGTTCCGGCGCAAGGTGCATATCGGTTATCTCGCCGCCATCGTCGCCGCGTCCAATGCCGGCGGCGCCGGCAGCGTCGTCGGCGACACCACCACCACCATGATGTGGATCGACGGCGTCAACCCCGCCGATGTGTTCCATGCCTATGTCGCGGCCGCGGTGGCGATGGTGGTCTTCGGCATTCCGGCGGCCATGCAGCAGGACAAGTTCCAGCCGATCTGCCGCAACGCGCAGGCCAACGCCGGCATCGATTGGCTGCGGCTCGGCATCGTCGGCTTCATCCTGGCGGCTGCCATCGTCACCAACGTGATCGTCAACCTCAGATTCAACCACCTCTCCGACGCCTTTCCCTTCATCGGCGTGGCGGTCGTGCTGGCCATCCTCGTTTCGGCGCCGCTGCGCAAGCCCGAATGGGGCCTGCTGCCGGACGCCTTCAAGGGATCGGTGTTCCTCCTCTCCCTGGTGGTGTGCGCCTCGATGATGCCGGTGGAGAAACTGCCCGCCGCCTCGTGGCAGACAGCGGTGGGGCTCGGCTTCATCTCCGCCGTCTTCGACAACATTCCGCTTACCGCGCTGGCGCTGAAGCAGGGCGGCTACGACTGGGGTTTCCTCGCCTATGCCGTCGGCTTCGGCGGCTCGATGATCTGGTTCGGCTCCTCCGCCGGCGTGGCGCTGTCCAACCTGTTCCCCGAGGCGCGCTCCGTCGGCCACTGGCTGCGCCATGGCTGGCATGTCGCACTGGGTTACGTCATCGGCTTTGGCTTCATGCTGGCGCTTGTCGGCTGGCATCCTGCCGACAAGCGCGGCCATCCACCCGCGCCCGCCGCCGCGCCCGCCACCATGTACGCTACCCCTGCCGCTGCAACCCAGGCGTAGCAGCGGGTTTCGCGGCAAGTGTTCTGGCGTGCGCTGAATCCTTTTGCTGCAAGTCTGGCCGCCCCTGCTGCATGTTAATATTTCCCCATAACGAGCCAAGCAGGGTGTCCCGCATGTCCATGAAAACGCCGAAAGTCTGGTGCGAGCTTCTTTTGCCGACGTTCCTGATGTTGATCGCGCCGGCGGCGATGGCCGCGGAAGGCCCGGTGGTGCTCGGCATCCCGGTCGATTTCATCCTCTTTGCCGCGACGCTGCTCGGCGTGGCGATGTTCCACCACCATGTGCTCAAGGTGGCGCTCGGCGGCCTGGCTGTGATTTCGCTCTACAAGATCGCCTTCACCGGCTTCAATGCGGGAGAAGGATTCGCCGGCTTCGGCGCCCACATGGCCCACGAATGGGTGTTGCTGGTGAATCTCCTCTGCCTGCTGGTCGGCTTTGCCCTGCTGGCGCGCCATTTCGAAGATAGCGGCGCACCCGAGGTGCTGCCGAAACTGCTGCCGCAAGGCTGGCTGGGGCCCTTCGTCCTGCTCGTCATCATCTGGACCTTGTCCGGCTTCCTCGACAACATCGCCGCAGCCCTGATCGGCGCCACCGTTGCCGCCAGCGTGTTCAAGCGCAAGGTGCATATCGGTTATCTCGCCGCCATCGTTGCGGCATCGAATGCCGGTGGCGCCGGCAGCGTGGTGGGCGACACCACCACCACCATGATGTGGATCGCCGGCGTCAATCCGCTCGACGTGGTCGAAGCCTATATCGGCGCTGCGGTGGCGCTGCTGGTGTTCGGCATTCCGGCGGCGCTGCAGCAGAACCGCCATTACCCCATCGCCCGCGATTTCCGCGCAGCCCACCATATCGACTGGGTGCGCGTCGGCGTCGTCGGCGCCATCCTGGTTGGCGCCATCGCTACCAACGTCACCGTCAATCTGAAGTTTCCCGAGGCGGCCGACCACTTCCCCTTCCTCGGCGTGGCGGTGTGGGTAGTGCTGATCGCCGCCATCCCGCTGAGAAAGCCGGAGTGGAGCCTGGTGCCGGATGCCTTCAAGGGCTCCATCTTCCTGCTTGCCCTGGTGGTCTGCGCTTCCATGATGCCGGTGGAGAAACTGCCGCCGGCGTCCTGGCCGTCGGCCCTGAGCCTTGGCTTCATCTCTGCTGTCTTCGACAACATTCCGCTCACTGCGCTGGCGCTCAAGCAGGGCGGCTACGACTGGGGCTTCCTCGCCTATGCCGTCGGCTTCGGCGGCTCGATGATCTGGTTCGGCTCTTCTGCCGGCGTGGCCGTGGCGAACATCTTTCCGGAAGCCAGGTCGGTCGCCCAATGGCTGCGCCACGGCTGGTATATCCCCATCGGCTACGTGGCGGGTTTCTTCGCCCTGCTGCTGATTCTTGGCTGGCATCCGCATGAAAGAAACAAGGTTGAGCTGACGGGCGTGCCGGCGACGCAGGCGTTTGCGTCCGCGTCAGCCACCCCCGCGTCAGTCACTCCCGCACCAGCGACCTCCGTACCAGCCGCCGCCACGCCGGGCCCAGGCAGCGCGCACCGCTAAAGCGGCGCGCCGCTGCATCGGCTATGCTTCAGGCAAGCGCGGCGCCGCTGCCGGTCGCCGCTCAACCGCTCCGCCCTGTACCCACCTAGTATCATTACCACCATGAACGAGGGGCTTCGTCTCGTACTGCTTCTGCTGACCGCTGCGGTACTGGCGGTGGCGCTGGTGCGCATCCTGCGCCTGCCCTCCATGCTGGCCTATCTGGCCATCGGCATTGCCGTCGGCCCCCATGCCCTGGACTGGATGGAGGAGAGCGCACAGACCGGGCGCCTGGCCGAGTTCGGTGTGGTCTTCCTGATGTTCTCCATCGGCCTCGAGTTTTCCCTGCCGCGGCTCATCGCCATGCGCTGGCAGGTGTTCGGCCTTGGCGGCGTGCAGGTCGTGGTGACGATGCTCACGACGATGGTCATCGCCTACTTCGGCGACATCCCCTGGCAGGCCGGGCTGGCGCTGGGGGCGATTTTCGCCATGTCGTCGACGGCCATCGTCGCGCGCCTGCTCTCCGAAAAGCTGGACCTGCATTCGGCCTCCGGGCGGCGCACCATGAGCGTGCTGTTGTTCCAGGACCTGGCCGTGGTGCCGCTGCTGATCCTGATCCCCGCGCTTGCGGACACTTCGCGCCTCGCGGCGACGCTGGGTACGGCGCTGGCCCAGTCCGTGGCCGTCCTGCTGCTGGTGATCGTCGCCGGACGGCCGCTGATCCGCCGCTGGTTCGATTTCGTCGCGCGGCGCAAGTCAGCCGAGCTGTTCATGCTCAATGTGCTGTGGCTGACCATGATGCTCGCCTTCATCACCGAGTGGGCCGGCCTGTCACTGTCGCTGGGCGCCTTTCTCGGCGGCATGCTTATCTCCGAGACGATGTACCGCCACCAGGTGGAGGCCGACATCCGTCCCTTCCGCGACGTGCTGCTCGGTCTGTTCTTCATCACCATCGGCGCCCAGCTCGATCTGGCCATCGTCTGGCTGCGCATCGAATGGGTGGCGCTGGTGCTGCTCGGTCTGGTCGCGGGCAAGGGCCTGCTCATGCTGCTGGTCAGCCGTCTGGCCGGGGCGGATACCTCCGTGGCCTTTCGCACGGCGGCGCAACTGGCGCAGGCCGGCGAGTTCGGCTTCGTGCTGCTGACGCTGGCGAGCGAGAGCCGGCTGCTGGCGCCGGAAGTGGTGCAGCCTTCGCTGGCCGGCATGTTGCTGTCGATGCTGGCGGCGCCCTTCATCATCGAGCGCGCGCGCGCCATCGGCGAGAGGATGTCGCGCGACGACTGGATGCGCCGTGCGGCCGGATTGCAGGAGATCGCCGCCCGCGCCATGAACATCGAGGGCCACGCCATTGTCTGCGGCTACGGCCGTACCGGCCAGAGCATCGCCCGCTTCCTGAGCAAGGAAAAAATTCCCTTCATCGCCCTCGACATGGACGCCCACCGCGTGCAGCAGGCGATTACGGCAGGCGAGAATGTGGTATTTGGCAATGCCGACCGCCGCGAGGTGCTGCTTGCCGCCGGCCTGGAGCGGGCGCGCATCGTCGTCGTGACTTACCCTGACGTGCCTTCGGTGTTGAAGGTGCTTGGCATCGTGCGCAGCCATGATGCGGAACTGCCCGTGGTCGTGCGCGCCGCCGACGATGCCAACCTCGAGGAACTCAAGCGGGCCGGGGCGACCGAGGTCGTGCCGGAAGTTCTCGAGGGCAGCCTGATGCTCGCCGCGCAGACGTTGACGCGGCTCGACGTGCCGCTGCGCCGCGTCTTGCGCGACGTCGAAGACGCCCGCGAGCAGCGCTATGACCTGCTGCGCGAACGCTATCGCGATGCGGCCGCTACAAACGATGCGGCCGATGCAGGCGAAGGCGCTGCTGCGCCGACGGCGGAAGAGGCGAAACCATGATCCGCTTCGTTCCGGCATTGCTGCTGCTGCCCGCGTGCGCCTACGCCGCCGGCGCCGGTGCAGTTGGCGAGAACCTGCTCTGGCTCGCCCTCATCCTCATCTCTGCACGCCTCTTCGCGCCGCTGGCGCAGCGCCTCGGCTTTCCCGCCGTGCTGGGCGAACTGCTGCTGGGCGTGCTCCTCGGCAACCTGTCCCTGTTCGGCCTGCAATATTTCGAGACGATCGGCAAGGACCCCATCATTGCCTTCCTGGCCGAACTGGGTGTCATCGTGCTGCTGTTGCAGATCGGCCTGGAGACGCGGCTGGACGATCTCGTGCGCGTCGGCGGACGCGCCACGGCGGTGGCAGCCATCGGCATCGCCGCGCCGTTTGCCCTCGGCGCCTACGTCGTCGGGCCGCTGCTGTTGCCGGACGAAAGCGTGAACGCCTACCTGTTCCTCGGCGCCACGCTGGCGGCCACCTCGGTGGGCATCACCGGCCGTGTCTTCCGCGATTTTGGCCGTCTCGACATGGCCGAAGCGCGCATCGTGCTCGGCGCGGCGGTGATCGACGACGTGCTCGGCCTGGTGATCCTCGCCGTGGTCTCCGGCCTGGTGCAGGCCGGCAGCGTGAGTCCGGCCGAGATTGCCTGGATCATCGCCAAGGCAGGGCTGTTCCTCGGCGGATCGATCTGGATCGGGCGCCTCATCGCGCCGCATTCCAGCCGCTGGCTGGCGCGTCTTGATGCCGGTCCCAGCATGCTCTTCGCCCAGGTGCTGGCGACCGGCTTGTTCCTCGCCTGGCTGGCGCATGTGCTCGGATTGGCGCCCATCATCGGCGCCTTCGCCGCCGGCCTGCTGTTCGAGCCGCTCAACCTCAGGCATTTCGATACGCCGCGCATCGTCCAGGATGCGGCGCCGCTCCTGCCTGGCGGTGCGCGCGGCAGGGACCTGCGCACGCTGATGGAAAAGCATACCCACCATCAGCACGAATCCATGATCGAGCCGATCGGTTATTTCTTCGTGCCGGTGTTCTTCGTGCTGACCGGCATGCAGGTCGACCTGCGATCCCTCGCCGATCCGGGCCTCGTCGCCATCGCCCTCGGCGTCACCGCGGCGGCGGTCGCCGGCAAGCTGGCGGCCGGCTTCGCCGCCGGGCGCGGCAACAACCCCTGGATCATCGGCTGGGGCATGGTGCCGCGCGGCGAAGTCGGGCTGATTTTTGCCGTCGCCGGCCACCAGCTCGGCGTGCTCGGCGAGTCCATGTTCTCCATCATCGTCATCATGGTCATCCTCACTACCCTGATGACGCCGCCCGTGCTGACTGTGCTGCTGCGTCGGCGCGACGGGCAGAACGCCGCCGATGTGCGCGGATGAGCGGTGCTCGCCACCGACCGCCGCCGGCCACCTCGGCGCCTGTCTGCAGGAGTACGAGCGCAATTACATCAGCCGGAAAAAAGTGTGAAAGAAGATGAAGAAGCCGGGCATCGCAGGGTAAGCGGGATGAAAAAAAGATCTTGCCTTGGGGACTATATTTCCATTATTATCGAAATATGGAAATGAAGCAGACGCTTGCATGCCTCACCGCGCTGGCCCAGGAAACCCGGCTGGCTGTGTTTCGTTTGCTCGTCGAGGCAGGGCGCGATGGGCTGTGTGCGGGAGACATCGGCGCCCGGCTCAATGTGCCTGCCGCTACGCTGTCCTTCCATTTGGCCCAGTTGGCCAACGCCGGCCTGCTAAGCGCGCGCCAGCAGAGCCGCTTCATCTTCTATTCCGCCGATTTCGAAGCCATGAACGGCCTCGTCGGCTTCCTTACCGAGAACTGCTGCGGCGGAAAGCCCTGCCCGCCGTCAATGCCCAAGCGCAAGAAGGCCCTTTCCATCTGATGCGATCATGACGCAACGCATTTTCGACATCCTTGTGCCATATGCCGGCAATGCCGCCCGCAGCTTCCTCGGCGAGGGGTGCGCGCGCAGTGCGAGGCCACGATGAAAGTGAAAGCCGCAGCGGGCGCGCCGATGAACCTGTTCGAGCGCTGGCTGACGCTGTGGGTGTTCCTCTGCATCGTCATCGGCATTGCGCTCGGCCAGTTCATGCCGGCGCCGTTCCAGGCATTGGGGCGCATGGAAGTGGCGCGGGTCAATCTGCCTGTCGGTCTGCTCATCTGGGTGATGATCATCCCGATGCTGGTGAAGGTGGATTTCGGCGCGCTGCAGCAGGTGCGCGCGCACCTGCGCGGCATGGGTGTGACGCTGTTCGTGAACTGGCTGGTAAAACCCTTCTCGATGGCCTTCCTCGGCTGGCTGTTCATCCGCCACCTCTTTGCGCCCTGGCTGCCGGCGGAGCAGATCGATGCCTACATCGCCGGCCTCATCCTCCTCGCCGCCGCGCCGTGCACGGCGATGGTCTTCGTCTGGAGCCGCCTCTCCGATGGCGACCCGCTGTTCACGCTGTCGCAGGTGGCGGTCAACGACACCATCATGATCTTCGCCTTCGCCCCCATCGTCGGCCTGCTGCTCGGCATCTCGGCGATCAGCGTGCCGTGGGACACGCTGGTGACCTCGGTGGTGCTCTACATCGTCATGCCGCTGGCGCTGGCGCAGATCTGGCGCAAGGCCCTGCTGCGCAAAAGTCAGTCTGCGTACGACGGCGCCATGGCGAAGAGCGGGCCCTGGTCGATCGCCGCGCTGCTCGCCACGCTGGTGCTGCTGTTCGCCTTCCAGGGCAAGGCCATCCTCGCGCAGCCCCTCATCATCGCGCTGCTGGCGGTGCCGATTCTCATCCAGGTCTTCTTCAACTCGGCACTGGCCTACTGGCTCAACCGTGCCGTGGGGGAGAAGCACAACATCGCCTGCCCCTCGGCGCTGATCGGCGCCAGCAACTTCTTCGAACTGGCGGTGGCGGCGGCGATATCCCTGTTCGGCTTCGAGTCGGGCGCGGCGCTGGCGACCGTGGTCGGCGTGCTGATCGAGGTGCCGGCGATGCTCCTTGTCGTGAAGGTGGTGAATGCCAGCAAGGGCTGGTACGAGGCGGGCCATGCCTGAGCCCATTCTCGAATCCACGCTCACCTGTCCGCAGTGCGGGCACGTCAAGACCGAACGCATGCCGACGGACGCCTGTCAGTGGTTCTACGAATGCGAGGACTGCCACGTCGTGCTCAAGCCCAAGCCGGGCGACTGCTGCGTCTTCTGCTCCTACGGCACGGTGCCATGCCCGCCGATCCAGGAGCACGGACGTGGCGACTGCTGCACCTGAGGCGTAAGATTTGCAATGATTGCACAGGGATAACCCATGACGTCCACCACGATCGCCCCCAACCCCGCCCCCAATCCCGCCTTCGCCAGCCGTGCCGCCTGGGCCTGGACGCTGGCTTTCCTCGCCGCCTGGATCGCCCTCTACGCCAGCCTCACCCCGATCGCCGACGCGCTGCTCTCGCTGCTGCCGCTGGAGCGCGGCACGCATCTGGCCGAGGCCGTGCATTTCTTCATTTACGACACACCGAAGGTGCTGCTGCTGCTGACGCTGATCGTCTTCGTCATGGGCGTGGTGCAGACTTTTTTCTCGCCCGAACGAACCCGCGCCTTGCTCGCCGGCAAGCGCGAAGGCGTCGGCAATGTCATGTCGGCGTCGCTGGGTATCGTCACGCCGTTCTGTTCCTGCTCGGCGGTGCCGCTGTTCATGGGCTTCGTGATGGCGGGTGTGCCGCTGGGCGTAACCTTCTCCTTCCTCATCTCGGCGCCGATGATCAATGAAATCGCGCTCGGCCTGCTCTTCGCGCTGTTCGGCTGGAAGGTGGCCGTGCTGTATCTGATCCTCGGGCTCTTCGTGGCGATCCTCGCCGGCTGGGTGATCGGCCGGCTGAAGCTGGAGCATCTGCTGGAGGACTGGGTGCGCGAAATGGCCCAGTCGGCCAATGCCAAGGAGACGGAAGTGCCGCAAGGCATGGGCTGGCCCGAACGCTTTGCCGCCGGTCGGCACCACGTCAGGGAGATCGTCGGCAAGGTCTGGCCCTACATCCTCGGCGGCATCGCCCTGGGCGCTGTCATCCACGGCTACGTGCCGGAAGATTTCATGGCCGCGATCATGGGCCGCGATGCCTGGTGGTCGGTGCCGGCGGCGGTGCTGATCGGCGTACCGATGTACACCAACGCCGCTGGCATCATCCCGGTGGTGGAGGCGCTGCTGGCCAAGGGTGCGGCGCTGGGCACGGTGCTGGCGTTCATGATGAGCGTCATCGCGTTGTCGCTGCCGGAGATGATCATCCTGCGCAAGGTACTCAAGGTGAAGCTGATCGCCATCTTCGTCGGCGTGGTCGCCAGCGGCATCCTGCTCGTCGGCTTCGTCTTCAATGCCGTGCTATAGGGAAGGACCCCTCATGAGCGACGCCGAACCGCGTCCTTCCAGCGCGTCCCTGACCCATTACAGAAAGAAGCCATCATGAAGATCATCAAGGTGCTCGGCACCGGCTGCGCCAACTGCAAGAACACGCTCAAGTTGATCGAGGAGGTGGCGAAGGCCAGGGGCGTCGAGATACAACTCGAGAAGGTCGAGGACCTGAAGCAGATCATGACCAGTGGCGTGATGTCCACGCCGGGCGTCGTCATCGACGACAAGGTGGTGCATGCCGGTGGCGTGCCGAGCCGCGAGAAAGTCGAGGGCTGGTTCTGACGGTCGCGCACGCGGTGAGGGGGCAATTGACGCCGGATGACTCACACGTAATATGCTGCCATTGTGCCGGATCAGGCAGCTAGCCCGGTCAGGCACACAACCTAGGAGTCCGATCAAGTGGAATTCAGGGATTACTACCAGGTCCTCGGGGTGGACAAGACCGCCAGCGCGGATCAAATCAAGAAGGCCTACCGCAAGCAGGCGCGCAAATACCATCCGGACGTGAGCAAGGAGCCGGATGCGGAAAAGCACATGCAGGAGGTCAACGAGGCGAATGCCGTGCTCTCCGATCCGGAAAAGCGGGCGGCGTATGACCAGTTGGGCAGCCGCTATCACAGTGGCCAGGAATTCCAGCCGCCGCCGGGCTGGGATGCGGGCTTCGAGTTTTCCGGTGACGGTACACAGGGCGCGCAAGCGGAGGATTTCAGCGATTTCTTCGCCAGCCTCTTCGGCCAGGCAGGCGCCGGCCGGGGCGCAGGCGCACGCGGGCGGCGCGGCGGCGATCACTATGCCAAGGTCCTCATCGACCTGGCGGATGCCTATCACGGCGCCACGCAGACGATCACCCTGCGCACGGCACGGCTGGATGCGTCGGGCCACGTTGTCACCGAAGAGCGCGCGCTCAAGGTGCGCATCCCCCTGGGCGTGAAGGAAGGCCAGCACATTCGCCTCGGCGGACAGGGCGGCCCCGGCCTGGGGGGCGAAGCAGCGGGCGACCTGTATCTGGAAGTGCATTTCAAGCCCGACCCGCGCTATCGCATCGAAGCGCGGGATGTGTATGAGACCGTGCCGGTGACGCCGTGGGAGGCCGCCCTCGGTGCGGCGATCGAAGTGCCCACGCCGGCCGGTGTGCTGCGGGTGAGCGTGCCCGCCAACTCGCAAAGCGGCCGCAAGCTGCGCCTGAAGGGGCGCGGCATTCCCGGCAACCCGCCGGGCGATCTCTACCTGGTGCTGGAACTCGTGCTGCCGCCCGCCGACACGGACAAGGCACGCCAGCTTTACGAAACCATGGCGCGCGAGCTGGACTTCAATCCGCGCCAGCACATGGGAGCATGAGCCATGACACAAGATGACATCCTTGACGGCGTCCTGCTGGAGGAGGCCGCCCTCACCCTGGAAGAACTGGCGCGGGCCTGCGCCGTCGAACCCGGCTGGATAGTGGAGCATGTCGAGGCCGGTTTTCTCGGCGGCACGTCGACGGGGCAAATTGTCCGCTGGCGCTTCAGCAGCGTCGAACTGGTGCGCGCGCGGCGGCTGGTGTCCATGGAACGGGATTTCGACGCCAACCCGGAACTGGCCGCGCTGGTGGCGGACATGATCGAGGAAGTGGCGCGCCTCAAGGGCCGGCTCAAGGCCGCCGGACTGGAAACGGATTGAATCGTAAATCCCGTGCAATCCGCCTTGGTTTTTGCTGACGGGGGAGCTATATTCGATATAGCTAATCAACTTTCCGGCAGACGAGCCGGATACTTCCCGACAGCCAGAAAGGAACGCATCATGAAACTCGCTCAACTTGCATTCGCAGCGCTCTTCGGCGCGGCATTGGCCGCACCCGTCTTCGCCCAATCCGGTCAAGGCATGGGCCCCGGCGGCGGCATGGGCCAAGGCATGGGACCGGGAGGTGGCATGGGGCCGGGCATGGGCCCCGGTGGCGGCCAGGGCAGGGGCTACCAGTTCAACCAGGACAACACCTACGGCTGGAGCCTGATGACGCCGGAGGAGCGTAGCGCCCACCACAACGCCATGATGTCGGCCAAGACCTACGAGGAATGCAAGGCCGCGCAGGCGGCGCAACACAAGCAGATGGAAGCGCGCGCCAAGGAGCAGGGCAAGACGCTGCCGGCGCCGCGCCAGAACGCCTGCGAGCGCATGAAGGCGCGCGGCTTCTACAAGTAATATTCAGTTCGATTCGTCACGGCGGCCCGCTTGCGGCGGGCCGTTTTCTTGTGCCGTACTGCGGAGACTGACTTTCCGATGCGCGCGCTGCTGCTGGCCTTCCTGATCCTTGCCATGCCGGTGCTGCCGGCCAGCGCCGCCGAGCCGCCGGCGCTGACTATCCATTATTTTCGTGCCGACGGCTGCCCGCACTGCGAGGACGCGGGCGCCTTCCTCGCGCGCCTGGCCGCCGAGGAGCCGCGTCTGGCCGTGCGCGGCTACGAGATCAGCCACGACGAAGCCAACCGCGCGCTCTTCCATGACACGCTACTCGCACTGGGCGTGGGGGAGGCAGAGGCCGGCGTGCCCTTCATCCTCGTCGGCGACTGGGCCACGCTGGGATATTACAATGACGCGACGACCGGCGCCGAGATCCGTCGCCAGGCCGTGCGCTGCCTGACGACGGATTGCCCCGATGCTTTGGCGGCGATCCGCGCAGGCCGGGTGCCAGCCGCGCCGCCGCCGCAGGAGGCCGCTTCAAACCGGTTGCGCCTGCCGCTGATCGGCGAGATCGACGCCGCCTCGCTGTCGCTGCCGCTGCTGACGGTCACGCTGGCCGGACTCGACGCCTTCAACCCCTGCGCCTTCTTCGTCCTGCTGTTCCTGCTGTCGATGATGGCGCACCAGAAGAGCCGCACGCGCATGCTGCTGGTCGGCGGCATCTTCGTGCTGTTCTCCGGCCTCATGTATTTCGCCTTCATGGCAGCCTGGCTCAACCTCTTCCAGTTGCTCGGCCAGCTCGCCTGGGTGACGCTGGCAGCGGGCCTGCTCGCCGTCTTCGTCGGCGCCATGAACGTCAAGGACTTCTTCCGCTTCGGCCGCGGCCCCAGCCTCTCCATTCCTGAATCGCGCAAGCCCGACATCTTCCGCCGCGCCCGCGCCATCCTCGCTGCCGACAACCTGCCGGCGATGCTCGCCGCCACGGTGTTCCTCGCCGTCGCCGCCAACTTCTACGAGCTGCTGTGCACCGCCGGCTTTCCCATGGTCTACACGCGCATCCTCACCCTCGGCGAGCCCTCGCCGGCCGTGCGTTATCTCTACCTCGCCCTCTACAACCTCATCTATGTGCTGCCGCTGGCGGCCATCGTCGTCGTCTTCGCGCGCACGCTCGGCACGCGCAAGCTCGGCGAGCGCGAGGGACGTTTGCTGAAATTGCTCTCGGGCATGATGATGCTGGAATTGGGCGCGCTGCTGCTGTTCGCGCCGCAATGGGTCAGTCGCGTGGGTGTCGCCTTCGGCCTGATGGCCGTGGCTGTCGGCGTCACCTGGCTCGCCGCGCGGCGGACGCCGAAATAGGAGACGCGCGATGATGACCGGCTGGGAAGCGGTCGATGATTAATCGTCCGAATGAATTGACAGGGAGGGAAGGGACAATGAACGGATTCCTGCAACGCTGCAAACGCATCGCCGCGGCGATCCTCTGCCTGTCGGCATGGCTGGCCAGCCCGGCCGTGTCCGCCGCAAAGACCGACGAGGCCGAGCGGCTCTACGCCGACCATTGCGCGGTCTGCCACGGCGCGGACCGCGGCGGCTACATCGGGCCGGCGCTGAACCGTGATGAAACCAACCTCACTCGCGCGCAGGTCGACGCCAAGATACAGGCGGGCAGCGGGACGACGCTGATGCCGCAGCATCCGACATGGCCGCGCAAGCTGTCGGGCAAGCAAAGGGGTCTGCTGGCCGCGCTGATCACGCAGCAGCCGAAGAGGACCCTGACCTGGGGCCTCGAGGACATCCGCAAGTCGCTGGTCGTGTCCGTTGCCGATGAAGCGACCCTTCCACCCAGGCCCGTCTATCCGATCCAGGACATCGATGACCTGATGGCCGTCATGGGGCGCAGCAGGTACGCCGCCGGGCGCGATGCCAAGGTCGTGTTCTTCGACGGCAGAACCCACAAGAAAGTCGGCGAGGTGCCCACCGGCTTCGCCCCCCACCTGATGGACTTTCACCCCAGGCAGGAACGCTGGGCCTATGTGCGGGACGATATCGGCTACATCCACAAGATCGATCTTTACTCCTTGAAGGTGGTGCGCAAGATACGCGCCGGCTTGAATGGCGTCTCGCTCGCGGTATCGCGCGACGGGCGCTACCTGGCCGCGGGGTCTTATGTGCCGAATACGGCGGTGATTCTCGACGCCATGACCCTGGAGCCGCTCAAACTGATCGAACTGCGCGGCGTCGACGCCGACGGCAAGATGGTCGAATCCGACTCGGGCATGATCACCGGCACGCCGTTCGCGGACTATTTCGCCATCGCCCTTGAACAGGCCGGCCAGGTCTGGATCGTGGACCTGAATCAGGCCGGCATGCCGATCACCCCCATCACCGGCGTCGGCCGACACCTGCACGACGCCTTCCTCTCGCCGGATGGGCGGTATGTCGTGGTCTCGTCCTACGACGACAACGTCAACACCGTCATCGACCTTGCCGAAAAACGCATCGTCAGGAAGATCCCGGCCGGTTGTCAGCCGCACCTCGGTTCCGGTGCCGTGGTGCGCTCGCACGGCCGGCTCATCGGCATCGGCACCAACATCGGCACGTCTCCCTGCGAGCCACACGAGGTCAGCGTGTTCGACATGCACACCTTCGAGATCGTCAAGCGCATTCCCGTCCTCGGGCCCACTGAGTCGCCGGCCGCCCATCCCGCGGCGCCCTATATCGTGGTCGACATCGTCGGCACCGGCCCGAGCGCAAACAAGATCCAGTTCATCGACAAGCAGACGCTGGAAGTCGTGAAGACGCTGACGGTCGCCGGCACGCTCGGCCACTCGCATTTCCCCGAGTACTCGGCGCGCGGCGATTACCTGTATGTCAGCGCCAGAGGCGGCGGCGACCGCATCGCCGGCCTGGAAAGCGGCCGCCTGGTCATCATCGACGCGAAGACGCTGGACATCGTCAAGACGATACCGATGGAGGTGCCCGCCGGCGTGTTCTCGCGCCTGCGCGCGCGGGCGGTGGTGGTAGGGATGGAGCCAGCCGCACGCTAGCGTCCTTTAGGGCCGGGCGGTGCCGGGCCAGGATCGGCAAAGCCTGAACGGCGAGCTTGCACCGCCGTCCCACCGGAGCTGACTTTCGGCGACAATAGCCGCATGACGCCGGCACAATTCATCGCCCGCTGGAAGGGCAACCCGCTATCCGAGCGCGCCGGCGCGCAGGCCCACTTCGACGACCTGTGCGATCTGCTCGGCGTCGACAAGCCGCGCGACCCGGATAACTACTGTTTCGAACGCGGCGCCGGCAGGGCCAGCGGCGCCGAGGGCAATCGCGGCTGGGCCGACGTCTGGAAGCGCGACTGCTTCGGCTGGGAAAACAAGCGGCCGGGGCGCGACCTGCGCGCCGCGCTCAAACAGCTCACCGATTACGCGCTCGAACTCGACAACCCGCCGCTGCTGGTCGTCAGCGACCGCGAGCGCATCCAGATCCACACCGCCTTCACCGGTTATCCCGACGAGCCGCGCAGCATCCGCATCGAAGACATCGGCGTGCCCGAAAACCTGCAGACCCTGCGCTGGCTGTTCACCGAGCCGGAAAAACTACGCCCGGTCAAATCGCTCGCCGCCATCACCGAGGACGCCGCCGGCCGCCTCGGCGAACTGGCCGAGACCCTGCGTGGGCGCGGACACGAAGCCCACCTTGTTGCGCACTTCCTCATCCAGTGCCTCTTCTGCATGTTCGCCGAGGACGAAGGCCTGCTCGCGCGCGGCCTGTTCACCAGCCTCCTCGGCAAGACCGCCGACGATCCGGCGCGCGCCAGCAACCGCCTCACGGCGCTGTTCACCGCCATGCAGGGCGGCGGCGATTACGGCGACGAGGCCATCGCCTGGTTCAACGGCGGCCTGTTCCAGACGGTTGCCGTGCCGCCGCTGGAAAAGAGCGACCTCGCCGCGCTGCACCGCGCCGCCGACATGGACTGGCGCAACATCGATCCCTCCATCTTCGGCACCCTCTTCGAGCGCGGCCTCAACCCGGCCAAGCGCTCGCAGCTCGGCGCGCACTACACCGATCCGGCGACGATCATGCGCCTCATCGAGCCGACCCTCGTGCGGCCGCTGACGCAGGCATGGCAGGCGGCGAAGGCGAAGATCGCCGCCGCGCTGAAGAAATCGAAGAAGCAGAACGACAAGGCCTGGAAGGACGCCGCGGCGATCTTCCACCACCACCTCGAACGCCTGCGCAACTTCCGCGTGCTCGATCCCGCCTGCGGCAGCGGCAACTTTCTTTACCTCGCGCTGAAGGCGCTGAAGGACCTCGAGCGCCGCGCCAACGTCGAGGCCGAAGCCCTCGGCCTGCAGCGCCAGGTGAGCATCGAAGTCTCGCCCGCCAATGTGCTTGGCATCGAGCTCGACCCCTACGCCGCCGAACTGGCGCGCGTCACCGTGTGGATCGGCGAGATCCAGTGGATGCTGAGGAACGGCTATCCCGTCTCGACCCGGCCCATCCTCAGGCCGCTCGACACCATCGAGAACCGCGACGCGCTGGTGAAAGTCAGTCCCGGCGAGACGGCGATGACAGAAGCGGAATGGCCGCCCTGCGACGCCATTGTCGGCAACCCGCCGTTTCTCGGCGACAAGCGGATGCGTGGCGAGCTCGGCGACGCGTACGTCACGGCGCTGCGCAAGCGCTACGCCGGCCGCGTGCCCGGCGGCGCCGATCTGGTGACCTACTGGTTCGAGAAGGCGCGGGCGCAGATCGAAGCGGAGAAATGTACGGCGGCGGGACTGGTTGCCACCAACTCGATCCGCGGCGGTGCCAACCGCAAGGTGCTGGATCGCATTGTTAAGACGACACGTATTTTCGAGGCCTGGAGCGACGAACCGTGGATCAACGAAGGCGCGGCGGTGCGGGTGTCGTTGTTGGCGCTTGGTAAGGGCGAAGGTACAAGATTGGATGGAAAAGAAACTTCGGTCATTCACTCCGACCTGACTGCCAGTGAAAGCTCGAACCTAACGACGGCGCAAAGACTCTCCGAGAATGCGGGCGTATGTTTCGAGGGAATCAAAAAATATGGCCTGTTCGATGTCCCTGGTAGCATGGCCCGCACTTGGCTAGCGTTGGGCGGCAATCCTAACGGGCGACCAAACTCCGATGTGCTGCGCCCATGGATCAATGCAACCGATGTGGTTCGCAATGATTCGGATACATGGGTGATCGACTTTACCGGGCTCACGGAAAGCGAGGCTTCCCTTTATGAAGCTCCGTTCGAGCATGCGAGAAACAATGTGCAACCGGTACGTGCGCTGGACCGCAATGCAAAAACCCGTACTCAGTGGTGGCTCTACGAGCGCTCTCGCTCTGAAATGCGCAAGGCCATTGCAGCCCTCCCACGCTTCATCGTCTCGCCAGTAGTCGCAAAGCATCGCATTTTCGCTTGGCGCTCTGCGCCTACGCTGGCAATGAATTTGCTGGATGTTATCGCCCGCGCCGACGACACCATCTTCGGCATCCTGCATTCCCGCTTCCACGAGCTCTGGTCGTTGCGGCTTTGCACTTGGCTCGGCGTCGGTAACGATCCACGCTACACCCCGACCACCACCTTCGAGACCTTTCCCTTCCCCGCCGGCCTGACGCCGCGCGATACGGCACCGGTTACCGGCACGGGTTCGCCGCCGTGCATGGCGGAGGAGATTGCGGCGGCGAACATCGCCGCCGCCGCGCGCCACCTGAACGAGCTGCGCGAGCGCTGGCTCAATCCGCCGGAATGGACGGAGCGCATCGCCGAAGTCGTGCCCGGCTATCCCGAGCGCATCGTCGCCAAAGCGGGCTTCGAGGCGGAGTTGAAGAAACGCACGCTGACCAACCTCTACAACGCCCGCCCGGCCTGGCTCGACAACGCGCACAAGGCGCTCGACGCAGCCGTCGCCGCCGCCTACGGCTGGACGGACTACACGCCGGACATGAGTGAAGAGGAAATCCTCAAGCGCCTGCTGGCGCTGAATCTGCAACGCAAGGCGGCGGAGGCAAAGCGGGTGTGACTGGATTCCCGCTTTTGCCCGAAGGAAATCCCTGTGGGACGCGGGAATGACGCGCCTTCATGCGACTTTGTGCGTCTTCACGTATTCCTGGAGTGCGTCATCGACGCGCGTCTGCCAGCCCGGGCCCTCGGCCTTGAAAAATTCCACCACTTCCGGCGACAGGCGGATCGCCGTGGCCACCTTGCGTGGTGTCTTCTGCAGACCGCGCACGCGCCGCACCTTCGCCTTTTTCCAGTAGGCCTCGACTGCTTTCGGGTCGTTCGGGTCGTAGGGATCGACCGCCGGATCGTAGGGTACCGGCGCCTCGGCCGCCGCCTCGCGCTGCACGCGCTTCCAGTCAGTCTTGCTCTTTACAGGCTGCTTCATACAGTTTCCTTTCCGTCTTCGATGCCCGGCGCAGCGAGATGGCGCGCACTTCCTTGCCGCGCACGACATACACCAGGACGATCGTCACGCCCGTCATTTCGACCAGGGCAATGTCCATTCGTCTCGACTCGCCTTCACGCGGCGATTCCAGCGTGATCTTGTTCGGTGCGTCGTAGACCAGGCCGGCATCCGCCAGATCGAACCCATGCTTGTCGAGATTGGCCTTGCGCTTGGCTCCATCGAACGCGATCATGGTTTATTGTATATACAAATAGAACCATGTCAATCACGGCGAAGGGCTTTGACGGGGGAAACGGCATTCCCGCTTGCGGGGAAATGGGGGATCGCCGTCCTGCGGAAACTGACTTTTGTTGCGGCTCAGGCCGCCCGCGTCAGGTCGGCGCGCGTCGTGGTGGCGCCGCTGCTGTAGATGTTGAGGTACTTGAGGCAGATCACGCGCAGGCAGGAGGCGATGTTCTTGTCGTTGGCGACCAGGCAGCCGTCGTGCACGCGCTCAATGAGGCGCGCCAGCGGCTGGTTGGCGTCATGCGCCATGTCCTCCAGCACGTTCCAGAAGGCCCGCTCCAGCGAGATGGTGGTACTGTGGCCGTGGATGCGGAAGCCGCGCTTCTCGGGGATGAACTCGTTGATCTGCGAGGTCGTGCAGGCATTGAACATGTGATCCAGCACGTCGCCGGCTTCAATATAGATATCCATGCGGTTTCCCCTTTATTTGCGCTGTTGGCAATAAATACCACCTGCCGCGCTTGTCCGGCCAATAGAATTCGCAGCATACAAGAAACGCGTCGGCTGATGTTGGTCGATAAGTGGAGGAAACGATGGAGTTTTTCCGCAAGACCCTGGATCCGGTGATCGCCCTGGCGGCCATCGCCGTGATGGATATTTTCCTCTTCCTCATCGTCGGTGCGTGGACGGTGGGCGGTGGCGAGACGATGATGACGGGGCTCATCGCCCAGCTCTTCCTCGGCGACGACCTCAAGCGCCTCCCCTTCTGGGAACTGGTGTTCCCGCCGCATGCCGACTACTGGAAGATCTACATCAGCCTCGGCATGCTCTTCGGCGCCTTCGTCGGCGCGGTGCTGAGCAAGGAGTTCTACTGGCGCATACCGCGCCGCGCCTCGGAGTGGCTGCTCATCACCATCGGCGGCCTGCTGATGGGCATCGGCATCCGCCTCGCCTTCGTCTGCAACGTGTCGACCTTCTTCGGCATGGGCGCGGAGATGAACCTCGGCGGCTACCTGGCCATCTCCGGCATCATCGCCGGCGCCTGGGTCGGATCGCTCATCTACAAGAAAATCCTGGAGGGTTAGGAACCTATGTCACCTGTTGCCGAGTGCCTGGTCGCTTTTCTGTTCGGTTCCGCCGTTGGCCTGCTGGTGCAGCGCTCGCGCTTCTGCAACACCGCCGCGCTGCGCGACGCCATCATGTTCAAGACCTATCGCAACACCAAGGCGCTGCTGGTGGCGATGATGATCCTCTCCATCGGCTTCACCGGTTTCATGACGATAGGCGCGGGCCACCCGATGAATTTCGACGTCGGCCTGAACACCTTCGCCGGCCTCTTCCTCTTCGGCATCGGCATGGTGCTGGCGGGTGCGTGCACCGTATCCACCTGGGTGAAGACGGGCGAGGGCAACCTCGGCGCTGCCTGGGCGCTGCTGTTTACTTTCGTCGGCATGTTCCTCTTTTCGCTGGTGTGGTCGTGGAACTACTGGCCGCCGGCGCCGGCCAGCATGACCGGCGAGCCCAATCTGGAGGCGCTGCAGCTCGGTTTCGCCAACGCGCGCACCCTGCAGGACAAGCTGGGTATTCCTGCCGTCGTCTTCGGCTTCATCCAGTCCGCCGTGCTCTTCGCCATCTACCGCGCCATCCTGCGCCGCGAGCGCGCGCAGCAGGCGCAGCACGAGGTTCACCAGAAGGAAGCCGTCGAGGCGCAGGCTGCCTGACTTATGTAACAACTATCCCGTCATTCCGGGGCCGCGCAGCGGAACCCGGAATCCATGCGGCCAATGGCTAACATCTGGATTCCCGCTTCCGCGGGAATGACGAAGCGGGCGCAGCGTGTGACATGCGAGATCTGAATATTTGAAAGGGAGAACGAAAATGGGATTGTTCGGATCGAAGAAGAAGGTCGAGGAAACGGCTGCCGGCGGCGAGGCGGTGCTCTCCGACGGCAGCCGCGTGCAGGTGGCGCGCAAGGTGGATTGCCGCGGCGATTCCTGCCCGCGGCCGCAGCTGATGACGAAGAAGGCGGTGGGCGAGGTTGCATCCGGCGCCGTGGTCGAGGTGCTGGTGGACAATCCCACCTCGGTCGAGGCGCTGCCGCCGATGTGCAACGAGCTCAACGCCACGCACCTGGAGACCATCAAGGATCCCAACTGCTGGCGGGTGTACATCAGGAAAGACTAGAACATGGTCCGCCTGCTCATGCGCTTTCTCGTCGCCATCTCGGTCATCGCCGTGCTGGCGGGGCTGACTTTTGTCTACGTCAAGCCGCCGCCGAGCATGAAGCTGACGCGCGACGGCGTGCCGCACCTGTCGCCGCCGGTGGCGCACCCGGTGACGGGCGAGGCGATCCCGCTGGAGCGGCTGGTGCAGCATTACAAGGGAGGCGGACGCTGATGGACCTCGAGACGATCGCGCAACTCGCCCTGTTCTGCGTGGCCTTCGGCATGATGGCGCTGGCCTTCTTCAGCGATTCCCTATGAGTGCCGCGCCGGGCCGCCCCAAGCAAGCTCGCACCGCAGCACGAAGTGCGGAGGTTACCTCATGAGGATGCGTCCATGATGAACAAGGAAAGCCTGATCTTTTTGGTTGCCTCGCTGGCCGTGACCGTGGCGGTGAGCGCCGTCGGTTTTTCCCTGGCGGCGCGACCGCGCGCGGCCGTCGAGGCGGAGAAGCAGCCGGCGGCGGCCGAAAACCTGCCGGATGTCGACATCGGCGGCGGCTTCGGCAAGGTGTCGGTGATCGAGCTCGTCGGTTTCTACATCGAGAATCCGCCGGCACCCAAAGGTAGCGGCGGCGACGCGGCGCCGGCCGTGAAGCGCTTCGGCGGCTGCTGAGCATGCTGCGTCTTTTCCTCCTTGCCGCGTTGTGCGCCGCCTGCCCGGCCGGCGCGGCGGAGGATTTTACCTACGTGCGCACGGCTGCGGCGGCGTCCGGCATGGTGGTGGTGGATAGTCGTCCGCTCGCCGACTGCCGTGCGCAAAGCCTCGCCGATGCGCGCTGCCTGCCTGCGGAAGATTTCCTCGGTCCGCAGCGGCGTCTGCCGAGCGCGCGCGACCTGCTCTGGCTGCTCGGCACCGCCGGCCTCTCGGGCGAGGAGGGCGTGATCGTCGTCGGCCAAGATGCCGTGGCGCGCGATTTCGTCGCCGGCCTGCTGTGGCTTGCCGGACAACGCAGCGTGCACGTGCTGACGGAACCCGTCGGCCGCCTGCTTGAATCCGGCGCGGCCGCCGGCCCGGGACGCGAACACGGCATGATCCGCGAGACGGTTTTTACGGCGCCGATGCGCGATGGCCTGCTGCTGTTGCGTGATGAGTTACGCGATGAACTACGGACCCTGCGTCCACAGCCGCCGCTGCTGGACGGGCGCAGCGACAAGGAATACTGGGGCGAGGGTGGAGAACTGGATGCGCGCGCGGCGCGCAGCGGCCATCTGCCCGGCGCCATCAGCCTGCCCGCGCTGCAATTGCGCGCGACGCTCGGCGTGGAAACGGAAAACAAGCCCGTGCTGCCCGATGGCCCAGCGGTCGCCTACGCCCACGATGCCTACGAAGGGCTGGCCTATCTCACGCTGCTCATGGCCGGCTACGGCGTGCCGGCGCGGCTGTATGCGGAAGGCTGGGCCGAGTGGGCGGCCGACGGCAGCCTGCCGGCCGATGCCGTCGGCTATCCAGAGCGCGCGCAGGTCGCCGAAAGCAAAAGTCAGCCGCCGCAGGACGGCGCTACGCGGGCGGAAGCCATCATCGCGGCCGCCGTTGTCCTCGCGCTGGCCGCTTTCCTCTTCGGCTGGTGGTCGGCAAGAAGGAGATTGGCCTGATGGACATCCTCTTCCATGTCGCCACCGAGGCAGGCGCGCAGGTGCTGCTGCCGCTGGCGCTGGCCTGCCGCCGCGGCGGCCATGCCTTCGGTGCCTTCTTCACGCATGAGGGCGCGCGCGGCCTGCTCGATGCCGGCTTGCAGGCGGCCTTGCGCGACAGCCGCGCCGCCCGCGTAGTCGTGTGCGAAGAATCCTGGCATCGCTTCTGCGGCGACGCAGCCTGCCCGGTCGAACTCGGCAGCCAGACCACGAACAGCGCCCTCATGGGCGAGGCGAAGAAAGTGGTGAGCCTGTGAGCGCCCCGCACGGCTGTCCGAAGGGGCGCCAGACACAACCCGGAGCCGCGCAGCGGCGAACCTCCGTCACCCCCTCCCGTGGGGAGGGGGGCGGGGGGAGGGTACTTCCATGAGCGCGGAGAAGAAACTTCTGGTGCTGGCGCGCCGAGACCACGCCGAAGCCATGCGCGTGGCGGCCGGCCTGACGATCTTCGGCCACACGGTGAACCTGATCTTCATGGACCGCCCGGTCGAAGAAAGCGCCGAGAACGCGGCCAATGCCGCGTTGCTGGAGTTGACGGATATCGAGCCGCAGACCACCGTCGCCGCCATGGCGGACGACCTGCCGTTGCTGGATGCCGCCGGCCTCGCGCGTGCATTCAGCGAAGCCGATGCGGTGCTGAGTTTATGACCGAAGGGAATCCCTGTGGGATGAACATCCTCGAACTGAATACCGGTCTGTTTCCCGACGCCCAGACCGTGACCGCCGCCCTGCGGCAAATGGAGCCGGCGCACCGCGTCGAATCCATCGATGTGCGACGTCGGGATAGGGAAGACGAAACCTGGGATCGCGTAATTGCCGCGATCCTGGGTTCCGATCTGACGATTACCATCTGAAAGAGGAGACAAAAGATGAAAACGTTATCGACCACAGAATGGGGCAAATGGCTGGGCGGGGTACTCTTCCTGCTGCTGGCGGCCACCCGCATGGCGTTCGCCGCCGAGCCGCTGGTGAATGTGGATTGGGTGAAGGCGAATCTTGACAAGCCGGGCATCGTCTACATCGACTTTCAGCCGCCGACCGAGTATCTGCGTGGCCACATCCCGGGCGCGGTGAACAGCAACTACGGCAAGGATGGCTGGCGCGAGGAACGTGCCAGCGACAAGGTGCCCGACATGCTGCCGGCCAAGCTCGATGCGCTCGGCGAGATGATCGGCAAGCTCGGCATCGACAACGCCACCCACGTGGTGCTGGTGCCGCCCGGCATGTCGTCCACCGATATGGGCATCGGCACGCGCGTCTATTGGACCTTCAAGGTGCTCGGCCACGACAATGTCTCGATCCTCAACGGCGGCATGGCGGCGTGGACCAAGGACAAGGCGAATCCGTTGCAGGCGGGCGCGGCCAAGACCGCAGCGAAGACCTTCAAGGTCAGCGTGCGCAAGGATATGATCGTCACCATGGACGACGTCAAGAAGGCCAAGGCTGCAGGCGTGCTGCTGGTGGACAACCGTCCGGAAGACCAGTACGTAGGCATCAACCGCCATCCGAAGGCCACCGAGAGCGGCACCATCGAGGGCGCGAAGAACCTGCCGAATGGCTGGATGACGGTCAACGGCATGGGCCAGTTCCGCGACAAGAAGCAGCTCGAGCAGCTCTACAAGGTCGCCAGCGTGCCGGCCAGCGGCGAGCAGATCAACTTCTGCAACACCGGCCACTGGGCTTCCGTCGGCTGGTTCGTCTCCAGCGAGCTGATGGGCAACAAGAAGGCGCGCATGTACGACGGCTCAATGGTCGAGTGGACCATGCTCAAGGGCGGCTCGATGGAGCAGAAGGTCAAGCTCAACTAAGCGTGCGCACGCATTGCGTCCTCGCCTTCGTGGCCGCGGCGGTATTTTCCGCCGCGGCCACGGCGCAGGGCGAACACGCGCGCCGCCTCGCCGCCGAACTGGTGGTCATGGCGGGCGACGTGCGCCGTGTTGCCTCCGGCAGCGAATCGGCCCTGCACGGCGAAGGCCTGCGGGAGCGCCTGGCCGGCGCGCTTTCCTCACTTCCGCTACTGATGCGCCGCGCCGGCGCAGATCCCGCTGCCGTGCCTGCATTGCGCGCCGTCCTGGCGCGGCAGGACTGGCACGCCCTGGATATCGGGTTGCGCGCCCTGCAACGCAAACATCCCTTCGAGCCGGCGACGATCCTGCCGGCCCAGGCCACGCCCGAACGGCTGCGCCTGGGTGAAGCCATCCACAAGCAGGCCTGCGCCGGCTGTCACGATGACCAAAGGAAATCCCTGCGGGATGCGCCGGCCACCGCAACGAAGCTGCCGGCCTTCAACCTTTTCGAGCAAGCAAAAAAATTGCCGCGCGCGGAATTCGCCGCGCGGCTGCTGATCGGCGTGCGCGGCGACCGCAGCACCGCCTGGCGCAATCCCTTCAGCGATCTGGAATTGGGAGCCCTGCTGGCTTATTATCAAAAAGCGGGATATGAATAGCCACAAAGTTCAGTTCGTCATTCCGGGGCCGCGAAGCGGAACCCGGAATCCAGGAAGCGCTCCGGAAAACCACTGGATTCCCGCTTCCGCGGGAATGACGAGTTGCCAGGAAATCGCCCGCGGAGTTCAGGCTGAGCTTTGTGGCTAATCATGAAGCGGGAAAACGGGTGGCGCAGCCAGGAAATGAAGTGGTAGATTTTCCATCGAGTCTTTCGTTACGGAGGGGACCATGACACGCAACACAATGCTCGGCGCCGCGCTGGCGCTCTTCCTGGCTTCCGGCGCGGCCTGCGCCCAGGAGGCCACCTACAACATCCGCACCCTGACGCCCGAATCGGCGCTGAGGGCGGCGCAGGCCGCGCTGAAATCCTGCCGCGACAGCGGCTATCAGGTGGCGGTGGCGGTGGTCGACCGCTCCGGCCTCGCCCAGGTCATGCTCCGCGACCGCTACGCCGGCGCGCACACGCCAAAGGCCGCCATCGGCAAGGCGTGGACGGCGGTGAGCTTCCGCACCAATACCACTGCAATGGCCGAGACGACCCAGCCCGGCAAGCCGGCCAGCGGCATCCGCCAGTTGCCCCACGTGGTGATGCTCGGTGGCGGCCTGCTGATCGAGGCCGGCGGCAGCATCCTCGGCGGCATTGGCGTCTCCGGCGCACCGGGCGGCGAGCTCGACGAAGTCTGCGCCAAGGCCGGCATCGCAGCCATCCGGGACGATCTGGAACTCTGATTTACTGAACGCGGTACCCTGCGTGGCAGGCGACGCACTGTGCGGTCGTTGCAGCCAGCGCAGCCAGGGCCGGTTTGACGTCGCCGGTGGCGCTGGCATCCTTCGCCGCGACGGCGAAGCGGCTGGCGTTGCGGTGCATGGCCGTGCCGGCCTCCTGCATGCCCTTCGGCATGAACGGTGCCACATCGTGCGCGCCATGCAGGGCGAGCGAACTCATGCCCAGGCGCTGCTCGGCGATGTCGCCTGCCGTGTCGTATTCCTGCTTCGCCAATGCCTCCTGGATTTCCTGCAGCGCCAGCAAATGGTCGCGCATGTTGGTGAGCGTGTGCTCGCGCAGCATTTTCGGGAATTTGACGGCCTGGCGGATGTCCTGCGGGGCTGCCTTCGTGGTTTTTGCGGCCTGTGCCTGATGCTGCATGTGCATGGCGGGATCGTGCTCCTGAGCCGGGGCGTGCGCCGCAGCCAGGGCGATGCCTGCTGCCAGTGCGAACTTCAGTGCGTGCATCATGCTTGCTCCTCTCATTCTTCAGCCCGCAGGGTAGGATGACCAGGCCGGCCTGCGTTATGATCCGGATCATATGACTGACGACTGGTCTATCCTTGCCGCCGACTATCCCGATCTGGCGCATGTTCCGCCGGGCCTGCGCGACGCTGCCCGTGTGCGCGTGTTCGCCGCCGGCGAGGCGGTCTTCCGCCAGGGCGACCGGCCGAAGGCGATGTATCGCGTGCTCGACGGAGAAGTGCGGCTGCTGCGGCGTGCGCGCGATGGCACCGAAACCATCCTGCAGCGCAGCCGCGGCGGCTTCTTCGCTGAAGCCAGCCTGGAATCCGCGGCCTATCACTGCGATGCCGTGGTTGTCGTGGTGAGTCGCCTGCTGAGTTTCCCTAAAGCGGCTTTCCGCGAAGCCCTGAACAGTACTCCGGTATTTCGCGACGCGTGGATGGCGCAACTGGCGCGCGAAGTGCGCCTGCTGCGCGCGCGCTGCGAGTGCCTCAGTCTGCGTGGCGCCGATGCGCGCATCCTGCATGCCCTCGAATCCGAGGGAACGGCGGGAGCGCTGACCCTCGCCCAGTCGCGCAAGGCCTGGTCCGCAGAACTCGGCCTGACGCACGAAGCCCTGTATCGGGCACTGGCCCGCTTGCAGGCGGCGGGCACGATCTGCGTCGATGGCACGCGCATTGCACTGTGCAAGCGTTTATGATTGATCGACCAATGAGCAAGCGATCCTGGAACATCCTCATTTTGTGTACCGGCAATTCGGCGAGGAGCATCCTCGCCGAGGCGCTTTTCAATGCCCTCGGCGGTGGCCGTGTGCGTGCGTATTCCGCCGGCAGCCGGCCGGCCGGAGCAGTGAATCCCTACGCGCTGGAACTGCTTGAGGCGCAGGGTCTGGACACCGCCGGCCTGCGCAGCAAGAGCTGGGATGAATTCGCCGCTGCGGACGCGCCGCCGCTCGACCTGGTGGTGACGGTGTGCGGCAATGCGGCACATGAAGCCTGCCCGCTGTGGCCGGGCGCGTATTTGCGCGCACACTGGGGCGTGGACGACCCGGCCGCCGCTGAGGTGGCAAATGCGGGCAGCGAGGCGATCATCCGCGCCGCCTTCAATAAAGCCTACACACTGCTGACCGAACGCATCCTCACCTTTCTCAGCCTGTCCTTCGAGGACATGGAGCGCAGCGAATTGCAAAGCCATCTCGACGAGATCGGCCGCACCGGCGGCGTTGGCGCTGTTGGCAGTGGCGCCGCCGTCACCGGGGGACTGACTTTTTCCTATGACGACTGAACTCAATCCGGCGCAAAAGCGCCTGCGCAGCGTCGTGCTGCTGCTGGCCGTCGGTGCCTACCTGCTGTCCTTTTTCCATCGCGTCGCGCCGGCGGCCATCGCCGGCGACCTGGCGGCGGCCTTCGACACCAGCGCCGCTTCGCTCGGCGTGCTGGCGGCCACCTACTTCTACGTCTACACGCTGATGCAGATTCCCACCGGCGTGCTCGCCGACACGCTGGGGCCGCGCAAGATCCTCACCCTCGGCGGCCTCGTCGCCGGCGTCGGCAGCCTGATCTTCGGCCTGGCGCCGAGCTTCGAGCTGGCGGTGGTCGGCCGCACCCTGGTGGGCCTCGGCGTGTCGGTGGCCTTCATCGCCATGCTCAAGCTGATCGCCGTATGGTACGAGGAGCGCCGCTTCGCCACGCTCACCGGCATCGCCATGTTCATCGGCAACCTCGGTTCCGTCTCCGCCGGCGCGCCGCTCGCCTGGGCGGCGCAGGCCGCCGGCTGGCGCGCGGTGTTCGTCGTCGTCGGCGTGCTCTCGCTGGCGATCGGCGTGGCGTCGTGGTTCCTCGTCAAGGACCGCCCTGGCGATTTGCCAGCTGTGCCAGCTACGCCGGCCGCGGCGAGCGCGGCCGGTGCGCACATCGACCGCACCGCCTGGCTCGGCAACCTCATGACGGTCATGAAGAACCGCGCCACCTGGCCGGGCTTCTTCGTCAACATGGGCATTGCCGGTAGCCTGTTCTCCTTCGCTGGCCTGTGGGCCGTGCCCTATCTTACGCAGGTGCATGGCATGACCCGCGCCGTCGCCTCGAACCACACCAGCGTCTATTTCATCGGCTTCGCCATCGGCTGCGCGGTGATCGGCCGCATCTCCGACCGCATCGGTCGGCGCAAGCCGCTGATGGTGGGCGGCGCCATCCTGCATGCTATCGGCTGGTGGTTCTGGATCGCGGCAGGTCCGCTGCCGTCAGGACTCACTTACGCACTTTGCGGCGCCATGGGGCTGTTCACCGCCAGCCTGACGCTGTCGTGGGCCTGCGCCAAGGAAGTCAATCCGCCGCTGCTCTCCGGCATGGCCACCAGCGTGGTGAACGTCGGCGTCTTCCTCGGCCCCGCCATCCTCCAGCCGCTGGTTGGCTGGGTCATGGATCAGGGCTGGCAGGGGGCGATGGCAGGGGGCGTGCGCCTCTATTCTGCGGGCGACTACAACGGCGGCCTGATCCTCATGGCCGCCTTCGCGGCGCTGGGTGCGGTCGCCACCTTGTCCGTGCGGGAAACCGGCTGCCGCAACATCTGGCAGGACAAGCTTCAAGCCTAAATTTATAATCTGGCCTAATATGAGTATTGCAAGCGTGATTCGGCAGGAAGGCGACGGGGCCGGATAATCTGCCGGGCTGAAACGATTCGATAACAATTCTAGAGAGGAGATCAGGATGGCACATGTAGTAATCATGGGCGCCGGCATCGGCGGCTTGCCCGCGGCCTTCGAAATGCGCGAGGCGTTGCGCAAGGAAGACCGCATTACCGTAGTTTCCAATAGCCCGACTTTCCATTTCGTGCCGTCCAACCCCTGGGTGGCGGTTAACTGGCGCAAGCGCGAAGACATCGAACTCGACCTGGCGACCATCCTCAATCGCAAGAACATCCAGTTCTCGGCGGCCGGCGTCACCCGCGTGCAGCCCGATGCCAACCAGCTCGAACTCGGCGACGGCAGCAAGATGGACTACGACTACCTCGTCATCGCCACCGGGCCGAAGCTGGCCTTCGATGAAATCGAGGGCCTCGGGCCGAACGGCCACACCCACTCGATCTGCCATGTCGACCACGCGGTTGCGGCGGAAAAGGGCTGGAGCGAGTTCGTCAGGGATCCCGGCCATGTGGTGGTCGGCGCGGTGCAGGGCGCGTCCTGCTACGGCCCCGCCTACGAGTACGCCATGATCATGGACACCGACCTGCGCAAGCGCAAACTGCGCGACAAGGTGCCGATGACCTTCGTCACCGCCGAACCCTACATCGGCCACCTCGGCCTGGGCGGCGTCGGCGACTCGAAGGGCCTGCTCGAATCGGCCATGCGCGAGCGCAACATCAAGTGGATCTGCAACGCCAAGACGACCAAGGTCGAGGCCGGCAAGATGTATGTCACCGAGCACAACGACGACGGCACGCCGAAGAAGGAACACGTGCTCGACTTCAAATTTTCGATGATGCTGCCCGCCTTCAAGGGCATCGACGCGGTCTTCGGCATCGAGGGATTGACCAATCCGCGCGGCTTCATCCTCATCGACCAGCACCAGCGCAACCCGAAGTTCAAGAACATCTACTCCGTCGGCGTGTGCGTGGCGATTCCGCCGGTGGAGGTGACGCCGGTACCGACGGGCGCGCCGAAGACCGGCTACATGATCGAATCGATGGTCACTGCCACGGTGCACAACATCCGCGCCCAGGTCGACGGCAAGGAGCCTTACGAGAAAGCTACCTGGAACGCAGTGTGCCTCGCCGACTTCGGCGACACCGGCGTGGCCTTCGTTGCCCTGCCGCAGATTCCGCCGCGCAACGTGAACTGGTTCTCCGAGGGCAAGTGGGTGCACCTTGCCAAGATCGCCTTCGAGAAGTATTTCATGCGCAAGATGAAGAAGGGCTCTTCCGAGCCGGTCTTCGAGAAGATGGTGATGGGCGCGCTCGGCATCATGAAGTTGAAGCGCTGAAGTACGCAACATAAACGCGCAACAAAACGAAAAAGGCCGCCCTGGAGAGGGCGGCCTTTTTTATTTTCCGACAGGCTGTTAGTAGATGCCCTGCTGCATCATGGCATCCGCAACCTTGACGAAGCCGGCGATGTTGGCGCCGTCCACGTAGTTGATGAAACCGTCCTTGCCTTGGCCGTACTCCACGCAGTTGCTGTGGATCTCGTGCATGATCGACTTCAGGCGGTCGTCCACTTCATTCCGCACCCACGGCAGGCGCTGGGCGTTCTGCGTCATCTCCAGGCCCGAGGTGGATACGCCGCCGGCATTGCTGGCCTTGCCCGGTGCGTAGAGGATGCCGGCCTCGATGAAGGCTTCGACGGCTTCGAATGTGGAGGGCATGTTGGCGCCTTCGGCCACGCATTTCACCCCGTTCTTCACCAGCACCCTGGCGTCTTCGCCGTTCAATTCATTCTGCGTGGCGCAGGGCAGGGCGATGTCGACCGGAATGTGCCACGGCGTCTTGCCGGGCTGGTATTCCAGGCCGAATTTCTTGGCGTAGTCCTCGACGCGGCCGTAGTCGTCGTTGCGGATGCGCATCAGCGCATCGAGCTTCTCGCGGCTGAAGCCGGCCTTGTCGTAGACCGTGCCGTTCGAGTCGGATATCGTGACCACTTTTGCGCCGAGTTCCAACAACTTCTCCACCGAATACTGGGCGACGTTGCCCGAGCCGGAAATCGAGACGGTCATGCCCGCGATGTCGAGACTCCGGGCCTTCAGCATGTTGTCGACGAAGTACACCAGGCCATAGCCGGTGGCTTCCGGACGGACCAGGCTGCCGCCGAAGGACAGGCCCTTGCCGGTGAACACGCAGGCGGCGTTGTTGGTGAGTTTCTTCATCATGCCGGCCATGAAGCCGACTTCGCGGGCGCCGACGCCGATGTCGCCGGCCGGCACGTCGGTGTCCGGGCCGAGGTGGCGGTGGAGCTCGACCATCAGTGCCTGGCAGAAGCGCATCACTTCATTGCGGCTCTTGCCCTTCGGGTCGAAGTCCGAGCCGCCCTTGGCGCCGCCCATCGGCAGCGTCGTCAGCGCGTTCTTGAAGGTTTGTTCAAAGGCAAGAAATTTGAGGATCGACAGATTCACCGAAGGGTGGAAACGCATGCCACCCTTGAACGGGCCGATGGCGGAGCTGTGCTGTACGCGGAAGCCGCGGTTGGTTTGCGCTACACCGTGGTCGTCCACCCAGGAGACGCGGAACTGGATCGCGCGCTCCGGCTCGACCAGGCGCTCGAGCAGCGCAGCGTCGGCGTAGCGAGGGTGGTGCTGGATGAAGTTCCACACGCTGTCCATGACTTCTCTCACGGCCTGCAGGAATTCCGGTTGGTCCTTGTCGCGCGCTTTGACGTAAGCCATGAAGTCGTCAAGGTTCTTGTATTTCATAAAGCGCTCTCCAAATCGAACGAACAAATAAACGGCCCAGGCGAACCAAGGTGGACTGGCCCGTGTGGAATTCTTTGGCGATAATGAGCTAATCCTGACGGCCCAGAACCGCTACTGCTAATGGCGTGGGGGCGAATTTTACAGCTTTTATGCACCTTTTATGGTGCGGGCGGCTTATTCTTGAAGATGCGCGGTTTATGGCAACGACCCCTCCGGGAAGAGGCTGGCCATATAGGCAGATTGACAAGAATATAAGAAAACTCTAATATACATCCATGCCACAAAATTACATTCTTCTTCTGCTTGCCGCCGTCCTGCCGGGGCTAGTGCCAGCCTTTGTTTCTGTGGTACTGACTTTGGCAGGTCAGGCCTTGGCGCAAGCTGCGTCGCCGGCCACCGCCACCATTGAGCTGCGCGAGATCGCGCTGACCTATCCGGCCGAGGCTGTCGTCGAGGCGGTGCAGCAGGCCACTTTGGCTGCCCAGGTACCAGGCCGCGTGGTCGAAGTGCGCGCCGACGCCGGCGACGCAGTAAAGCGCGGCCAGCTCCTCATGCGCATCGATGCGCGCGAGGCGACCGAGGGCTATGTCGCCAGCCAGGCGACGCTCATCAATGCCAAGGCCCACTACGAGCGCACGAAAGATCTCTACGAGCAGAAATTCATCAGCAAGGCCGCGCTCGACAAGGCCGAGTCCGACTACCGCGCGGCGCGCGCCAACAGCGGCGCTGCTGCCGCCTCGGCCAGCCACGCCAGCATCGTCTCGCCGCTGAGCGGCTTCGTCGCCCAGCGCCACGTCGAGGCGGGCGAGATGGCCACGCCGGGCAGCCCGCTCATCACCGTGTACGACCCGAAGGGCCTGCGGGTCACTTCGAGCATTCCGCAGTACAAGCTGGCCGAGGTGCGCGCCCAGCTGCGCGCCAAGGTCGAGTTTCCCGGTAGCGGCCAGTGGGTCGACGCCGTCAAGGTCGAGGTGTTCCCGTCCGCCGATCCGCGCACCCACACCGTGCTGGCGCGTGCGTATCTGCCGGACAACCTGGCCGGAGTCATTCCCGGCATGTTTGCACGCACTCACTTCGTCACCGGCACGGCGAAGAAACTGCTGCTGCCCGCCGCCGCCGTGTTGCGCCGGGGCGAGGTGACGGCGGTGTATGTCATCGACGACAAGAACGCGGCGCACCTGCGCCAGGTGCGGCTCTCCGAGCCGCTGGCAGGGGGCTTCCATGAAGTGCTGGCGGGGCTGACCGCCGGCGAGAAAGTTGCACTCGATCCGGTCAAGGCGGGGATAACCGCCCGGCCGGCGAATAATTAGCGTCATCCCCGCGAAAGCGGGGATCCAGGGTTGGAGCGAGGCTACTGGATTTCCGCTTGCGCGGGAATGACAAATTGGTCTGTGAGCGCGGGGATTCAAACGGGGCAGGGGTTTCCTCCCTCCTCCTTCCTCTGATCCCGTCCCTGCGCTCCTTTTATTCCTTCGACTGACGCCATGGGCATCTCCGGAAAAATTGCCGAACTCTTCCAGCGCTCGCAGATGACGCCGCTCATCGCGCTGATCGCCTTGCTGCTCGGCCTCTTCGCCGTGCTGGTGACGCCGCGCGAGGAGGAGCCGCAGATCAACGTGACGATGGCCAACGTCTTCATCCCGTTTCCGGGTGCTTCGGCACGCGACGTCGAGAACCTGGTGGCGCGGCCGGCCGAACAGGTGCTCTCGCGCATCGCCGGCATCGAGCACGTGTATTCCGTCTCGCGCCCCGGCATGGCCGTCATCACCGTGCAGTACATCGTCGGCGAAGAGCCGATCCAGGCGCTGGTGCGCCTCTACGACACCGTCAACTCGCACCGCGACTGGGTCTCGCCCAATCTCGGCGTCGGCGAGGCCATCATCAAGCCGAAGGGCATCGACGACGTGCCCATCGTCACGCTGACCTTCTGGACACGGGATGCCACCCGCTCGGCTTTCGAGATGCAGCAGGTGGCGCGTGCCGTCGAGATCGAGATGAAGCGCATCCCCGGCACGCGCGACGTCGCCACGCTGGGCGGGCCGGGCCACATCATCCGCGTCGCCATGGACGCCGAGCGCATGAATGCGTCTGGCGTCACGGCGCAGGACATCAAGGCGGCGCTGCAGCTTTCCAACGCGCTGCAGCCTTCCGGCAACCTGGTCACGGGCAATCGCGAGATTCTCGTCGAGACCGGCACCTACCTCGAGACCGCCGCCGACGTGAAGCGTCTGGTGGTGGGCGTGGCCGGCGGCCGGCCGGTGTTCATGTCCGATGTCGCGCGCATCGACGACGGCGCCGACCAGCCGGCGCAATACGTCTGGCACGGCATAGGAAAAGGCGACCAGGCGGCCGGCGAGGACGCCGCACATGAATATCCGGCAGTGACGCTGTCGATCTCCAAGAAGCCGGGCGTGAACGCCGCCGACGTCGCCGAGTCCGTCATCCACCGTGCCGAAACGCTCAAGGGCACGGTGATCCCGGAGGGTGTCGCCTTCACCGTGACGCGCAACTACGGCGCCACCGCCACCGACAAGGCGCAGAAACTCATCGGCAAGCTCATCTTCGCCACCTCGGCCGTGGTGCTGCTGGTGCTCTTCGCCCTGGGCAAGCGCGAAGCGGTGATCGTCGGCGTGGCGGTGACGCTGACTTTGGCGGCGACGCTGTTCGCCTCGTGGGCCTGGGGCTTCACGCTCAACCGCGTCTCGCTCTTCGCCCTGATCTTCTCCATCGGCATCCTCGTCGACGACGCCATCGTCGTCGTCGAGAACATCCATCGCTGGCAGCAGCTCGAGCCGGACAAGGAACTCTGGCAGATCATCCCGAAGGCGGTGGACGAGGTCGGTGGCCCGACCATCCTCGCCACCTTCACTGTCATCGCGGCGCTGCTGCCGATGGCCTTCGTCACGGGGCTCATGGGCCCCTACATGAGCCCGATCCCCATCAACGCCTCGATGGGCATGTTCATCTCGCTCGCCATCGCTTTTGTCATCACGCCGTGGCTGGCGCTGAAGCTGCTTGGCGGGAAACATCATCCCTCTCCCTCGGTCCCTCTCCCGCCAGCGGGAGAGGGAAGCAAACCTTCTCCTCTCGCCCCGCTTGCGGGGAGAGGGGCCGGGGGAGAGGGGAAATTCGCGCGCTTCTTCCGCAAGCACGTCACGCCCTTCCTCGACGAACGCAGCGGCCGCGCCGCGCGGCGCAAGCTGTGGCTCGGCATCTTCGTGGCGATCGTCGTTTCCGTGTCGCTGGCGCTGGTGCAGTTGGTCGTGCTGAAGATGCTGCCCTTCGACAACAAGAGCGAATTCCAGATCATGCTCGACATGCCGACCGGCACGCCGCTCGAGGATACGGCGAAGGTGCTGCGCGAGATCGGCGCCGAGATCGCCCAGGTGCCTGAAGTCACCGACTACCAGGCCTACGCCGGCACCGCCAGCCCGATCAACTTCAACGGCCTCGTGCGCCAGTATTACCTGCGCGCCTCTTCCGAGCTGGGCGACATTCAGGTGAACCTGGTCGACAAGAAGCACCGCAGCCGGCAGAGTCACGAGATCGCCATCGCCGTGCGCGAGCGGGTGATGGATATCGCGAAGAAACACGGCGGCAACGCCAAGGTGGTGGAAGTGCCGCCCGGCCCGCCGGTGCTCTCGCCCATCGTTGCCGAGATCTACGGCCCCGACTATGCCGGCCAGATCGCCGTGGCGAAGGAAGTGCGCAAGGCCTTCGAAGGCACCGCCGACATCCTCGGCGTGGACGACACCGTGCAGGCCGACGCGCAGAAGTTCGTGCTGCGCGTCTCGCAGAGCAAGGCGGCATTGCTGGGCGTGGCGCAGAAGGACATCGTCGAGGTGGTGCGCATGGGCCTGGCCGGCGAGGACGTCACGCCGGTCCATTCGCAGGACGCCAAGTACGAGATTCCGGTGCGCGTCACGCTCGCGCCGGAAAAGCAGCATTCGCTCGACGCCCTGCTCAAGCTGACGGTGCGAGCGAGGGATGGCAAGATGGTGCCGGTGTCCGAACTGGTCGAGGTGCGCCAGGCGCTGCGCGAGAAGGCCATCTACCACAAGGATCTGCTGCCGGTGGTGTACGTCACCGGCGACATGGGCGGCAAGCTCGACTCGCCGCTCTACGGCATGTTCGACATCCGTGCCAAGGTGAACGGCATGGCTTTGGCGCAGGGGGGCACGCTGGGCGAGTACTTCATCAGGCAGCCGAAGGACCCCTACGCCGGCTATTCCCTCAAATGGGACGGCGAGTGGCAGGTGACCTACGAGACCTTCCGCGACATGGGCCTGGCCTACGCCGTCGGCCTGATCCTCATCTACCTGCTGGTAGTGGCGCAGTTCAAGAGCTACCTCGTGCCGCTCATCATCATGGCGCCGATCCCGCTCACCATCATTGGCGTCATGCCCGGCCACGCGCTGCTCGGCAGCCAATACACCGCCACCTCGATGATCGGCATGATCGCCCTCGCCGGCATCATCGTGCGCAATTCCATCCTGCTGGTCGACTTCATCAACGAGCAGGTCGCCGGCGGCATGGACTTCGCCGAGGCCGTGATCCAGGCCGGCATCATCCGCGCCAAGCCCATCACCCTGACGGGCCTCGCCGCCATGATCGGTGCCATCTTCATCCTCGACGACCCGATCTTCAACGGCCTCGCCATCAGCCTCATCTTCGGCATCTTCGTGTCGACGCTGCTGACCCTCGTGGTGATCCCGGTGCTGTATTACGTCGCGATGAAGAACCGCCTGTCGCCGTCCCGCGCAGACTGACTTTCGTCAGGCAATCGGGTACCCTTCCGCGCGGGGGAGGTTGCCGTGTTCCATCGCTTGTTCAATCCGTTGATCTTCAGGCGCGCCGTGGTGCTGGCGGCGCTGCTGCTGTCCGGAATCGCCGCGGCGGCGCTGACGCCGTGGTCGGAAGCCGGTTTCCTGCTGTCGAATGAAGGGCAGCCGCCCGACGCGGCTGCGCCCTGGGCGCCGCAGGCGCTGCCGGACGAGTGGCAGCGTACCCGTCCGCAGTTCACCGGCATGGCCTGGTACCGCTTCCGTGCGCAGATGCCGGTTGTGCCGGACGACGTGCAGGCGCTGTACGTGCCGCGCGGCGGCGACCGCCTGGCGGTCTTCGTCAATGGCCGGCTGATCGGCGGTACGGCGGGCACGGGCGGCGAGCCGATGAACACCTGGAAGCGCCCGCTGCTGTTTACCATTCCCCCTGCTGTCCTCGTGTCGGGGGAGAACCTCATCCACATCCGCCTCGAAGGCGTGGCCGGGCACTATAGCGGGTTGTCCGAGGTGGCATTCGGCCCGCAGGCTGCACTGCGCACGGCGTACTGGCAGCGTTTCTCGCTGCAGAGCATCGGCCCGGTCGGCCTCGCCGCGGCGCTGGGGCTGCTCGGCATCTTCTTCCTCATCCTCTGGTCGCGCCGCCGCGACGACACCTCCTACGCCCTGTTCGGTGCTGCCTCCATTGTCTGGGGTGTGCGCAACGTCGCCGATGCGCTGTTCCACCTGGCGATTCCGCAGCCGCACTGGGAAATCGTCATGACGACGCTGTACTTCCTTTTCGTCGGCCTGCTGTGTCTGTTCTGCCTGTGCTTCGTCGGCGCGCATCTGCCGCGCTATGAGCGCCTGTTGCGCGGCGCCATGCTGGCCTCGCCCGTCCTCATGTATGTGCTGCTGCCGTGGCTGCCGGTGCTGGATTCGTCGAGGGTCGTCCTGCTCGGCATGCTCGGCTTCGTCGCACCGCCGCTTTTCGTAGTCGCGCGCAAGGCGCTGCAGGAACGTAGCCTGGGCGCCGTGTTGATTGCGCTGGCCGGCGGCGTCGCCTTCGCCTTCGGCGCCTACGACTGGATCGCCGTCGGTCGCCACGGCATGTTCGACAGCGTGCGCCTGGTGCCGTATGCGGCGCTGTTCTTCACCACCGCTGTCGGCTGGATGCTGGCGCACCGTTTCCTGCAGGCGTACCAACGGCTGGAACAGATGAACGAGGTGCTCGACGAGCGCGTTGCGGAGAAGAGCGCGGCGCTGCTGCACAACATGGAAAAACTGGCTCAGGCGAAAGCCGCGGCAGAGGCCGCCAATGCCGCCAAGTCGCGCTTCCTCGCCGCCGCCAGCCACGATCTGCGCCAACCGCTGCACGCCCTCGGACTGTTCGCAGCGGAACTGACGGCCCGTGAGCGCGCCCCCGACAAGCAGGCGCTGGTGGCGCGAATCGGCCAGTCGGTGCGCGCACTCGAAACGATGTTCGGCGAGTTGCTCGACATGTCGCAACTGGATGCCGGCAAGGTCAAGGTGACGTTGAGTCACTTTCCGCTGCAGCAGATGTTTGAGCGCATCGCAACCGATTTTTTGCCGCTGGCGCATGAGAAGGGGCTGCAGTTGCGCTTCCGTCCGACGCGGCAGTGGTGCGAGAGCGATCCACTGCACCTCGAGCGCATCCTGCGCAACCTCGTCTCCAACGCCATCCGCTACACCACGCGCGGTGGCGTGCTCGTCGCCTGCCGTGTGCGCGGCAAGCGGCTGTGGCTGGAGGTGCGCGATACCGGCGTCGGCCTCGCCGAAGGCGACCGCGAGCGGATCTTCGAGGAATATTTGCAGATCGACAATCCGGGACGCGACCGCGACAAGGGGCTGGGTCTTGGCCTCTCCATCGTGCAGCGGCTCGCTGATCTGCTCGGCGAGCGGCTGGTCGTCAAGTCGACGCCGGGGCGCGGCTCGCTGTTCGCGGTGCGCACGCGGCCGGCGCCCGCGGCGGCGGGCGAAGCCCCGGCGGAATGCCCGGCTGCGGCTTTCATCGGAGGGCGCCTTCTGATCGCGCTGGTCGAAGACGACCCCCTGGTTCGTGTCGCCATGGAGGGCTTGCTCACGAGAAATGGGTTCGTCGTGGCGCCCGGCGCCAGCTATGCTGAAATGCGCGAAACCCTGACCCGGCTGGGCCGCAGGCCGGATCTGGTCATTGCCGATTACCGTCTGTGTGGCGGAGAGACTGGCGTGATGGTGGCGCGCCGGCTGCGGCAGGACTACGGCAGCGGCCTGCCTGTGTTGCTGCTCACTGGCGAGAGTGCGGCGGAAGGAATGATCGACGCCGCAGGGGAAGAATTTCCCGTCCTGCGCAAACCTGTGAGGCCCGAACGCCTTTTCGCCGAGATGGCGAAGTTGCTGCCGCCGTCCGGTGGCCAGCCTTCGCATTCCTTGCGCATCGTTATGTAACCGAAGTCACACAGCGTCTGGCGCAAGCTTGACGGCCTGCTCTTGAGATAGTATATTAGCAACAACTAATATTACTTGAGTGAGCTATCCAATGACCGTCAACCAGTACATCCGTATCTTCGCCGGCGCCTTCATTCTCATTTCGCTGGCGCTGTCCCATGTCAACGGCCAGGCCGACCTGTCGCAGACGACGTGGCTGTGGTTCACGGCTTTCGTCGGTGGGAACCTTTTCCAGAGTGGCTTCTCCAGGTTCTGCCCGCTGGAAACCATCCTCATCAAGCTGGGCGTGGCGAAGCCCTCGGTGGGCGGCAGCTGCGCCTGATAGACGCAACAGCCGCAACGATCCTCCTCCTCGCCGCGCAAAGCGGCAGGATTGCACGGGAACTCCGCAAGGGGTTCCCGTTTTTTTTGCCTGCTAAAATCCGCCCTTCAAATGGAAGCTTTTCTGATCTCCACGGGCATCGTGGCGCTGGCTGAAATCGGCGACAAGACCCAACTGCTCGCCTTCGTCCTCGCTGCCAGGTTTCGCAAACCCGTGCCGATCATCGCCGGGATTCTTTTCGCCACGCTTGCCAATCACGCGCTGGCCGGGGCGCTTGGTTCCTGGATCACGACCCTTCTGGCTCCGGAAACGCTGCGCTGGATCCTCGGGCTCTCCTTCATCGGCATGGCGATATGGACGCTCATTCCGGACACGTTCGACGAGGACGAGGCCAAACTGGCCCGGTTCGGCGTGTTCGGCACGACCCTCATTGCCTTTTTCCTTGCCGAAATGGGCGACAAGACACAGGTCGCCACGGTCGCCCTCGCCGCCCAGTACCAGGCGTTCTATGCTGTGGTCGCCGGCACCACGCTCGGCATGCTGATCGCCAATGTTCCGGCGGTGCTGCTGGGTGGACGCATCGCCCGGCGGACGCCGGTGCGCCTGGTCCACCTCATCGCCGCCGTCCTCTTTGCGCTCCTCGGCATTGCGACATTGGCCGGGGCCGGCGAACGGCTCGGCATTTGACCGACGTGCTGCCGCTGGAGATACTTCCATCCATGCAACCGACACCTACAGCGACGCGCCCCGCTATCAAGGCGTTCCTCTTCGACTTCGAAGGTACGCTCGTCGATTTCCAGTGGCAGCTCGAGGCGGCTCACGCGGAATTGCGCACGACTTTCGCCACGCTCGGTTTCGACGGGGACGAATTCATCCACGGCAATTACGCCACCATGTGGAACGCTGCCGCCGACCGGCTGCAACCGCAGGAGCGCATGGACACTCTGCGGCACGCGCTCTGCCCGATCTATGACCGCTGGGACGCGGATGCGCTGGTGCGCTGGGCGCCGCGCCCGGGTGCGGCGGCGCTGCTACGTCAGTTCGCGGTCGCGGGCCTGCGCGTGGGCATGGTCAGCAACGTCGGGCGACGTGCGCTCGGCGAGGCGCTGCAGCGCTTCGGCCTTGCCGAGTGGCTGCAGCCAGTGATCAGTCGCGATGAAGTGACGACCATGAAGCCGCGCGCCGAGGGCATCCTGCGCGTGCTGTCGGAGTGGCAATTAACGGCCGAGGAGGTACTCTTCGTCGGCGACAGCCGCGCCGACGTGCGCGGTGCGCGCGCGGCCGGCCTGCGCGTGGCCATCATTCGTGGCGGGGAATGCGTCGAGTCAGACTTCGCCGACGATCCGCCCGATTTCATGATTTCGCAACTGGACGAACTCGTCGGGCTGGCCACCGGCGTCAAGATTTAACCCCCTACGTTGTCTTGCAGGGACTGCCTGCAATTCCTGCGTTCTGCTATACTGGTAAGTAATTGAACACTTACTATACGAATTGAGTATGAACCCATCCACCACATCCACGCGTACCCGCCTGTCGACCGAAACCCGCCAGGCCGAGATCGTCGACACGGTGCTCAACCTCTCGGACAGCGTGGGGCCGGGCGCCATCACGACGGTCGATATCGCCCGCAACCTGGGGCTGACCCAGGGCGCCGTCTTCAAGCACTTCCCGACCAAGGACGCCATCTGGCTGGCGGTGATCGGCTGGGTCGAGTCGCACCTGCTCTCTGCCCTCGATGCCGTGGCGGCGGCGGCGCCGACGCCGCTGGCGGGGCTGCAGGCGGTCTTCATGAAGCATGCCCGCTTCGTCGCCAAGCATCCCGGCGTGCCGCGCCTGATCTTCAACGAGTTGCAGAAGCCGAAGGACACACCGGTCAAGCGTCGCGCCCGCGGCATGCAGGAGAGCTACCGCAAGCTGCTCATGCGCCTGCTGACGGAGGCGGAAAAACACGGCGAGGTCGCTGCCGGCCTTGACCGTGAGGGTGCGGCCACCCTCTTCATCGGCGCATTGCAGGGCCTGATGTTCCAGGCCATGCTTGCCGGCAGCACTGCGAAAATGGAAGCGGAAGCCAGGCGCGTGTTCGCCCTCTATCTCAACGCCGTTCGGGAGTCGTCATGAAATTCGATGCTGTGTGGCTTCGCCGCGCGGGCTTCGGCCTGCTGGGGATTATCCTGCTCGCCGCGTTCGTCTTCGTCGTCGTGCGCACCGGCCCCTTCGCCTCCGTCCGCGTCACCGTCGTGAGCGTGGCGGACGGCAGCGTGGCGCCGGCGCTGTTCGGCATCGGCACGGTGGAGGCGCGCCGCAGCTATCTCATCGGCCCGACCGCGGCCGGTCGCGTGCTCAAGGTGCATGTCGATGTGGGCGACGCGGTGAAGGCTGGCCAGCTCCTCGCGGAGATGGACCCGGTGGACCTGGATGAACGTGTGAGCGCGCTCAATGCCTCCATGGCGCGAGCCAGCAGTGCCGTGTCGGCGGCCGAGGCGCAGCGACAGGACGCGCAGGCACGCCGGCAACTGGCAGCGATCAACGCCAAGCGCTATGTGGAACTCGGCGAGCAGAAATTCGTCAGCGCCAGCGTCGTCGAGGCAAAGCAGCAGGAACAGACATCGGCGGAGGCCACAGTGACGGCGGCCGCAGCGAATCTGGCGGGCGCGCGGCAGGACATCGCGCGCCTGCGCGCCGAGCGCGAAGGTTTGCGGCAGCAACGGCAGAACATCCGCCTCGTCGCACCCGCCGACGGTGTCGTCACCGCGCGCGATGCCGAACCCGGCTCGACGGTCGTCGCCGGCCAGGCGGCGGTCAGGCTCGTCGATCCGGCAAGCCTGTGGGTCAAGGTGCGCTTCGACCAGGGCCGCTCGGCCGGGCTGGCCGTGGGATTGCCCGCCGAGATTGTGCTGCGCTCGCGGCCGGCAAGCCCGCTGGCCGGCAAGGTCGTGCGGCTGGAACTGCTGAGCGACAGCGTGACGGAAGAGCGTATCGCCCAGGTGGCCTTCGACAGCGTGCCTGCGGGAATTTCGCTGGGCGAACTGGCCGAGGTGACGCTGCAACTGCCGGCGTCGCAGCCAGGCCCTGTGCTGCCCAACGCCAGCCTGCGGCAGCGTGGCGAACAGACCGGTGTCTGGGTGCTGCGCGGTGGCGCCCTGCAATTCGTGCCGTTGCGCCTCGGCAGCGCCAGCCTCGACGGCATGGTGCAGGTACGCGAAGGTCTGCAGGCCGGCGACCGCGTCATCGTGCATAGCGAGAAGGAACTCGCCGCCGACAGCCGCATCAAGGTCGTCGAATCCATCGTTGGCAAAGGCGCATGATCAACCTCGCCGGCCGCGACATCCTGCATTCCTGGGGCAAGTTCGTCTTCACCGGCGTCGGCCTCGGGCTGCTCATCGGCGCCACGCTGACCATGGCCGGCGTGTACCGCGGCATGGTGGACGATGCCAAGGTGCTGCTCAGCAACAGCGGCGCGGACATCTGGGTGGTGCAGCAGGATACCCTCGGCCCCTATGCCGAGCCGTCGAGCCTGCGCGACGACGTCTATCGCGCCATTCGCGGCATGCCGGGCGTGGCGCGCGCGGCCAACGTCACCTACCTGACCATGCAGGTGAAGCAGGGTGGAGAGAACGCCAGCGCCAGCGACGTGCGCGTCATGGTCGTCGGCTTCGAGCCCGGCCAGCCGGGCGAGCCGGGCTATCTGGTGGCGGGGCGACGCATCACCCGCAGCCACTATGAGGCAGTGGCCGACGTGCGCACCGGATTCAAGCTGGGCGAGCGCATCCGCATCCGCCGCCAGGACTACACGGTGGTCGGCCTGACGCGGCGCATGGTGTCCTCCGGCGGCGACCCGATGGTCTTCATTTCCTTGAAAGACGCGCAGGAGGCGCAGTTCCTCAAGGACAATGACGCCATCGTCAATGAGCGCGCGCGCACTGCCGCCAACCCCGGCCTCAACCGCCCCGGCGTGCCCGGCCTGCTGGAAGCCATCCAGGCCTCGCAGACCACCAGCCGCAGCGTGAACGCCGTGCTGGTGCAGGCGCAGGCGGGGCTGAGCCCTGAAGCCGTGGCCGAACCGATCCGCCGCTGGAAGCACCTGCAGGCCTACACCCGCGCGCAGATGGAAGAGATCCTCGTGGCCAAGCTGATCGCCACTTCGGCGAGGCAGATCGGCATGTTCCTCGCCATCCTCGCCGTCGTCAGTGCGGCCATCGTCGCCTTCATCATCTACACCATGACGCTCGGCAAGATCCGCGAGATCGCTGTGCTCAAGCTCATCGGCACGCGCAGCAGCACCATCGCCGGCATGATCCTGCAGCAGGCGCTCGGCCTCGGTTTCATCGGCTTCGTCGTCGGCAAGATCTCCGCCGCGCTGTGGGCGCCGTTCTTTCCCAAGTACGTCCTGCTCGAGCCGGGCGATGCGCTCAGGGGGTTCATCGCGGTGATGATCATCTGCACCCTCGCCAGCACGCTGGCGATCCGCGCCGCGCTGAAGGTCGATCCGGCTACGGCTATCGGGGGCTGAGATGCAGGGTCATGGAATACAAATTGAGAACATGCGCAAGCGCTACGGCGCGGGCGACACCGCCGTCGACGCGCTGAAGGACGTCAACATGACTGTCGCCCCCGGCGAGGTTGTCGGCCTCATCGGTCCCTCGGGTTCGGGCAAGACGACGCTGCTCAAGTGCCTCGGCGCGGTGATCGAACCGACGGCCGGCCGCATGACGCTGGGCGACGAGGTCATCTACGACGACGGCTGGAAGATCGATGACCTCAAGGCGCTGCGGCGCGACCGCATCGGCTTTGTTTTCCAGGCGCCCTACCTGATCCCCTTCCTCGACGTCACCGATAACGTCGCGCTGCTGCCGATGCTCGCCGGCCGCCCCAATGCCGAGGCGCGCCGGCGCGCGCTGGCACTGCTCGAGGCGCTCGACGTCGGCCATCGCGCCCGCGCCCAGCCTTCGGAGCTTTCCGGCGGCGAGCAGCAACGCGTCTCCATCGCCCGCGCGCTCGCCAACCAGCCGCCGGTGATCCTCGCCGACGAGCCGACCGCGCCGCTCGATTCCGAACGGGCGCTCGCCGTCATGCGCATCCTCAACCGCATGGCGCGCCAGTACAACACCGCTGTCATCATCGTCACCCACGATGAAAAAATCATCCCCATCTTCAAGCGCATCTACCATATCCGCGACGGCGTCACGCACGAAGAGGCCGGCGAGGGACGGGAGATAGGGGACTGACTGCGAGCCGCCGTCTTCTGGCGGCTGACTATTCAATTCATAGGCAGACTTAGCCACGCTTCTAGTCCGCCGCCCTCCAGGCATGTTGCCGCAGGAGAGATCGACATGGGATTAACTTGAAATACGACAGCCAGGAGCAGCGGTCGCTCCGCACCCTGCTCAAGTGGCTCGGCGCGCTAGTGCTTGCCGCAGCCTTGGCCGGTTGCGCCACGACGCGGCCGCCTCTGGCAGAGTCTTTGCGCCAGGCGCCAGCCATCGGACCGGTCGGAACCGAATATCGCCTGGATCGGCTGGCCTCGCAGAGCGGCAACAGCGACAGCCTTGCCGTTATCCTGAGCTTCTCGGGCGGGGGTACTCGCGCCGCCGCTTTTGCCTACGGCGTACTCACGGAACTCAAGCGTGCACCGCTCTTCTGGAACGGTGCGCGAACCACGCTGTTCGACGAAGTCGATGTCGTTGCCGGCGTGTCGGGCGGCAGCGTTGCGGCGGCCTATTTCGCCGCCTTCGGTGACGAGATATTCAAGAGTTTCGAGCCCGCATTCCTGAAATCCGATTTCCAGGGAGGGCTGCTGTCGAGCGTGCGCAACCCGGCCAATGCCTACCGCCTGAGTTCCCCCTGGTTCGGCCGCAGCCATCTGCTCGCCGAGCGTCTTGACGAAACCCTGTTTCGCGGGATCACCTACGGCGATCTTGCCGTGCGCGGGACACGACCCTTTCTGCTCGTCACCGCGACCGACCTCACGCAGGGCACCAGCTTCGAGTTTTCGCAGGGACAGTTCGACTTGTTATGTTCCCGACTCGACAGGATGCAGCTCGCGCTCGCTGTGGCTGCGTCCAGCGCCGTTCCGGTGGTGATGAGCCCGGTTACGCTTGCGAACAAGGCCGGCAAGTGCGCCGCACCACCTGCGCCGGCCGTGAATCCCCGGCTCGCGGCGGCGGACGCCTACCTGGATTCTGAACAGCGCCCATTTATCCATCTGATTGACGGCGGTCTGTCGGACAACCTGGCTGTGCGCGGCATCATCGACGCCATCGCGCACGCCGGAGGGGTGGCTGGGGCGCTGGAGACGAGCGGCTTGCAAAGCATCCGCAAGCTTGTCATCGTCAGCGTGAACGCGGAGCAAGGCCTCAATACCGTCCTCGATCGCAGTGACAAGGTGCCGTCGGTCGCCGAGGTCCTCGATGCCATCGCGTCGGCGACGCTCGCCCAGCGTTCCAGCGAGTCGCGGGAGATTCTGGCGCGTGGCGCTGCGCGCTGGCGCAAGGAATTACGCGCAGCGGCGCGTGCTGGCAGCAGTACGCTCGACCTGTCTGTCGATCTGTATGTCATTGAGATCAGCTTGCGGGACCATCCCGAGCCGAAGCTGCGCGGGGAACTCATGGCCATTCCGACTTCTTTCTCGCTGCCGACCGAAGACGTGGATAAGCTGATCGCTGCCGGGGGAAAGATACTGCGCGAGTCGGCCGAGTTCGTGCGGCTGCGTAAAGATCTTGCCATTGATGAGGCGCGGTAAAAAAACCATGCCGGGCGTGCCTGCAGTCATATGCGTTCTCATCCACGACGGTGTCGCGCACGAAGAGGCCGGCGAGGGGCGGGAGATCGGCGATTGACGCGCTCCGTCTGATACTGCCACAAACTTCAACCCGGAAAGGAACACTGCCATGAACACACAACGAATCAAGACATCCTTCGTAGCGACGCTGCTGGTCGCCACGGTGGCGCTGGTTTTTGGCCTGGCCACCATCGCCTCCGGCGGACGCGTGCTGTTCGGTGGCGAGGCTGCGCGCAGCGCGGCGGGAAACTACGTACCCTTCGTCCTCTGGTTCAACTTCCTCGCTGGTTTCGCCTACGTCGTCGCTGCCGCAGGCCTGGCCGCACGGCAGGCCTGGGCGGCACGCCTGGCGCTGTTCATCGCGGTCGCCACGGCCGTGACGTTCCTCGTCTTCGGTCTGTTCGTCCTCACTGGAACGCCATTCGAGATGCGCACGGTCGCGGCCATGACGCTACGCACGGCCCTGTGGTCGGGCATCGCTTGGTTTGCCTGCCGCCGTAGCGGCACCCTGCACGGAAAATCCGGCGAAGGGCGGTAAGTGTAAGATTGCGTCGTATATGAATCCTGCTGAGGTCGCCATGCTTCGATCCCTCCTGATCTTCCTTCATCTCGCTGGCGTCATCGTCTGGGTCGGGGGAATGTTTTTCGTACATTTCTGCCTGCGTCCCGCCGCCTTGCGGGTGCTCGAACCGCCGCAGCGGCTGCCGCTGTGGGCGGCGACGCTCGGCAGGTTCCTGCCCATCACGGCCGTCGCGGTCCTGGTCATCCTGCTGAGCGGCTTCATACTGTTGCTGGAGACCGGTTTCAGACAAGCACCGGTCGGCTGGCACGTCATGATGACGCTCGGCGTGGTGATGTCCGGCATTTTTGTTTACGTTTACGGCGTGCTCTATCCGCGGCTGCGGCGGCATAGCGCAGCCGGTGCCTGGCCCGACGCCGCCGCCGCGCTCGGCGCCATCCGCGTCATGGTGACGACGAATCTCCTGTTGTCGCTGTGCATCGGCATTGCGGCGATCTTTTTCAGGTAATCGGCTACAAAGATACTTGCAGCTTCCCGATTCGCCGTGTCGGCGGGACTGACTTTCAGGCCGGTGCAGGGCGGCAAGCTCCTCGTCCTGATCCGCGCGACGATCAGCCTGGAGGAGGCCGGCGCGCGCATGGGCAGTGCTGCATGGGCCGTCGCCCCTTACTGCTTGGGTGGCGGCACCGGAAATGACCCTCCCATGCTGCTTCCCGGCCCACCTGTCGGGACATCTGGCGGGGGTTGCGTGAGGCTGTTCATGCGTTCGCGTGTATCCACGTCCGCGCTTTCGAAGCGCGCGCAGGGATTCGTACCGGTATCGCCGCAGTTCGTCACGGCGCTCGCACCGACCCTGGGGCCTTCGCGGACTGCCGGCGATGGCCCATCACCATCACCCCGCCCGGGTTGCGCGATCCTGCCGCCGGATTGCACCAGATCGTTTTCGCGCTTCCACTGCAGGTAGACGGTGTCCATGAACCAGGGCAAGGATTTATCCATCCACGCTTCGTCGAAACCACCGCGACCGCTGAATGGGACTTCTGACGGAGCGCCGTGGTGTGTGCCGGAGTGCCGGACCGAATAGCCATCGTCACCCGACGTTTCGGTGCGATAAAATACAACGCCGGTTTTTATGTCGCGCTTGTACTCCGTCGTAGTCATGTCGCCATTCCGTGCCACTGACTCGCCGCCGCCACCGGTGACATTGCCATGGGCGTCTTTTTCAGTCCTGGAGATGAACATGGTGCCGTCAGCGTCGTTCGCTTCGTTCGTTGTGGTCGTCGAACCGTCGGCGTGACGTGTGACCGTGGTTCGAGTTTTGTTGCCCTCCGCGTCCGTGGTCTCTGGAAACTCGTCTATCGGTTCAGGAGCCGACGATGGGCTTTCACTGGCGTGGCCATCGCGTCCCACCCCACTTCTCGGATCCTTCCACCCGCCACCGCTCCTGCGGGGAGCACCCCCCGGCCGATCCCCGAAAAATCTGTCGTCAGCAGCGCGGCTGCCCGCGGCATCGAACGCGCTGCCGAGTTCCGAAATCCGTTTGAGGTCCGCCGCCTGCTGCATCAACTTGATATCGCCACCGAGCTCGCGGACGCGCGTGGCGACGTCGGACGGGACCAGCGACGACTGATTCGCCTTGTCCCGGACGCCGGGCGTGGCATCGGCAAAAACGCGCGCCTCGCTGTATACAGCCGGAGCATCGCCGGTTTTTGCCCCCTTGCCGCCGGGTCCGGCGTACACATAGTGCGTCATGCTGGGCAGTCGTCGCCCGGGCTCGCCGTCGCCGAACGTGACGGTGGCCACATGGCCGTCCAGCACGAAGGCAACGCGGCGCCACGACCCGTCGGCCGCATGCTCGCGCCAGCCGCCCGAGATCCTGCTGCCCGCCCGCTGGACACTGTCGCTCACGATGAGCGTCCGGTTGATCTTCTCCGCTTTGATCGGGGTCTCGGCGAGGGCGCTGCCGGCGAGCGCCAGCAGCACCGTGCCGCCAAGCAGGATATGCCGTGCCAGGCCGGTGCGTTGGGGAATTACGGTGGTATTCGACATGCGCGGACTCCCGGTGGGTGGTGAGAAGAAACGCAACGGCTTGTCCGGAAGCAGACCGGCGCCTGGAAGCCGCAGTGAATCCGAGGTCTCATGCCTGAGGAATCTGCAAACCCCGCCAGAATGACAACATGTTAACACCGTACGGCGGGTTCGCCGTACTGCGGAGACTGACTTTTCCGGCCGGCATGTCGTGGTTCGACGACAGTTCTTTATCGCGCCTTGGCCGGTGCAAGGTCACCTTCGGCGAATTCTTTCACCGGTGCCAGCGCCGGCGAGATTGCCGAGCCAGGACAATCCCCAGCTTGCGGCCAGGTCGCCGGTGCTGATGCGCTGGCGCAGTCGGCCGATGCGTCCTCGGCGTTGCGGAACACGGCGATGTCCCCCTTGCCGGTGTCTTTCACCACTTTCGCGCCAAGGCGCGGGATGTCCTCAAGCGGACAGACTTTCAGCCAATCGCTTATCGCTGTTTCCTTCTGAAACGGAATCCTTCGCATAAGCTATGGCAAGAGCCATGCCGGCGGCTTAACGTATTGAAGCGAAGTAACAAAAGTCAGTCGCCGGGATACGGCGGTGTCCTCAATGGTGCGACGTGGCCGTGGGCGTGCGCCAAGGTGGTGCGCGCCTGTGCGAAACTATTGCCACAGAAACAAGGGCTGGCAATAGTGCCGGGACAGCAACCCGACGGAGGAGACATGATGGACCCCCACGCTCACTTACGTTCGCTGCCCCCCGAGGGGGCGCATGCCTCCTTTGGGGCGGCCCTGCAGGAGGCGCCATGAACATCGGATTCATCGGCCTCGGCCTCATGGGCCGCCCCATGGCCATCAACATCGCTCGCGGCAACCACACGCTGCATATCTGGGCGAGGCGCGCCGCGTCCCTTGAACCCTTCGCCCAGTTCGGTGCGCATGCGCATGTCAGCGCCGCCGAGGTGGCGAAGCACGCCGACATCGTGTTTACCTGTGTTGCCGACACACCGGATGTCGAGGCAGTCTGCCTCGGCGCGGGCGGCATCGTCGAATCGGGCAAGCGCGGACTCGTGGTATCGGATTCGAGCACCATCGCGCCGGCAGCAGCGCGGCGCATCGGCGCGAAACTGAAGGAGCACGGCATGGCCTTCCTCGACGCGCCGGTCTCCGGCGGCGAGGTCGGCGCCATCAACGCCACGCTGAGCTTCATGGTCGGCGGCGAGGAGACGGCCTTCGAGAAGGCGAAACCTTTCTACGAGCTGATGGGCAAGAGCGTGACGCTGGTCGGCGCTTCCGGCGCCGGCCAGGTGACCAAGGCCTGCAACCAGACGGTGGTGGCGATGACCATGCTCGCCGTAGCGGAGGCGCTGACTTTCGCGAAGAAGTCCGGCGTCGACGGCGCCAAGGTGCGCGAGGCGCTGCTCGGCGGCTTCGCCAACAGCAAGATCCTCGACCACCACGGCAAGAAGATGCTCGAGCGCAACTGGAAGCCCGGCTTCAAGGCGTGGATGCAGCAGAAGGATCTGCGCATCGTGCTGCAAAGCGCGCACGATCTCGGCCTGGCCATGCCCGGCGCCGCCGTTGCTTCGCAGCTCTTCAACGCCATGGTCGGCAGCGGCATGGGCGAAGAAGACAATATGGCGGTGATCAAGCTCATCGAGAATCTCGCCGGTATAAAAGAATGAACCTCGGCTTCATCGGCCTCGGCGCCATGGGGCGCCCGATGGCACTGCATCTCCTCAAGGCCGGCCATGCGCTTTCCATCTATGCGCGGCGTCCCGAGGCGGCGCGGCCACTGACCGACGCCGGCGCCACGCTGTGCGACAGTCCGGCAGCGGTGGCGGCGGCAAGCGAGGTGGTGTTCACCATCGTCACCAGCAATGCCGACGTCGAGGGCGTCGCGCTGGGCGAGCGCGGCCTCATCCACGGCGCGAAGTCGGGCTGCGTGCTGGTGGACATGAGCACCATCGCGCCGGGTACGGCACGCCACATTGCGACACGACTGGGCGAGCGCGGCATCGAGATGATCGACGCGCCGGTTTCCGGCGGTGAGCAGGGCGCCATCAACGCCACGCTGGCCATCATGGCCGGCGGCAAGACCGAAGTCCTCGAACGCGTGCGGCCACTGCTGGAAAAACTCGGCAAGACCATTGTGTACATTGGCCCCAACGGCGCCGGCCAGGTAGCGAAGGCCTGCAACCAGATGATCATGGTTGCCAACATCCAGGCTTGCGCCGAGGCCATCCAGCTTGCCAACGCCAGCGGCGTTGAGCCGAAGCGCGTCGTTACGGCGCTTTCCGGTGGCTCGGCCGCCGGCCGCGTGCTGGAATTGTTCGGCGGCAAGATGGCGGCGCGCGACTTCAAGGCCGGCGTCGAGGCGCGCCTGCACCACAAGGACTTCGGCCTGCTCATGCACGAGGCGGCCGCGCTTGGCCTCGCCGTGCCGGTGGCGTCCCAGGTGTGGCAACAACTGAATGCGCTGATGGCGAATGGCTGGGGCAACGAGGACACCTCCAGCCTGCTACGCGTTCTGGAAAGGGGGATGGCATGAATCACCACGGTAGTTGCCTGTGCGGCGGCGTGCGTTACGCGCTACGCGGCGAACTGGGGAAGATCACGCTGTGTCATTGCGCCCAATGCCGCAAGGCGCAGGGCGGCGCGGCAGTCGCTGCCGCGCCGGTGAAGGCGGCCGAGTTCGAGATCACCGCCGGTGCGGAGTTGTTGCGCGCCTTCGAATCCTCGCCCGGCAAGGAGCGCGTCTTCTGCAGCCGCTGCGGCTCGCCGATTTACAGCCGCCGTCCTGCGGAGCCTGACTTTCTGCGGTTGCGACTCGGCACGCTCGATACCCCCGTCGGGAAAACACCTGCGGCGCACATCTGGGTGAGTGACAAGGCCGACTGGGACGACATCTGCGATGGCGTGCCGCAATACGCCGGCTTCGAGCCGGGTCGCGCCGTGCCGCCGTCCTGCGGCGACTGACTTTTCGCGGAGGGCCATCATGCGCAAGGTCTATTCTTTCTTTGTAATGGCGCTCTGCGCGCTGCCGGCACTCGCGTGGCAGGAAGCCAGCGTGCCGATGAAGGTGGAGCGAGTTGGCAAGCATTCCTGGTATGTGCGCGGCGCATCCGGTCCGGCCACTGCAGCCAATCAAGGCTTCATGTCCAATGCCGGCTTCGTCGTCACGCGCGAGGGCGTGGTGGTGTTCGATGCGCTCGGCACGCCGGCACTGGCGAAAAAACTCATCGACGAGATTCGCAAAATAACCAGACGGCCGATCCGCCGCGTCATCCTCAGCCATTACCACGCCGACCACTACTACGGCCTGCAGGCCTTCAAGGACGCCGGCGCGGAAATCTGGGCGCATGCGCGCGGCAAGGCTGTGCTGACCTCGGCGGCGGCGCAGGACCGGCTCAAGCAGCGGCAGGACTTGCTGTCGCCGTGGGTGGATGAAACCTTCCGCATCGTCCCGGCCGATCTCTGGCTGGAGGGCGACACGGATTTCAAGCTGGGCGGCGTGCATTTCTCCGTGCGCCAGGTCGGGCCGGCGCATTCGGCGGAGGACATTGCGCTGTTCGTGCGCAACGACGGCGTGCTCTTCGCCGGCGACCTCGTTTTCCAGGGGCGCGTGCCCTTCGTCGGCGAGGCCGACTCGAAGCAGTGGCTGGTGGCGCTGGGGACGCTGCTGGCGCTCAAGCCGCGCGTGTTGGTGCCGGGCCATGGCGCCGCCTCGCGCGATCCAGCGGCCGACCTCAAGCTGACGCGCGACTATCTTGGCTACCTGCGTGAAACGATGGGGCAGGCCGTGGCCGACTTCGTGCCCTTCGAGGAAGCCTACGCAGCCACCGACTGGCATGCCTACGAAAAACTGCCGGCCTTCGAAGCAGCCAACCGGCCGAACGCCTACAACACCTACATTCTCATGGAGCAGGAGTCGCTGCGAAAAAAGTGAGAAAGCGGCAGGCTGGGCTTGTCCATGACGCGCTATGCCGCCTTCACCACGAAGTCCACATGCACCGCGTCGTACGGGAAGCAAAAGTCCGCCTCGTCGCAACCCCGCCGTATCGCCGGCGCTGACTTTCCGGCGGATCGCTTTTCCGCTGTTCCGGCAGCCTGCGTCTTGCATCCGACAGCGCCGAGGACGCGCCTGGCCGGTTCTCGAAAATACCGATCGATCAGGCTCATCCAGTGAGCTACTTGCCGCACCATACTGAAACCGCTTTCAGACGATTGCGATCCACTGCGCAGACCTTCTGGTCTCTTGTACCTGGCATAAGGGGGCATAATAATGACCATGTCGTTCGAAAGCATCCAGACCACAGGAGGCGGAATGGCTTACTGTGCTTTTTTCTCGGCTCTAACAGGCAGCGCGCCTTATGACTACCAGGAGCGCCTTGCGGGCGAGCCCTGGCCGGATCTGTTGGATGTACCCACCGGGCTGGGTAAGACCAGTGCGGTGACCTTGGCATGGGCTTGGAAGCGTGGGCTGCGCCCCGGCGGAGTTCGCGTGGCACCCGATGCTTACACACCCCGACGGCTCGTCTGGTGTCTCCCCATGCGCGTTCTGGTTGAGCAAACCCACGAGAATGTATGCCGCTGGCTAAGTGCTGCCAATCATCTTGGTGCAGCAGGCGAAGGCAAAGTGTCCGTCCACCTCCTCATGGGTGGCGAGGAGGACCTTAAGACCTGGGCCGAACAGCCCGAGGAGAACATGATCCTCATCGGCACCCAGGACATGCTGCTTTCCCGTGCACTCATGCGCGGCTACGGCATGAGCCGTTATCAGTGGCCGGTGCATTTCGCCTTTCTGCACAACGATGCCCTGTGGGTGTTCGACGAAGTACAGTTGATGGGTGCGGGGCTTGCCACCTCGGCGCAACTTGCGGCTTTTCGCCACGATCTTCCGCTCGGGGCCGGCTCCCGCTCTTTATGGATGTCCGCCACGCTGAATGCGGACTGGCTTGCCACGGTGGATTTCCGGCCGCGTTTGCCCGGACTTTCTCCATTTTCTCTGACGGAAGAAGAGCGTCTCAGCGAAACGGTTCGTCGCCGGCGCGAAGCGGTGAAGCGGTTGGTCCGCGCTGACGTGGAGCTTGCTACGGACAATGTCGCCGCTTACGCCAAGTCGCTGGCTGAACAGGTTCTCGCCGCCCATTCGCCGGGCGCCCAGACCATCGTCATCGCCAACACCGTCGGTCGCGCCCAAGCCTTGTTCGCGGCGCTGGACAAACTCAAACCCGCTGCCGAGCGCCTGCTGGTCCACGCTCGCTTCCGCGCGCGGGAGCGGGCCGAACTCAACCACAAACTCGCTGAAACTCCCGACCTGGCCGGCCCCGGCCGCATCGTCATCGCCACCCAGGCCATCGAGGCCGGCGTGGATATTTCCAGCAAGGTTCTGTTTACAGAACTCGCTCCATGGGCTTCGCTCGTACAGCGGTTCGGCCGCTGCAATCGTTACGGCGAATGGAACGAAACGGGCGGCGCCGATGCTTACTGGATCGATGTGACACAGGGCCAAGCCAGTCCTTACTCCGAAGCTGACCTTGTCACGGCGCGCGCCAAGCTGGAAGGGCTCCGATCCGCCAACTCTGCCGATCTGCCTGCTACCACCGAAGCTGCGCCGCTCAGCCCGGTGTTGCGTCGGCGCGACTTCCTTGACCTTTTCAACACCGATTCCGACCTGTCCGGTTTCGACACCGACATTTCTCCGTACATCCGCGACGCCGACGATCTCGACGCCCAGGTGTTCTGGCGCGATCTCGCGGGCGATGTCGAAGGCCAGCCGCAGCCGGCACGGGAGGAAATCTGCCGGGCATCGCTCTCGCAACTCGGCGCATATCTCAAGAAGCGCAAGGGCGAGAATGCGGCGTGGCGCTGGGATGCGCTTGCCGGTCGATGGGTGCCGCTCCGCGACAGGGCACGACCGGGACTCGTGCTCATGCTCGACGTCCGTCTGGGTGGCTACGACACGCGGCTGGGCTTCGACCCCGACCAGCACAAACTCCCCGTGCCGGTCTTGACACCCATCATGCCGGAACCGACTGCCGATGCTTACGACGGAGATCCTCGCAGTCGACAGAACCGGCCTGTCGAACTCGTGGTTCACCTGACAGATGTCGAGCAAGAAGTGCGCGGCCTCGCGACGGCATTCGGATTGGCATCGGCCGATGTTGAAGCCGCCGCCCGCGCCGGGCGTTGGCACGACGTGGGCAAGGCGCACGAAGTCTTCCGTGCCACCCTGACTGCTTGCGGTGAAATGACGGAGCAGGCGGATCGCCTGTGGGCCAAGTCTCCCTGTCGAGGCCGGCACGCGCGGCCGCATTTCCGCCATGAACTGGCCTCCATGCTGGCCTGGATAACCCACCGCCAGAACGAGCCCGACGCAGATCTTGTGGCTTATCTGATCGTCGCCCACCACGGTAAGGTTCGAATGAGTCTGCGCGCGCTGCCGGAAGAGCGGGCGCCGGCTCAACGTGATCGACGCTACGCGCGGGGCGTGTGGGAGGGAGACTCGCTGCCAGCAATCGAACTGCCTGTGGAATCCATTCCTGAAACCACCCTGAGCCTCGATCTCATGGAACTTGGCGAAGGCGACATGGGACCGTCCTGGGCCGACCGGGTGCAACGGCTTCTCGATGCTCACGGCCCATTCCGTCTCGCTTGGCTGGAAGCGCTGGTGCGGATCGCCGACTGGCGGGCGTCAAGAAAGGAACAGGAGGATCAGGCATGAACGCGATCCAGGATCACGAACTCGTCCTCGACGGCTGTGCTCCCATGCCGCTCGCCGGCTACCTCAAGGCGCTCGGTGTGCTGCGCCTGCTGGGCGAGCAGAAGCCGGAATGGGTCGTGCGCGGCGCTTGGCGGGGAGATCGTTTCGTCCTCAAGAGCGAAGCCTTCACCGGAGACGCACGGGAGGATCGGCAGAGGCTGACGGCGTTCTTCCTCGACGAGTACCGTCCCACCCCAATCGTGGCACCTTGGAATGGTGGTAGCGGTTTCTTTCCGGGCGACAATCGTAAAGGCATGGATGCACTGGCCGATAGTAAGTCCGGACGCTTCGCCGACTACCGCCAAGCCATCCGATTCGGCTGTGAGGTCGTAGATCGGTTGGGATTTATTGAAAGCCCCAAGGCCGAGGCAAAGGCGGAATTCCTGACGCTTGTACGCGGCTGCGCGCCGGAGGCGCTGCTCACCTGGATGGATGCGGCCATCCTGCTTGCCGGCGACGAACCGCGCTATCCGCCCCTTCTGGGCACGGGTGGCAACGACGGGCGCCTCGACTTTACCAATAACTTCATGCAGCGGCTTACCGAGTTGCTGGACCCGACGACCGGCAATGCCACCCCGGGCGCTCACGCCTGGCTGCCTGCTGCGCTGTTCGGCGAGACGGCGCCGGGGATGAAGGGTGCCGCCATCGGTCAATTTGACCCTGGCGGAGCGGGTGGCCCCAATGCCAGTACCAGCTTCGAAGCGGAATCCCTCATCAATCCATGGGACTTCGTGCTGATGCTCGAAGGCGCGTTGTTCTTTGCCGCCGCCGCTACCCGCCGGCTGGAAGCCGCCGAGCCGGGAATGTTAGCCTACCCTTTTACCGTGCGCCCGGCCGGTGCCGGCAACGGTGGTATAGGTCCCTCCGACGAAGCTCAGGCTCGCGCGGAAATCTGGTTGCCGCTGTGGCCGGGCTTCGCTTCAGCCGGCGAAATCAAGGCTCTGCTCGCCGAAGGACGCGCCACGCTCGGTCGCCGTCCGGTGCGGGACGGCTTGGGCTTTTCCCGCGCCGTGGCGGCGCTGGGGGTGGATCGGGGCATTGCCGCTTTCCAGCGCTACGGCTTCCTCATGCGCTCTGGCAAGGCGTATCTGGCTACCCCGCTCACCCGCGTAGCAGTGCGACGCAACCCCGATGCCGACCTCATCGAAGACCTGGAAGCAGGCCATTTCCTCGACCGCTTGCGTCAGTTCGCTCGCAAGGACGAGACTTCTTCCCGCATCCGTTCGCGGGTTCGCCTGTTGGAAGATGCCCTCTTCGAACTCACCCAGCGGGCGGAACCCAGCACCCTCCAGAACGTGCTCGTTCATATGGGCGCGCTATCCCTGGCGCTTGGCAAGAGCCGCAAGGCTCGGGAAGAGGTGCCACCCGTGCCCACCCTGTCTGAAGCGTGGGTGGTGAAGGCCGACGATGGCAGCCCGGAGTTCCGCTGCGCTACCGCGCTGGCCGGACTCTACGGCGCGGGTCTGCCCATGCGACCCTTTGTGGTGCCGGTGCAGCAGGAAAAGCACGGCGGCTGGGGCTGGCATCCGGAATCGCGCTTGGCCGTGTGGGGCGAGGGCGGGCTGATAGCCAACCTCGGCCGGGTCGTTACCCGTCGTCAGTTGGAAGCACTCCGGCAGGGCGCCGATGTCAAGCCTTTCCAGTTCAACGCGGGGGCGGCGAGCGGTGATGTGGCTGCCGTGCTTTCCGGCCAACTGGATGAAGACCGCCTTGCCGCGCTGGTTGCCGGCCTCGTCCATACCCGCATTCCCGAGCGACTAGTCAGCGTCGGCGAAACCACCGTGCTGCCTGCCGCCTACTGTGCCCTCAAGCCCTTCTTCGCGCCCGATGCGTTGCTGTCCCGTTTCCTGCCACCGGAGCGGACCTTATCCTTACCTGGCGAGATTGTGGCCAGGTTGCAAGCGGGCAGAGTGCAGGAAGCGGTGGGCATCGCGTGGCGACGCTTGCGTGCCGCCGGCTTTCCGCTGCCGCGCTATCCGAAGACCCCGCCTTCTGCCCAGGGCCTCGAAGGCCTGAGGCTGCTGGCCGCTCTCGCCATTCCCCTTGAACCCGCGGAACTCACCCGCTGCATGGGCGCCGTGGCCCGCGAAATCCTCGTTGAAACCGCTTGAATCCATACAGGGAGAATCACATGAACTTCGACACGCTCAAGACTGTCCCCCGCCTTCTCATCGAAGCCCAACTTCAGCCCGTGCAGGGCACTCGTTTTCAGCCCACGGGCTTTCCTGATCTGGGCGCGGCCACCTATGACGGCCCGGACGGCCGCCGCATGCTGCTGGTGGAATCCGCGCAGAGCATGGCGAACCGGCTGGAGACCGTATGCTGGGATGGTGTGAACAACGAATGGGTTGGCCCGCTGAAGGGTCTGCCAGTCATTAAAGTGGTGGACGGCAAAGGGCAGCCGCTGACCAACTCCGTACTGGAAGCACACCGCACCAACTCGCCCTACATCCTGGAGGGCAAGGACACCAGGGTGCTCGACATGCTCAAGGAGCAGCTTGCCGGCATGGAGGAAGGGGCGGTGGACATCCGCAAGCTGGCGGCAGTTCTGCTGCGCTACGATACCAACACGCTCCTGCATGGCGTATTCCTCGCCAAGAGTGATTTGGCTGGCGGCCGCCTGCGTCTGCCCCGGGTGATATCTGCCTTCATAGAGGCTGAGGACGTTCGAGAGGCGCAAAGCGGCGGTGTGAAGAACGACCATGTGCGTCCTGGGCGGGGAGACGAAGGGCAGACTTCGAAGGAGGGCTTCGGCAACATTCCCTATTCCCGTACCGAGTTCGCTTCCCCGAAGATCACCGCTTACTTTAACCTCGACCTTGCCCAGATTCGCGGCTTTGGCCTAGGGGCGGCGGCGGAAAACCTGCTCATTGCACTGGCCCTTTACAAGATTCGTCGCTTCCTGGAAACCGGACTGCGCTTGCGTACCGCCTGCGATCTGGATGCTGCGGAGGTGAAGGCCACACGACCGGCAGACTTCGCGCTTCCGACTACTGCCGATATCGAGACCGCGCTACCGGGGCTCATCGATAGCGTGTTCAAGGACATTCCTCCTGAGCAGAGGGTTACCACCGTCAAGTGGGACGGTACAGCCAAGAAGGCGAAGAAGGACAAGGGCGCTGTCACTGCCGGGGAGTAAGCCATGCTCGCCGTCGCCTTCACCTTTCCCGTCGGGCGCTATCACGCCACGCCATGGGGCCGGCACGTCAATGAGGCCGATCTGGAATGGCCGCCTTCGCCCTGGCGTATCACCCGTGCGCTCATTGCCGTCTGGCATCGCAAGCTCGACCCCGCACGGCGCGACATCGCGCTGCTTGAGCGCCTGCTTGGCAAGCTTGCCGCGGAAGCGCCCCATTACCGCGTACCCGAAGCCGTTCATGCCCACACCCGCCACTACATGCCCGGCAAGAGTCACAAGCGCACACTTATCTTCGATGCCTTCGCACGGCTCGATGCCAAGGAAGCGCTGACCGCTGTCTGGCCGGACGTGGACCTTGAACCCAATGAGGCCACATTGCTGGACGAACTGCTGGTGGGACTTGGCTTCCTCGGCCGCGCCGAAAGTTGGGTGGACGCGGCGCGGCTGCCCGATTGGTTCGACGAGTGCAACTGCGTGCCGGGAGAAGAGGAGGTAGATACCGCCACGGGCGAAGTGCGGGAGCGACTCGCCCTGCTCGCGCCCATGCCGCCAGCCGACTACGCCATGTTTCAGCGGACCCAGATCGACGGTATCGCCAAGCGGACTGACCTTAAAACAAAGGAGCGGAAAGCCGTAGCCGTCACCCTGCCCGATTCCTGGCTTTCCGCCGTCTCGCTGGATACTGACCGGCTTCGTGCCGTCGGTTGGAGCGCACCGCCTGCTGCGAGGAGCGTCGCTTATCTGCGCCCCGCCGGACTGTTGCGCCCTGTTGCGCAGGCCCATCGCCGCACGCTCGAGCTGCCTTCTGTCACCACCTTTCGCTTTGCCCTTTATGGCAAGCCCTTGCCCCGCATCGAGGATGCGGTGCGAGTGGGGGAGTGGCTGCGGGCCGCCGTCATGAGCCGGGCCAAGCGCAAATGCGGCGAAGACGCCATTCCGTCCGTGCTGTCCGGCCACGGACTGGAGAAAGCGGATGTCCACGGCCATGCTTTCTGGCTGCCCGAAGATGCCGATGGAGACGGACGCATCGATCATCTGCTGGTGCGCGTTCCTGCCGGCCTGTCCGGCAAATCTCGCGCGGCGGTGGAATCACTGCGTCGGCTATGGAATCACGATGGCCAGGAATGGCAAGTGGTGTTGGAAGGCGCTGGAGGAGTAGAAATTTTTGCAGGTTCGGCCATCGCCGGATCAGTCCTCTGCGGTAGCGGACAAGTATTTGAGACAGTGACACCCTACCTCATGCCTTGGCATGCCAAACCCTGCTTTGGCGTGGAAGAACAGGTTCGCCGGGAATGCCGCACACGTGGTCTGCCTGAGCCGGCGAGCGTGGAGATGCTGCAACGCATCTGTATCGCCGGTCGCGAGCGAACGCCACTTGATTTCCACCGCTTCCGGACAAAACGTGGGCACATCCAGCCCGACACGCGAGGGCATTTTTTGCGCCTGACCTTTTCAAAACCGGTTTCAGGACCGCTGGCCTTGGGCTTCGGCTGCCACTTCGGGCTAGGGCAGTTCGTCGCCAGGAGATCGTAGCCGCAAGTAGCGCCTTCCACCGAGGGCAATTAGAATGAACACGTCAGCCCACCAATCGAATATTTGGACGAGGCAGGAGATACGTCATGATTAATCCAATGCTGAAGGTTCCGCGCGACAAGCTCCCGGAGTTTTGTCGGGCACATCACATTTCGGAGCTGGCCGTGTTCGGCTCTGCTACGCGCGCCGACTTCCGGCCGGATGAGAGCGACGTGGACTTGCTGGTTACGTTCGATCCGGATGCGAAGTTCGGCTTGCTTGCCTATGGCCGCATTGCGCGTGAACTCTCGGAACTGTTCGGACGCAAGGTCGACCTTGTGGAAAAGCGGGGGCTGAAGCCGGCCATGCGTGAAAGCGTGTTGGGGACGGAAGAAATCTTGTATGCGAAGTGAGAAGGTCTATCTTCAAGACATGGTCGACGCTTTGCGAGAGCTGGTCGCGTTCGTGAAAGGCGTGGACGATCTGGGTTTTCGGCAGAATCCGCTCTTGCGCAAGGCGGTGCTGATGCAGCTCGTCATCGTCGGGGAGGCGGGAAATCATATCGGGCCGGCACTGCGGGCCAAGTACCCCGCAATCCCATGGGCCGACATAATCGGCTTCCGCAATTACGCCGTGCATGGTTATTTCCAGATGAATTGGGAAATCGTCTGGCGCACGGCTGTTGAAGACGCGCCGGACTTGCTCCCCGGAATCGAATCGATCCTCGCCAACGAATTTACAGAAGACTAACTCCATCGCCGAACGGACCCCGGGAAAGGAAGCGACCATGTCACGGGACGAAGTGGCCGGACATCCACCCGGTTTTCCGGGCCCTTCCGGCGGCTTGCCGCCGACTCCCGTGCGCATGGTGAACGAATTCGTCTATTGCCCCCGCCTGGCCTGGCTGGAATGGGTGGCGGGCGAGTGGGCGGATTCGGCCGACACGGTCGAAGGGCGCTTCAGGCACCGCCGCATCGACCGGCCCGGCGGCGAATTGCCCGCCGCGCCCGAAGAGCACGTAGCGATTCATGCGCGATCGGTGACGCTCGGTTCGGAAACGCTCGGCATCATCGGCAAGCTCGACCTGGTCGAGGGGGAGGGCAGCCGTGTTACGCCGGTCGATTACAAGCGCGGCAAGCGGCCGCATGTCGAAGGTGGCGCCTGGCAGCCGGAGCGGGTGCAACTGTGCGCGCAGGGACTGCTGCTGCGCGAGCACGGTTATGAAGTCGGCGGCGGCGTGCTTTACTTCGCCGCTTCGCGCGAGCGCGTGCCGGTCGAGTTCGACGACGCGCTGGTGGCGCAGACGCATGCCGCCATTGCCGGACTGCGCGCGCTGGCGCAGGCGGCTACGCCGCCGGAGCCGCTATCCGACAGCGCGAAATGCCCGCGCTGCTCGCTGGTCGGCATCTGCCAGCCCGACGAGATCGCCTTCCTGCGCCGGCAGGCCGGCACGGTGCGGCCGCTCTATGTCGCCGACTCCCATGCCCTGCCGCTGCATGTGCAGATGCCGCGCGCTTATCTGCGCAAGGAGGGCGAATGCATAGTGGTCGAAGCCGAACGGGAGAAAATCGCCGAGGCGCGCCTGGCCGATGTGTCGCAGGTGGTCGTCTATGGCGGCGCAGGCATGACCACGCCGCTGCTGCACGAACTGATGGGCCGTGGTATTCCCGTCACATGGCTTTCCTACGGCGGCTGGCTGATGGGGCATACGGTGGGAGCGGGGCATCACAACGTGGATGTCCGCACCGACCAGTACCGGGCCAGCTTCGACCCGGCCAAATGCCTTGCATTATCGCGCGGACTCGTTGCGGCGAAAATTCGCAACTGCCGCACGCTGCTGCGGCGCAACTGGCGCGGGAGTGGCGAGGAAGCGCCGGCGGAACTGCTGATCGCGCTCAAGGAAGACGCGCGACATGCCGAGCATGCGGCCTCCCTTGAAGTTTTGCTCGGCATCGAGGGCAGCGCGGCGGCGCGCTACTTCGCGCATTTCGGCAATCTGCTCAAGGCCGGTGAACTCGATGCCTTTGCGTTTTCCGAGCGCAACCGGCGTCCGCCGCGCGATCCCGTGAATGCGCTGCTCTCGTTCGCCTACTCGATGCTCTCGCGGGAATGGCTGACCGCTCTCTCCGCCGTCGGACTCGATGCCTATCGCGGCTTCTACCACCAGCCGCGCTTCGCGCGGCCGGCGCTGGCGCTCGATCTGATGGAGCCGTTCCGCCCGCTCGTCGCCGATTCGGTCGTGATCACGGCGATCAACAACGGCGAGGTCGGCGCGGCGGATTTCGTGCATGCGGCCGGCGGCTGCGCACTGACGGATCGCGGCCGGCGCGCGTTCATCGCCGCCTTCGAGCGGCGCATGGCCACCGAGGTGACGCACCCGCTGTTCGGCTACACCGTCAGCTATCGGCGCCTGTTGGAGGTGCAGGCGCGCCTGCTGATCCGCTGGCTGGCGGGCGAGATTCCCGATTACCCGAACTTCATCACGCGATGAGCGCGACGGAACGCCTGTGCATCGTCTGCTACGACGTGCGCCACCCGCGCCGCTGGCGGCGTCTGTTTCGCATCATGAAGGGCTACGGCGAATGGCTGCAACTTTCGGTGTTTCAATGCCGGCTGGACGCGCAGCGCCGTGTGACGCTGGAAGCGGAACTCACCGAAGTGATCCAGGTCGGAGAAGATCATGTGCTCATCATCGACATTGGCCCGGCGGATCAGGTGGCGCCGCGATTTCACAGCCTGGGACTGTCGTTCGATCCGCTGGAACGCGGACCGATGATCGTTTGACTGCCGATTTGATGCGAGCGCTTTGATGCGTGCTGCCGGTGCATAGGCGCTCGCGGTGCAGGAGTTCTTTGAAAATTTGGGGAAAACCACAATATCCCGACGCGATATGATCGCCTTGCATTTAACCTGCGAGCGAAAAGCGCTTACTGCTCGCGAATCACTGCGGCAAGCCAGGTAAAATGCGACTTCCCGAGCGGTGGGTTTTCCGGGGCATCGATGCCCCGGCCTCATTGAAGCGGGTGCCGCCGTTGTCTCCAACTTAGCTCCCACGTTCGGTTTTCCGGGGCATCGATGCCCCGGCCTCATTGAAGCAGCTACAAGCGCCCGGTGCTGCTGGAAATGGCCGAGTTTTCCGGGGCATCGATGCCCCGGCCTCATTGAAGCTACTTCGGTCACGATTACTACTGTTTTTCCGGATGGTGTTTTCCGGGGCATCGATGCCCCGGCCTCATTGAAGCGAGAAAGGGGTAATCGCGCTGCCGTTTGAATGTCGCGTTTTCCGGGGCATCGATGCCCCGGCCTCATTGAAGCTTTTTCAGCCAGGGCAGCATGGCTGCGATGTTCGAGGTTTTCCGGGGCATCGATGCCCCGGCCTCATTGAAGCTGGGCGTCCCAGTAGTCGGCGCGATAGATGTCCTGGTTTTCCGGGGCATCGATGCCCCGGCCTCATTGAAGCCGATTCCAGGAATGAAAAGACCCGCCGGAGCGGGCGGTTTTCCGGGGCATCGATGCCCCGGCCTCATTGAAGCCTCCTTTGCCATCGCACATTGAACCGCGTCGCCATCGTTTTCCGGGGCATCGATGCCCCGGCCTCATTGAAGCATGAAAGCTGCGCCGAGACCCTGCACCTACCCGGGCTGGTTTTCCGGGGCATCGATGCCCCGGCCTCATTGAAGCATCGTCAAGAAAAGAATCATCACCGCGCCGATGATCGTTTTCCGGGGCATCGATGCCCCGGCCTCATTGAAGCATTCATTCCTCCTAGTCAATAGCCTTCAAAACGTCGGTTTTCCGGGGCATCGATGCCCCGGCCTCATTGAAGCTATGTAGTCTGCCATCTTACGCAACCAAGATGGATCAGTTTTCCGGGGCATCGATGCCCCGGCCTCATTGAAGCGGCTCCGGCGAAGTCGCGCCGGGCGCGCACCTGTCCGCCGTTTTCCGGGGCATCGATGCCCCGGCCTCATTGAAGCGTCCCGCGCGAATTTGTCCCGCGCGAATTTGTCCGGGTTTTCCGGGGCATCGATGCCCCGGCCTCATTGAAGCAACGCGTCGCATGCGTGAGGCTTTGCGCTGCTGTAGGTTTTCCGGGGCATCGATGCCCCGGCCTCATTGAAGCGTTTCCAACATCTTGCTCAACTGCGTCCTGCTTTGGTTTTCCGGGGCATCGATGCCCCGGCCTCATTGAAGCCGACGCGCCCGCTGTATGGCCTGGATCGCCTCGCCGCGTTTTCCGGGGCATCGATGCCCCGGCCTCATTGAAGCTCACCGATCTTCAGCGGCGATTCGTCAGCCACCCAGCGTTTTCCGGGGCATCGATGCCCCGGCCTCATTGAAGCTAGCCGTCGTAGGCGACGGCCAGCGCCGGCGTGGCGGTTTTCCGGGGCATCGATGCCCCGGCCTCATTGAAGCCGGTTCGTCCATGTAGGCATCGGCATCCCGGAACAGTTTTCCGGGGCATCGATGCCCCGGCCTCATTGAAGCAGACGGCCGTCGATGCCGCCTTCCCCGAGGGCATCGCGTTTTCCGGGGCATCGATGCCCCGGCCTCATTGAAGCCACTACGCTCCGGGCGGTAATGCTACGGGTGTGGCTGGTTTTCCGGGGCATCGATGCCCCGGCCTCATTGAAGCGCGAATCTGTTGCGCAATGGAACGACGGCGAAACTATGTTTTCCGGGGCATCGATGCCCCGGCCTCATTGAAGCTTTTCACGGGCAACACCGTTTGTATCTACCCACTGGGTTTTCCGGGGCATCGATGCCCCGGCCTCATTGAAGCATCTCGACTCCATTGGTGGTGTCGGTTGCATGTCCTGTTTTCCGGGGCATCGATGCCCCGGCCTCATTGAAGCCGGATGCGCGCGGCGCTGCCGAAGTCCAGGTCTGAAAGGTTTTCCGGGGCATCGATGCCCCGGCCTCATTGAAGCGAAGAGCATACTGCCGAGGGTAGAACCAAGGCTCCAGCCGTTTTCCGGGGCATCGATGCCCCGGCCTCATTGAAGCTTCTTCGACTGGCGCACGCCGCCCTCGATCTGATACGGTTTTCCGGGGCATCGATGCCCCGGCCTGGCTCTGACAAGCGATGGCGGGCTGTCGCGATGCCCCCCGAATTCGGGGGGGGCGAGGGCGATAACTCGTACGATGACAATCTGGACGCTTACTTTGCGCGAGAAATATCTCCTCCCTGCTCTGGAGAAGTTGAGCGGCGCCAGAGCAGGAGAGTGAAGCGCTACTGTTGCTGGCCGTAACTCCCGAACTTTTCCAGCACGACGGCCATTTCCGCTTCGTCGAGCAGAACAGGCTGGCCGATCTGTAGCGCACGCCAGTACTGCTCGCATAACGCTTCGAACTCGATGGCCAGAGCCAGCGCTTGGCGCAGGTCGCGGCCGAAGACGAGCATGCCGTGGTTGGCGAGCAGGCAGGCGCAGCGGCCTTCGAGCGCCGCTAGCGCCTGGTCGGAGAGTGCCTGCGTGCCGAAGGTGGCGTAGGGCGCGCAGCGCACCGTGCTGCCGCCGAAGCGCGCGATCATGTAGTGGAACGGGGGGATGTCGGCGCCGATGCAGGCCAGCGCGGTGGCGAAGGGCGCGTGGGCGTGGATGATGGCGCCGGCCTCGGCGCGCGCGGCGTAGAGGTCGCGGTGGAAGCGCCATTCGGAGGAGGGCTTGCACGCGCCATGCCAGCTGCCGTCGAACGCCATCGGCACGATGTCGCCCGGTTGTATCTCGTCGCCGGCAAATCCGGTCGGCGTGACGAGAAAGCCTTCGTTCCAGCGTGCGCTGACGTTGCCCGCCGTGCCGCGGTTGAGGTTGTGTGCAGTCAGGGCATGCACGGCGGCGACGATGCCTTCGCGCAGGTCGATCTGGGTCATCACTGCCTTCCCCCCATCCCCTTTCCCGGAGAAGGGGGTGATGTTTGTTCGCCGCTGCGCAGTTTGCCAGCTGCGCAGACGCCGTGTTGCGTGATGATGCCGGTGATGAGCCGCGCGGGCGTGATGTCGAAGGCAGGGTTGGCGACGGCGGTGGTGTCGGCGGCGAGGGCCACTGCGGCGCGGGCGCCGTGGCGGTCGAGGCCGCCGACGTGGCGCACCTCGCTGCCGTCGCGTTCCTCGATGGGAATGCGCAGGCCGTCGGCACAGGCGAAATCGATGCTGGACAGCGGCGCGGCGACGTAAAAGGGTACGTTGTGCTCGCGCGCCGCCAGCGCCTTGAGGTAGGTGCCGATCTTGTTGGCGACGTCGCCGTTGGCGGCGATGCGGTCGGCGCCGACGATGACGAGGTCGACCTCGCCGCGCTGCATGAGCAGGCCGGCGGCGTTGTCGGCGAAGAGCGTGTGCGGCATCCCGGCCGCATGCAGTTCCCAGGCGGTGAGCAGGCCCTGGTTGCGCGGCCGCGTCTCTGACACCCAGACGTGCACCGGCAGGCCGGCCGCGCGCGCGGCATATACCGGCGCCAGCGCCGTGCCCCAGCCGGCGGTGGCGAGCCAGCCGGCGTTGCAGTGGGTCATCACCCGCACCGGCGTGTGCTGCGCTGCCGCGTGCTGCAGCAGTGCCAGGCCGTGCTCGCCGATGCGGCGGTTGGCGGCGACATCCTCCTGCGCGATGCTGCGTGCTTCGGCCCAGGCGGCCGCGCGCCGCTTCGCCACGGGCAGCGGCCGCAGCACGGCTTCCATGCGGGCGAGCGCCCACTGCAGGTTGACCGCCGTGGGGCGCGTCGCGGCAAGAGTCTGCAGCGCGTGGTCGAGCGCCTTGTTGCTAGCGCCTTCCTTCAGCGCCAGGGCGACGCCGTAGGCGGCGGTGATGCCGATCAGCGGCGCGCCGCGCACCTGCATGGCGCGGATGGCGTGGGCGGCGTCGGCGAGCGCATTGAGATGCCGTGTCGCATACTGGTGCGGCAGCAGCGTCTGGTCGAGGATGAGGAGCGAATCGCCCTCTTCGCGGATTGTGAACAAGCGGTCGGAAATCATGTGAGGTGATTGTAGCTCACGGGATGGAATGCCATCCCCCCGCCCCCTTCTCGCGGAAGGGGGTGACGGTGGTTCGCTGCTGCGCGGCTCCCTCGTATTGCGGGCTGGCATGGCACAATTCGGCCATGCCGACTTTCCCCGCGCCCATCGAATCGCGCCTGCCCTGGGTGGGCACCACCATCTTCAGCGTCATGTCGCGCCTGGCGGCGCAGCACGGCGCCCTCAACCTGTCGCAGGGCTTTCCGGATTTCTCCGCGCCGCAGGCGCTGTTCGACCTCGTCGCCAAGCACATGCACGCCGGCGCCAACCAGTACGCGCTGATGGCCGGCGCGCTGCCGCTGCGCGAAGCCATCGCGGAAAAGGTCGCCGTGCTCTACGGACTGACTTTCGACGTCGAGCAGGAGATCACCGTCACGGCGGGGGCGACGCAGGCCATCTTCACGGCGGTGGCGGCGCTGGTGCGGCCGGGCGACGAGGTGATCGTCTTCGAGCCGGTATACGATTCCTACGTGCCGTCGATCGAGCTCAACGGCGGACGCGCCGTCTTCGCGCGACTGACTTTCCCCGCTTACCGGCCGGACTGGCAGCAGGTGCGCGCGCTGCTCACGCCGAAGACGCGCATGATCATCCTCAACACGCCGCACAACCCGAGCGGCGCGGTGTGGGAAGCGGCGGACATGCAGGCGCTGGAGGCGCTCGTGCGCGGCACGAACATCGTGATTGTTGCAGACGAGGTGTACGAGCACATCGTCTTCGATAACCGCCGTCACGAGAGCGTGGTGCGTTACCCAGGGCTGGCGGAGCGCAGCTTCGTCGTCTCCTCGTTCGGCAAGACCTATCACGTCACCGGCTGGAAGATCGCCTACTGCCTGGCGCCGCGCGAGCTGATGGCGGAGTTCCGCAAAGCGCACCAGTTCGTCGTCTTCTGCGTGAACCAGCCGATGCAGCTGGCGCTGGCGGAGTTCATGCAGGACAAGGAACGCTATCTAGGCCTCGCCGACTTCTATCAGGCGAAGCGGGATTTCTTCAGGAAACAGCTGGAAGGCTCGCGCTTCGAACTGCTGCCCTGTGCGGGCACCTACTTCCAGTCGGTGCGCTACGACGCCATCACCGACGAGCCGGATCGCGCCTTTGTCGAACGCCTGACGCGTGAACACGGCGTGGCGGCGATTCCCTTCTCCGCCTTCTACCGCGATGGCCGCGACGACAAAGTCATTCGATTTTGCTTCGCCAAGAACGAGGCGACGCTGGCGCGGGCGGGTGAAAAGCTGCGGGCGGTCTGACTACTGTTCTTCCAGGGGCACGCGCACGCAGGCCATGGTGCCGCCGCCGGGCCGCGCCGCGAGACCGACCGTCCAGCCGTTCGCCGCGGCCAGTTGCCGCACGATGGCCAGCCCCAGGCCGCTGCCGCCGGTGCGGCTGTTGCGCGAGGGCTCGAGGCGGTAGAAGGGCCTGAAGACGGTTTCGCGTTCTGCTTCCGGAATGCCCGGCCCGCGATCCAGCACGCAGATCTCGGCACTCTCCTCCTCGATGCGGTATTCGATGTCCACCGGCTGTTCGCCGCCGTAACGCAGGGCGTTGTCGATCAGGTTCGAGAGGATGCGCTTGAGCGCCAGCGGCCGCACGCGCAGGTGGCAGTCCGGCCCCTTGCGGCCACGGATGTCGGCGCCGGCGCCGGTGAACTCCCCGGCGACTTCCGCCAGCAGGTCGCACAGGTCGAGGTCGACCGAGTCCTGCTCGGCGAAATCGCGGCTCACCTCGAGGCAGCGGGCGATCAGCTGATTCATGCCTTCGACGTCGTGCAGGAGGCGGTCGATGAGGTCGCGGTCGGGTTTTTCCGAAAGCATGCCGAGCGCCAGCTGGATGCGCGCCAGCGGCGTGCGCAAATCGTGCGAGATGCCCGCCAGCAGGGTGGTGCGGTTGGCCAGCAGTTCTTCTACCTGCTCGCCCATGCGGTTAAATCCGTGCGCCAGCGTGGCGAGCTCCGTCGGCCCGGTCTCCGCCAGCGATTCGGGGCGCAGGCCCCTGCCGATGTGCTGCGTCGCCGCGGCCAGCCGCGCGAGGGGGCCGATCAGCCAGCGCGCCAGCCAGGCCGAAGTGATCAACGTGACGATCGTGCCCACCGAGAGGATCAGCATCATGGCCAGCCAGGGCTGCACATCGACGCGGCTGGCGGGGAAGCCGACGCGCACCGTCGCACCGGCCGCGGGCAGGTCCGCCCAGTACCACTCCTCACCATACTCGCTACGGCTGGCGCGCAATTCGATGTGCGCCCCGGTGCGGGTGCCGAGGGATGCTTCGAGCAACTGGAAGTAAGGCAACATGCGCGAGAAGCCGGTCGTTTCGCCGGGCGGGTCCTGCACCTGGATGCGATGCAGGCGGCCGATGCGTTCCTGCAGCCAGGGCCGTTCGGATGCGGGTTCGGCCTGCCAGGCCTGGGCGGTGTCCACCAGCAACGCGGCGAAATCGCTGGTCGCATGGCGCCCAAGCGGAATCAGGGCGAAATAGGTGATGACGGCGATGGTGAATATCTGGAAGGCGAAGGACATCAGCGCGATCACCAGCGCGGTGCGGCTGAACAGAGTGCGCGGCAGCATCATGCTGCCGCCGGGCCGCCCCAAGGCGGCATGCGCCCCCCTCGGGGGGGCAGCGAACCGGGTTTGTGAGCGTGGGGGGCCATCATGACTTTCTTGAGCCTGCGGGCGAGAAGAGGTAACCCTCGCCCCAGACGGTGCGCAGGTAGACCGGATGCGCCGGATCGGGCTCGATCTTGCGCCGCAGGCGGGTGACGCGCACGTCGACCATGCGGTCGAAGGGGGCGCGCTCGTAGCCCTTGAGCAGTTCCACCAGTGCATCGCGGCTGAGCACGCGGTCGGGATTCTCCAGCAATACCTTGAGCAGTGCGAATTCCGCGCCGGAGACATCGACTTCCTCGTTGTTGCGCAAGAGCCGGTGCGCGTCGAGATCGACCTCGAAGGGACCGAAGCGGCGGATGCGCCCGCTGGGCGCGGCCGGCTGCCGGCGCCGCAGCACCGCCGCCACGCGCGCCAGCAGTTCGCGGTGGCTGAAAGGCTTCGGTAGGTAATCGTCGGCGCCGACTTCCAGGCCGACGATGCGATCCACCTCCTCGCCGCGCGCCGAGAGCATGATGATCGGCGGGCCGCCGTGCGTGCCCAGATCGCGTGCCAGCGTGAGCCCATCCTCGCCCGGCAGCATGACGTCGAGGAGGATGAGATCGACGGCATGGGCGGCCAGGTGCTGCTTCATGGCGCGGCCTTCGCCGACACCCGCCGACTCATAGCCATTGTCGGCGAGATAGCGCACCAGCAGCTCGCGCAGGCCCTCGTCGTCGTCCACCACCAGTATGCGACCGCGGCATTCGCCCATTCCCTGGATCACTCCCCTTGTAACAACTTGTAACAATTGCGGCTCCCCTGCAACAGCGCGGAAACCGCTACTCGCCAAACTGCACGTGCTGAAAAAACATAACACAAGACGGAGGAAAGATGACCATACGCGCCGCGGCGCTTGCCGCACTATTTTTGCTGACGTCGTTGCCGGTTGCCGCCGAACAGGTGGGCGCGCGCGCCAAAGGCGGGTTCCCGGAGTCCTTCTTCATCGAGAAGATCCCGCGCGCCGAGGCCAAGGCCACGGCGGAGAAGCTGGCGCGGGCGGTCATCGCCGCGCGGCTGATCATCTTCGCCTACGCTGGCAAGTTCGTCGATCCCAAGCTGGGCGACAAGGGCTTCTCCGGCGAGGTGTTCGAGAGTCAATGGCGCGCCGCGCTCGAGCCCGAGATGATCGACGCCACGCCGAACCAGAAGCGCCTCTACGAAAAACTCATCTGGGCCGGGCGTCAGGTCATGGACAACAATCAGGACCGCATCAACACCAAGGGTGTCGGCTGGAAGAACTTCCTGCCGGCGAAGTGGGAGCGCGAGATGGGCCAGGTGCTCACGGCCAAGACCGGCATCGTCATCAAGCAGCCCGGCCGCGCCTACCGCAGCCCGGTGAACGTGCCCGACGACACCGAGCGCGCCGCGATGGAGCACTACATCAAGGCCGGCCACGACGAGAACAAGCCGCTGATGTCCACCGCGCAGTGGGGCAAGCAGACGGTCTACCGCCACATTGAGCCGATCCGCCTGATGCCGCCCTGCCTGCCCTGCCACGGCAAGCCGAAGGGCGAGCTGGACATGGTCAACTTCGAGAAAGACGGGCTGGAAAGCGGCGACCTCATCGGCCTGATGAGTGTGACCATCGCGGTGAAAGACTGACTTGTATATCCATACGAAAATACGAAAAGGGAAACGTAAATGAGAACAGCAAAACGGGGTGTCGTTGCAGCGGTCATGGCGCTTGGCCTGGGATTGAGCGGAGCGGCGTGGTCGCAGGCGCCGTCCAAGGCGGACATGCAGCGCGGCGCGGAGATCATGCAGAAGCAGATGAGCATGATGACGCCGGAGCTGGTCGAGAAGGCCAAGGCGCTGTCGCCGGAGATCAAGCAGTTCCTCGTCAAGATCGCTCTCAAGCATTCGCGCCACAGCGAGACGCTGACCCTGCGCCAGGTGATGGCGGAAATCCTCGCCGACTACCAGACCGTCGCCGCAGCGATTGCCACCGACAACGGCGAGCTGGCGTCCGAGGCGGCACGCCGCATGGCCAACCATCGCCTGCCACGCGGCGGCATGCTGCCCTACCTGCCGCTGGAGCAGATCACGAACAAGGATCTCGCCATCCTGCCGGCCATGGAGAACATCATCGAGGTCGGTGCCGTGCGCCTGGCCGAGGCGGCCGAGAAGGGCGACATGGGCAAGGCTGCGCAGGAGTTGGGCGCCATCACCGGCGGCTGCGTCACCTGCCACGCTCACTTCCGCGGCCAGCCCGGCACCTCGCCGCGGCTGAAGAAATGACTTTGCACGACAGACTTACTCAATTCTGTCCGCAGGCTTTTTTCTTGAAGAAGGCCGGCGTCAAGGAAGAGAACTGCTGTTCATAAAAGAAACCCGCTCTGGGAGGAGGAAACATGAGAAACGACAAAACAAAATCGATGCTAGCGCTGGCCGCAGCGTTTGCGGCGCTGGGCCTGTCCGGAGAGGCGGCCGCAGCGAACTGGGTGATGGCGCAGGCAATGGAGCCGCCGAGCAGCACGCACAAGGTCTTCGGCATCGTGCAGGTGGCCTATACCAACCTGTACGGCTGCGACAAGCTGCGTGGGCTGGTTAACCCCAACAACGGCAGCAGCACATCCGCCCACGGCCTGCTCAACGGCTCCTACAACGCACAGTGTCGCGTTGGCCCGGAATTGCGCGACAAGAATGCCGACTTCAACCTGAATAACCTGGCCATCGGTCTGCGCGGCAACCTCATTCCCGGCAAGATCAACTACTTCCTGATGGCGAACTTCGGCCAGAACTTTGCCAACTACGAACCGCTCGACACCTCGCGCGACCATCTCGTCAGCCTCACCGACGCCACCATGACCTTCAGCTACATCCCCGGCGTGCGCGTGCGCGCCGGCCTGATGCGCAAACCCGGGCCGGAAGAGATGTATCAGGCGGTCGATGCCAACAGCTATATGTGGCCGACCGATTTCATCGCCCGCGTGCAGACCGAGAAGTTCGTTCGCACCAACAGCAAGGGCACAACGCCGATTCCCGGCCAGAGCTACGGCGCCGGTTCCTCCTCGTTCAGCGCCTGGGATGCCGATGTCGGCCGCGACTGGGGCATCCAGTTCTTCGACGCCTTCAAGACCGGCAAATGGACCCATACCTACGCCGCCATGGTTGGCAACGGCAGTGGCATCCACAGCGTCAGGGACTACAACAGCGAGAAGGACCTCAACCTCTATTTCTCTACCGAATACGACCTGCCCGGCGGCAAGGGGCCGCTCAAGCACGGCATCAAGGGTTACGTCTATCAGCAGCGCGGCACGCGCAACTTCGAGATCAACGCCGCCGGCGACCATAGCCGCGACTTCGACTTCACCCGCCACGGCTTCGGCATCAGGGCGCTTGGCGAGATTTTCGGCGAAGGGCGCGGCAGGCACCGCCTTGGCCTCGACCTGATGTACGCCAACGGCATGATCTTCTACACGCCGACCGGCAACGTGGTGGACGGGGCCTTCGGTGGCCAGATCCAGATCGGCGCGGAAAAGGGCAACAAGGCGCGCGGTCTGACGCTGGACTATGGCTACTTCCTCAACGATAAGTGGAATTTCGGCGTGCGCTATGCACAGCATAACGTGCTCTACAAGACTATTGGAACCGTCCTCTGGAACGATGCTGACGAGCGCATCATCAAGCAGCTCACCTTCGCCGTGAACTACAACTACTCGCCGGCGACTCGCCTGACCTTCAACATCGAGCCGCGCGATGCCAAGGCGCCGAACCCGGTGACCGTCGGCCCCTCGGCCCTCTTCCGGGCACGGGCGACGAACAACGCTGGCATCGTTACCGATTCGGTGGGCGCGCGCTTCGGCTTCCAGCTCACCCACCAGTTCTGAGCGAGTGAGGCATGAAACGTACCCTACGCATGTTGGCCGCCGTCCTGATGGGACTGACTTTTGCCGGAACGGCCGGTGCCCAGGGGGCGGCCGCACCCCAGACACAGAAAGCGCCGCCTGACTACTCGGCCTTCCCCTGCCTGAGCTACACGCAGCCCTGCGGCAAGGTCGCCACGCGGCCGCCGGTGAGCAAGGCGCTCGACGGCCCGCTCAACGGCAACGCCGAGAAGGGCAAGCAACTCGCCCAGGCACGCAACCGCGGCAACTGCCTCGCCTGCCATGTCATACCGGGCGGCAGCCAGCCGGGCACGCGCGGCCTGGACCTGAGCCACTTCGGCAGCTCGGGCAGGAGCGATGCCGAGGCCTACGCGATGGTCTGGGACATGCGCACGATCAATCCGGAGACGCTGATGCCGCCCTTCGGTACCAACGAAATCCTCAACGAGCAGGAGCTGCGCGATGTCGTCGCCTATCTCCTGTCCTTCCGCTAAGGGGTACGACCATGCATGATCGCAAACGCACCCCGGCCCTGACGGCTATGGCACTGGCCCTCTGCGCCCTGGCCGCCGGCAATGTCCTGGGCGAGCAGCCCTATCGCGAGCGCTACCCCGACGCGAAGATCGATCCCGCCAAGGGCGTCGAGGGCGACGTCGGCTTCAGCGACACCATCCAGTACTGGCGCACGGAGGCCGACCTCGAGCGCAATGCCGGCCTGGCAGACAAGCCGGCCGAACAGTGGAAACTCAACTGGAAGCACATGGACCTCGATCGCATCGACCTGCATCCGGGCCACCTGGCGGTGGATGAGGGCGCGGCGCTGGTGAAGAAACTCGCCGCGCGCGATCCAGCCTTCCTGACGTGCCTCGGCGAGGGCTCGGCCGAGATCAAGGGCAAGGCGGCGGCCTATCCGAAGTTCGATGTTGCGCTCGGCCGCATCCTGACCGTGGAGGGCCGCATTGAACAGTGCGCGAAGAGCGTGCTCGGCGAGGATCTGCCCCAGGGCAAACCGCCCAACACCAAGATCTCGGTGTACTTCAAGTCGCTCAGCGCCGGCGTGCCAACCAAGGTGGATATCGGCAACACCAAGGTGATGGAGGCCTATCGGCGTGGTGAGCAATCCTTCTATGTGCGCACCGGTCAGCTCAACATGGCCTGCGCCTCCTGCCACGTGCCCGGTAGCATCATGGGCCACAAGCTGCGCGGCGAGACGCCGACCACGCCCTTCGGCGACACGGCGCATTACCCCACCTACCGCACGCCGGTGGGCGCGCTGGAGTCCCTCCAGGAACGCTTTGCGCGCTGCCACAACCAGATGCGCACGCAGCCGCTCAAGCCGGGCGATCCGGCCTACACGGACCTGGAAGTGTTCATGACCGTGCTGACCAACGGCTATCCCATTTCGGTTCCCTCGGCACGCTAGCCGGGGATTTTTTGGAGTGACACAGTGAATCATTTACGCAGATTGATCTTGAAGGGCGGCGGCGCCGGCGGCGTGCTCGCCTGCGCCCTCGCGGCGGGCTTGCTGCGCCCCACGCGGGCGTTCGCGGCGGAGTGGAACAAGGCGGCATTCGAATCGAAGTCGCTTGCCGATGCCCTGAAGGCCATCGGCGCGGCGGGCGCGGCGGAGAGTGCCGACATCCTCATCAAGGCGCCGGACATCGCCGAGAACGGTGCGGTGATCCCGATCGAGGTGACCTGCCGCATGGAGGGCGCGGAATCCATCGCCCTGCTGGCGGAAAAGAACCCTTTCCCGCTGATGGCCTATGCCGACCTCACCGGCGGCACGGAGGGCTATCTCAATACCCGCTTCAAGATGGGCCAGTCCTCCGTCGTCAAGGTGGTGGTGAAGGCCGGCGGCAAGCAGTACATCGCCGGCCGCGAGATCAAGGTCACGATCGGCGGCTGCGGCGGTTAATGAATATTTCCAGGAGCAAACCATGTCAGAACCCATGAAAATCCGCGCCAAGATGGTGGACGGCTCGGCCCACATCGCTGTGCTGATGATCCATCCGATGGAAACCGGGCAGCGCAAGGACCCGCGCAGCGGCCAGGCCTTTCCCGCCCACTTCATCCAGCACGTGACGGCGTCGGTCAATGACAAGCCCGTGCTGAATGTTCAATGCGGTCCGGCGATCTCGAAGAACCCGATGTTCGGCTTCCGCGTCAAGGGCGCCAAGGCCGGCGACAAGCTGGTGATCGCCTGGGAAGACAACAAGGGCGAAAAGGCCCGTTCCGAGGCGACGATCGCCTGACCTTACACACAATCAAGTTGAACTCATGAAACCCAAGTACAAGCACATCGTCGCCGTGACATTCGGCGCAGTTCTCCTCGCCGGCGCCGCACTGGCCTCCGGGTCGACCAAGCACGTTCCGGTGAAACAGGCCGATCAGCGCGCCCCGCTCGTCTTGCTCGACGCCGAACGCCACATCGTCCTCGAGGAGATGCGCAACTTCCTCGCCGTCCTGCAGATCATCACGGATGCCCTGCCGCGCGAAGACATGAAGGAAATCGCCCGCGCCGCCCGCACCATGGGCAGCGGCGCCGCCAACGAGATCCCGCCCGTCACGGTGGCGAAGCTGCCGGAGGAATTCAAGGTGCTCGCCGGCGGCGTGCACACCCTCTTCGACCTGATCGCTCTCGACGCGGAATCCCTCGCCGATCCCAAGCACACGGTATCGCAGGTGAGCGAGCTGCTGCAAAAGTGCAATGCCTGCCACGGCATCTACCAGATCAAGGTTGGGCCCGGCGCCAAGGCGAAGAAGTAGTCGCCCTGCATGGCTGCCGCAGTGAAGGCGGTGGTTCCTTAAGCGTTCGTTAAGCTCACGCAGCGAGAATGCCGGCAGTGATCGCGGGGGTTTTCCCCGCGATCCTGGATTCCTGTCTCCGCCCCGGCGCGGTATCGTACTCATTCGGCACGATGTAGTATGTTTCGTATCCGCACCCGACGGAGCGAACAGAGAGGTGGTCGCATGAGATGTCTTCGCGTTTGCGCGGTACTGGCCGCGGTGTTTCTTTCTCCGCTTCATGCGGCGGAGGTGCTGCCACTGTCGGCCGCCCAGATTCAGTCCCTTGGCATCGAGACGGCGCAAGTCGCCGCCCACCGCGAAGGGGAATTGCCGGGCCTGCCGGCGCAGGTGGTCGTCCCCAACAACCAGATGCACGTGGTGAGCTCACCCATGCCCGTCATGGTCGAGCAGATGTTCGCCGCGCCCGGCGAACATGTCGGGAAGGGAAGTGTGCTGGTACGTCTGCAGGGGCCGGCGATCGTCGAGGCGCAGCGGATGTTCCTGCAGGCCGGGACACAGCTGCGCCTGTCGCGCGACACCCTTTCGCGCGACGAGCAGCTTTTCAAGGAAGGCATCATCGCCGAGAGCCGTTACCGTGCAACGCGCAGCCAGCACGCCGAACTGTCGGCCGCCTACGCCGAGCGGCGGCAGGTGCTGCGCCTGGCGGGCATGAGCGAAGCGGCGATCACCCGCCTGCAGTCGGGCGGGGTGCTGGGAAGCGCGATCGAAATGGCCTCTCCCATCGACGGCGTGGTGCTTGAGCAGATGGCCACGGCCGGCCAGCGGCTCGAGGCTGCCTCGCCCTTGTACAAGGTGGCTCGTCTGGATCCGCTCTGGCTGGACATCCAGCTGCCGATCGCCAGGCAGAGCATGGTGGCGGAAGGTGACCAGGTCAGGCTGCCGCTCCAGCAGGCGGCAGGCAAGGTGCTGTCCGTCGGCCACGGCGTGAGTGGCAACCAGACGGTGCTGGTGCGAGCCGAGATATCCAGCGGCACGGAACGCCTGTATCCCGGCCAGTTCGTCGAGGCGACCGTCGTCAGCATCGCGCGGGGTGATCGGGCGCCCAGGCTCTGGAGCGTGCCCAACGGCGCGCTAGCGCGGCTGCACGATCGTGTAGTGGTCTTCGTGCAGACCGCTGCCGGCTTTCGCGCCCAGTCGGTCGTCCTGATTGCCGAGGGCGCGCAGGCCAGCGCGGTGCGCGGCGACCTGAAGGGGGACGAGCGTATTGCGGTGCGCGGCGTGTCGGCGCTGAAGGCGGCGCTGATGGGCATCGGGGGCGAGTGATGCTCGAACGGCTGGTGGAGTTCTGCCTGACGCAGCGGCTGCTGGTCATCATCGCCACGCTTGCCCTGATTGGCGGCGGCGTGGCGGCCTTCAGCAGCCTGCCGATCGACGCATTCCCGGACGTTTCCTCGACCCAGGTGAAGATCATCATGAAGGCGCCCGGCATGACGCCGGAGGAGGTCGAGGCGCGCATCACCACGCCGATCGAACTGGAGATGCTCGGCATCCCGAACAAGAAGATCCTGCGCTCGGTGTCGAAATACGCCCTGGCCGACATTACTATCGACTTCCAAGACGGAACCGACATCTACTGGGCACGCAGCCAGGTGACCGAGCGTCTCAATGGCATCGACCTGCCGGCCGGCGCCAGCGGCGGACTGGCGCCGATCACCACGCCGCTCGGCGAGATGTTCATGTTCACCATCGAGGGCGGCGACCTGACGCTGCAGGAGCGCCGCAGCCTGCTCGACTGGGTAATCCGGCCGGCGCTGCGTACACTGCCCGGCGTGGCCGAGGTGAACGCGCTCGGCGGCGAGGTGCGCAGCTTCGAGGTGGTGCCCGACAACGCCGCGCTCGCCGCCCGCGGCGTGACGCTGGAGGCGCTGCAGCTGGCGCTGGAATCGAACAACCGCAATGACGGCGCGGGCCGCTTGGGCGACGGCGAGGAGGCCCTGGTGGTGCGTGCGGAGGGGGCCATCCGCGGCCTGGACGACGTGCGCGCCGTGGTGGTGTCCAGCCGTGACGGCAACCCGGTACGCGTGGGCGATGTTGCCACGGTACGCATCGGCCATCTCACTCGCTACGGCGCGGTGACGCAGAGCGGCCAGGGCGAGGCAGTGCAGGGCCTGGTGCTCGGCCTGCGCGGTGCCAATGCGCAGCAGGTAGTGAAGGGCGTACGCGCCCGGCTCGCCGAACTGGCGCCGACATTGCCGGAGGGCGTGACGACGCAGGTCTTTTACGATCGTGGCAGCCTGGTCGAACGGGCTGTTGGCACGGTCTCGCGCGCATTGCTCGAAGCCATTGTGCTGGTGGTCGTGCTGCTCGTATTGTTCCTCGGCAATCTGCGCGCCGCGCTGGCGGTGGCACTCACCCTGCCGTTGGCGGCGCTGGTGACATTCATCCTGATGCAGCAGTTCGGCATGTCGGCCAACCTGATGAGCCTGGGTGGACTGGCCATCGCTATCGGCATGCTGGTCGACGCGGCCGTGGTGGTGGTCGAGAACATCGTCACACATCTGGCGCACGAGACCGGCAAGGAGGCTGGCCGCCTGCCGCGCCTGCACGTCATCTACCGCGCCGTACGGGAAGTGACACTGCCGGTGGCCTCCGGCATCATGATCATCGTTATCGTCTTCCTGCCGCTGGTGACGCTGCAAGGGCTGGAGGGAAAGCTCTTCATCCCGGTGGCGCTGTCCATCATCTTTGCGTTGTCCGGCTCGCTCGTTCTTTCTCTCACCGTGATCCCGGTGCTCGCGTCGTTCCTCATCCAGCAGGCCAGCCATGGCGAGCCTTGGCTGGTGCGCCAGGCGCTGCGCCTGTACATGCCGGCGCTCGACTGGTCGCTGCGGCATACGCGTCAGGTGACGATCGGCGCCATCGCGGCGCTGGCGGTCACCGCGCTCATCTTCACGCAGATCGGCAAGACCTTCATGCCGACGATGGACGAGGGCGACCTGATCATTGGCCTGGAAAAGCTGCCTTCGATCAATCTGGAGGCGAGCACGGAAACCGACCTGCGTATCCAGCGGGCGATCCTCGAGCGCGTGCCGGAAGTGAAGCGGATCGTCGCGCGCACCGGCTCCGACGAGTTGGGGTTGGACCCGATGGGTCTCAACCAGACCGACACCTTCCTCGTGCTCCGGCCGAGAGACGAATGGCGCGAGCCGCACAAGGCCTGGCTGACGGACGAGCTGCGCAAGGTGCTGGCGGATTTTCCCGGCGTGGCGTACAGCTTCACGCAGCCGATCGAGATGCGCGTCTCCGAAATGATCGTCGGCGTGCGCGGCGACGTGGCGATCAAGATATTCGGCCCTGACCTCGCAGTACTCAACCAGCAGGCGCAGCAGATGGTCGAGATCCTCAAGTCGATCCCCGGCGCCGAAGACGCGCAGACGACGAAGAACGAGGGCGTGCAGTACTACCGCATCGAAATCGATCGCCTCGCCGCCGGGCGGCTTGGCTTCAGCATCGACGCCGTGCAGAACGCGCTGCGCACCCAGGTAGAAGGCCGGGTGCTGGGCATCGTGCAGGAGGGCAACCGGCGTACGCCGCTGCTGTTGCGCGGCGGCGAACGCGAGCGTATGTCGCCCGCCCTGTTCAGCAATCTCAGCCTGACCCTGCCTGGCGGCGGCAGCGTGCCATTGACGGCACTGGCGCGGCTCGCCCGCATCGACGGCCCGGTCAAGGTGGACCACGAGAATGCGGCTCGTATGGTCGTTGTCTCGTCCAACGTGCGCGGCCGCGATCTGGTCGGCTTTGTCGACGAGGCGAAGCGCGCCGTGGCGGAGAAGCTGACTTTTGCCAGTGGCTACAGCATGACCTGGGGTGGCCAGTTCGAGAACCAGCAGCGCGCCGCGGCGCGCCTCTCCGTGGTGGTGCCGGTGGCGCTGGCGCTCATCTTCCTGCTGCTCTTCGCCACCTTCGGCTCCCTGCGCCAGGCCGCGCTGGTCATCTGCAACATCCCGTTTGCCATGATCGGCGGCGTGCTGGCCATGTGGCTGACGGGCGAATACCTGTCGGTGCCGGCCTCGGTCGGTTTCATCGCGCTGCTCGGCATCGCGGTCCTCAACGGCGTGGTCATGGTCACATATTTCAACCAGTTGCATGCGCAGGGCATGCCGATCGGACAGATCGTCGTCGAGGGCGCCCGGCGGCGACTGCGCCCTGTCTTGATGACGGCGAGCATCGCCGCCTTCGGACTGGTGCCGCTGCTGTTTGCCAGCGGGCCCGGCTCGGAGATCCAGAAACCGCTGGCCATCGTCGTCATCGGCGGTCTGGTCAGCGCAACCCTGCTGACGCTGGTCATTCTGCCGATTCTTTATCGACGCTTCGGCATAGCCCCGCTGGAGAATCCGACATGAAACAACGCGATTGCGTGCTGACCCTGGTCTTTCCGGTATCGATCGAGGAGGATCTGGTCGACCATCTGCTCGAGCATCCCGAGTGGGTGACGGGCTTTACCAATTCCAGGGTCGAGGGACAGGGGCAGGCCGTGCGTCTGCATGGCTCGGCCGAGCAGGTGCGCGGACGCTCGCGCCGCGTTCAGGTGCAGCTGGTCATGAACCGGGAGGATGCGCAGGCGCTGGTCGGCCTCCTCAGGGAAACCCTGCCAAATCCCGAGATTGTCTATTGGATGATCCCGCTGCTGGAATTCGGGAGGTTCGCATGAATATGCGCTGGCTGGTCGTTCCGCTGCTGTTGCCCCTGCTCGTGGCCGCCGCGCAGCCCGAGGCGCATCCCGACCTGCCGCCGGCTGCAGCGGTGGCCGCCATGCTGGCGAATCACCCCGACGTGCTGGCGTCGAAATCGGGCATACGCTACGAGGAGACCAACCGGACGCGGCTTGCGGCGGGCAGCCACGAATTCAGCCTGCAGGTGGGCGCGGCGCGGCGCCGCAACGATCAGTCGCGCCAACTCAACGAATGGGATGTCGCCCTCGAGCGGCCGCTTCGTTTGCCGGGCAAAGCGCGCCTTGACGAGAAACTCGGGCGCCAGGGTGTCGAGCAGGCGCGGCTCTCGCTGGGGGATGCCATACACGAGACGGCGCGCGGCCTACTCCGATCCTGGTTCTCTTGGCTGAAGGCACGGGTTCAGGCCGATGAATGGGGTAAGCAGGTGAACTTGCTACGGCAGCAAAGCGAGGTGGCTGCTCGGCGCGTGCGTGCTGGCGATGCGCCGCGGCTCGAGCAGACGTTGGCCGAAGCTTCGATGGCCCAGGCCGAGGCGACGGCCGTGCAAAGCCGCCTGCGCGAGTCAGTCGCCACGGCTGAACTGAAGCAAAACTATCCGGACATACCCTTGCCCGGGAAGCCGGTCCTCGCTGTGCCGGTGCCGGTAAACCAGTCGTATGACTACTGGCGCGAGCACATTCTTCAACATAACCATGAACTGGCCGTCGCGCGGGCCGAAGTGCAGCGACGGCAAACTCTCATCGCGCGCAGCCAGGCGGATGAGTTGCCCGATCCGACGGTAGGTATCCGGCATGCCTCAGAAGCTGGCGGCAGCGATAAGATCACGGGGCTCTACCTGAGCATTCCCCTTCCCGGCCAGGCGCGCACCGCCTCGACGGAGGGCGCGCGGGCGCAGATGGACATGGCGGCGGACAGGGAGGCGGCCTTGCTGCGCAGGCTGAACGCCGAGATATCCGCGCTCCATGCCGGCGCTGCGGCCGCCTACGAGGGCTGGCAGAAGGCGCAGGTAGCAGCACAGGCCATGGAACGCAATGCCGATCTGATTGCGCGCGCCTACGCGCTGGGCGAGGCCGGCCTCACCGATACCTTGAATGCACGCCGCCTCGCGGTCGACGGCAAGCTTGCGGCAGTGATAGCGCAACTGGATGCCGTCGAGTCGCGCTACCGCCTGATGCTGGACGCTCACCAGCTCTGGGTGCTGGACGAGCCGAACCCGTCCGTAGCGGCGGAATGAATTGAGCCGGCGCGCAGCATCGAGGCTAGGACAGCATGCGCCGAAGGGAAAGCATGGTGAATTATGAAACAGCTGCTGGGCGCTTATTCCGAGACCCCGTCAACGCAGGTCATCCTGAACCGCGTCGTTCCTATCATGCATATAATCCGAGAGTTGGCACACACCATTGACCGTACAGCGGTTGTCTTTCTAACGATAGGCCTCGCCTTGCCGGCCGTAGCTGCTCACCCGCTGCTCACCGAGGACACCGGTACCCAGGGACTCGACAATTACCAGATCGAACTGATGGCGGACAAGACGCGCGACCATCCGCCCGGCGTCAAGGTGAGGGAACTCCTGACGATGGCCGTGCTGAGCTACGGCGTCCTGGAAAATGCCGATCTGCAGATCGGCCTGCCGCATGTGCGCCAGCACACGCATGACGCAGCCGGCCGCCATGTCAGCCGGGGACCGCTCGATGCCTCGGTGGATTTGAAGTGGCGTTTCTTCGAGCACGAGGCCCTGAGCCTCGGCGTCAAGCCGGGCCTGACCCTGCCGACCGGTGACAAGAGCCGCGGCTTCGGCACGGGGCGTCCGACCTGGGGCGCCCTGGGGATCCTTTCCTATGAGTCGGGCCCGCTGTCCTTTCATTCCCACATCGGCTACCGCCGCAACAACAATGCCGTGGATCAGCGCACTTCCCTGCGGCATCTTTCCGTCGCCGCCACCTACAAGGCGACGGAGCAGTTGAAGCTGGTCGCCGACATCAGCGCCGATACCAATCCGGATCGTGCCGACGACAGTTCGGTGCGTTACCGCATTCTCGGTTTCATCTATTCGCCGGCGGCCTGGCTGGATCTCGATGTGGGATGGAAGCATGGCCACGGTAGGGCGGCTGCCGACCGCGCCTTCCTCATTGGGGTGGCCGTGCGCTGGTGAACCGTTCCATTGCCTTCTGCGGCAGTTCAGAGCTGTCTCGCCCAGGCCGAATCCTTATGCATTCAGCAAATAATCTGATATGAAGTAAAGCAGAAAAACACTATATTGACAGGGGTTAAAAATCTCATATAACCGAACCCGTCGTTTCGTTGTTTCGTCATTTTGCGCGCCAGCGCAATTTCCGCATTCAAAAGGAGGAAACATGCAAGCCAGCCGTGCCATGCGCAAGTTCATTCCCCTGCTCGCTGCTCTCGCTGTGGCACCCGCATTCGCCGACGAGGCGAAGCTGCTCGAAGAAGCGCGCGGCATTGCTTCCTCCATCCCGCCCAAGCTGCTGAGCGTGCTCGACGAGGAAATCAAGAAGGGGGGTGCCGAGGGCGCCATCGGCGTCTGTCGCGAGAAGGCGCCGGCCATGGCCAAGGCCGCCTCTGAAAAGTCAGGCTGGGCGATACGCCGCGTCAGCCTGAAGAACCGCAACCCGAAGGCCGTGCCGGACGCCTGGGAAGAGGCCGTGCTGAAAGAGTTCGACAAGCGCGCTGCCGCCGGCGAGAAGCCCACCTCGCTGGAGAAAGGCGCAATCGTGACCGTGGACGGCAAACAGATGTACCGCTACATGAAGGCGCTGCCGACGCAGGACCTCTGCCTCAACTGCCATGGCACGCCGGATCGCATCAGCCCGGCGGTGCAGGCCAAGCTGCAGGAACTCTACCCGGCCGACAAGGCTGTCGGCTACCACCTCGCCGAAATTCGCGGCGCCATGACCATCAAGAAGCCGCTTTGATGCTGGTACCCCGCCGCGATGCACGCGGCGGGGTTGCGCGCTCCGGCATATAGGCCCAGGGCGCATTCTCCCAGGCGGATCAGTTCCCGCCCAATACCTTCTGCCACAGTGCCTGCACGCTGTCGATCTCCTGCGCCAGCGTGGGGCGCTCGATGCGCGCGTACTGTGCGTCGTTCAGGCGCAGGCTGTGCTGCAGCGTGCGGTAGCGTCGGTAGGCGTCGCGCACCCGTTCGGCAAGTTCGTCCGGGATGAGGCCGAGGCCGGCGGCGATTTTCAGCAGCGCCAGGTTGCCGAGATTGCCGGTGAGTTCCGCGTGCCGGTGGGCATGGCCGAGCACCAAAAACTGCACGATGAACTCGACGTCGATGAGGCCGCCGCGGTCATGCTTGATGTCGAAGAGGTCGCTCTTGTTGGCATGGGCGGCCGCCATCTTCTCGCGCATGGCGATGACTTCGCGCCTGAGTTCGGCGAGGTCACGCGGCTTGCGCAGCACCTCGATGCGGATGGCCTCGAACTGGCGGCCGATGCCGGCGTCGCCCGCGCAGAAGCGGGCACGGGTGAGCGCCTGGTGCTCCCACACCCAGGCGGACTCCATCTGGTACTTGCGGAAGGCGTCGACCGAGCTGACGAGCAGGCCGGATTCGCCGTTCGGACGCAGGCGCAGGTCGGTCTGGAAGAGGATGCCGGCCGGCGTCGCGCTGGAAATCCAGGTGTTGATGCGCTGCGCCAGGCGAGCGTAAATCTCCGGCGCCGCGGACGCCTCGTCCTCGAAGAGGAAAATGATGTCGAGGTCGGAAGCGTAGCCGAGCTCCTTGCCGCCGAGCTTGCCGTAGGCGATGACGGCGAAGGCGGGCGTGTCGCGGTGGCGCTTCGCCAGCTTGCGCCAGGTCATGCGCAAGGCAAGGTCGAGCATGATGTCGGCCAGCGCGGAGAGCTGGTCGGAGAGTTTTTCCAGGGGCAGCAGGCCGGCGAGGTCCGAGGCCAGCAGACGGAACACCTGGGCGTGGTGGGCTTCGCGCATCATGTCCATCTGCCGTTCGGTGTCCGGCTCATGTTCGTCCAGATCCTGCGCGAGCTGTGCGCCGAAGGCGGCCCAGTCCGGCGAGGCGTCGAGCAGCCGTGCGTCGAGCAGCTCGTCGAGCAGCACGGGATGGTGCGTCAGATAGGCCGCCGCCCAGCTCGAGGCGCCCACCAGCCGCGCCACCTTCTGCAGGGCCGGGGGATACTGCTGCAGCAGTGCGAGATAGGCGCCGCGCCGACTGATGGCTTCCAGCAGGTCGAGGCCGCGCGCCAGCGTGGCATCGGGGTTGGGGTTTTGTGCGGCCGCCTCGATCAGGCGCGGCATCAAGGCGTCGAAGCGCTCGCGGCTGCGCGACGACATCTGCTGGTAGCGGCTGCCGTTGCGGCTGCCGGCCAGACGCTGCGCGCTGCCCTCGGCATCCGTGTAGCCCAGCCGTGACAGCTCCTGCGCCGCATTCTCGCCGCCCTGCCAGACGGCGGCCAGTTCATGGCCCTGGCGATCGGGATCGGCGAAGACGGCCTCGAAGTGGCGGCTGACATTGGCACGATGGTCGTCGAGCTCCACCAGCAGCGCGCCGTAGTCGGAGAAGCCCATGCCGCGCGCGATCAGCCCCTGGTCCTCGGACTTTTGCGGCAGCGTGTGGGTCTGCGCATCGTCAAGGTATTGCAGGCGGTGCTCCAGGTTGCGCAGGAAGCGGTAGGCCACGCTGAGTTCGCGCACCGCCGCCTCGTCCAGCAGGGCGCGTTCGACCAGCAGGGCAAGCACGTGCAGCGTCGGCCGGATCTGCAGGGCCTTGTCGCGGCCGCCGCGGATGAGCTGGAAGACCTGGGCGATGAACTCGATTTCGCGGATGCCGCCCGGACCGAGCTTGATGTTGTCGGCCATGTCGCGCCGCGCCACCTCTCGGCGGATCTGTGCGTGCAGCTCGCGCATGGCATTGATGGCGCCGTAGTCGAGATACTTGCGGAAGATGAAGGGACGTGCGAGGTTGGTGAGGTCGGCCGCGTGCGCCCCACACAGCGGTCGCGCCTTGATCCAGGCGTAGCGTTCCCACTCGCGGCCCTGGGTGATGAAGTAGTTCTCCAGCATGTCGAAGCTCGCTACCAGCGGGCCGGAATCACCGTTCGGCCGCAGGCGCATGTCCACGCGGAACACCTGGCCGTCGCCGGTGATCTCGGCCAGGGCGCCGATCAGCTGGCGGCCCAGCTTCGTGAAGAAGTCAAAATTCGACAGGCGCTGGTGCTCGCCGTCAGTTTCGCCGTCCTCGGAAAAGACGAAGATCAGGTCGATATCCGAGGAAACATTCAACTCCCGCCCGCCCAGCTTGCCCATGCCGACGACGATCAGGTCCTGCGCTTCGCCCGTGGCCGCACGCGGTGTGCCGTGGCGGGCGATGAGGACGGTTGCGAGCACGGCGACTGCATGCGCGACGGTCACCTCGGCCAGGGTGGTCATGGTCTCGGTCACCTCGGCCAGATCGGCCAGGCCGCACAGGTCGCGCGCGACGATGCGCGCCATCACCCGCGCACGCAGCTGCCGCAGGCCGGCGCGCAGCGTAGCCTCATCCGCCGCTGCGGCAGCGAGGAAGTCGTGCATCGCCTGCGCGCCCCATGAGGTCTGCAGGTCGGCGCGGAGTTCCTCGCCGAGGGCCGGCTGGCTGTCGATGAGCCGCGTCAGAAAACGGCTCTGGGGCAGGATTGCTTCGAGCGTGGCGGGGGTCATGTCTGCCGGGCAGGCTGCTGGAACGTTTAAGGGTAAAATCAAACAATTAACGTATCGGCAGCATTGTACTGGCTGTCGCGCGGACGTACCCAGACCATTCATTGACGCACGAGAGGACTGCAATCGATTCGCCCACCCCGCGCAACCCAATGTTTGCGCGTCTTCTACGTCTTCCCCGCCTGATCCCCGCCTGGCTGCGCAGCATACTCGCCTGGCTGTTCTGGCTGGGCTATTTCGGCTTTGCCCTGATCGTCCTCGTGCTGCGCTACTGGGCGCTGCCGAACATCGAGAACTACCGCGGCGACATCGAGCGTGGCATTTCCCGGGCGGCAGGCCTCAACGTCACCATTGCGCGCATCGACACCGACTGGAACGGCCTGCGGCCACATCTCTCCCTGCACGGCTTCGAAGTGCACGATGCCGCCGCACGTCCGGTACTGACTTTTGACACCGTCGAGACGGACCTGGGCTGGTCTTCCCTCCTGCACGGGCAGCTGCGCCTGCACCGTCTCGAAGTGCACGCACCACAACTGGCGATCCGGCGCGACAGGAACGGGCGCATCTTCATCGCCGGCTTGCAGATCAACACCGAGGCGAGCGGCAACGATTTCTCTGACTGGCTGCTGGCGCAGAAGAACGTCGCCGTGCGCGACGCCACCATCCGCTGGGAGGACGAACAGCGCGGCGCACCGCCGCTGGAGCTACGGGAGCTGAATTTTGTCCTGAGGAACGACGGCAGCCGCCACCGCTTCGGCCTGACGGCCTTGCCGCCGGCAGCGCTCGCGGCGCGCATCGACATCCGCGGTGATTTCCGCGGCCGTGATGTCGACCGGCCGGAGCTGTGGAAAGGCGAAGCGTATGTCGAGCTCGATTACGCCGACCTGGCTGTCTGGCGCACCTGGGTGGACTATCCGCTCGACCTGCCGCAGGGCGCGGGTGGCATGCATCTGTGGCTCGGTTTCAACAACAAGAAATTGCGCAGCCTCACCGCCGACATCGCCCTGCGCGACGTCAAGCTGCGCCTGGCGAAGAACCTCGAGATGCTGGAGCTCAAGCACTTCAACGGTCGTATCGCCGGACGCCTGCCCGATGCCGGCTTCGAGGTGTCGACGAAGAAGCTGACACTGTCGACGAAGGACGGCATCAACCTGCCGCCGACCGATTTTTCCCTGCGCTGGAGTCCGGCGCAGGGCAAGCAGCCAGCCAACGGCGCGGCGACGGCGAACGGTCTTGATCTCGATGTGCTGGCGAGGCTGGCCAGCTACCTGCCGCTCGACGCGGGGACACGCCAGACACTCGCAACCTATGCCCCGCGGGGACGGATATTCGATCTCAAGCTGGGCTGGAAGGGGGATGCGGAGACGCTTGCCGCCTTCAACGCGAGCGCCCGCTTCGAGGCGCTGGGACGCCGCGCGCACGGCTACTATCCCGGCTTCGACGGTCTCAGCGGCCGCATCGATGGCAACGAGAAGGGCGGCAGGGTGGAGGTGAACGGACGCCACGCCTTCCTCGAATTGCCGACGGTGTTCGCCGACCCCCGCCTGGAGCTGGACGAACTGAAGGCGCAGGCTTCCTGGACGACGAAGGACGGCCGCTTCGACGTGCAGTTGCAGAACCTCGCCTTCAACAACGCCGACGCGACCGGCAGCGCCAGCGGCCGCTACCACAGCGATCCGGCGGGGCCAGGGGAGATCGACATTACCGCCAATCTGTCGCGAGCCGATGGCGCTGCCGTGTGGCGCTACATGCCGCTCGTGGTCAACCGCGATGTGCGCGACTGGCTGCGCGAAGCCATTCGCGGTGGCCATGCGGACGATGCAAAATTGCGCCTGCAGGGAAATCTGAAGGACTTTCCCTTTGCCGATGGCAAGCAGGGCATCTTCAGGGTGACGGCGAAGGTCGCCGGCGCAAGCTTGCGCTATGCGCCCGGCTGGCCGGACATCGAGAACATCGACGGCGATCTGCTGTTCGAGGGCAGGCGCATGCTGATCAAGGCGCGCCAAGGCAGCATTTACGGCGTCGCCCTCTCCGGCGCCAGCGCCGAAATCGCCGACCTCGAGGCGCCTGAGGAAATTCTCACCGTCGCCGGACGCGCCGCCGGCCCGACTGCGGATTTCCTGCGCTTCGTCGCCACCAGTCCGGTGGCCGAGAAGATCGACCGCTTTACCGAAGGCATGCAGGCAGAAGGCCAGGGCACACTGGCGCTCAAGCTGACCCTGCCGCTGCGCCGGCTGGAGCAGTCGAAAATCGACGGCGAGTATCAGTTCCTGCGCAACGTGCTGGTGCTTGACCCGGATCTGCCGCAGCTCACGGACGTGACCGGACGGCTCAATTTCACGGCGGACGGCATCGCCATCAAGGAGATACGCGGGCAGCTGCTGGGGGCGCCGCTGACCGTCAAGGCGGCCACGCGCAAGGACGGCACCGTCGCCATCAATGCCCAGGGCAGCCTCAATGTCGCCGGGATGCGCAACTTCCAGGATCATCGCCTCTTCAACCACCTCTCCGGCAGCGCGCCCCTGCAGGGCACGGTGTTGGTGAAGGGACGCAACGCGGAGGTGGTGCTCGAATCGAGCCTGCAGGGCATCGCCTCCAGCCTGCCTGCACCCTTCAACAAGAGTGCCGCAGACGCCATGCCGCTGCGTTTCGAACGCACAAGCCTGGCGGATGGGGGCGACCAGATCCGCGCCAGTCTGGACAAGGTCCTCAGCGCCCAGTTGCTGCGACGCGCCGACAAGGGAAAACGGATCATCGAGCGTGGCGCGGTTGGCCTCGGCGAACCTACGCCCGCCCTGCCGGAGAAGGACATTCTGGTGTCGGCCAGCGTGAGCGAGTTCGACGTCGACTTCTGGCGCAATCTCTTTGCCAGCGGCGGTAGCGGTGGGTTGCCAATCGGCGGCATCAGCCTGCATGCCGGGAAAATGCAGCTCTTCGAGCGGCCCTTCAATGCGGTGACGCTGCGCGCGAGTCAGCAGCGCGGCAGTTGGCAGGGTCAGGTGGCGAGCCGCGAGGTGACCGGTGAATTCACTTGGGATGGCGGTGAACAGGGACGCCTGCGCGCACGCCTCAAGCAACTGACGCTGGCCGAAACCCAGCCAGACAAGACCGTCCTCGCCGAGGAGCCGCTGCGCGAGTTGCCCGGGCTCGACATCGTCGCCGACAGTTTCATGTTGCATGGCATGAAGCTCGGCAAGCTCGAATTGAATGCGACCAACGTCGACGCCGCGTGGAAGATGGACAAGCTGGTGATTGGCAGCGCCGACGGCACGTTGAATGCGAACGGCCTCTGGCACGATGGCGGTACCCAGCTTAATTTCAAGCTGGACGTGGCCGATATCGGCAAGATGCTGGAGCGGATCGGTTATGCCGACGCCGTGCGCCGCGGCACTGCCAAGCTGGAGGGCAAAGTCTCCTGGGCCGGGCCGCCGACGCGCATCGACCACGCCAGTCTCGGCGGGACGGTGGCCGTCGAGGCGGCCCGCGGTCAGTTCAACAAGCTCGACCCCGGCGTCGGGCGGCTGCTCGGCATCCTCAGCCTGCAATCCCTGCCGCGCCGCATCACCCTCGATTTCCGCGACATCTTCAGCGACGGCTTTGCCTTCGACTCGATCGAGGGCACGTCGAAAATCGAGCGGGGTGTGATGAACACGCAGAACCTGGTCATCCGCGGGCCGTCGGCAAAAATCATCATGAAGGGCGAGGTCAGCATCCCGGCGGAAACACAGAACCTGCGCGTGCGCATCGAGCCGGCGCTGGGCGAGACGCTGGCCGTCGGCGCCATGATCGCCAATCCGGCGGTCGGCGCGGCCGCCTGGCTGGCGCAGAAGATCCTCAAGGACCCATTCGGCCAGATATTCGCCTTTGAATATGCCATCACCGGCAGCTGGAGCGATCCGAAGGTGGAAAAACTGCAGCAGCAGGTGACGGCAAAACCGGAGGGAACCAGCCCATGACGAAGACTAGCCGCATTGCCGCGGTGCAGATGGTGTCCAGTGCGGACATTGTGCAGAACCTGCACGATGCCGACCACCTCGTGGCCGAAGCGGCCGCGCGCGGCGCACAACTGGTGGCGCTGCCGGAATACTTCCCCCTGATTTCTGGCGACGACATGGCCAAGGTGCGTGCCCGCGAGCAGGAAGGTGGCGGCCCCTTGCAGGACTTCCTGCGCGAGACGGCACTGCGCCACAAGGTGTGGCTGGTCGGCGGTTCCATCCCCATGGAGGCCTCGGTGCCGCACAAGGTGCGTAACAGCTGCCTGGTGTTCAATGACGCCGGAGAGCGCGTGGCACGCTACGACAAGATCCATCTGTTCGGCTTCCAGCGCGGAACCGAACGCTACAATGAAAGTCAGACCATAGAACACGGTGACACTGTCGTCGCCTTCGATTCGCCGGTCGGGCGCGTTGGCCTGTCCATCTGCTACGACCTGCGTTTTCCCGAGCTCTACCGCGCCATGGGACCGGTGGATCTGATCGTGGTGCCGGCGGCCTTCACCCATACCACAGGCCAGGCGCACTGGGAATTGCTGTTGCGTGCGCGGGCAGTGGAGAACCTCTGCTATGTGCTGGCCGCGGCCCAGGGCGGCACGCATCCGAGCGGACGCATGACCTGGGGTGACAGCATGGTGGTCGATCCCTGGGGCGACGTGATCGCGCGCCTGGCGAAAGAGCCGGGAGTGGTGACGGCCGACATGGACCGCGCCCGTATCGCCGAATTGCGCGCCAGTCTGCCGGCCTTGCAGCATCGCGTACTATGAATCCTGAATGTAACTTATGCACATGAAGACACACCTCGATACTGCCGAATCCCGCCTGCTGGCGCCCTTCGACCTCTCCGCGCGCCAGCTCGAGACGGTCTTCGGCGACTTGTACCGGCACCGCCTCGACTACGCCGACCTGTACTTCCAGTACAGCCGCTCCGAGGGCTGGAGCCTGGAGGAGGGCATCGTCAAGTCGGGCAGCTTCAACATCGAGAGCGGTGTCGGCGTGCGCGCCATCTCGGGCGAGAAGACCGCCTTCGCCTACTCCGACGAAATCTCGCTGCCGGCGCTGCGAGCGGCGGCGCGGGCCACCCGCGCCATCGCCGCGCAGGGGACGCAGCGGCAGGTGCCGATGCGCGCCGGCAAGGCAGCGCCCGCGCTCTACGCGGCGGCCGATCCGCTGGCCTCGCTGCCCGACACCGAGAAGGTGAAGTTGCTGGAGCGGCTGGAGGGCTTCGCCCGTGCTGCGGATCCCCGCGTCGTCGAGGTCATGGCGCATATCGCCGGCGAATTCGAAGTGGTGCTGGTGGCCCGCGCCGACGGCCGCCTCGCTGCCGACGTGCGACCGCTGGTGCGCGTTTCCGTCACGGTCATCATGCTCGAGGCAGGACGGCGTGAGCAGGGTTCGGCGGGCGGCGGCGGCCGTTTCGACTATGCGTATTTCAGCGATGCAGTGCTGCGCGACTACGCCAGGCAGGCGGTGCACCAGGCCAGCGTAAACCTCGCTGCGCGCCCGGCGCCGGCCGGAGAGATGACGGTGGTGCTCGGCAACGGCTGGCCGGGCATCCTGCTGCACGAGGCGATCGGCCACGGCCTCGAGGGAGACTTCAATCGCAAGGGCAGCTCGGCCTTCGCCGGCCGCATCGGTGAGCGCGTTGCCGCGGCAGGCGTGACGGTGATCGACGACGGCACGATTGCCGATCGGCGCGGCTCACTCTCCATCGACGACGAAGGCAACCCGACGCAGCGCACGGTGCTGATCGAGGAAGGCATCCTCACCGGCTACCTGCAGGATTCGCTCAATGCGCGCCTGATGGGCGTGGCGGTCACCGGCAACGGCCGCCGCGAGTCCTTCGCCCACCTGCCGCTGCCGCGCATGACCAACACCTGCATGCTCAACGGCAATCGCGATCCGCAGGAGATCATCGCCTCGGTGAAGAAGGGGCTGTATGCGGCCAACTTCGGTGGCGGCCAGGTGGACATCACCAGCGGCAAGTTTGTCTTCTCTGCCGCCGAGGCCTACCTCATCGAGAACGGCAGGATCACCCACCCGGTGCGCGGAGCGACCCTGATCGGCAATGGCCCGGACGTGCTCACGCGCGTCTCCATGATCGGCAACGATCTGGCACTCGACCCGGGCGTGGGTACCTGCGGCAAGGAAGGCCAGAGCGTACCCGTCGGGGTGGGGCAGCCGACGTTGCGTATCGACGGGCTGACGGTGGGCGGCACCGGCTAAGCTGCCGGCCGGCCGGGCTTTGCCCGGCCCTTTGCGTTAGAATGCAAGGCCTTGGCCATTCACGCCCCATTTGCCGCCGCGCCCAGTGCACAGTGCAACCTGCATGAACCCCCCGAGCAAGTCGAACAAACCGAACATCGGCTCCGTCGCCCCTGGACCCAAGGGCGGACTCGCCTATCCGCGCGCCATCACGGACGATGTGCGCATCCGCGACATCCACGAAGTGGCGCCGCCTTCCCACCTGCTGCGCGAGTTTCCGCCGACGCCCAAGGCGGTCGACACCACCTTCGCTGCGCGCCAGGCCATCCATCGCATCCTGCACGGCGCCGACGACCGTCTGCTGGTGATCATCGGCCCCTGCTCGGTGCACGATTTCGATGCCGCCATCGAGTACGCGTCCCGCCTGAAGGCCGAAGCCGAGCGCCTGGCCGCCGACCTGCTGGTGGTGATGCGCGTCTATTTCGAAAAGCCGCGCACGACGGTCGGCTGGAAGGGCCTGATCAACGACCCGCGCATGGACGGCAGCTTCAAGATCAACGAAGGCCTGCGCATTGCCCGTCATTTGCTGGTGGACCTCAACGAGATGGGCCTGCCGGCGGCGACCGAATTCCTCGACATGATCACGCCGCAGTACATTGCCGACCTGGTGAGTTGGGGCGCCATCGGCGCGCGCACGACGGAGTCGCAGGTACATCGGGAACTGGCCTCCGGCATGTCCTGCCCGATGGGCTTCAAGAACGGCACCGATGGCAACATCCGGATTGCCATCGATGCCATCCGCACCTCGCAGCATCCGCACTACTTTCTTTCGGTGACCAAGTCCGGGCATTCGGCCATCGTCTCCACCAACGGCAACGAGGACTGCCACGTCATCCTGCGCGGCGGCAAGGAACCGAACTTCGACGCGGCCAGTGTGGACAAGGCCTGCAAGGAGCTCGGCGCCGCCGGCCTTGCCGCGCGCCTGATGGTGGACTTCTCGCACGGCAACAGCCGCAAGGATTTCAAGCGGCAGACGGAGGCCGCGCGCAACGTCGCCGCGCAGCTGGCCGCGGGCGAGGACCGCGTCTTCGGCGTCATGGTCGAGTCCCATCTCAAGGAGGGCCGGCAGGATCTGGTGCCGGGCAAGCCGCTCGAATACGGACAGAGCATCACCGACGCCTGCCTCGGCTGGGAGGCGTCGGTCGAGCTGCTCGACGAGCTTGCCCAGGCGGTGCGCCAGCGCCGCATTGCCCTGCTCGGCAAAGAGTGAGCAGCCGTCTACCAGGTCTGGTGCACCTCGGCGACGCGACATCCTTCGTCGACCGCCTCCTGGAAGTCATTGAGCATATCCGGCTTTTCGAGGATTTCGAGCGCCCTGAGATCGGGGCCTTGGCGACCCATCTGCGCTGCTATCGCGCACCGGCCGGCGCCACCCTGATCCGCGAGGGCAGCCGCGGCGATTTCATGGTGATCGTGCTTGACGGTCAGTGCGAGATCGTCAGGAACGGTGCCGATGGACTGCCGCGGCGGCTGGGCCTTGCCGGCCCCGGCAAGCTGCTGGGCGAAATGTCCATGATCGACGGCGAGCCGCGTTTCGCCTCCTGCATCGCGCTGGAGGACACGCTCATCGCCGTGCTCGACCGCGACAGCCTGTCGCGCATCATTGCCGGCGATCCGCGCCTCGGCATCAAGATCCTCATGGAACTGGTGCTGGTGCTCTCGCAGCGGCTGCGCTCGGCCAGCGGCAAGCTGGTCGAACATCTCGACGGCGGCGTCGAGGCAGCCTGATCAGCCGCGCGCCCGGTCTTTCTGCCACAGCACATCGCCGCGCCCGGCCAGGCGGTTGAGCGTGCGCCCGAGCACGAAGAGCAGGTCTGAGAGGCGATTCACGTACTTGCGCCCGGTGTCGCTGATGGCCTCCTGCGCCGCGACAGCGACGAGCCGGCGCTCGGCACGGCGGCAGATGGCGCGGGCGAGGTGGGCAAGGGCCGCGGCGCGCGTGCCGCCGGGCAGAATGAATTCCTTCAGTGGTCCCAATTCCGCGTTGTAGCGGTCGATGGCCTGTTCCAGTTCGCCGACGCTTTTCCCGTCGAGCAGGGTCGAGCCGGGGATCGCCATTTCGCCGCCGAGATCGAAGAGGTCGTGCTGGATGCCGGTGAGCAGTACGCGCAGTTCCTGCGGCAGTTCCTCGGTCAGTAGCAGCCCGATGATGGAATTCAGTTCGTCGAGTTCGCCGAGTGCGGCGATGCGCGGGCTGTCCTTGGCGACGCGCGAGCCGTCGGCGAGGCCGGTGCTGCCGGCGTCGCCGGTGCGCGTGTAGATCTTCGAGAGACGGTGTCCCATGAGCGTGACTCCTTTTATATGACTCGTGACTTCGCGGACGCCGCTGTCGTTTTGCCCGTTCAGGACTGCTTCGCCACGGCGGCCTCGATGTCCCTTGCGTCGCCGCCGGTCTTCACCACCAGCACGGCGCAGCTGAGGGCGCCGACAATCTGATCGATGGCGTGGCGGCGCTGTCCGACAAGCACGACGAGGTCGGCCGCCAGTTCCGCCGCCGCCTGCAGGGTCGCCGGTGCCAGTGCGCCCTCCGCCAGGCGAATGTCGCAGTCGCAGCCTTCGGCGCGCAACAGCGCGGCGGCATGTTCCGCGTCGGCTTTGACGGCCTCGCGTTCTCCCTTGCCAACCGCCAGCAGCGTGATGGGTGCGCCCGTGGCCTTGGCGATTTGGGATGTGACGTCGATGGCCTCAACACCGCCTGCGGTGAGATCCGTGGCCAGCATGATGCGCTTGTGCCACATAGGCGTCTGCCAGCCGGCGATGAGGACATGGCAGGGCGCGGTGGCAATGATCTGCGTCGCATTATCGCCCACCAGGCGTTCCTTGATGTCGCCGCGCGGCGGTCTGCGGCCAATGATCAGGATGTTGGCGGTGGCCTCGGCGGCGGCGGCCACCACTTCCCTGATCGCCGGTTTGCCGTGGCGCGTGATTTCAACGCAATCGACGCCGGCAGCGCGTGCTGCCTGCGTGACCTCGGACAGGCGCGTTCGCGCCAGTTCATTGTCGTCCGGCGACTCGACCACCGTCGCCACGTCGAGTGCAACGCCGAAACGGCCGGCAAGGGCGATGGCGATTTCCCTGGGCTTCAAGCTGAACTCACTGCCGTCGGTGGCGAACAGCAGTCGCTGGCGGCGCAATCCGTCCGGCAGGATGCCGCTGTTGCATTCATTGAAGATGCGTGTCCTGCAGGTGCGGCAGACGTTCGGGTCCAGCGTCCAGTACAGCGCACGCGTGACGTCGGTCATCACCGGAAAGAAGGCCCCTTCGCCGATATCCTTGAGATAGCCGCCCTGGCGCAGGAACTGGTACGAACTCGCGTTGAGCCGGTAAAAATACAGCCCACCTCCCAGGCGGCGGCGGCGGCGCGCCTCCTGAGCGAGTACTTCGGCACCGGCGATGTCGATGTGGTTGATATTGGCGGCAGCAATCAGCACCGATTTTTGCTGCGGGTTCTCTTCGTCAATCTGCTGCAGGGCCTGCTGTACGTAGCTGGCAGCGCCGAAAAAAATCGAACCGTTGATGCGCACGATGCTCAACTGTGGGCACTCCGGCTGACCCTCGGCAGGCTCGAAATGGTAGGCGCCCTTTTCGCGCGCAGGCACCACGGGAAATATTTCCGGCCGGGAAGAGCGGTGCAGATACATCATCAGCGACAGGGTCACGCCGAGAAAGATGCCCGACTCGAGATTGAACAGGGTGCCGATCAGCGTGGCGGCGAGGATGGCCGATTCGGCCTTGCTGGCGTGCCAGATATGCTTTATGTGGTGGAAGTCGATCAGGCCCCAGGCGACGAGGAAGAGGATGCCGGCCATGGCGGCCGTCGGCAGGTAGGTTGCGAGCGGCGCCACCGCCAACAGCACCGCCAACAGGAAGAATGAGGCGAACACCGAGGCCAGTGGCGTACGTGCGCCAGCCTCGTAGTTGACCCCGCTGCGGTTGAACGATCCGCTTGAGGCATACGAAGAGAAGAACGCGCCGATGATGTTCGACAGGCCCTGGCCGATGAATTCCTGGTTGCCGTCGATGCGCTGCTCGGAACGCACGGCGATGGCGCGGGCGATGGATACCGCCTCCGTCAGCGCCAGGATGGTGATGACCAGCGCCGGGCCGAACGCGTGACTGAGCGCACCGAGCGAGAAGTCGGGCAGCGAGAGCGGCGGCAGTTCCGCCGGCAGGGCGCCGACCGTCCTGATGCCGGTGGCCTCCTGTCCGAGCCACGCATTGAGCACGCTGGCGACAAGGCTGCCGACAATCATCGCCGTGATCATGTAGGGAAGCTTCTTGAAATAGCGGCGCGAGAGGATGCCGGTCACCAGCGTGGCGGCGCCGACGCCGGCCACCCAGGGGTTGATGTTGCCGGCCTGCACGACCAGCTGGCGGGTGATTTCATAGAAGGGAGTGCCGCGCGGGATGTCGATGCCGAAGAAATTGCGTACCTGGCTGGCACCGATGAGAATGGCGGCGCCGGCGGTGAAGCCGATCACCACGGTATGCGAGATGAAGTTCACCAGTGCGCCCATGCGTCCCAGGCCGAGCGCAAGCTGGAACACGCCGACGAGGAAGGTAAGCGTCAGCACCAGGCTGATGTACTCCGCCGAGCCCGGCACGGCCTGTTGCGAGAGTGAGGCGAAGACGGCGATGGAGATCGCCGTGGTCGGTCCCGACACCAAATGCCAGCTCGAACCGAATACCGCGGCGACGATTGCCGGCAGCATCGCGGCATAGAGGCCGTATTGCGGCGGCAGCCCGGCAATGGTGGCGAAGGCAACCCCCTGCGGCAGCACGATCAGCGCGCCGGAGAAGCCGGCGAGCAGATCGGCGCGCAGGGTGCCGCGCGTGACCATGGGCCACCACAGGAGGAAGGGGAAGAGTCTGCCGAGTGGGCCTGCAAGCAGTTTCATGAAGTGGTCGATGCAGTGATTTCGCGCGCAGATGCGAGGATCGCTACTGTGCAAGGTGGCATATTTTACCGCCGGGCGCGTGGGGAATCCGCTCTCGTGCCGATTTCTTCGCGCTTTTCAGCAATGAATACAAGATGTTCATGCACGAATAGAAAATGCTTGGAGCGGCTGAGCAACAACAGACAACGATTGGCAACGATGGGTGGTGGGCTGCATGCGGGCAGTTGGGTTAGAATGGACAGCTTGTCATGCTGACCTTGCTGCCCATTGATGTCCTGCTGATTTCCGCCTGCACATGGCTGGCGATCGGGGTGACCGGGCTGGCGGCACCGCACAATCTCCGCTTCGTCGGCAAGTTCCTCTTCCCCCTTGGCGCGCTCGTCGGCCTGCTGGCGGGACTGACTGCGCTGGAATTTCTCGGCGCATCGCCAGAGGTCGCGGTACTCGCCATCGGCCTCCCCAACCTGCCGTTCCATCTGCGCCTGGACAACCTGACGGCTGTCTTCGTGCTCCTGTTGGGCTTCACCACAGTCGGCATTTCCATTTTCGCCGCCGGCTATTTCCGCAAGGGAGAGGGCACGGCGCCGGGGCTGCAGTGCCTGCAATACCATTTCTTTCTTGCCAGCATGCTGCTGGTGCTGCTGGCCGACGATGCCTATGCCTTCATGGTGGCTTGGGAAGGCATGGCGCTGTCATCCTTCTTTCTCGTCACCGCCGATCACCGCCATGCCGAAATCCGTCGTGCCGGCTATCTCTACCTGCTGATCGCCCATGTCGGCGCCATCGCCATCCTGCTTTCATTCGGCGTCATGACCTCGGGCAGCGGCGACTACACCTTCGACGGCATGCGTGCGCAAGCACATACCCCGTTCTGGGCCTCGCTCGCCTACCTGCTGGCGCTTGCCGGCTTTGGCGCCAAGGCGGGCCTGCTGCCGCTGCATGTCTGGCTGCCGGAGGCGCACCCGGCGGCGCCCTCGCCGGTGTCCGCCATGATGAGCGGCGTCATGCTGAAGACCGCCATCTACGGGCTGCTGCGTGTGAGCTTCGACCTGGCGGGTGCGCCGCAATGGTGGTGGGGCGTGGTGGCCATGGGTATCGGCCTCGCCACGGCCGTCTTCGGTGTGCTCTACAGCGCCGTGCAAAGCGACATGAAGCGCCTGCTGGCGTATTCGTCCATCGAGAACATCGGCCTGCTCGCCGTCGGCCTGGGACTGACTTTGATCTTCCATTCCTACGGCATGGAAATCCTCGCGGCCCTCACCCTCACGGCCGTGTTCTACCACTGCCTGGCGCATGCCGTCTTCAAGAGCCTGCTATTCCTGTGCACCGGCTCGGTGCTGCATGCCACCCGGGAACGCAGCCTCGGCAAGTTGGGCGGGCTGATCCACCGCATGCCGTGGGTGGCCTGGCTGGCCCTGGTCGGCGTCATTGCCAGTGCCGGCCTGCCGCCGCTGTCGGGCTTCGTCTCAGAATGGCTGCTGCTGCAGGGTTTCCTCTTTTCGCCCGGCCTGCCGCACCCCTGGCTCAACATGGTGGTGCCGGTAGCCGCCGCGGTGGTGGCACTGGTGGCGGCGCTGGCCGGCTTTGCCATGGTCAAGTTCTTCGGCATCGTCTTCCTCGGTCAGATGCGCGAGCCGGCGCTGAAGGACGCCCGCGACGCCGGCCCGTGGGAGCGCGTCGGTCTCGTTTGGCTGGCGGGACTGACCCTGCTGCTGGGCGTGCTGCCTTCAACCGTCATCGGCCTGATCGATGCGGCCACGCGGCAACTGCTGGGCACCGGACTGGCAGACAAGGTGGATGCGCATAGCTGGTGGATGCTGGCGCCCATCTCGCCGGCGCGCGCCAGCTACGAGCCGCTGATCTTCCTCGCCACCATCGTGGCTGCGGCGCTGATCGGCCGTGCGCTGGTGCGCCGGCTCTACCATGGCCGCATGCGGCGCACGCCGGCATGGGACTGCGGTTATATTTTCCGGGGTCCGCGCGCGCAGGACACCGCCGAGGGCTTCAGCCAGCCGATCCGCCGCATCTTTGAGCCGATGTTCCGCATGGAGCGCCACTTCCCGACGTCACGCGACGCGCAGCCGTATTACAGCGTCAAGGTCGGAGACCGCTTCTGGTACTGGTTATACCTGCCGCTGGTGAGGCTGGTGAATGGCGTCTCCACGCTCATCACCGGTCTGCAGGGCGGGCGCATCGCCATCTACCTGCTCTATAGTTTCCTCACCTTAATCGTACTGCTACTGGTGGCGCGGCCATGAACGGTAACGCTTTCAACGCAAAGGCCGCAAAGACGCAAAGGCCGCAAAGAACGCAAAGCACTTCAGCAAAGTATCTCTTCGCGTCCTTTGCGTCTTTGCGTTCTTTGCGTTTGAAGAGGTTGCATTGGGTTTGTTCGACATGAGCATTTCCGGACTTTTCTGGCAGATCTTCGCCATCGTCATGGCCCTCGCCCTGGCACCGCTGCTCACCGGCTGGGTGAACCAGTGCCGCGCCTGGCTGCAAAACCGTTCGGCGCCGCCGTTGCTGCAGCCGTACTACATGCTGCACAAGCTGTTTCACAAGGATGTGGTGCTGGCGCACGGCGCCTCGACCCTGTTCCGTTCCGTGCCCGTCGCGGTGTTCGGCTGCATGCTGCTGGCCTGCGCCATCATCCCGACGCTGTCCACCGACCTGCCTTTCGCGCCCGCCGCCGACACCATCGCGCTGGTTGGCGTCTTCAGCCTGGCGCGCATCTTCATTTCTCTGGCGGCGATGGATGTCGGCACATCCTTCGGCGCCCTCGGCGGCCGACGCGAAATGCTCGTGGGCTTTCTGGCCGAGCCGGCCCTGCTGATGGTGATCTTCACCACGGCGATGATTTCGCAATCGACCTCGGTGGTCACCATCGTCGAGACGCTGGCCCACCGCGATTTCGTCATCTATCCGAGCCTGGCCTTCGCCGGCATTGCCTTCACCTTCGTTTCCTTCGCCGAGAACGCCCGCGTGCCGATCGACAACCCGGCAACGCACCTGGAACTGACCATGATCCACGAGGCGATGATCCTCGAATACTCCGGGCGCCACCTGGCACTCATCGAATGGGCGGCGAGCCTCAAGCTGTACGCCTATTCCTGCCTGGGGCTGGCCCTGTTCTTCCCCTGGGGCATCGCCGAGGGTAACAGCATCGGCGGGCTGCTGCTGGCGATCCCCGTGCTGCTGGCCAAGCTGACCGTCGGCGGTGGCCTGCTCGCCGTCATCGAGACCATCAACGCCAAGGTGCGCATCTTCCGCGCGCCGGAGTTTCTCGGCACCGCCTTCCTGCTGGCGGTGCTGGGCCTGCTGGTGCGGCTGATGCTGGAAACGAGAGTATGAGGACTGGAAACCTCTTTCAACGCAAAGTACGCAAAGACGCAAAGAGCGCGAAGGGTTTCTTCGTGCTTCTTCTTTGCACCCTTTGCGTCTTTGCGTCCTTCGCGTTGCAGGCGGTTTCCGTCGGGGGCCAGGCATGAACGCCGATATGCCGCTTTCCGCGCAGCTCATCAACCTCTTCGCTTCGGTGATCCTGCTGCTGGCCTTCGCCATGCTGGCGCAGCGCCGGGTGCTGACGCTGATCAACCTGTTTGCCCTGCAGGGATTGACCCTGTGCCTGTCCACCCTGGTTGTGGCCTTCACCACCGGGCAGGCCCATCTCTACTGGTCCGCCGCCCTGACACTGCTGCTCAAGGCCCTGCTGCTGCCCTGGATCCTGCACCAGCTGGTGCGCAAGCTGAACGTCAAGAGCGAGATCGAGGCGCTGATCAACATCCCGGCCACGATGCTGGTCGGCATCGTCCTCGTCATGGTCGCCTTCAATGTGGCGCTGCCGATCTCCGAGCTGTCGCAGACCATCACCCGTGGCACACTCGGCATTGCGCTGGCGGTGGTGCTGTTGGCCTTCCTCATGATGATCACGCGGCAAAAGGCCATCACCCAGGTGGTTGGTTTCCTGTCGATGGAAAATGGCCTTTTCCTCGCCGCCACCAGCGCCACCTACGGCATGCCGATGGTGGTGGAACTGGGCATCGCGCTGGACGTGTTGATTGGCGCCATCATTCTCGGCGTGTTCTTCTTCCAGATTCGCGAGCAGTTCGACAGCCTCGACATCCGCCATCTCGAGAAGCTTAAGGAACGCTGAAACGCCATGGATTTCTTCGTCCTCACCCTCGCCATCCCCCTCGTCAGCGGACTGCTGCTGGCGCTCGCAGGCGAGCGCGCCTGGGCGCCCAACCTCAACGTCATTGCCAGCCTCAGCACCTTTCTCGCCGCGGTGCTGCTGACTGCCGAGATCGTCGCCAGCGGTCCCCGCTTCGTTTTCGGCGAGACGTTCTTCATCGACTCGCTCAACGTCTTTTTCGTCGCCCTGACCGCCTTCGTCGGCCTCACCACGAGCATTTTTTCCGGGCCCTACATGAGAAACGAGCGCGAGCATGGCAAGCTCAGCCTGCCGCGCCTGCGCCTCTACAAGAGCATGTTCCAGCTCTTCATGTTCACCATGCTGGTGGCGCTGACCACCAACAACCTCGGCATCCTCTGGGTGGCAATGGAGGCGGCGACGCTCACCACCGTGCTGCTCGTCTCGCTCTATCGCACCGCCGCCAGCCTGGAAGCGGCGTGGAAGTACTTCATCCTCTGCGGCGTCGGCATCGCGCAGGCGCTGTTCGGCACCATCCTGCTCTACTTCGCCGCCGAGCGCGTGCTGGGCCAGTCCGGCGATGCGCTGCTGTGGACCCATCTGGCCAGCGTCAAGGGCCAGCTCGATCCGACCATCATGGCGCTGTCGTTCATCTTCCTGCTGGTCGGCTACGGCACCAAGGTGGGCCTGGTGCCACTGCACAACTGGCTGCCCGACGCCCACGCCGAGGGCCCGACGCCGGTCTCCGCCGTGCTCTCGGGCCTGCTGCTCAACGTTGCGCTGTACGCCATCCTGCGCTGCAAGGTGCTGGCCGACGGCGCCATCCCCGGCGGCTTCGCCAGCAATCTGATGATGGGCTTCGGTTTGCTGACGCTGCTGGTGGCGTCCTTCTTCCTCTCGCGGCAGAAGGACGTCAAGCGCATGTTTGCCTACTCGTCGATCGAGCACATGGGCCTCATCACTTTCGCCTTCGGCATGGGCGGGGCGGTGGCCAATTTCGCCGGCCTGCTGCACATGACCATGCATTCGCTGACCAAGTCGGCGATCTTCTTCGCCGTCGGCCATGCCGCGCAGAAGACCGGCACGCAGGTGATGGAGGACATTCGCGGCCTCATCAAGATCAACCCGGTGATCGGCTGGGGCCTGATGCTGGGCACGCTGGCCATCCTCGGCATGCCGCCCTTTGGCGTCTTCGCCAGCGAGTTCATGATTCTCACCCACGCCATGAAGCATCATCCGTGGGCGACGCCGATCCTCCTGCTGGCTCTCGGCGTGGCCTTCGCCGCCATTTTCGGCAAGGTGCAGCCGATGGTGTTCGGCGAGACGCACGCCAAACGGCTGCCGCACGCACCCGCCATCACGCCGGTGTTCGTGCACCTGGCCATCGTGCTGCTGTTCGGTCTCTACATTCCGCCGTACCTGACGCGCTGGTTCCACGAGGCCGCGCGCATGCTGGGCTAGCCATGAGACTGCTCGACGAACCCATCGACTTTACGCCGCAGCCTGGTAATGCCGGGCCGGTGTGGTCGGGACGCGCCGCCGACGGCGCCGAATTGCAGCGTTTCGCCATCGCCGCCCACCGCGCCGGTGGCCGCCTTGCTGCGCTGTGGGGTGCCGACGAGCGGCAGCGTGGCGGTGGCTTCGGCCTGCATTGCGTATTCGGCCTCGACGCGGGCCATGCCTGGGTTCGCCTCGAGCTGCCGGCAAAAAACCCCGCCTACCTCGATTTGGCCGGCATCTTCCCCGCCGCCAACCGCATGCAGCGGGCGGCGCGCGATCTGGTCGGCATTCATTTCGAAGGCGGTCCAGGTGGCGGAGATGCGCGCCCCTGGCTGCGCCATGGCGCCTGGCCGGCGGACTGGTTTCCGCTGCGCCATGACGCAGGCCCGGCGGACGACTTTCCGAATCCGCCCAGCGACTATGCCTTCGTCCAGGTGGGCGGCGAGGGCGCCCACGAAGTTCCCGTCGGCCCCATCCATGCCGGCACCATCGAGCCGGGTCACTTCCGCTTCTCGGTGATCGGCGAACGCGTGCTGCGCCTGGAGCAGCGCTTCGGTTACGCGCACAAGGGAATTGAAAAGCTGTTCATCGGCAGCAGCATTGCCGATGGCGCGCGACTCGCCGGCCGCATCTCGGGGGACTCGACCTGCGCCTATGCCTGGGCCTATGCTGCGGCCGTCGAGACGGCCTGTGGCACTAACCCGCCGCCACGCGCCCTCATGCTGCGGGCGTTGATGCTGGAGCGCGAGCGCGTCGCCAACCACCTTGGCGATCTGGGCGCGCTCGGCAACGATGCCGGGCTGGCGTTCGGCTTGTCCCAGTTCATGCGCCTCAAGGAAGACTGGCTGCGCCTGCACGGCACGCTCTTCGGCCACCGCTTCATGATGGACCGCATCGTGCCCGGCGGCACGGCGCTTGATCTCGATGCGCCCGCCCTGCGCGCCATCATCGACCAGTGCGACGTCATCGGCCGCGAGGTAAAGGCGCTGCGGAAAATTTACGACGAACATGCCGGCCTGCAGGACCGCTTCCAGACTACCGGCGCCATGGATGCCGACCTGGCGCGGGAATGGTCGATGACCGGCCTCGCCGCCCGCGCCACGGGCATGATCCTCGACGCACGCGTGCACCGCCAGGGCTACACCCCGCCGCCGCCCTATGCGGCCCTCGGCGTGCGTCCGGCGACGGATGTTCGCGGCGATGTGGCGGCGCGCGTGGAAGTGCGCTTCGACGAAGTTTTCGAGTCGCTGCGGCTGCTGCGGGAGATCGCCGTCGGGCTGCCCGACAGCGAAGTGTGCGTGGACATCGTGCCCGTTGCGGATGCGCACGGCCTCGGCGTCGTCGAAGGCTGGCGCGGCGAGGTGCTGGTCGGCGTGGCGCTCGACGGCGCGGGCCGGCTGGCCCGCGTCCATCCGCATGATCCGTCCTGGCAGGCCTGGCAGGCGCTGGAACATGCGGTGATGAAGGACATCGTTCCCGACTTCCCGCTCATCAACAAGTCGTTCAACCTTGCCTATTCTGGGCACGATTTATGAACATGAGCGAGCAGCTACATGGTTGCTTCCTCTCCCCCGCTTGCGGGGAGAGGGGGCAGAAACAGGAGCAGATGCCATGATCCCCATGCTCAGGCGCATTCTGCGCACCGGCATCGTCACCGAGAAGCGGCCCGAGCCCGCTAAGTTGGCAGACTCGACAGAGCCGGCAGAAGTCGCGCGCCTGCATGAAGACATCCTGCACATCCTCGGCCGGGCGCTGACCATCCGCCAGGTCGATGCCGGTTCCTGCAACGGCTGCGAACTGGAGATTCACGCCCTCAACAACCCCTACACCAACCTGGAAGGGTGCGGCATCAAGTTCGTCGCCAGCCCGCGCCACGCCGACATGCTGCTGGTTACCGGCCCGGTGACGAAGAACATGGAGAACGCGCTGAAGGTCGCCTATGACTGCACGCCCGATCCGAAGCTGGTGGTGGCGGTGGGCGACTGCGGCTGCAACGGGGGTATCTTCGGCAAGAGCTATGCGAGCTGCGGCGCGGTGGAGAACGTCATTCCGGTGGATGCGCGCGTGCCCGGCTGTCCGCCGACGCCGGTTGCGCTGCTGCGCGGCATCCTCGCGGCGGTGCGGCGCTGACGGACGATCCTCCGCGCAAGTCGCACATACCGCAGCCGCCGGCACGGCCTTGCATCCCATCCGCAAGCGGGCGGCAATGCGCGCCCTGCGATGCATGAGAACGGGTCCTGGCGCAAGGGCGACGACGCAATGCTGACCGACAGGCAAATCATCTATATCGCCGCCTTCCTGCGTGCGCTGGCCACCGGCATGGCCGGCGTGCTGCTGGGACTGACTTTGGCGCGGCAGGGGTTTTCCGCCGCCGCCATCGGCATCGTGCTCTCGGCCGGCCTGGTCGGTGCGGCGCTGGCGCTGGTCGTCGTCACCTGGGCGGGCGATCGCCTCGGGCGGCGGCGCTGCCTGTTCTGGCTGTCGCTCCTTGGTGCCGTCGGCGGGTTGGGCACGGCGCTGGTGTCCGCTGAGCTGGCGATGGCCGCGGTGGCCTTCGTCGGCACACTGAACGGCATGGGCCGCGATCGCGGCGCCGCGCTGGTGCTGGAGCAGGCCATCCTGCCGGCAACCACCGATGACGCCGGCCGTACCGTCACCTTTGCCCGCTACAACGTGCTCACCGACATCGGCCATGCGCTGGGCGCGCTGCTGGCGGCGGCGCCGACGCTGCTGGTTGCCGCGGGCGTTGCCGAAATGGCGGCCTACCGCGCCATGTTCCTGCTCTATGCGCTGCTGCTTGCTGCCGGCGCGCCGCTGGCGCTGAAGCTCTCGGCCGCTGCCGAAACCGCCGTGGCCGGTCCGCCGCAGCCGGTGTCGCCGCAAAGCAAAAAAATCATCTGCAAGCTCTCCGCGCTGTTCGCCGTCGACAGCATCGCCGGCGGCTTCCTTGGTTCGGCGCTGCTCTCCTACTACTTCTTCGAGCGCTTCGCCGTGTCCGCCGCGCTGATCGGCACGCTGTTCTTCGTTGCGCGCGTGCTCAATGCCCTCTCGCATCTCGGCGCGGCGTGGCTGGCGGCGCGCATCGGCCTGGTGAACACCATGGTGTTTACGCACATCCCCTCGAGCATCCTGCTCGCCGCGGTGGCTTTCGCGCCGAACTTCTGGGTGGCGGCGCTGCTGTTCCTGCTGCGTGAGGGGCTGGTGGAGATGGACGTGCCGACGCGCCAATCCTACGTCATGGCGGTGGTGCGGCCAGAAGAGCGCACCTTCGCCGCCGGTGTGACGCATCTGGTGCGCGTCGGCGGCTGGGCGGTGGCGCCGGGCTTCGCCGGTTGGCTGATGCAGGCCGCGTCGCTGGCCGCCCCGCTCTTCATCGGCGCCGGCATGAAGATTGCCTACGACCTGCTGCTGTGGCGGGCGTTTCGCAAGATCGAGCCGCCGGAAGAGCGTAAACCCTGAGTCCCGGTGTCGACCGGGAGATCAAACCCGCCGGGAATCATTCTCCGCTGATCAGTCGCCATGCCAGCCGCTCGGGCAGTCCCGCAGCGAGGATCTTTCTCGCGGCCGCGTGGGCATCATAGGGCACGCGGAAATGGGTGAGTGTGCCGCTTGCGGCATCGTGAATGGCATAGCAGGCGGCCGGGTTGCCGTCGCGCGGCTGGCCGACGGCGCCGACGATGATCAGCCAGCGGCAGTCGTCGCCGAGTGGAATCGGCACGCCCGGCATGGGCGGGAAGGCGCGCGGCATCTCCCCGGTCTCCGCGAAATACACCAGGGGGAGGTGCACATGGCCGATGAAGATCGTGCGTGCCGAGGTGGCGGCAAACGATGCCGCGGCTTCCTCCGTGCCGGTGACGTAGGTCCACGCTTCGGGCTGGTCGGCGCTGGCATGCACGTACAGGCGGTCCGCCTCGGTGATGGACAGGGGCAGGCCGGCGAGGAACTCCCGCTCGCGCGCGCCGAGCAGCTTGCGCGTCCAGTAGATGGCGTCGCGCGGGGTAAGGCTCATTTCATGCAGGGAGCCGCCGAGGCAGGCAACGTCGTGGTTGCCGCACACGACGGGCGCGCCCTGCGCGGCCAGTTCGGCGACGATGTCCAGGCAGGCGAGCGGATCGGCGCCGTAGCCGAGCAGGTCGCCGAGAAAGGCGAAGCGATCCACCCCCTCGTGGCGCGCGTGCGCAAGGCAGGCCTGCAGGGCCTCGAGGTTGCTGTGGATGTCGGCGAACAGGGCAGTGCGCATGCCATCTTCCGCTACGGGATGGCACATCATGCCCCACCGCGCGTGCGCCGTCGATGCCGCAAAAAAACAAGCCGGCGTGGTCGGCGCCGGCTTTGAAGAACCCTGGCCAGAGGGGAGGTCAGGGTGAGGAGGACGGGATCGCGCGGGTCTAGGGTCTAGGGTTTATAGGGTCCATGGGGCCTAATAGGCCAGATGCCCTTCGGTCTGCGGCTGGCGGCTGCGATAGACGCGGAACGAGGCCACGGCGAACTGGTACAGGTCGAGCGTGTTGAATTGCGGATAGGCCGTGCGCGCCGCGCGGTAGACGATCCATTCCATCGGCAGGCCTTGCGGCGGCTGGCGCTTGAAGACGTGCTCGATGCAGGCGTAGGCCTCGTCGAAAAGGGCTCTCAGCTTGAGGTTCTTGCGGCGATTGGTCTGCATGCTGCTCTCCTGGTGCAGTGTGGCTTGCATGAATTATCGGCCGGATGAAGTCATCCTGTAGATCGGGAACACCCTGTTTTTCATGTAGGAAATTGTCCTACGCGGTTGCTCTGCCTGACCTTTGGCAAGGGCATCTGGGGGTATGCTTGACGCGACATACGGAATTCAGGATCCATGCAAATGGCCCATGCGCCGCGGACACTGCTGACGAGACTCTTCCACGCCGCCGTGCGCGCCGCCGATGCGGCGGCTTGCGTGCCTCAGCACCTGCCACCCCCGCCACCAGGCCGCACCCTGGTAATCGGCGCCGGCAAGGCGGCCGCGGCGATGGCGCGGGCGGTGGAGGATCACTGGCCGGGTGCGGTGTCCGGCCTGGTGGTGACGCGCTACGGCCATGGCGTGCCCTGCGAACGCATCGAGGTAATCGAGGCAGGGCATCCGCTGCCGGACGCAGCCGGCCGTGATGCCGCGGCGCGCATGCTCGCCGTGTTGCGGGGGCTGACTTCCGACGACCTGGTGCTGGTGCTGATGTCCGGCGGCGGTTCGGCGCTGCTGGCGCTGCCGTGGGAGGGCATCACGCTGGCCGACAAGCAGGCGGTGAACCGTGCCCTGCTCAAGAGCGGCGCCGGCATCGGCGAGATGAACTGCGTGCGCAAGCACCTGTCCGCCATCAAGGGTGGACGCCTGGCGATCGCGGCCTACCCGGCGCGCGTGGTGACGCTGGTGATCTCCGACGTGCCCGGCGACGATCCGGCCGTAGTGGCCTCCGGGCCGACGCTGGCGGACCCGACCACCTGCGCGGACGCGCTGGCGATCCTGGAGAAATACCGCATCGATGTGCCGCATAACGTGCGTGCGGTGCTCGAATCCGGCGTCAGCGAGACGCCCAAGCCGGGCGACGTGCGCTTTGCCCACTGCGAGACGACGGTGACGCTGCGCGGGCAGGGGCGCGGCGGGCGCAACGCGGAATTCCTGCTGGCCCTGGCACTGGCCCTCGACGGCCATCCCGGCATCCACGCCCTCGCCGGCGACACCGACGGTATCGACGGCACGCAGGACAACGCCGGCGCGCTGCTCGGGCCGGACACGCTGGCGCGTGCCGCCGCCCTCGGCGTCGACGCCAAGGCGCGACTGGCGGACAATGACGGCTATGGGTTTTTTGCCGCGCTGGACGATCTGCTCGTCAGCGGGCCGACGCGCACCAACGTCAACGACTTCCGCGCGATCCTTATTACCTGACCGCCCTCGCCCTGCTGGCGCAGAGTGGGTTGGGGTGAGGGGTCATTTCCCCAGCGCCGCCGCGACTTTCTCCAGAAACTCGGCAGGATGGAAGGGCTTGGCGATGTAGCCGTCGCAGCCGGCGGCGAGGATGCGTTCCCTGTCGCCCTTCATGGCGAGCGCGGTGAGGGCGACGATCTTCAGCTTCGCCATAGCCGGGTCGGCGCGCAGGCGGCGGGTGGCCTCGAAGCCGTCGATGCCGGGCATCTGGATGTCCATCAGCACCAGATCGGGCCCGTGCTCGCCGGCAAGACGGACGCCCGCTTCGCCGTCGGTGGCAGCCAGCACGGTGTAGCCGGCCTTCTCCAGCAGCACTGTGGCGAGCTTGAGGTTGACCCGATTGTCATCGACAACGAGGATGGTGAGCATGGTCATTGATCTCTCTGAGCGAACGCCCGCCATACCTCGGAGAGGAAGAATTCGGGCGAGAAGCGGCTCTTCTGCACGATGGCCTGCACGAAGCCGTTGAGGGTCGTGCGTTCTTCCTGCGAGAGGCTCCTGCCGGTGACGATGATGATCGGCGTGAGGGCCGTGCGCGAATCGGTGCGCAGCACCGTCACCACGTCGAAGCCGGAGAGGTCCGGCATTATCAGGTCGAGCAGGATCAGGTCGGGCGGCTCGGCGAACGCCTTCGCGACGCCTTCGCGCCCGCCGCAGGCCCTGCCGACGGTGTACCCCTCGGTGGTGAGCAGTGTAACGAGATGTTCGACGGCCGCCGGATCGTCGTCGATTACCAGAATGCGCCGCCCTGCCTGGACGGCTGAGCCGAAACCGAACTCAGCCAGCGCTCGCAACAGATCTTCCCGCAGGAAGGGTTTCTGTAGCACCGCGGAGGCGCCCAGCGAGAATCCCTTCTTCTGTTCGGCGACGATGGAGATCACCACCACCGGGATGTGCGAGTAGATGGCGGTGAGCTTGAGCCAGTTGAGGAACTGCCAACCGTCTTCGCCCGGCAGCAAAATGTCGAGGGTGACGAGATCGGGCATCTCCGCCTCGAGGCTGGCGCGCGCCTCGGCGGCATTGGCGGCGCGGGTCACCGTGAAGCCTTCCTGCTCCAGCGTCAGGCGCAGCAGTTCGAAGGCACTCGTATCGTCCTCGACCACCAGCACCTTGCTGCCGCGGCTGTTCGACGCCGGGTCCGCCTGGCCCGCATTGCGGCGCGCGGCGGCGAGGCAGTCAGCCGCCGGCCGGTACGGCAGCCAGACGCGGAAGGTCGAGCCCTTGCCCGGGGAGCTGTCCACCGCGACGGCGCCGGCGTGCAAGTGCGCCAGCGATTTCACGAGACTCAGCCCCAGCCCGGTTCCCTCGTGGCGGCGTGACAGTACCGAGTCGATCTGGGTGAAGGCCGTGAATAGTTTTTCCTGATCCTGCGGCGCGATGCCGATGCCGCTGTCGGCGACGGCGATCTCCAGGTACTCGAAGACGCCGGGCAGCTGCTCGGTCCCGGCCGGCACGTCGGCGAACGGCGCGCGCCGGGCCGAGAGCGTGACGCGGCCGCCCGCCGGGGTGAACTTCACGGCGTTGGAGAGCAGGTTGTAGACGATCTGCTTGACCTTGCGCTCGTCGGCGCACAGCTCGCCGACATCGGCGGCGGTCTGCATCTCGAGCGTCAGGCGATGCGCCAGCGCCTTCTCGCGCACCACGGCGAGGGCGGCGTGCAGGAGGGAATCAACCGCCAGGCTCTCCAGCTCAAGTGTCATCTTGCCGGCTTCCACCCTGGAGAGATCGAGGATGTCGTTGATGAGCTCGAGCAGATGGGTGCCGCTGGCGAGGATGTCCTGCAGGTATTCGCGCTGCTGCGGCGTCACTTCACCGGCCATGCCGTCGCGCAACACCTCCGAGAAGCCGATGATGGCGTTGAGCGGCGTGCGCAGCTCGTGGGACATCGAGGCGAGGAAGTCGCTCTTGATGCGGCTGGCCTCGCGCGCGACCCGTGCGCGCGCCTGGTGCTGTAGCGCGGTCAGGCCGATGGCGAGGTCGTCGGCCGCCTGCGCGAGCAGGGCCACTTCCTCCTCGCTGAAGGCATCGACCTTGTCGGCGCAGAGGACGACGCCCCCCCACAGTTCGCCGTTCAGGTGGATCGGCAGCGCCGCCACCGAGGCGATGCCGCGGGGAGCGGTCAGCGCATGCCAGGGCTCTAAGCGGGCATCCGCGCACGTGTCCTGCATGATCACCGTGTGTTGTTCGCGGAGGGCGGTGCCGAGCGGGCCGCTGCCGGCCGGCACGTCGGCCCAGGTGATTCGCCGGAGCGCCGCCTCGAATTCGGCGTCGATGCCCACGCCGGTGACGTATTCGATACTGCGCGCCTCGTCGTCGATGCGGCGGCCGATCCAGGCGGCGAGATAGCCGCCCTCGCGCACCATGTGGTGGCAGATGGCGCTCAGGAGCGTCGCCTCGTCCGCATTCTTCAGGAGTTCGCGGTTAGAGGCGTTGATGACGCGCAGCGCGCGGTTGGCATAATCCAGTTGCCGTTCGCGTTCTTCCACGGCTTCGGCCATGCCGTCGAAGGCGGCGGCGAGGCGGCCGATCTCGTCCGTGGCAACGATGCCGCTGCGTGCGCCGAGGTCGCCCCCTGCGAGGCGATCGGCTGTTGCCGACAGCCGTCGCACGCGACCCAGCACCAGGGGCTGGGCGGCGAGCCAGGCCAGAGCAAAGCCGGCCAGCAGGATGGTTGCCATGAACGCCAGATTTTTCAGGAAGACCTGCCGGGCCGCGGCTTCCGTCTCGGTCAGGGGCAGGCCGAAGAATACTTTCAGGGGGCTGCCGGGCACGCGGGCGAAGGCACCCAGCCTGAGGATGCCGTCGGGCCCCGTGACGTCGAGGCCACCCGCGTCGCCGGCAGCCGTAGTCTCGAGAAAGTGCGCCGCCTGCGGGTGAGTCCGGCCGACCCATTTGGCGTGGTCGGGATGGCGCACGAGGATGCGGCCTTCGCCGTCAAGCACCACCAGCGTTGCGCCGGCCGGCAACGACAGGTTGGCGAGGACGCGGGACAGCCAGGCGAGATCGAGCGCGGCGAAGGCGATGCCCGCCAGCCTGCCCGACGCAGCGATGACCGGGTAGCCGAAATTAAGGCTGTGCTGGTGGGTGATGCGGCCAAACTGGTATTCGCCGACGACGAAATTCATCTGTTCCAGGGCGCGGCGGAACCATAGCCGGTCGGCGAGGTGGGGCGGTTTGTCGCGGTCGAGGGGCAGGGCACTGCAGGCCAGCGTGCCGTCCGGCAGCGCCACGCCTAGGTTGAGGTATTGCGGTCGTTCGCGGCGGATGTCGGCCAGCAGCGCACTGCAGCGGGGGCGTGAGGGATCATCGCGTACCTTGGAAAAATCGGCGATGATCATGATCAGGTTGCGCGCGTCTTCGAGCTTGCCAGCGAGCAGCGCGGCGCGCGTTTGGGCGACGTCCAGAACCGTCTTGCGCATGTCGGCGTGCTGCGCCTGCATGTGTCGATACTGATTCCAGAAGGTTAGGGCGAAGGCCGGCAGCAGCGCCAGGGCGACGAGCAGCAGCAGGCGCGTGCGCAGGCTGGAAAGGGGGCCTGCAGCGCGCGGCACGGGCGCACTCGCCGTGTCGCCGGGGCTGACTTTTTCCGCCGGCAGTTCAGTCGGCATGGCTGTCGTGGATATCGCGCCAGCGTTCGGCACAGCGACCGAAAAAGGCGAGCACTTGCGGGTCGAAGTGGCCGGGTTGGGTGCGGCTGTCGCCGACGGTGATGATCTCGACTGCCCGCTCGTGCGTGAAAGGCGGTTTGTAGGGGCGCCTGGAGCGCAGGGCATCGTAGACGTCGGCGATGTTCATGAGCCGTGCCGTGAAGGGGATAGCTTCGCCGCGGATCCTGTTCGGGTAGCCGCTGCCGTCCCAGCGTTCATGGTGGCTGAGGGCGATCTCGGTACCCATCCTCGTGTAGGGCGAGCCGCCGCGTTCGAGGATCTTGGCGCCGTAGGCAGCGTGGCTCTTCATGACCGCCCATTCCTCCGGGGTGAAGCCGCCCGGCTTGAGCAGCACCGCATCGGGGATGGCGATCTTGCCGATGTCGTGCATCGGACTGGCGTGGAAGATTTCTTCGCAGAAGCGTGCGTCCATGCCCATTTCCTGCGCCATGTCGCGACAGTAGTAGCTGATGCGCTGGACGTGCGCGCCGGTCTCCTCGTCCTTGAACTCGGCCGCCCGCACCATGGTGAAGATGGTGTCCCTGTAGGCGGCTTGCAGTTCCTGTGTCCGTTGGGCCACCTGTTCCTCGAGCAGGCGGTTGTGCTCGGCGAGGAAGTTCTGGTATTCCTTCAGGCGCAGCATGTTGCGCACCCGCACCCACAGCTCGGAGCGGTCGACCGGCTTGTTGAGGAACTCCTCGGCGCCCATGTGCAGGGCACGCAGGCGCGAGTCGCGATCTTCCAGGGCGGTGACCATGATGACGGGGATGGCTTTCGTGCGCGCGTCCTGCTTGATATGGCCGGCTACCTCGAAGCCGTCCATTTCCGGCATCATGATGTCGAGCAGGATCAGGTCCGGCAGCCGTTCCTGCAGCTGCGCCAGGCATTCTTTGCCCGAGAGGGCGATCATGATGTCGTAGCCCTCGGCCTTGAGCTGGGCCTCGAGTACGCGGATATTGCGGAGGTCGTCGTCGACGATCTGGATCAGAGCCGGTTTGCTCATACATCCTCCCTTTTGGCTAGATTATGCTTTTACTTCCATACTATCAATATGTCAAGTAAATGAAATGCTCAAGTAGAGCCGCGCACGGGCAGGCACGCCGCAACCTGTGTTAACCCGCATTGCCAACATGGACTCCTCGCTATTAGCATCCGTCAGACGGAGGAAATATGGGCTCTCAAGATGAACACAGGCAGTTGGCCGAAGCCGAGATCGCGCGGCTGATCGACGGGTTGCGCCGCATTCTGCCGCCGCAGGCGCTGTTGGTGGAGCGCGAGGACCTCGTGCCCTACGAATGCGACGGCCTCACCGCCTACCGCCAGCTGCCGCTGCTGGTGGCGCTGCCGCAGAACGAGGCACAGGTCGTCGCCGTGCTCAAGCTGTGCCACGAACTGCGCGTGCCGCTGGTGGCGCGCGGCGCCGGCACGGGATTGTCCGGCGGCGCCACGCCGGTGGCGCACGGCGTCGTGCTGTCGCTGGCGAAGTTCATGCGCATCCTCGACATCGATTCCGTCTCGCGCACGGCGCGCGTGCAGCCGGGCGTGCGCAACCTCTCCATCTCGGAGGCCGTGGCGCCCTACGGCCTCTATTACGCGCCGGATCCCTCCAGCCAGATCGCCTGCACCATCGGCGGCAACGTGGCGGAAAACTCCGGCGGCGTGCATTGCCTCAAGTACGGCCTGACGGTGCACAACGTGCTTTCCGTGCGCGTGGCGCTGATCGACGGCACGGTGGTGGAGATTGGTTCCGGCGCGCTCGATTCGCCCGGCTACGACCTGCTGGCGCTGATGATCGGCTCCGAGGGCATGCTCGGCGTGGTGCTCGAAGCAACGGTGAAGCTGACGCCGAAGCCGCTGCTGGCGCAGGTGGTGATGGCGTCCTTCGACGACGTGGTGAAGGCCGGCAACGCCGTGGCCGACATCATCTCCGCCGGCATCATTCCGGCCGGCCTGGAAATGATGGACAAGCCGGCCACGCATGCCGTCGAGGATTTCGTGCATGCCGGCTACGACCTGAATGCGCAAGCCATCCTGCTGGCGGAATCCGACGGCACGCCGGAAGAAGTCGCCGAGGAGATCGCTGCCATGTGTGCCGTGCTGGAGAAGAGCGGCGCCACCGACATCCGCGTCTCGCACGATGAAGCCGAACGCTTGAAGTTCTGGGCCGGGCGCAAGGCCGCCTTCCCGGCGGTGGGCCGCATCACGCCCGACTACCTGTGCATGGACGGCACCATTCCGCGCAAGCATCTCGCCCATGTGCTGACGCGCATCGCCGAGCTGTCGGAGGAATACCATCTGCGCTGCGCCAACGTCTTCCATGCCGGCGACGGCAACCTGCACCCGCTCATCATGTTCGACGCCAACGTCGAAGGCGAGGTGGAGCGCGCCACGGCCTACGGCGGCAAGATCCTTGAGCTGTCGGTGGAGGTGGGCGGCACCATCACCGGCGAGCACGGCGTCGGCATCGAGAAGGTGAGCCAGATGTGCGTGCAGTTCTCGAAGGAGGAACTGGCGGCCTTCCATGGCGTCAAGGCGGCCTTCGACGAACACACCCTGCTCAATCCCGGCAAGGCCGTGCCGACGCCGCGGCGCTGCTCGGAATACCGGCTGACGGGTAGTGCAAAATAGGCTAACCGCCTATAACGCAGAGATCGCAGAGATCGCAAAGACGCAAAGAGCGCAAAGATGAATTGTTTTCGTTCCCGGTTTTCTTCGCGTCCTTTGCGCCTTTTCACCCTTCGCGCCCTTTGCGTTGAAAGAGGTTTCCTGCAGAGATGAATGATTTGACCGAACACTTGCGCGAACGCGTGCTTGCCGCGGCGACGGACAGGAAGCCGCTGCGCATCCGTGGCGGCGGCACGAAGGATTTCTACGGCAACGCGCCTTCGGGCGAACTGCTCGACACGACGGGCCATGCCGGCATCGTCGCCTACGAGCCGACCGAACTGGTGGTGACGGTGCGCGCCGGCACGCCGCTGGCCGAGCTGGAGGCAGCGCTGGGTGAGCAAGGCCAGATGCTGGCCTTCGAGCCGCCGCACTTCGGTGAGGCGACAGTGGGCGGCTGCGTGGCCTCTGGCCTTTCCGGACCGCGCCGCGCCAGCGCGGGCGCGGTGCGCGACTTCGTTCTCGGCGTGAAAGTGCTCGACGGCAAGGGTGAAGTGCTCAATTTCGGCGGCCAGGTGATGAAGAACGTCGCCGGCTACGACGTCTCGCGTTTGATGACGGGCGCACTCGGCACGCTCGGCCTGCTGCTGCAGGTGTCGCTCAAGGTGCTGCCGAAGCCGGCGGCGGAGGCGACCCTGCGGCTGGAATTGCCGCAGGACAAGGCCATCGAAATGATGAACCGCTGGGGCGGGCGGCCGCTGCCGGTTTCGGCGACCTGCTGGCACGATGACCTGCTCACGCTGCGCCTGTCGGGCGCGCGCGCAGCGGTGGCGGCGGCACGCGCGAAGCTTGGCGGCGAAGACGTGGCCGCTGCGGCGGCGTTCTGGGACAGCGTGCGCGAACAGCGCCACGCCCATTTCACGGGGGATGTTGGGGGCAGCGCGCTGTGGCGGCTCTCCCTGCCTTCCAGATGCGCGCCGCTCGACCTGCCCGGTGCGCCGCTGATCGAATGGGGCGGCGCCCTGCGCTGGCTGACTTTCGACGGTGAGGCGTCCATCGTGCGCGCGGCGGCTGCCAAGGTCGGCGGCCATGCCACGTTGTTCCGCGGTGGCGACCGCAGCGGAGGGGTGTTCCAGCCCCTGTCGGAATCACTTATGCAGATCCAGCGCAAGCTCAAGCGCACCTTCGACCCGCAGGGCCTCTTCAATCCCGGCCGGCTTTACGCGGAATTCTGATGAGAATGACAAGGATAACGGATGCGATGTCGTCGTCCTCGCGTCCCAAGGGGATTTCCTTCGGTCACAAGCGGGGATCCAGCTGTCTGCTCGAGTGCAGCATGGATTCCCGCTTTCGCGGGAATGACGGGTTGGTCGGCGAGGCTTGGTAAATATGCAGACTCATCTCGCCGATTTCATCCGCCACACGCCGCAGGGTCGCGAAGCCGAGGCCATTCTGCGCAAGTGCGTGCACTGCGGCTTCTGCACTGCCACCTGCCCCACCTACCAGTTGCTCGGCGACGAGCTCGACGGACCGCGCGGGCGCATCTACCTTGTCAAGCAGATGCTGGAAGGCGACAGCTACACGATCAAGACGCGGACGCACCTCGACCGCTGCCTCACCTGCCGCGCCTGCGAGACCACCTGCCCGTCGGGGGTGGAGTACCACCGCCTGATCGACATCGGCCGTGCCCTCGCCGAGGAAAAGCTGCCGCGCAGTGCCGGCCAGCGCCTGCTGCGTTTCGCGCTGCGCGAATTCCTGCCGCGGCGCTGGTTGTTCACGCCGGCCATGCGCCTCGGTCAGTTGTTCCGTCCGCTGCTGCCGGCGGCGTTGAAGGCCAAGGTGCCGCCCAGACAAAAGTCAGTCCCCGTGACACGGCGCGCCCATCCGCGCCGCATGCTCATGCTGGCCGGCTGCGTGCAACCGGCCATGGCGCCGAACATCAATGACGCCGCCGTTCGTGTGCTCGACCGCCTCGGCATCACCTTGATCGAGGCCCAAGAGGGTAAAAATCGTGCCGGCTGCTGCGGTGCGGTGCGCTATCACCTGCACGACCAGGCGGCGGCGCTCGACGAGGCACGGTGCAACATCGACGTCTGGTGGCCGCAGATCGAGGCCGGCGCCGAAGCCGTGGTCATCACCGCTTCCGGCTGCGGCGCCCATGTGCGCGAGTACGGTTACCTGTTGCAGCACGACGCGCGCTATGCGGCGAAGGCTGCGCGCATCAGCCTTCTCACGCGCGATATCGCCGAGGTGGTGGCGGGCGAGAAGGACGCCTTGCTCGAACTGCTGCGAAAGTCAGCTGCGGTGACACGGCGAAAAATCGCTTTCCATGCCCCCTGTTCGCTGCAGCACGGCATGCAGGTGTGCGGCGTGGTGGAGGATATCCTGCAGGCAGCCGGCTGCGCGCTGACGCCGGTGGCCGACGGCCACCTGTGCTGCGGCTCGGCCGGCACCTATTCCATCCTGCAGTCGGAGATATCGTTGAAGCTGCGCGAGAACAAGCTGGCGGCACTGCATGCCGGCGCGCCAGAAAAAATCGTCAGCGCCAACATCGGCTGCATCGCACACCTGCAGGAGGGTACGCCGACGCCGGTGTCGCACTGGATCGAGTTGCTGGACCGCCAGCTGGGGGCATAATCTTGTCATTCCCGCGAACGCGGGAATCCACTACCGAGGGCGCTCCCCATGGATTCCCGCTTTCGCGGGAATGACGGCGTCTCCGGTCCGTAACGGAGCGAGCATGGAACTCAATACCGCAGCGAAAAACTACGACGAGCTCTTCGACACCTTCCGCTGGAACGTGCCGGCGCGTTACAACATGGCGCGCGAATGCTGCGGCCGCTGGGCGGAGGACCGCTCGCGCTTTGCGCTCTACTACGAAGACGAGGCCGGGCATACCGAGGCGTGGACCTTCTGGGACATCCAGATGGCGGCCAATCGCCTTTCCAACGTGCTGCACGCGCTCGGCATCATGCGCCGCGACCGCGTCGCCATCATCCTGCCGCAGCGGCCGGAGACCGCCATCGCCCACATCGCCTGCTACCAGATGGACGCCATCGCGCTGCCGCTGTCGCATCTGTTCGGCCCCGACGCGCTGGAATACCGGCTGGAGAACTCGGAAGCCTGCGTCGCCATCGTCGACGAGGCGACGCTGCCCAAGCTGTGGGCGGTGAAGGACAGGCTGCCGCATCTGCGCCACATCATCGGCGTCGGCGTGAAGGAGACCGGCGTGCACGACTGGCAGGCGCTGCTGGCGCGCGCCTCGCGCCGCTTCACGTGCGTCGACACCGCCGCCGACGACCCGGCGCTGATCATCTACACCAGCGGCACCACGGGCAATCCGAAGGGCGCACTGATGGCGCAGCGCACGCTGCTCGGCAACCTGCCGGGCTTTTCCTGCTCGCACGATTTCTTTCCGCAGCCGAACGACCTGTTCTGGTCGCCGGCCGACTGGGCGTGGACCGGCGGGCTGTTCGACGCGCTGCTGCCGACCTGGCACTACGGCATGCCGATCCTCGGCTACCGCGGCCGCTTCGATGCGGAGAAGGCCTTCTGGCTGATCGAGAAGTACGGCGTGCGCAATGCCTTCCTCTTTCCCACGGCGCTGAAGATGATGATGAAGGCGGTGCCGGAGCCGAAAGCGCGCTTCGATGTCAACCTGCGCACCATCATGAGCGGCGGCGAGGCGGTGGGCGAGACGGTGTTCAACTGGGCGCGGCAGCAGCTCGGCGTGACTATCAACGAGATTTTCGGCCAGACGGAGATCAACTATGTCGTCGGCGGCTGCGCCGCAGCCTATCCGCCCAAGCCGGGTGCCATGGGGCGGCCCTATCCGGGCCACCGCGTGGCGGTGGTGGACGATGCGGGCAAGGCGCTGCCGCCGGGCGAGGTGGGCGAAGTGTGCGTGCAGCGCGCCTGCAACGGCGAGCCCGACCCGGTGTTTCTCATTGAATACTGGAAGAACCCGCAGGCGACGCAGGAGAAGTTCACCGGCGAGGGCATGGCCGCCTGGGGCCGCACCGGCGACCTGGCGAAGATGGACGCGGACGGCTACCTCTGGTACCAGGGCCGCGCCGACGACATGTTCAAGAGCGCCGGCTACCGCATCGGCCCCGCGGAGATCGAGAACTGCCTGGTGAAGCACCCGGCGGTGGCCAATGCCGCCGTGATCGGCGTGCCCGACGAGACACGCGGCACGACCGTCAAGGCCTTCATCGTGCTGCAGCCGGGGCAGCAGGCCTCGGCCGAGCTCGAAGCCGCCCTGCAGGCCCATGTACGCCAGTTCCTTGCGCCCTACGAGTATCCCAGGGCCATCGAGTTCATCGACGCCCTGCCCATGACCACCACCGGCAAGGTGCAGCGGCGCGTGCTGCGGTTGCGCGAAGAGGAAAAGCTCAGAGGCTAGAGTCTGTTCCCATCCATCGCATGGAGCGTATTGTCGCCCAACGCGGATGGAGCATGCCTGCTCTCGCGGGCGGCATGTTAAAGTCGCTGCAGCAAATTTCGAAGGTGCAAAAGTGGCCCTGTCCGTAGAAACCTGCACTGCCCAGCACATCGGTGACCGCAAGGAGCAGCAGGACCGCGTCGCCCTGTTCCCCCATTCCAGCCGGCGCGGCCTGTTCATGGCGGTGCTGGCCGACGGCATGGGCGGCCATAGCGGCGGTGCGATGGCGGCGGAACAGGTGGTGCACAAGGCACAGCAGAATTTCGAGGTGTACGCGCCGGCCGACGAATCAGCGGAGCAACTGCTCGGCTCGATCATTGCCGAGGCGCACATCACCGTCAAACTGACGCGCTTTACCAGCGAGCAGGACCCGCATACCACTGCCTGCGTGCTGCTGTTCCAGCCCGGCCGGGTCGACTGGGCGCATTGCGGCGACTCGCGCATCTACCATTTCCGCAGCGACCAACTGGTCAGCCGCAGTTCCGACCATTCTTATGTAAATGAGATGCTCAAGAAGGGCTACCTGACGCCGGAGCAGGCGGAGAACCATCCGCAGAAGAACGTCCTCCTCGGCTGTCTGGGTTCCGAGCGCGAGCCGACCATCGACTACGGCAGTACGACGCCGCTGGCCGACGGCGACACCTTCCTGCTCTGCTCGGATGGCCTGTGGGCCTACTTCTCCGATGCCGAGCTGGGTGGTGTGCTCTCCGCCCATGCGCCGCGGGCGGCGGCGGAAATCCTCATCCAGCGTGCGCGCGACCGTGGCAACGGCAGCGGCGACAACTGCTCGCTGGTGATCGTCAAGCTGGTGGGGAAGAAGGCCGAGCAGAAGTCGCCTGCAGGTCCGCGGGGATCCCCGCCTCCCAAAGCGTAAAGCCGCTTGCACCTGCCGGCAGACCCTGCTGCTCAACAAGCAGCGGGTTTCTGGCTGCAGTTCTGTCTGTGGACGGCTCTGGTGATAGGCCTACTTCAGCCAGCGCCGCCGCCAGAAAACCGTAACCATTACCACGGCAATGGCCGCCATCATGCTGAGCGATATGAGGAACCCCCCGCTGTCATCGAGTAGCGGCATGGCCTTGAAGTTCATGCCGAAGATGCCGGCGATGAGTGCCGCCGGCATGAACAGGGTGGTGATGACGGTGAGGATGCGCACCTCCAGGTTGACCCGGTTGGACATGCTCGACAGGTAGATGTCGAGCATGCCGGCGATGAGGTCGCGGATGCCCTCCAGCGATTCGATGGCATGCACGGTGTGGTCGTAAATGTCGCGCAGATAGGGCTGGGTCGCCGGCTTGAAGAAGCGCGGGTCGGCGCGGGTGAGGCTGTTGATGACTTCGCGCAGCGGCCAGATGGCCCGCCGCAGGGTCATGGCTTCGCGTTTGATCGCGTGGATTTCCTTGAGCAGTGCAGGGGTGGCTTGCAGCAGCAGCCGGTCCTCCAGCGCCTCGGTGCGTTCCGTCATCTGCTCCAGCACGATAAAGTAGCGGTCGATCAGCGTGTCGAGCAGCGAGTAGGCGAGATAGTCGGCGCCGAGCTTGCGGATCTGCCCCTTGTCGCCCCGTAGCCGCTCGCGCAGCGGATCGAAAGTGCCGGTGGGCCGCTCCTGGAAGGTGAGCACGAAGTCCGCGCCGAGCACGATGCTCACCTGATCCGAGCCGACGCTGCCAGAGGCCGCGTCGTAGTCGAAAATGCGGGCGACGATGTAGAGGTAGTCGCCGTAGTCGTCCACCTTCGGCCGCTGGTCGGTGTTGAGGATATCCTCCAGCACTAGCGGATGGAGGGTGAAGCGATGGCCGATCTCGGCCATGACATCCGGCTCGTGCAGGCCGTGCACGTTCAGCCACAGGATGCCCTTGCCGCGGCTGTACGTGCGCGATTCGGCGACGGACTTGAAGCGCTTTTCCTGCAGCGTGTCGGCATCGAATTCGATCAGCGTGATGTCGGGCCGGTCGGTGCGGCGTTCGCCGACATGCACCAGCGTGCCCGGCGCCATGCCGACCTTCTGCGAGCGGAGCTTGCGCGCCTGCTTTTTCATGGGCTCATTCCCTCTCAAGTGACAGCCGGGCGGATGACGGCGCCCTAATTCCAATCCATGCGCCGATTAAAGTATCATTGCGGCCTTGCGTCAACGCTGTCCTGGGCGGCTGTTCGACGCACCGAATCCATCAATCATATCAAGGGGAGACCATGCCACTGGTCATTGGTGTGCCGAAGGAAACGGCCGCAGGCGAAAAACGTGTCGCCACCGTACCCGAGGTCGTAGAGAAACTCATCAAGCTGGGCTTTGCGGTGGCGGTGGAAACCGGCGCCGGAGACGCGGCGAATTTCAACGACGACACCTATCGCGCCGCGGGCGCGGAAGTCATCGAAGGTGCGGCCGCCTTGTGGGCGAAAGCCGACATCGTCTTCAAGGTGCGCGGGCCGAGCGCCGCGGAAGTCGACCTGATGAAGGCCGGCGGCACGCTGGCGAGCTTCATCTGGCCGGCGCAGAATCCCGAACTCTTGCAGCAGCTCGCCGCCAAGCAGGCCACCGTGCTGGCCATCGACGCGCTGCCGCGCACGCTGAGCCGCGCGCAGAAGATGGACGCGCTGACCTCCATGGCCGGCGTTGCCGGCTATCGTGCCGTCATCGAGGCCGCCAACGCCTTTGGCCGTTTCTTCAACGGCCAGATCACCGCCGCCGGCAAGATTCCGCCGGCCAAGGTTTTCATCGCCGGGGCCGGCGTGGCCGGCCTGGCGGCGATCGGTACCGCCGCCAGCTTGGGCGCCATCGTGCGCGCCAATGACACCCGTGCCGAAGTGGCCGACCAGGTCGTGTCGCTGGGCGGCGAATTCGTCAAGGTCGATTACGCGGAAGAGGGTTCCGGCGGCGGCGGCTACGCCAAGGTGATGAGCGAGGGCTTCCAGCAGGCCCAGCGCGAGATGTACGCCAAACAGGCCAGGGAAGTCGACATCATCATCACCACCGCACTGATCCCGGGCAAGCCCGCGCCCCGGCTCATCACCGCCGACATGGTCAAGTCCATGAAGCCGGGCAGCGTCATCGTCGACATGGCGGCCGAGCAGGGTGGCAACTGCGAGTTGACCGAACCCGGCCAGGCGGTGGTGAAACACGGCGTGACCCTCGTCGGCTATAC
>JADFDU010000034.1 GCA_018262775.1 Rhodocyclaceae bacterium
GCCCGTGCCGGCTCCGATCAGCAGCACGGGCCGCCGCGTGCGCGGCAGCGCAAAACCGGGGTTGGAGCGGATGAAGGCGGCGACGTGCTCCCCCGGCTGCAGGCCCAGCAGGTGCGTAGAGCACAGGCCGCCGGGTATCTGGCGCACGCAGATTTCCAGAAACCCATCCTCCCAACCGGACGCCAGCGAGTAGTAGCGCGGCACGGCCGAGCCCGGTGGCACGATGCCCACCAGGTCGCCCGCCGCAAAGTGCGCCAGGCCGAGCCCGCGCAGGCGTTCCTGCCAACCTTGTACAGGCCACGCAAAGCGCAGGATCGCCGTGGGCTGGTCGGCCAGTCCCGGGTAGTCCTGGCGCGTCAAGAGTGTGAGCGCGGTGGTGGGCGGCATGCGCGGCACATAGTCCAGCACCAGGGGTTCGCCCAGTGCCTGCGCCAGGGCCTGGCCCCAGCGCGCGAACTGCTGGCTTGATTGTTGGTGGATGCACTCCAGCGGCAGCAGCGCGGGCCAGCCTTGTGCACGCAGCGTTTTCTCCAGCGTCTCGGCAAAGGCGCAGAAGGCCGGGTATTGCCGGTCGCCAAAGCCCAGCACCGTCACCGGCACGACGCCGGCGCTGAGCCGTTCCATGCGCTCCAGGGCGTTGCTGGCGTGGGCCGGCGCCTGGCCCTCGCCATAGGTTGCCGCCAGCACAAACACCTGCCGTGCGGCGGTCGTGGTTCGGAAATGCTCCAGTGCGCTGGTGTACACGCGGTGGCCGTTGTGGCCCAGCGCGTCGTGCAGCGCCTGGGCAAAGCCCCAGGTACTGCCGCCTTCGCTAGCGACGAAGATGAGCACGTCGGCCTGTGCCAGCGGGCTGTTGCCTGTGATGTGCGGTGCCTGGCGGCGTGCCTGCCACCAGATGACGACGCCCGACAGCCAGAACAGCAGCACGCTGGCGCCCACGAGCGCGAGCACCAAGGCCCAGGGCCAGGCCCCTTCACCGGTGTGCAACACCAGGGCCCAGTCGTAGATGCGCTGCGCCAGGGTAAGGTCTTGCCAGGCCAGCGTCTGCCCCGAGTAGCTATCGATCCAGCCTTCGCCCTGACGGGTGGCGACCTTCCAGGTGTCCTCCGGGTCAGCCGTATCGGGAAAATTCAGCTTGAGAAAGTTCCGCATGGAGAGGCTTTGCAGCATGGGTAGCTGCGCCCCAGGCAGGACCGTCTGGCCGGTGGCTACGGAAACCACATCAGGCTCGGTCCCGGCGTCCAGTTCCACCAGTCCCAGAGTCGAGGCGCTCATGGTCAGCGCCGTGAGCGAGGTCAGGCACAGCACCGCCAGCACCACCCGGCCTGTTACCACGTGGATGCGCTGCGCCAGCGAGCCACGCACCCGCGCCGCCAGCCGCCGCCAGCCGCCCATGCGGCGCAGTAGCAGCACCAGGGCTGAGACGCATATCAAGGTCATGACCAGCGCAATGCCCGCCGCACCCCAGCGCCCGGCGTCGCCCAGGAGCAGCGAGCGGTGCAGGTTCTTCACCCAGCGCGGCAGCGCCGAAGGCTGCCAGGCGCCCAGCACCCGACCGTCGGTCGGGTCCACGTAGTGCGCCTGCGCCTGGTCGCCGACAAAGCCGAATACCACGACGGTGCCCGAGGGCAGGTGGCGAATTTCTTCAGCACCCGGGATGGTGCGTGTCACGTGCTCCACCAGCGTGGCTACTGACAGGTCGCCCGGTGCGGCGGGGGCCTGCCAGGCCTGCTGCATCGGGTCGAACGCCAGGAGGGCACCGGTGATGCCCAGCACCACGGCCAGTGTCCCAATCGTCAGGCCCAGCCAGCGGTGGATTGCCTTCCAGCCCATGCGCGCGTCCTTCCTTGACTACAGTTGGAAGGTCAGCGACTGGATGTATTGCTTGCCGGGCTGCGGTTTGCCGACGTTGCCGGTGGACAGCGGCACGCGGATTTCCGACGGGCTGTCGCGCATGTCTTCCGCAGCCGCGTCGATGCGGATTTCGTAGCCTGCGTCAATCAGTGCATCGGCCAGGTCGGCCGTGACCTTGAGCGTGCGCCCTGCACCCACGCTGGCGCCGGTCACGCCGGCAAGGCGCTTGGCGTCACCGCTTGAGAGGCGGCTCCAGTCCGACAGGTGCTTGTAGTACTTGGCCTTGCCGCCGGCTACCCACAGCGTGCGTACATAGGCTCCTTTGGCATCGGTCAGGTACGCGGCCAGGTAGGCGCCGTTGCCGCCGTAGTTCTTGAGCTGGGCAGTGAGCGTGAGCGGGCGGCTGTGCGCCAGAGTGGGAAGGGTCAGCGCGCAGGCGGTGGCTATCGTGGTCAAAAGTAGTTTGGACATGGTTACGCTCCAGTGAGGGAATTACTTGGTCTGGCCGCGCGGTGCGGCGCCAGGGGTGAATGAGGGCGATGCGGCGGCGCCACTCGATTGCGGCGCGGCGTGCTCACGGTCGCGCTCTCGGGAACGCTGGCGTTCCCCTTGTTTCATCTTCAATACCTTCAAAGTTTCCGGATCGATTTTGGCCTTGAAGGTGCGGCCTTGAGAGTCTGTACCGCGAATTTCGTAGCAGCCGTCGTCGATCTTCAGCCGCTGGATTTGCCAGCCCTGCCGGGCGGCCATCTGCCGCACGGCCTCGCGTGACTGCCAGCGCTCTACCGGCGCATCGCAATCGTCATCGGCCCATGTCGGCAGGGCGGCCAGGCCCAGTGACAGGGCCAGCAAGCCACGACGCAGAAAGGGAGAGTGTTTCATGGTGGGGCTCCTTTACAGTACGTTAGCGCATGACAAACAATTTGCGGTGCAGGCGCTGGTGCAAGGTACGAATCGAGTATAGCCGCACAGCGGTTCATTACCAGGTGCAGCAGGGGCTCGCCAACTGGGTGGCATAGTACAAATCACCTTGGATAGGTGGGGAACCAACATTCGTGGCCGTCTCCCGTCTCCTTGTGGCCGTAAGCTCACCTTGCCCTGCTTCGCCGCCGTATTGCAGCGACTGACTTTCGCCCTGCGGGCGTTGTCGGTGAGGTAGGGCAGCAGGCCTTCCTTGAGGATGAGATGGATAAACAGCATCACCGCATTTCAAAGGCTTCCTGGTGGAAGCTGAATTTGCTGTGACCTAAAGCCTGCATTTCCTGCTTGAGCTTCTCAGCCAATCCTTGCGGCCCGCAGAACCAGATCTCGGATCGACGGGCCCCATCCTTGGCCAGCGACACGTCGTTGGCGCTCAAGGTCTCGCCCTGCTGGGCGCCATGAATATGCAGGCGAATGCCGGGCAAGGACGCACAACTTGATTCAAGTCGGGCAACGAAGGGGTCGCTGGTTCGATCACGTGTGCAGTAGTGAAGCTCTGCTGCAACCTTGCCGGGATTTGCCTGCAGGGAGTCAAGCCATGCGAGGAAAGGCGTCACGCCGATACCGCCGGCAATCCAGATTTGCCGGGCGCGCGAATCCAGGCGGGCCAGATCAAAACGGCCATAAGGCCCTTCAAGCCTGACGGCCTGACCGATTTCAAGACGTTTTCCAAGATTGCGGGTGTAGTCGCCCAGTGCCTTGATCTGAAAACTGATGTTGCGGTCACCCCGATCCGCACTGGCAATCGTGAACGGATGGGCACCTTCCTTCTCGTCAAACGAAATGAATGCGAATTGACCGGGGCGGTGACCACGCCAGCGATTGTCGAGTTGGCAACTGACGCTGAGTACATCGGCAGCAGGATGCTCGATGGCGGTGACCGTGCCCCTCACCTGGCGTTTGCGTCCGATACGGCCTGACAGAGAATGCACGGCGCCATAAATGCCACCGGCACCGAGTAGCACCAGGAGGATTCCCACGGGCTGGGCCCAATAATCAACGGGTGCGAGCATGGCCGCATGTAATACCAGCATCAGGTAGATCACCGGCATTGCCTGATGGAGAAATCTCCAGGTTTTGTAGGGAAAGCGCTTCCACAGCGTGATGGCCAGCATGATCAGTACGACATAGAACGCCCATTCCCCCATGTCCTCGGCCAGGTCGCGCATCACCTCCAGAAAACCGGCGTACTTCTCCTTCGGTATGCGGCCCTCGCGACCGATTGTCGCCTTCAGGATATCGCCGACAATTTCTTCGATCAGCCAGTGCAGCACGGCAAAGCCCACGGCGAGAATGCCGGCCCATTTGTGGGTACGATAGATTCGATCCATGCCGCCGAGGGGGCCTTCAAGCCAGGCGGGACGGGTGGACAGAAACATCGTCAGGGACATCAGGGCAATGGACAGCAAGCCACTCAGGTAGAGGGCTTCCTGGCGGACAACCCAGGGCAGACTGCCGCCACTGCTGCCGCCCGCGGCCAGCAGATCCCAACCCCAGGCCAGTGAGACGATAGCGAGAAGCGAACCGAGTAGAACTTTCATGGCAGAACTCCTGGCTGGTTATTTTGCCGCAGCGGGGCGGGGTGTTCCGGCCAGGGGCAGGTCATCACGACAGCGACGTTTATTGCAGTCAGCAGAGTTGCGCTGGCTGTTTTTTGAATCGTCGCTGGCGGACTTGTCGCGCTTGGAATCACGCTTCGAATCACGCCCTCGCTGGCTGATGACCTCGCCCGTTTGTGGATGCACATACAGCTTCATCCGCTGGCCATTACGGTCGGTCGCCTTGACCTCGTAGCTGCCGTGTTCACGCTCGATCTTCTCGATATTGCGATAGCCGGCAGACTCCAGCCTGGCATGAACCTCGGGAATCGATAGCCAGCCCGTGTTGGCAGCTTGCGCAGGACGGTTTCCCTGGGCATACAGCGTGGTGGTGAATAAGCCAATGGCCGCAATGGCAATCAGGGAGGCGGTGATTAGAGTACGCATGGTGAAGTTCTCCGGCTGAGTTGGGTATTCGGATTTGATGTTCAAGGTTTCATTCGTCGTAATAGCCTTGCTCTGCATCCGTATGGCAGGCGGCACAGTTCGCCTTGGTGCGAACATCCTTGTGACGCCACTCCCAATCAGGCACTTTGCGATGCTCGCGTACCCATCTGGGCAATTCGGTGATGCGCTGCGGCGCGCTGCCCACGGCGACGCCCTTCAGCAATTTGCTGCTGTAACGTTTGCCGCCCGCATCCCCCGCATTGGCGACGAGATAACGGGTGATCTTTTCTGCGGTGGCGGCATCAACGCTGGCGTTATCACCAAAATGGTTGTCGAGTTCGCCCATCATGCGTTGCCAGGAACTGGCGGGGAGCATGGAAGGCGCAAAGGCCAGATGACAACTGCCGCACTCTTCCTTCACCACCGGATCGGTAACCGGTGCAAAGAAATGGCTGTCACCGGCCTGCGCACGGTCCAGAACAATGGCCGCGAAGCTCAGGGTAAGCAGCGCCAGGGCCAGCGGACGATAGGGAATGCGCATGGGAGTCTCCTTGTCTGGGTGGCATTACTGGCCAAGCGCAAAGGTGAGCCAGTCACCTTTCTCTTGCGGGGTACATTCGCGCCCCAATACTTCGGTGCAATTACGCTTGAACCACTTTTCGACCTTGGCCGGGTCGGTATAGCGCGTCGGCGTCATCGATACGGCAAGCGGTTTGATGACCTTGCCGGTCAGCGTCTTGCCCGCGCTCCGGGCATCCTTGCCGTGACAGGAAGTGCAGGACGGCGTATCGGGCTTGCCTCCTGAAAAATTTTGCGTATGCAGGGTCTCGCCGCGCGCGGCCGAAAATCCTGCTGACTTGGCGGTGGTGGCATACTGCGCCAGCAGGTCTTCACGCGGCCCGGCGAGAATGGCGGTGCTGACTGCCATGGCGGCAATTCCTAGGGTGACTGCAAACCTGTTCTTCATGAGTTGCTCCTGGCGTTTATTGAACTATGGAACGGACTATGCGCCAGCCCATCTGAACGGATGCTGAATCGCCTGTTCATCCCGCGTTCAGATTCGAAGCGTTATAAGCGTCCTATCGGGAAACCTGCGGAGTAGAGAATGTTGTCGGGAATCACCACCAAATGGCACACCACACTGTCCAAACTGTCCTCACTGTCCTGTATGGCGATGCTTGCAATGCTGGTCGCTGGGGCCAGCTACGCTGGCGATGACAGCGATCATGACCGTGCCCGTCAGGCACTTGAGGCAGGAGAAGTTCTACCCTTGCGCACGATCCTGGAGCGGGTCGAGCGTGAGCATCCGGGCCAGGTCATGGAGGTTGAACTCGACCGCGAAAAGGGTGTATGGCTATATGAAATCAAGATATTGCGTGAGGGTGGCGCCTTGGTCAAACTGAAGATCAACGCCCGGGACGGCACCCTTCTGGGTCTCAAGGAAAAGCCTGGCAAACAACCTCGTCCAGGAGATGGCCGCTGATGCGCATTCTGGTCGTCGAGGATGATGTCAATCTCGCGGCACAGCTTGTCGAAGGCATTCAATCGTCCGGCTATGTGGTGGATGTGGCACACAGCGGCAGCGATGCCCACTTCATGGGCGATACCGAACCCTACGATGCCGTCGTTCTGGATATCGGCCTGCCGCAAATGGATGGCATTACCGTTCTCAAGAAATGGCGCGCCGCAGGCCGCACCATGCCGGTACTGATCCTCACCGCGCGAGATACCTGGCACGAGAAAGTGGCGGGCATCGATGCCGGTGCGGATGACTATTTGACCAAGCCCTTTCACATGGAAGAGTTGCTGGCAAGACTGCGCGCCCTGATTCGTCGTGCCAGCGGGCATGCCAGTACCGAACTGGTCTGCGGGCCGCTGACGCTCGACGCCCGCAGCAGTCGTGCCAGCGTTGATGGGACCGCCCTGACCCTGACCAGCCATGAGTATCTTGTACTGGCTTATCTGATGCACCATCAGGGTGAAATTGTCTCTCGGGGAGAATTGACCGAGCACATCTATGCCCAGGATTTTGATCGCGACTCGAATACCGTCGAGGTATTCATTGCCCGCTTGCGCAAGAAGCTGCCCCCCGGCCTGATTGAAACCGTGCGCGGGCTTGGCTATCGACTCAACAAAACCGCATGAATCCGTTCCCTCTGCACGGCTCTTTGCGCGTACGTCTGCTGGCGGGCACGCTTTTCTGGATCATTGTTTCCATATTCGCCGCCGGCTGGGGGCTTGGCAAACTGTTCCATCAACATGTCGAGGCCCAGTTCACTGCCGAACTAAAGAATCATCTGGATCAGCTAACGGCCCAGCTGGTTCTGAATGAGCAGAACCAGCTCCAATTGCGCTCGGCTCTGAGCGATCCGCGTCTCAACAAGCCACTTTCCGGTGTGTACTGGCAGATCGACCAGATTGCCGGCAGCAATAATCCGGCAGTAAAGGCGCTGCTGCGTTCCCGTTCTTTATGGGATGAAACATTGTCAGTGCCAGCCGATTCCCTGGCGGATGGCGAAATACATCAGCACCGGATTGATGGACCTAAAAGCCTGGGTGCGGGCTTGGGTGCAGATCTGAGTGCAGGCGTGATTTTGAAGGTGGTAGAGCGTAGCGTGACGATCGATGCGCATCCCCTGCGCTTGATGGTTGCAGCCGATGAAAGCCTGATGACAGAGCCTGTAGCAAACTTCAAAGGCCAGCTCTGGTTAGCCCTGGGCATACTCGGCGTCGGCCTGACGATGGCTGCCCTGATGCAGGTCATCATCGGGCTTGCGCCTCTTAGAAGCATGCATGCTGCACTGGGGCGCGTCAGGAATGGCGACACACAAAAAATGGAAGGCACATTCCCGAGCGAGATCATGCCGCTGGTCAATGAGTTCAACAGCGTGCTTGCACAAAATGCGGAGGTGGTAGAGCGCGCGCGGACTCAGGCGGGAAACCTTGCCCACGCCCTGAAAACACCGCTCAGCGTGCTGGCCAATGCCGCCAGTTCACCGCAGAAAAAGGATGATGAACTGGCCCGTCTGGTATTGGCGCAAGTCGATGCGGTGCGCAAGCAGGCCGATTACCACCTGACCCGGGCACAGGCGGCCGCCTCGGTTCGCCTGCCTGGAGTACGGACGCCGGTAAAGGCGGTTGTCCAGGGACTGGTTCGTGTCATGCAACGTGTTTATGCAGACCGCAATCTCGAATTTATTGTTCTTCCTGTTGGCGAAGCCCTGGCGTTTCGCGGCGAAGAGCAGGACTTGCAGGAAATGCTGGGGAATCTGATCGACAATGCCGCCAAGTGGGCCACGTCCCGAATCGAAATTCAGGTGGAAGCCACCGCTGACAAGTTCTCGGTGAGTATCAATGACGATGGCAGCGGGATCGATGAAAAGGAGCGGGATCATTTAGTTAAGCGCGGCGTACGTGCTGATGAAAAAATCCCGGGTACCGGCCTGGGTCTCGCCATCGTTGAGGATCTTGCGAGCATGTACGGCGGGGAGTTGCGTTTGCGGGAATCCCATCTTGGTGGGTTGAAAGCGTCCCTGATATTGCCAGTCGCCTGAGGAATGCAATGCGTCGTTTCGAGACAGGCAAGGATTACGCATGAGTAGCTGGCAGGTTTCAGAGTGGGGCAACCCCCCGGGTGTCCGGCCACTCCTGGCCGAAAGCACGCATTGCGCTGATATTGCCCTGATTGACCGCCGTATCGCGGCGACTGACTTTTGCCGGCAAGCGTGATGGGGTTGCGGATTCCCGCGCAGCTGGCCGACTAGCGCGCGCGGGGCTGCCAGCCGCCGGAGGCGAGCGCCTGCGCGGCCAGCGCGGCGAGCACGATGGCGCCGCCCGTGAGCGCGTGCGTCGTTGGCACCTCTCCTGCGCCGAGCCAGGCCCAGAGCGGGCCGAAAACCACTTCCGTCAGTCCGATCAGCGCGACTTCTGTCGGGGAAAGAATGCGCGCCGCCATCACGGCCAGCGCGCAGGGCAGGGCCAGTTGCAATGCGCCGAGCAGGGCGAGGAGGGCGAGGTCGCGCGAGCTGGCGAGGAAGGGCCAGGCCAGCGGCAAGGTGGCCAGCGCGGAAAGCAGGCCGCCGACCAGCACGGCGGGAATCAGGTTGATGCGCGCGCCGGTCTTGCGCATGAGCACGAAATTGAGTCCGGCCGCCAGCGGCACGATGAGCGCGATGAGGTTGCCGGCCATGCGCCCGCCGCCCGCCTCGCCGCCGAACATGACGAGGATGCCGACGAATGCCGCGCCGATGAACAGCCAGGTGCGGGCCGGCACGCGCTCGCCGAGCAGCAGCCAGGCGAAGAGGGCGGCGGTGAGCGGGGCGAGGCTGGTCAGGACCAATGTGTTGGCGGTGCTCGTCTGCGTCAGGGCCAGCATGAAACCGGTGAACATCACCGCCCACAGCGCACCGGAGACGAAGCCGACGCGGCCGAGTCGGACGACCTCGGCGACGGCGCGGCCGCGATGCAGGACGAGGAGAATGACGGCCATCGCCAGCGCACAGAAGAATGAGCGCCAGAAGGTCGTCTCCCAGCGCGGCGCCTGTTCGATGTGGCGGGTGAACACGCCGGCGATGCTCCACAGCAGCCCGGCGCAGACCATCAGCGCCACGCCGCGGCGGTGGCGGCCGGCGTCTTCAGTCATCTGTCGGCGGACATGGATTGGCGCGGCCGCTACGCCGCCCCGGGCTTGCGGGCGATAACGATGTCCTGATAGGACAGGTACTTTTTCCGGCCGCACCAGGAGCCGTAGCGTACCGGCGGTTCGGCCGCCAGCCCGCATTGATCGAGGAACTTCAGGGCGACCCCCTCGTCGTAGGCGATGGCCGCCTCCGGATCGGCCGGCTTGGTCGTGAAGTAGCCGTCCATCTCATGCACGAAATCGAGGTCGCTCTTGCCGTCGCGGATCAGGCCGGAGGATTCCTTGTTGAGCAGAAGGAAGGTGATCAGGCACGTGCCGCCGGGCTTGAGGACGCGGGCGATTTCCTTCAGGTAGTTCTCCAGGTCCGCCGGCACCATGTGGGTGAATACCGAGGTCAGGAAGATGAAGTCGAAGAAATCATCCTCGAAGGGAAAGCGGTAGTCGCAGGCGCGCGCCTGGCCGTCCGGGTTGTAGTGCTTGTTGTAGACGTCGCTGTGCTGGAAATGGAAATTGGGGAACTTCGGCGTGATGCGCTCGCTGCACCAGTCGATGCCCTTCTTCACGATGTCGAAGCCCCAGTAGCCGCCGGCCGGGGAGAGGTATTCCGTAAGCGGGATCGCCATGCGGCCGATGCCGCAGCCGACGTCCAGCACGCGATGGCCAGGCTGCAGGCCGGCCAGTTCGACGAAGTGCTGGCGGAACTCACGACCGATCTTGACGAAGTCGCCCTTGCCGACGAAGCTCAGCGCCTTGGGCGGGATCATGTCGTTGCCGTCGTCGCGCTCCTCGAAGAGGGGGCGCAGGATTTTCGGTATGAATTTTTTCAGGCGCATGGGGAAGCTGTGGGGCGCACGGCGGCGCGAACGCAAAGCCGCGATTGTGCCACCATCGGGCGCACGCCGCTAACGCTTCGAACCCGGGATCGGCTCGCCCGAGTCGCGCAGGCGTACCGCCTCGTGGAAGCCGTGTTCCTCGGTATAGGACTTGAACCACATGCCTTCCGGCGAGTGGCGCGTGATGCCGTCGAAGAGCGTGGCGAACATCTGCGTCGTGGCGAGGCCCATGTTCTCGTAGGCCTGGTTGATCATCAGCTTCTGCATCATGAGCTGGTTCTTCGGCACGCCGGCCATGCGCGCGGCGAGTGCATCGACCGCGGCGTCGAGCTCGGACGCCGGCACGGCGTCGTAGACCAGCCCCATGTCCTTCGCCTGACGGCCGTCGACGAGGTCGCCGGTGAGCAGCATGCGCTTGGCCTTCTCGGCGCCGAGACGGTACACCCACATCGCCGTCGTCGGGCAGCCCCAGACGCGCGCCGGCGGATAGCCGATCTTCGCGTCCTCGGCCATGACGACGATGTCGGCGCACAGCGCGATGTCGCTGCCGCCCGCCACCGCGTAGCCGTGTACCTTGCAGATGACGGGCTTGTAGGAGCGCCACAGCGAGAAGAAATCGTCGGTGCACTGTTTCATGAAGCGGTAGTCGATCATCGGGTCCCACGGCATCGATTGCACGCCGGGGTTCTCGCCCTTCGTCTCGGCGAAGGCCTTCAGATCGTAGCCGGAGCAGAAGCCGTGCCCGGCACCGGCGAGGACGATGACGTGGATGGCGTCGTCGGCGTTGGCGCGTTCCACCGCGGCGCGGATCTCGCCGGGCATCTTCTCGTTGATGGCATTCAGCCGCTCGGGGCGGTCGAGGGTGATGCGGGCGATGCGATCCGCGGTTTCGTAGCGCAGGGTTTCAAAGGTCATGGCCGTCTCCGTGGTGTGGGTACGTGTGTGGGTAGGTGAGGGCACGGCGAATGATGGCAAGAAGCGGCGCTTTTGGCTATGCTTGAGCCGTTTCCAATCGTCCGCATCTCCATGCACCTCATCCTCATCAGCGGCCTGTCCGGCTCCGGCAAGAGCATCGCCCTGCGCGCGCTCGAGGACGCCGGCTACTACTGCGTGGACAACCTGCCGACGACGCTGCTGCCGCAGCTGGTGCGCCAGCAGCGCGACGAGGGCTGCGCCAGGATGGCGGTGGCGATCGACGTGCGCGCCGGCGCTTCCATCGCCGCGCTGCCGCAGGTGCTGCGTGACCTGCGCGCAATTGGTACGGGGGGTACCGGGGGCACCGAGCCCTGCTTCCTTTTCCTCGAAGCGCGCGACGACTCCCTGATCGCGCGCTTTTCCGAGACGCGGCGCAGCCACCCGCTGTCGAACGACGACACCACGCTCGCCGAGGCCATCGTGCGCGAGCGCGAGATGCTGGAAAACATCGCCGGCCTGGGCAACCGCATCGACACTAGCAGCCTGCATCCCAACGCCCTGCGCGCCTGGATCCTCGATTTTGCCCAACTCGGCGTATCGCAGGGGCTGACTTTGCTGTTCGAATCCTTCGGCTTCAAGCACGGCATTCCCCTCGATGCCGACCTGGTCTTCGACGTGCGCTGCCTGCCCAACCCGCATTACGATCCGCTGCTGCGCCCGCTCTCTGGCCGCGACGCGGAGGTGGCGCGCTTCCTCGAAGGGCAGGAGCCCGTGCGCAAGATGGCGCAGGATATCCGCCGCTTCCTCGCCGACTGGCTGCCCGCCTACGTGCGCGACAACCGCAGCTACCTCACCGTAGCGCTCGGCTGCACCGGCGGCCAGCACCGCTCGGTGTACCTCGCCGAGTGGCTGGCGCATGAGTTTCGCGAGCAGGCGCGCGTGCTGGTACGCCATCGCGCCATCACATGAGCGGCGCGCAGCGCGGCCGAATCCTCCCCTCTCCCGCAAGCGGGGCGAAGGAGGGGTTTCGCGAAGCATGCTTCGCGCCGCCTGAGCCGGTCGGCTGTGCAAAGCCGGCCGTGGGGCGCGGAGCGGGGGCCGGGGGAGCGGGTAAACCCCGGTGAAAAAATTCCTGCGCTTCATGAAACCCGGCGACTGGGGGATGTTCCTGCTCTTCGCCGCAGGCACCGCAGCCCTGGCGCCGGTCGCCTTTTCCGGCGGTGTGGCGGAAAAAGCAGTGGTGCGACGCGACGGCGTCGTCGTTGCCGAATTGCCCCTCACGCAGAAGCGACGCATCGAGGTGGCGGGTGCACTCGGCACCAGCGTCATAGAGGTACAGCCGGGGCGCGCCCGCGTCGCTGCCGATCCCGGCCCGCGCCAGTACTGCGTGCGCCAGGGCTGGCTGACGCGGCCCAACGCCATCGCCATCTGCGCGCCCAGCCATCTCAGCCTGTCCATCGCCGGACGCAGTGCGGATCATGACAGCCTCGCCTATTGAGCTCATCCCCACCGCCGACGACCGCCGCATCGCCCGTTATGCGGCGGCGGCCATCGCGCTGTCGGTGGTCGAGGCGGCGATCCCCATGCCGCTGCCGGGCGTGAAGCCGGGCCTGGCCAACATCATCACGCTCATCGTGCTGGCGCGCTACGGCTGGCGCGACGCCGTCTGGGTGACGCTGCTGCGCGTGGTGGCGGGCAGCCTGCTGCTCGGCCAGTTCCTCGCGCCGGGTTTTTTTCTTAGTCTTTCCGGCGCGCTCGCCAGCCTCGTCGCGCTGGGGCTGGCCATGCACCTGCCGGCGCGCTGGTTCGGCCCGGTGAGCCAGAGCCTCGCCGCCGCCTTTGCCCACATCGCCGGCCAGCTGCTGGTGGCGCGGCTGTGGCTGGTGCCGCACGACGGCCTGCTCTACCTGCTGCCGTTCTTCGCCCTGGCCGCGTTACTATTCGGGCTGGCCAACGGCCTCGCCGCGGCGAAGCTGCTTGAGGAAATCGCATCCACCGCCGCGCTCCCCGGCGAAGCAACGAACGACAGAACCTGATCTTGCCGATATTCAAATTTCCCCCACGGCGTGACGCCGCGCCGCAAGCTGCCGAGCTGCGATTGTTTCCCCTCAATGCCGTGCTCTTTCCCGGTGGCACGCTGAGCCTGCGCGTTTTCGAGCAGCGCTACATGACGCTGGTGAAGGATTGCTTCAAGAATGAAAGCACATTCGGCATCTGCCTCATCGCCGAAGGCACCGAAGTGGGCGCGCCGGCGCAGCCGCATGCGGTGGGCACGGAAGCGCGCATCGTCGCCTGGGACATGACGCAGCCGGGCATTCTCAACATCACGGTGCGCGGCGAAGGCCGCTTCCGCATCCTCTCCAGCGAGGCCGATCGCGAAGGCCTGTTGCACGCCCGCGTCGAGCCGATCCCCGTCGAGGCAACCTTGCCGGTGCCCGAGGCGCTCGCCAAGCTCGTGCCGCTGCTGCAGGCGATGGCGGCGGATGGCGGCGCCGAGCGCTTTCCCCCGCCGCACCACTTCGACGACGTAGCCTGGGTCGGTTACCGCTTCAGCGAACTGCTGCCGATCCCGGCTCTCGCACGGCAGAAACTGCTCGAGCTGGAAGATCCGGTCTCGCGGCTGGAGATCGTCTTCAAGTACCTTTCCCAGCGCGGGCTGGTGAAATAAGTCTCCCCCTTTGAAAACGGAATTATATACGTGACGAACCCATGAAAAATACCGTTGTCGAAGATAGTGATAGGCCGGTAGTTACTCCAGAGATGGTTTCCGCTGGCGTTGAGACTTACCGCTGGCTTTGCGAGTCTTGCGATCCGTATTATTTGGTTGAGGCGGTTTATATCGAAATGGAGCGTGCGCGATCTGAAGTGTCTCGGCCCAATCCTCGTCGGACTCATCATCAGGGCGTCCGTAGAAATGGGAAATTAGCCTAACCGTGATCGTCGCAAGGTCGCTCGACATTTCGTAAAGCAAGACGTGGGATATGGGGAATTCCTTTAATGATTTTTCTGTGTGGGCTATCAGTCTGTTGGAAATGAGGATTGACCCATCGTCATTTTCGCTTGCCCCAAAGTGGACTATATTGTCCCGCGTAGTATTGATTGTGTTTAGGTGATTAAATGCGTCTTGAATGTGCTGTGGGATGGCTTGATTTTGAGCCTCCGTAATCCGGCGTATGTAGTCAATTGCAATCCGGGTTCTGGTGCCTGAGAAAATTGCTTTCGCTACACTGTTTTCAATGTCAGCAATTTGCCAGAGTACAACTTGCACAGCGGCTTCGGCGCGTGAGAACGCATCAATGAACTTTCCAAGGGCCAGGTAGTATTTATCGTGTTTACCTTTATCCATGACTAAGCCCCAAAAGAAAGAACCGCAGGAATTACCGCGCTTGCCTTTCGACGACGCGCTGAGAAAGATACTCAGCGCACCGCCAGCGCATAAGGTTAAACCGAAACCGAAGCAAAAAAAGAAAACCGGCTGAGTGCCGGTTTAGTTGGTTTATTGCCAGAACAAAGCGGGTCGGTCAATGTGCTGTGTGTGGTAACTCATAAAATAAATTCATTGCGGGCAGGAAATTACACAGGTATATTTTCAGAACACCCCGGGCAGGATTCGAACCTGCATCTTCACTTTACGGGAGGGGAGCTTTTTCCAATTAAGCTACCGGGGCACCGAGCCCGCACTGGCGTCAACCAGTGCGGGCTTTTACTTCTGCGCACCAATTCCTTGATGCGCAATAATCATAACTTCCAATTCTGGATAAGTGAACAGGGTTTTTGAATTATTTATTCGTTTAAAAACAAATAGATATCAAATTTACTTGTGTAATCAATGTGGTATGCCAACTAGATGTAGTGGGTTGTATTTCCCGCTCTAGGGGGTTATTTCCTGGGCTTGCGTAACACCAATCCGCCGATAGGTAAGGCGTTTTCCACCGATACCCTTAAGCGCTGCTTCCGTGCGCTGGATATCATCCACGCCAAGCGCGGAGCGATGGTTATAGCGGAAGTCGAACTCATTGGCGTAGCGTTGCAAGTGCTGCTCTCCGCACTTGTGATATGTGCCAACCATGCCGCGCTTGAAGATTGAGAAGTAACCCTCAATCGTGTTCGTGTGGTTGTTGCCGCGCGAGTATTCCTTTTTGCCGTGAGCAACCACGCCATGAGAAGCGAATTCGCGGCCAGCGATGGTGTAGGCATAAGCCTCATCGGTCATGAGGTTGGCCGACTTATCCATGTTGGAGACAAGAATCTCTTTGATGGTGGAAACCTTGACGTTTGCGACATGGAAAGAGCGCACCTTCCCGCCTCGCTCTACCAGCGAGACAACGGGGTTCTTGTGAGCGTAGCCACGGCGTTTCACGGTGCCGGGTTTCTTGCCCCAATAGGTCTCATCGGCTTCCACAGTGCCACCGCCACCGCCTAACAAGCCATCAGGGCTAGAGGCCATAGCTTCACGGATACGGTGAGTCATGAACCAAGCTGTCTTGTAGGTCACGCCAAGCATGCGCTCGATCTGCTTGCTGCTGATGCCCTTCTTGGAAGAGCAGAGCAGATAAACAGCTTGCAGCCAGACATGAAGGCCGATTTTAGAACGCTCAAACACCGTGCCGACTGTGACGGTGAATTGCTCACGGCAATCCTTGCACTTGTAGAGGCCGGGACGTGCCGACTTGCCCTGAATGGCGTAGTGGCCTTCCATGCTGCCGCAATGCGGGCAGACAGGGCCATTAGGCCAGCGCACCGCCTCAAGATACTGGCGGGCCTTGTCGGGGTCTTGGAAGTGCGGGGCGTTTAAGTTGCTCATGATTATTTACCGATATGGGATTTCACGAATGACACAAGATCAGTCACGGCCTGCTGTGCTTCTCCGGCCAGCATGTCAGAGTGAGCCGCATCAAGGCCCGGAATCGTCATTGATGAAAGCGATTGAGGCAATTCGTCCAGTTTCAGCAAAAGTGCTTTCTGAACATCTGGGAATGCACGCACGCCACTTAGCAGACCTGCAAGACAGGTTTCAATCGCGGTAATGCGGGCGTTGATTCGGACGATTTCAAGTTCTTGCGGCGTCATGTCTATCTCCTATGACTGAATCATAGGGAGTAGACATGGGTTTGTCAAGTATATAATTGCGTTACAAAGGGGGGAGGACAGGCCGGCTGATCAAGGAAGTTTCTCCAGAATCTTGCGGATCGGCGCCGGCAGCGGCGCCCCGTCCAGTTTCTTCAGGCTCAGCCAGACGCCGCCTGCCGGCGTATTGCAGCGACTGACTTTGCACAGCAGCGGCGTGATGTCGAGGCGGAAATGCGTGAAGGCGTGGCGCACCACGGGCAGCGGCTGCGCATCCGCAAGCGGCCGCGGCAGCTTCCCGTCCGGCAGTTCCGGCAGCGACAGCAGTCCGCCCCAGATGCCTTTGGCGGGTCTCTGCTCCATGAGCACGCGGCCGCGATGGCGCAGCACCAGCACGGTGACGGCACGCTGCGGCACGCTGCGCCGTGGTCGTGGCGTCGGTAATTCGGCAATGCGCCCTTCCCGCCGCGCCACGCAAATCGACGCCAGCGGACACGCGTCGCAGCGTGGCCTGGCGCGCGCGCACAGCGTCGCGCCAAGGTCCATCAGGCCCTGCGTGTAGCCAGCCACTTCACGCTTCGGCAGCAGCTTTTCGGCCAGCGCCCACAGGCGCGCTTCCACGGCTTTTTCGCCAGGGAAGCCCGCGATGGCGAAGGCACGCGCCAGCACGCGCTTGACATTGCCGTCGAGGATGGCCGCACGTGCGTTGAAGGCAAAGACGGCGATGGCAGCGGCGGTGGAACGGCCGATGCCGGGAAGCATTTCGATGTCGGCCACGTTGCGCGGGAAACGGCCGCCCCCGCCTCTGCCACATTGCGCGACGATTATCTGCGCCGCTCGTTGCAGGTTGCGCGCCCGCGCGTAGTAGCCCAGCCCGCTCCACAGCGCCATGACCTCTTCCGACGGCGCTGCCGCAAGACTGGCGATGTCGGGAAAGCGCGCGAGAAAGCGTCGGTAGTAGGGAATCACCGTCGCCACCTGTGTCTGCTGCAGCATGATCTCGGAGAGCCAGATGCGGTAGGGGTCGCGCTTGCGGCCGCGCTGCTGCCAGGGCAGGTCATGGCGGCCGGCCTGTTTCTGCCAGCGGATCAGGCGAGACGAAAAGGCGTCGGCAGCGGCATCGGTAACCATGGGGCAGTTGCGGCTATTGCTTGTCAGGCGGGCGCGGGCGGGATAGTCTTGCTTGAATTCTAAAGCAACACCGTTGCCGCTCCGATAACAAAACCATGAACATGCCGCGAGAAAACCATCAGGATGCGTGGACGGACATCGAGCACCGCGCCCTGCGCGATGCGCTCGGCGCCTTCGCCACCGGCGTCACGGTGGTGACCGCGCTCGACCCCGACGGCCGCGCCATCGGCCTGACGGTGAACTCCTTCAACACCGTTTCGCTCGACCCGCCGCTGGTTCTCTGGAGCCTGTCCCTGGCTTCGCCAAACATCGCGGCGTTCCGCGCGGCCAGCCACTTCGCGGTGAATGTGCTGGCGGCCGACCAGCAGGCGGTTTCCGAGTGCTTCGCCCAGCGCAACAGCGACAAGTTCGCCGATATCGACTGGCGCGCGGGCCGCGGCGGCGTGCCGCTGCTGTCCGGCTGCTGCGCCGTTCTTGAGTGTCGCAACGAAAACCAATATGCCGGCGGCGACCACCTTATTTTCATTGGCCGCGTCGAAACCTGCAGCCGCCAGAACAAGCCGCCGCTGCTGTTTCATGGCGGGCGTTATCGAAATCTGGGTGATTAGCGTTGTATGTGAAGGGATTGACTGCGGCCGCGCCTTCGGCGCTTAATATCGCTGCGCGATGTTAGCCTTCGCCGCAACAAGCCGCTGCGCTGCGTGTTGTAGTTCCGGCCGCTCCTGCGGAGCTTAACTTGCCTGACGGCAAGTGAGCCTTCACTGAAACTCGCTACGCTCGTTTTCGAACCAGAGGGATCTCAACCCAGCACCAGCCACAAGTCAAATAAGCCGGCTCATGAGCCGGCTTATTTGACTTGGAGCGGGTGAAGGGAATCGAACCCTCGTATGCAGCTTGGGAAGCTGCCGTTCTACCATTGAACTACACCCGCAGCAGGCGGCATTTTACTGCCGATTCTGTCGCTATCCAACCTGTTAAAATCTTCCCATGGACATCAGCGTCAACGGCGAGAAGCGCAGCGTCGCCCCCGGTCATTCCGTGGCGGCGTTGCTACGCGACATGGAACTCGAAGGCAGGCGCCTGGCGGTCGAGCGCAACGGCGAGATCGTGCCGAAGAGCGCGCATGCCGCGACGTCGCTTGCCGAAGGCGACCGCATCGAGATCGTTGCGGCTGTCGGCGGCGGGTAATTGAATTTATGGATTCCCGCCTTTGACCGAAGGAAATCCCTTTGGGACGCGGGAATGACGAACCAGGTGAGAACCCTATGCAAGACCCTCTGATCATCGCCGGCAAGGCCTATTCGTCGCGCCTGCTCGTCGGCACCGGCAAGTACAAGGATTTCGACGAGACGCGCGCGGCCATCGAGGCCTCGGGCGCGGACATCATCACGGTGGCGATCCGCCGCACCAACATCGGCCAAGAGCCGGGCCAGCCGAGCCTGCTCGACTATCTCCCCCCTTCCAAATACACCCTGCTACCGAATACCGCCGGTTGTTACACGGCGGAGGATGCCGTGCGCACGCTGCGCCTGGCGCGCGAGCTGCTCGACGGCCACGACCTCGTCAAGCTGGAAGTGCTGGGCGATGCGCAGACGCTGTTTCCCGACATGCCGCAGACGCTGGCGGCGGCGGAGACGCTGGTGAAGGACGGCTTCAAGGTGATGGTGTATTGCGCCGACGACCCGATCCAGGCCAAGCGGCTGGAGGAGATCGGCTGCGTGGCGGTGATGCCGCTGGCCTCGCTCATCGGCTCGGGCATGGGCATCCTCAACCCGTGGAACCTGCGCCTCATCATCGACAGTGCGAAAGTGCCGGTGCTGGTCGACGCCGGCGTCGGCACGGCCTCGGATGCAGCCATCGCCATGGAGCTGGGCTGCGACGGCGTGCTCATGAACACGGCGATTGCCGGCGCGCAGAATCCGCTGCTGATGGCGTCCGCCATGAAGAAGGCGGTCGAGGCGGGAAGGGAAGCCTTCCGCGCCGGACGCATGCCGAGGAAGCTCTACACCGCCTCGCCCAGCTCGCCCACGGGCGGGATGATCGGCCAGGCCTGAATCAGGCGGCGAGCGCGCTTTGCTGCAGGTAGCCGAGCACGCGC
>JADFDU010000035.1 GCA_018262775.1 Rhodocyclaceae bacterium
GTTGTCGGTGCATTGCGGGTGATGGAGAATGGCAAGGGCGGCGACGGCTTCACCGTCGGCATGCTGGTGGCCTTCCAGATGTTCGCCTCCCGCATGAGCCAGCCCATGCTGCGCCTGGTCGGCCTGTGGCAGGAATTCCAGCAGGCCAGCATTGCCGTGAAGCGCCTCGGCGACCTCATGGACGCCCCCGCCGAACCGCATGCCCTCATCCCGCACCGTGAAGCCGGCGGGGCCGGGCGCATCGACCTCGTGAGCCTGAGCTTCCGCTATTCCGAGCAGCACCCCTTCCTCTACCGCAACCTCAACCTGATGCTCAAGCCCGGCCACCTCTCCGTGCTCATGGGTCCCTCCGGTTGCGGCAAGAGCACGCTGGCGAAACTCCTGCAGGGCTTCTATCAACCCACCGAAGGCCAGATCCGCCTCGACGGGCGCGACATCCGCCACCTCGCCGCCAACGAACTGAGGCAAACCTACGGCATCGTGCCGCAGGAGACCGTGCTCTTCGCCGGCACGATCTACGACAACCTCGTCATGGCCCACCCGCACGCCGGCTTCGAGGACGTCATCAGAGCCTGCAAGCTGGCCGAGATCCACGACACCATCGAGCAACTGCCGCAGGGCTACCAGACCGCCATCGGCGAACACGGCGTCGGCCTCTCCGGCGGCCAGCGCCAGCGCCTGGCCATCGCCCGCGCGCTCTTGAAACGCCCGAAGATCCTCATCTTCGACGAAGCCGTCTCCAACCTGGATCAAGCCACCGCCGAACACTTCGCCCAGACCATCAACCAACTCAAAGGCAAGGTGACGCTGCTCTTCATCACCCACCAGATTCCGAAGGGGTTGCAGGTGGATGAGGTGTTCAGTTTTGGGGGGAAGCCGACGCCGATGCAGGTTGCGGAGGCGCCAGACAAGGAGATGGAGAAAGAATGATGCCGACGAACAGCGCACAGTCAGGAGCATCGATACCGGCGTGGTGCGTGGCAGGTGAAAGTCAGTCGCCGCAGGACGAGGGCCGCATTCCTACCGAGCGCGTGGCATTATCAGGCCGTGTTCAATTCCTCGCGCAATACCTTGCGCAGTGTGCCAACTGTCACCAGGGCATTGTTTTTTCCCAGAGAGGCACTCAGGGCTTCATTGATCAGCGTCTGATAGCCCTTTCCTTCCTTTTCCGCACGGCGGCGAAAGGCCTCCAGAATCGCGTCGTCAATGAAAATCGTGATCCGGGTCTTCCCCGCGGGAGGGAGCACGGCGCCACGCTTGGCCTTCGACATGTCGTAGTTAGCTTTCATAGTATTTCCTTTCACGGGCAGTCGCCAATCGCACAGATATCAGTCGAACGGTCGAACCGCGTTCGGTCCAGCACACCATCAAGATCCGGCCCAAGGCGTCGGTACCCACTGTCAGATAACGCGGCTCGTTGTCAGCGTCGGAATCTGCCTGTGTCAGCGCCCTGGGGTCATACAGCACCGGCTCGGCCTCAGCAAACGAGACGCCATGCTTTCGCAAATTCGCGGCCGCCTTCCTGGGGTCGAATTCAAGGCTCACGAAACGATAATACATACACTATATGTATAAATCAATCCGCAAGCTACTTAAGCGCGTGACAGCGCTGCATCGAACTCAACCCAGTGTGGTCGCTGATCCCGCTGGTTGGCGAAAAGTGCGGGGCGGACACGATGGAAGAGCAGAAGGAGTTTGGGTTTTGAATGGGAGGAGAGATGCAAGCTAATGCGATGCTGATCACTTTGTCCTGGCCACCTTTGCCGACGTCTTTACCCGCGCTGGCCGAATACCGTTTCGCTCGCGACAACTCGGAGACGAAGTTCCTCGACTGGCGCGTCCTGCCGGAGGACATCGCCGTGCTGCCGGAACTGACTTTGGGCGGGGTGCAGATGGATCTCACCCAGGCCTTGGTGCGCGATGCCGAAGCGGGCTGGCGGGGCCAGCCTCCTGGCGCCCTCAGAGACAAGCTTGACGCCTTCCTCAACGAAACGAACCCCGGCGTCCTGCACACCCGCTTCGAGGACCTGCTCTTTGCCTGGACCGGGGCGGAAGCCATCGCCGAGGGGACCTACACGAACCAGCTCGACGCCCGCCACGCGCAGGTGCTCGAGCAGGCCTACGGCAGAAGCTTCCAGAACCCCAATGCCGAACAGGCCACGGCCTGGCAGCTGACCTACGAGCAGTTGAGCGATGGGCTCTACGCCAGCCTGCAGGCGCAGACGCACTTGAAGCCGTACTACCAGGCCATCGTCTGGAATCACAACGAAGTGACCGGCCGCGCCTTTGGCGATCTGGCGGGGGCGCAGGAAAAGTTTAGAGAAGCAAAAAACGCGAATGACTCTCTTTGGAGAAAGGCATCATGAAATCTAACCATTATTTGTTAATTCTATCTTTAGCCTGCGGGCTGGTGGGCTGTAGCAAGGAGGTCGACTATCGAGAAGAAGTTGCGTTGGAGAATCCCTCAAAAATTGAGGTGATTTCACGTAGAGACGTTTTCGAGAGGGGCTACGGCGCACACGGTTCCGGGTGGTGGAGAAATCGCTCGGAGCTTTTCCTATTCGGCAAGAGAAGTCCGGTCTGGTCAGATAACCTCCGGCCTTTGTACTTGGAGCGACTTCCTGATAACCAAGGATATTTGCTGGTGACAGGCATTGACAATACAGATGTTTGTCTCCAACGCAATCGCCCTACTTCATTCTATGTCACGTTCCACATCTCACCTGTTAGCGCAAAGGAAGTAACAACACCTGCTCGCCTTGAAGGTGTCTCAACCAATCTGTTACTAAGCGTTGAGAACAAGCGGCCAGCCAACAGTGAAGTCTTTACCTTGTCTGAGAAGGCAGAGCTAACTCGCCTTGGAGGGTATTCAGAACGAATGCGCAAGCTCCTCCTTACATCTAAATTTGGCTGCTGACATCCAGCATTATTAAAGGGAGATCGACATGGCAGATATCACCGAATACGCTCAGCTTGCCGGACGAGTTTACAAAGAAGCATTTATCGAAAACCGCACCCCCGTTCCCATCGGTTGGAAAGAAGAATACTGGATGCCTGACACTGCGACTGGTTTCTCCGGTGGAATTTATCGTAATCTTCAAACCGGCGAGATTGTCGTTGCCTTCACCGGAACGAATGAACAGAAGTTTGCTGATTTTAGTTTTGCAAACATCCCTCTCGCCATTGGTTTGCCATCCCCGCAGCTTGATCTTGCAGTGCGGCTTTACCGAAGTGCAATCAGTGAGTATGGCGCAGACCCAGCTAAGATTACCTTTGCTGGCCATTCATTGGGTGGTGGCCTAGCATCGCTGATGGGTGTGTTCTTCAATAAGGCATCGAAGGTCTTCGATCCTGCGCCCTTTGGCGTATCCGCAACCTCTGCTGCTGTTCTCGAATCAGTTTCGACAGTACTACAGTCACTAGGTGTCACAGATACTGATTTTGAATCCTGCATTATTCGGAGCAACACGGGTTCTCAGTTGTGGCCCAGAACCGAGGTGATTTCGCAACGCATGCAGAGCGTAACCGGCACCTACCTCAAAGGCGAATTCCTGGAGTACATAAGGGCAGTCAATCTTTCAGCAGTTGGCGCGTTACCGACGACGCCATCCGGAAACACACGTCTCGGCATGATTGACCTCCATAGCATGACTTTGCTTGGAGCATTTCTGAGCTCGCCATCGTTTGGACAGGTAGCGGGCAAGTTGCAGGACTTGTTGCCAGCCATATTCGATGCAAATTTGTTCAACTTGGAGAACAGCAAGAATCTTCTCGCTCATCTGTATCGCCACCAAACCGGAGTCGACAGCAGCACCCCTGAGGTACCCGATGCCGTCTCCCCCGACGCCATGCTCACCCGTTTCGCCCTCGACTTCCAGCAGCTTGCCGATCTCAATCCCGGCGCCTCGGACGCGACCCTGGTACGCATCCTCACCGAGATCGGTCTGCAACACTACTACCAGCAGAACACCACCAACGAGTATGTCTTCCAGGCCCTGGGTGGCGGCATCCAGTTCGATCTCACCCAGCCCCTGGGCGATGTCGACACATCGCTCTCCCAGATCGAGGGCTACGAGAAGCTCCTCACCTGGGCAAGACAGCAGGTCGGAGCCGAAGTCGCCGACAGCATCGAAGAGAACCCCCTCAACGCGCTCAACGAGTTGGTTGGCGACAAGCACCGCTGGAACGTTGCTGTAGGCAACAACGGGCTATCCGGCGGAATGGCGGCGGGCGACGCAAGCGACATTGTGATTGGCGGCAAGAACGGTGATTTCTTCGACGCCGGCGGCGGCGATGATTTCATGACAGGGGGTGCAGGCGGCGACATCCTCAAAGGTGACGCCGGCGACGACCGCATCTACGGCGGTAGTGGAGATGACCGGCTCGACGGCGGTGACGATGCGGACAAACTCTACGGTGGTGCCGGCCGCGACGTACTGCTGGGCGGAGATGGCGACGACACTCTGAGGGGCGGAGCGGGGGCGGCCGACTACATGGTCGGCGGCAATGGTGCCGACACCTATATTTACAAAAGCGAAGACCAGGCCGACCTCATCTACGACGAAGACGGGCAGGGCCACATCGAATACGACGGCGCGACCCTCACGGGCGGCCGCGGCAAAGGCAAGCACAGCACCACCTTCTTCGATAATCCGGATGCCCCCGACTACACCTACTCGGTCAACGGCGACATGGACGCCGGCCCGGTGACGCTCACCATCCGCCGCGCCAAGAGCGGCGATGGCCAGCTCACCGTCTTCGACTTCTACGACGGCGATCTGGGCATCCATCTCGAAGACGGCGAAGACCAGCCCCCCAAGGCCCCGCGCCCGCCCGCCCCTGCGCAGCAACCCGGCAGCCAGAGCCGCGGCGATCCCCTGGTGATCGATCTGGCCGGCACCGGCATCGTCACCTACGGCCTTGACCAAGGTCTGCACTTCGACCACGACCAGGACGGCTTTGCAGAGAACACCGGCTGGGCCGCAGCCGGAGCCGGCCTGCTCGTGTTCGATGCTCCTTCGACAGGCTCAGGACAGGCAGGCGTGCTCGACGACGGCCAGGAACTCTTCGGCGACTTCACCGTGCTCCCTGGCGGGCAGCGCGCCGCCAATGGTTTCCAGGCCTTGAGTCAGTACGACCGCAACCGCGACGGCGTGATCGACGCCAGCGATGCAATCTGGGCCCACCTCAAGGTGGCGGTGTGGGAGAGCGATCCGCGCGGCAATCCCGTACTGGGCGACCCGGCTGTCGCCATGAACCTCAAAACCCTCGACGAACTGGGCATCGTCTCGATCAGCCTGGACTCGGTCATCGCCACGCACACGGATGAGAACGGCAACACCCGCACGCGTACGGGCACGGTCACACTGAGCGACGGCGCTACCCGCACGGTGCTCTTGGGGAAAAGTCAGTCCCCGCAATACGGCGGTAGTGCAACGGCTAACGATTGCGAATGGAGGAGGGCGGCATGAACATGATTCTATTTGGACGGGTTTTGCGTCTGATGGAGTTTCCACAGAGCAGTCAGAACAGGAGCGGGCCGGCGCGGCTTGCGCGGCTAGGCATACTTCTATCTGCCGGATTTGCCTTGAATGCCTGCAGCGAGGGTGGCAGAACGCTCGATTGGAAACAGGAAGTGCGGCTGCAAGATGGGCGGACGATTATTGTCGAGCGAAAATCCAAGCAGACCGGCAAGATCTTTCCAGAAAACACCGTAATCGAATACGAGAAAGCGCTCTCATTCTCTCATCCGGATACCAACGAACGCATCCAATGGACCCTGCCCAAGGGAACCGGCGCATGGATGCTCGACTTCGATAACGGTTTCCCGTACCTCGTGCTGCGGACCTCCTCGGTGGCCGATTACAACAAGTGGGACTGCCCTAACCCGCCCTGGATCGCGTACCGGAACGAGTCCGGGAAGTGGCAACGAATAGGGCAGGAGCAGTTGCCGGCCCGCTTCGTGAAACCGAACTTGCTGCATGCGGCCAGAACAGACGAGCACGCGACGAAGGACGGCCTATACACGGTCAAGGAAATGGAAGCCTACATGACGAAGATCGATCCGCCGCGCAGGGTTATTAGCCGCGAGAAGGTAAGCCCGATTGGCAATGGGTGCGACGAGGATGTCTTGGTGCGGTTAGGTCGTCAATCAGAAATTGATAAGAGGAGATAGATGATGCCGAGCACAGTTGAATACGCCTTGATGGCAGGTGTCGCCTACTATAGTACCCGCGACGAAATAAACCGAATTCCACGCTCTGAAGGTTGGGAGCAACTTGCCGGTTTCAACCGTCGCCAGGATGATTCCAGCGGTTTTGAGGCCGCTGCCTTCGTAAACGCAAGCGGAGAAATCGTTATCTCCTTCGCCGGCACCTACGACAAATCCATTGCCGACAAGGCAGCCGACGCTGCGCTGTTCGCGGGGGTTCTGGATGCCCAGCTTTTTCTTGCGGCCAAGTATTACCAGGACATCAAGCGCGTCTACCCCGATGCCTCGATCAGCTTCACCGGTCATTCGCTGGGCGGTGGTTTGGCCGCACTGATGGGCGTCTTCTTCGATAAGACTGCCATTACATTCGATCAGGCGCCCTTCCGGGCCGCGGCATCGATGACGAATGCGATCGCCTTGCAGGCCTATTTGATTGCATCCGACTATTCACTGGATACCGATCTGCTCACATTCTTCTCCGTCTCGACGGGGTCAGCACGCATTATGCGCGGAGAGCAAAATGTCAGCACTCATGCCGTGGCAGGCGAGTTCCTCTCGGCGTCGACGTCTGATTCCAGTCGTATCGGCTATTCGCGCGATTTCATTCAGCACGGTGCGATGAACGAAGACAGTATAAACGTGCTTCATTCGCAAGCGCTCCTGATCGCGCTCAAGCACAGCGGAGCCCTTCGCCAGGCGACCTACCAGTTGCCCTTCCTGGTGCGCGACATCTTTGACAAGAACCTGTTTGCTCGCGACACCGGCCCGGAAAACACCGACCAGCGCGACCTCCTCACCCACCTCATCCGTCGCGAATTTGGCGTGCCGGGGGTTGCCGGTTCCGACGCTGATCTACTGACCAAGTTCGCTGCCGACATGGCCAGACTGGGGGCCTTCGGCAATGCCGAGGAGAGCCTGCGCCGGCCACTGGAACATATGGCGATGTATCACTACTACAACACTGTCACGAGTAGCGGGCGCGAACTCTTCGAGGGGGTGAGCGGCGGACTGCGCATTGACCTGACCAAGCCTGTCGGTGATACGGAAATTTCAGCACAGGATTTAATCGCCCAAGTAAAAGGCTACGGTGCGTTGCTGGGTTGGATCATGCAGAACGTGCCTGAAGATGCACGCGCGGATGTGGGATCCTTTCTTGCAGAGAACAGCCGGATCACGCTGCCTCTCAATAGCACCCTGAACGCAAGCTCCACCGAAGACGAGACAAGGGATTTCATGCTCGCGGGCACCTCAGGAGGACAGCTATCCGGTGGAGGCGGCAAGGATCTGCTTGTAGGACGGGCCGGCAAGGACGTACTGCTGGGCGGAGATGGCGACGACACTCTGAGGGGCGGAGCGGGGGCGGCCGACTACATGGTCGGCGGCAATGGTGCCGACACCTATATTTACAAAAGCGAAGACCAGGCCGACCTCATCTACGACGAAGACGGGCAGGGCCACATCGAATACGACGGCGCGACCCTCACGGGCGGCCGCGGCAAAGGCAAGCACAGCACCACCTTCTTCGATAATCCGGATGCCCCCGACTACACCTACTCGGTCAACGGCGACATGGACGCCGGCCCGGTGACGCTCACCATCCGCCGCGCCAAGAGCGGCGATGGCCAGCTCACCGTCTTCGACTTCTACGACGGCGATCTGGGCATCCATCTCGAAGACGGCGAAGACCAGCCCCCCAAGGCCCCGCGCCCGCCCGCCCCTGCGCAGCAACCCGGCAGCCAGAGCCGCGGCGATCCCCTGGTGATCGATCTGGCCGGCACCGGCATCGTCACCTACGGCCTTGACCAAGGTCTGCACTTCGACCACGACCAGGACGGCTTTGCAGAGAACACCGGCTGGGCCGCAGCCGGAGCCGGCCTGCTCGTGTTCGATGCTCCTTCGACAGGCTCAGGACAGGCAGGCGTGCTCGACGACGGCCAGGAACTCTTCGGCGACTTCACCGTGCTCCCTGGCGGGCAGCGCGCCGCCAATGGTTTCCAGGCCTTGAGTCAGTACGACCGCAACCGCGACGGCGTGATCGACGCCAGCGATGCAATCTGGGCCCACCTCAAGGTGGCGGTGTGGGAGAGCGATCCGCGCGGCAATCCCGTACTGGGCGACCCGGCTGTCGCCATGAACCTCAAAACCCTCGACGAACTGGGCATCGTCTCGATCAGCCTGGACTCGGTCATCGCCACGCACACGGATGAGAACGGCAACACCCGCACGCGCAGCGGACAGATCACCCTCCATGACGGCAGCACCCGCACGCTGGCCGAATACCGCTTTGCCCGCGACAACGCGGAGACGAAGTTCCTCGATTGGCGCCCCCTGTCCGAAGACATCGCCGTACTGCCGGAGCTGACTTTGGGCGGGGTGCAGATGGATCTCACCCAGGCGCTGGTGCGCGATGCGACGCAGGGCTGGAGGGGCCAGCCGACCGGCGCCCTCAGAGACAAGCTCGACGCCTTCCTCAACGAAACGAATCCCGGCGTCCTGCACGCCCGCTTCGAGGACCTGCTCTTCGCCTGGACCGGGGCGGAAGCCATCGCCGAGGGGACCTACACGAACCAGCTCGACGCCCGTCATGCGCAGGTGCTCGAGCAGGCCTACGGCAGAAGCTTCCAGAACCCCAATGCCGAACAGGCCACGGCCTGGCAACTGACCTATGAGCAGTTGAGCGATGGGCTCTACGCCAGCTTGCAGGCGCAGACGCACTTGAAGCCGTACTACGAAGCGATCGGGTGGGAGCACAGCGAGGTCACCGGCCGCGCCTTCGGCGATCTGGCGGGGGCGCAGGCAATGCTCGATGCGGCGTTGGCCGCTGACCCGATCGAAGGCAGAACGCTGATCAACGAGTTCGGCCGCCTGCTGCGCGGGCTGGGACTGATGCGGGATACCGGCTACTTCGCCCTGCGCGAGCACTTCACGAACAGCGGCGATCCGGCATTGGCGTTTGACTTCGATGCGGCGGGGAAACCGCAAGTGGCAGGATCGGGAGAGCATGCCTTTCTGGACAACTTCACCCAGGCGGTGCGGGTGAGCGATAAGACGATTGTCTACGGCAATGGCGGAGAGGATGTCCTCTATGGGGGCACGGGTAGCGCCCGTCTGGTGGGCGGATCGGGGAACAACGTGCTCTTCGGCGATGCCGGCAGCGAATCATTGTGGGCTCACGAGGGGGATGATGTGCTGGATGGCGGTTCGGGCGACGATTTGCTAAAGGGCGGCGCCGGCGACGATGTCTTCATCTTCCGGCGCGGCAGTGGTGTCGATTGGGTGGAGGAATCGGCAGGCATCGACATAGTGTTCTTCGGTGGTGGACTGACGCGCGCGGATGTCGTGGCACAACGGGGTTCGGGCGGCGGATTCGAGATCCGGATTGCAGGCACCAGCGACGTGCTGCGGCTGCCGTCTTCCGGCGCAGTCGGCGGAAGCGTCGAACTCTTCATGTTCTCCGACGGAACGCTGCTGCGTCTGATCGACCTGTTTGCGCCGACTGAAGCCGATGATTATCTGTTTGGCGCGGGGGGCAACGACGTTATCGATGCGCTCGGCGGCAACGATCACGTGGGAGGAGGAGCAGGGGACGATGCCCTCAAGGGCGGTGACGGCGACGACCTTCTGCGAGGGGAGGCTGGCAACGACATCCTGGCCGGCGATGCCGGTGACGACACGCTGATCGGCGGCACAGGCAGCGACATCCTGGATGGGGGAGCGGGCAACGATTTGCTGGCGGCCTCGGACGACGACAGGAATGCTGCCCTCGCGGCCTGGAACACCCGAGCCGGGCGCGGCAACGGCAATGATGAATACCGCTTCGGTTTTGGCGACGGTCACGACACCATCGTCGATTCCGACCGGCGCAGCGACAACGTCGACACGATTGCATTGAAGGCGGGAGTGGCGCCGGCCAATGTGACGCTGCAGGCAGATGGCAAGGATCTGGTCCTGCGTCTGTCCAGCGGCGAAACGTTACGGGTGAAAGGGCACTACGGGGAGGATGGCTACAACGCTGTCGAACGCATTCTCTTTGCCGACGGCACGGTGTGGGGCGGCAATATTCTGTTTGCCCCGACTGTGATCGGCACGCCGGGGGATGATCGCCTGAATGCCCTGGCGTACCGCAGCACGCATGTGATCGGTCAGAGCGGCAACGACGTTCTAAATGGCGGGATGAAGGACGATCTTCTGGAAGGCGGCGACGGCGACGATGCGCTGGCCGGTCAAGGCGGCGACGACGCGATGCGCGGGGGCCTTGGCGACGACGTTCTGGCGGGCGGCGACGGAAGCGATGTCTATGACGGGGGCGCCGGCAACGACACGCTGATCGAACAGGATTCCACTACCCACCACTCCCCGGGCGCGGATGTGTTCCTGTTCGGCCGAGGCGATGGCCAGGACACGCTGATCTCCCGCAGGATCTATGCCTATGACTGGTGGATGCCGCAGCCATCGCAGCAGTACGGCGCTAACGTGGTGGTCGACGATGTCGTTCGCTTCAAGGCCGGCATCGCCCCGGATGACATCATTGTCATGGGGGTGAATACGCGGGGGGTCCGCAGCAACTGGAGCGCCGATGTGCGCATCGAGATTGCCGGCGACCCCGGTTCATCGTTGAGAATCGAGGGTTTTCTCAATGGCTATCGCGAAGGCACCGCCTTCAAGTCCACCGTGAAACGGTTCGAGTTCGCGGACGGAACGGTGTGGAACTTCGAAGACATCGCCAACCGCCTTGTCTGGCAAGGCACCCCGGGTGACGACGATCAATTATGGGGAAGCGAGTACGACGACCATATCATCGGATATGCCGGCAACGACAGGATTGCGGGCCTCTGGGGCAACGACTTCATCGAAGCCGGCGAGGGCGACGACAGTATCTACTCAGAGAAAGGCGATGATGTTGTATTCGGCGGGAGCGGAAACGACTGGATCGATCCCGGCGAAGGCAACGATGTCGTAGACGGCGGGGCCGGCGACGACGTGATCAGTTCGCGCTATGCACCCTGGCTGCTGAACGGGCGCAGCAGGAATAGTGTCTTGCGCCAGGGCGACCTGACTGTGCTGTTCGGGCATGGCGACGGCCATGACGTGGTCGAAATCACCAATCAGCGGGCGGATTCGAACGATGTCATCCGCCTGAAGACCGATGTCGCACAGGATGATGTGAAACTCCTGCGCAACGGCGATGATCTGGTGCTGCGTCTGGCGGACACCGGCGATACCCTGACGGTGCGTCGCTGGTTCTCGTCGGCAACCGACTCCGAGGGCCGCATCACCGACCCGCTCAGGGTGGAGGGCATTATCTTCGAGGACGGCACGCGATGGGGCGTCGAGGAGATTCGCGCCGGCGTGTTGATCGGCACCGAGGCGGAAGACCGAATCAATGGTTATGCCGGCAGCAACGACCTGATCGAGGGACGGAGCGGCAACGACATCCTGCGAGGAGACACGGGTGACGATACCTATGTATTTCGCATCGGCGATGGGCAGGACAAGATCGTCGATACAGCCGGGAGCGACCGAGTTCTCTTTGCCGACAGATTGAGCGGTGAGGTCAAGGTCCGACGGACATACGAGAACCTTGTGCTTGAAGCCGGCGAAGACCGCGTAACGGTGCGAGACTGGTTTTCGACGCTGGCCGGCGGCGTGCAGGCAGTGCGGTTTGCGGACGGCGTCGAATGGGATGCGGCGCACCTGCGTGAGCTGGTGCTCACCGGCACGCCCGGGGATGACACCATCACCGGTTATGAAACCGACGACATCCTGAGCGGCCTGGGCGGAACGGATGTGCTAGCGGGCGGCTTCGGCAATGATGGCTATGTGTATAGGCGGGGCGACGGACGTGACACCCTCCGGGAGACGGGTGGCCAGGACGTGCTGGTATTGGCGGACCTGCTGCCGGGCGAAGTCACCCTGCGCACCGAAGGCCTGGACCTTGTGGTTGCCGTCAATCCGGTTGCTGGAGAAGAAGAGACGGATGCTGTTCGCGTGGCCGACTGGTTTGCGCGGAGCGCTGCCATGGTGGAGAGGATCGTTTTCGCCGACGGCAGCGAGCTCGATGCAGCAGCCATACGCGATGCAGCGAATATTGTTACCGATACGGACGACTATCTGCTGGGCACGCCGGGCGACGACCTGATCGACGGCCAGGGCGGAAACGACACGATTATCGGCCTGGATGGCGACGATGTCATTCGCGGCGGTACGGGGAACGACAACCTCCAGGGTGGTACGGGCGTCAACGAATACCGGATGGGTCGTGGCGACGGTTTCGATGAAATCCAGACCGTTCCGGCACGCACGAATGTATTCCCGGATTTTCTGGAAGAGACCGATCTTGAGCTGAGCCAACTGGATGACTCAGGCGGAATATTCCAGAGTGACTATTGGGACATTCAGGAATATCAAGGCGATTTTTACCGGATACCCTGGGAAATCCGCGAGCCGCTGTTGGGGCTGTCAGCCGGGGTGTCCGTGGAGACTGCCCGTGACGCACTGTTGGCGATGCGCAGCTGGCTGGTCGGCGGCAGCGATACGGTCACGCTTGGGGAGGGCATCTCGGCCGCCGACTTGAGTGTGCAGTACAACGTGGGACATGGGGACGAAGGTGACGAATCGGAAGGCGATGAATCGCCCATGCTAGCCGTCGGATTCGGACGGGACGAGGGTTTCCTGATGACCTCCGAACAGGTTCTTGATGCCGGCGAAGGAGGGGGTAGCTACGCCGGGGCTCTGTCCCTTCAGCGTATCCGCTTCGCCGACGGTTCGGAACTGTCTTTCGGCGACCTGATTGCCTTGGCCGACGAAGGCCGTATCGGAAATCAATACGGCACATGGGAGGAGGATTTCCTCCTGGGCAGTGCTGCCCGGGACACTATTTACGCCGATGACGGTGACGACCATGTGGACGCGCGCGACCAGGACGATTTCGTGGATGGCGGAGCGGGCAATGATGTCATCTTCGGCGGCACGGGCAAGGACACGCTATTCGGGTCCTGGGACAATGATGTCCTTGTGGGAGGCAAGGGAGCCGATACGCTCGCCGGAGATTTCGGCAGCGATGTCTATGCGTACAACCGCGGGGACGGCGCCGACCGGATCAACAACTGGCCGGGACGCCAATGGGACGACCAGGACGCCTTGTCGTTCGGCGGCGGCATTCAGGCCGACGACGTTACAGCTTATGTCAGTGCAGAAGGCAGGCTGATTCTGCAAACAGGCATGGAGGGAGATACGCTGACATTGGATTGGTTCGACCCTACAGCAGGCTTCGCGGCATGGCCACAATTCTCTGTTGCATTTGCCCAATTCATTTCTCTTGATGGCAGCGTCAGGGCCTATGACCTCATCAGTCTGGTGTCCGATCACAGAGAGGCGCTCCTGGTGGCCGATTCGGCCAACCCACTGCACCTGTTTCGGGATGCGGCCGACTACGATGTGACATCGGATTGGATCGGCGACGGGGGGCCGCTAGGCGGCAATCCGGCTCTGGCGTATGCCCTGATGGGCAATCCTTTCGCCGAACCCCAGGAGACCTACGCGGATGACAGCGACGACACCATCGTGGGTACTGCCCTGGGGGATTACATCGACGCTGGGGATGGCAACAATATCATCGATGCGGGAATGGGCAACGATACGATCTTGGCGGGGTCGGGCAGTGACAGGATTGAGGCCGGAGGGGGCGATGACACAATTATCGCTGGAGCCGGAGATGATTTTATAACGGGCGGCGAAGGTGCGGACTACATCGATGTCGGCCCCGGTTTCGATCATGCGGCTGGAGGGGCCGGGGACGACGCCTACTATTTCTACCGCGGGTACGGGATGCTTTCCATCGATGACTTGGCGGCGCCCGGGGCCGGCAATACCCTGTATCTGGATGACATGTCTCCCGGCGACATTACCCTGGGTGCGCATCAGGACGAGCTGGTGCTGCGTGTGGCGGATGACGGCGGGGAAATACGCCTCTCGAACTTCAATCCGGCAGACCCATATGCAAGCCACGCAGTGGAGTATTACGCGTTCTCTGATGGTTCGGTGCTTTCATACGGCGAACTGCTGCAGCTTGGCCTGGATTTATCAGGCACCGGATCCTCCGAATTCATGGTCGGCGCTGCGGGCGATGACGCCATTTCCGGTAATGGAGGTGACGATCTGATCGCAGGCGGGGCAGGTTCCGATATTCTGGATGGCGGCCTGGGTAGCGACACCTACGTATTCAACCTGGGGGACGGCGAGGATACGCTGTTCGATCGCGAGACTTCTCTCGATCAAAACACCCTTCAGTTTGGTCCGGGCATCGATGGTGCGCAAGTCCGCGTCAGGGTGGAGGCAGGCGGCCTGATACTGGAGTATGGCAATGAGGGCGATGCGATTCATATGCCCGGCGTTCGCCCGGGCGATCCGTCTTTCGGCGGCGTGCCTTTCAATGTCATGCGCTTTGCCGACGGTTCAACGTTGTTGCTGTCCGAACTGGTTGCGCGCGGGTTGGATATCACCGGGACGGCTGCGGATGACGAGATGAGCGGGGCCATTGGGGACGATGTGCTGTATGGGTTGGCGGGCCGCGACATCCTTGCAGGCGGCCCTGGCAGCGATAGCTACTACCTGAGCCCTGGCAGCGGCCTGGACGTCATTAGCGACGTTTCGGACACCACCCAGAGCAATACCCTGATACTGGATTTCCCGGAACTGCGAACGCTCGACGATCTGACCGTTGCCTTCGATCGATCTGCCGGCACCTTGACGATCCGGGTGGCGGGTTCCGCCGACGGCGCTGTCCTGACCGGATTCGACGCGAATGATCCGCTGGGTACGCGTGCCATCGACAACATCGTGTTCGCCGGATCGGGCCAGACGTTTACCTATGCGCAGTTGATCGCCAACGGCATCGGAATCGACGGTACGCCGGAAAACGATGTCATCGAAGGGACTGTCTCATGGGACATCATTCGTGGCCATGATGGAGATGATCTCATCGTCGGCGGACCGGGGAGCGATACAGCGGAAGGTGGCCCAGGCGATGACGTCTATGCGTTCAACCGGGGCGATGGCGTTCTCACGATACGTGAGGTGGCGTCGACAGCGCCCGGGAATACGTTGGTCTTCGGCGATGGCATCGCTGTGTCCGACATTCGGAACAACCTGCGTTTCGTGGCGCCCAATCCGGCGACCAATGCGGCCGGCTGGTTGAGAATCGGGATCAGTTCGCCATCGGGAGCGGGTGATGAGGTGAGGATCGAGGGGTTCGATCCGAACGACGCCGAGGTGGGTGATCACGGTGTTGAAACCCTTCTCTTTGCGGACGGTACTTTTCTGAGTTATCGGGATCTGGTACTCAATACATTCATCGTGCAGGGAGATGAAGGCGAAAATGCACTCACGGGCAGCAATGTGCAGGACCGTCTCTACGGCTACGAGGGCAGCGACGAACTGCGTGGCGGGGACGGCAACGACACGCTGACGGGTGGCACGGGCGATGATCTGCTGGAAGGTGGCGCCGGCGCCGACATGTATGTGTTCAACCGCGGCGACGGCAATGACGTGATCGAGGATTCCGGCGCGGATTACGATGCCAACCTTCTTGCCTTCGGCAGTGGCATCGATGCAGATGACATTGTGGTGAGGCGAGATGGCGATGACTTGCTGGTTACGTATAGCGAGAGCGACTCGGTCCGCATCAGGAACTGGCTGCCGGACAGGGCAGGATTGTGGTCGCTGCGCACCGGGGAGGGCATGATCCTGACGGTGGAAGAAGCGCTCAATCAGGCCCCTGCGGTATCGATGCTGCTGGAAGACCAGGCGGCCTGGGAGGATCAGCCGTTTAGCTATTCCTTGCCGGCAGTGGCCTTCGGCGATCCTGAGGGAGAACAACTCGCATACAGCGTCGAACTGTCCAACGGCCATGCCCTTCCGGGCTGGCTGGCGTTCGATCCATTCATCCGCACTTTCAGCGGAATTCCGGAAAACGTTGACGTCGGAACGCTCGATGTGGTCGTCAGAGCTGTCGACCCCCTGGGAGCCGCTGCCGAGGAGTTGGTACATATTGTTGTGAACAACACCAATGATGCACCAGAGGCCGGATCGTCCATACCAAACGGGTTTCTTTTAGAAGACGAAGCCTTTTCCTTCGCCTTGCAGGAGGATGCTTTCCACGACGTCGATGCCGGTGATGTACTGACCTATTCTGCCCGGCTGGCGGACGGTTCGGTGCTGCCAGTCTGGCTTTCTTTCGATGCGCAGCCGCGAACCTTTTCGGGCATGCCGGGCAACGACCAGGTGGGGAATCATTCCATCACGGTAGCCGCTACCGACATGTCCGGCGCTACGGCATCGCAGTCATTTGCGATTGAAGTCGCGAATGTCAACGATGCGCCGGAGACGGGCGTTACCCTGGCCGATCTGACGGTGCACCAGGGCGATGCGTTTACCTGGCAGATACCCGCTGGAACTTTCATCGACGTGGATGCTGGGGACCGGCTGTCCTATACAGCCGAACGCATTGATGGAACGCCGCTTCCTGAATGGCTTGCCTTCGATCCGGTAAGCGGGACTCTTGGCGGAACACCCACAGCTACAGGAAGCAACGAGATTCGATTGATCGCCACCGATCTTGCGGGCGCTACAGCAAGCCAGACCTTCTCGCTGGATATTGCGGGTGGCGATCTGGCGCCGGTCACCAGGCCGGACAGTGTTGAAGTGACGGAGGATCGTAGGCTGCTCGCATGGGGCAACGTACTTGCAAACGACTCGGACCCGGAGGACAGATCCCTCGCCGTATTCGATCCGGGCATTCGTCGCGGTGAGTACGGGCTGCTCGGCCTCCTTCCGGATGGCAACTACGCCTATATGCTGGATAACCGCTTGCCCGGTGTACAGAGCCTGGGTGCTGGTGAGGCGGTAGTGGAGCGCTTTACTTATCTGGCCAGCGATGGCGCGATGCTAAGCGGTGGGGAACTCGCCGTCACGGTGAGGGGCACGAACGACTCGCCCCTGCTCGCCAAAGCGCTTGACGATGTGCAACTGGCAAGAGGCCAGGCCTTTTCCTGGCAGATTCCGTCCGGCAGCTTCGCAGATCGAGATCGCAACGACACCCTGAGCTACGGCGCGACCCAGGCCAACGGGCAGCCACTGCCCGCCTGGCTGCAGTTCGATGCTGCGACGCAGACATTCAGCGGTACGGCACCGCGCAAGGGCGCTGGTAGCATCGCGGTCAAGGTCACGGTCAGCGATGACCATGGTGAATGCTCGACGGCTTCGGACGTCTTCCAGCTCGGCCTCGGCAAGAAAACGATTTTGCCAAAAGACAACGAAGGACTGGGCAACGGTCAGGCTGTGCCGCCGCCAGGACATGACTACAACCAGAACGATGGAACGGGAGCGATGCGGGGTCTGCCGGGCTGGAGGGGGAACGATGACGATCGCGATGATCGCTCTGGCCATGATGGTCGCGATGATTGGTTCACCGGAGGGGGCAATGGCAGGGAGCGTCATGCGTTTGCCTGTCTCGACGCAGCCACCGTATCCCGCTGGAGCGATCCTCTTGCGGACGATTGCAATTACGGGGAGCCTCGAAGTGGAGACGAGGTCCAGTGGCGCTGGATGCAAATGGAGAAGGCATTGAAACGCCTGCTCGCGGAACGCCCTGCCGGATGGGACTGCCTCGGCCAGCCAGAGGATCTACGGGGGGTGGCGGGAATGATGCATACCGGCCGCCAAGCCTTGCATGGAGGGATCGACGCCGTATCGCTTGCGGCAGGTTCGGAGCACAACCTGGGCTGCTTTCGGGGCCTGCGGGATGGGATTGAGAAATTGGGTTGGTCATGAGCCGCCTGCTCGACAAACTCTCGCTGCCCCCGGCCGACCCGGCGGAATTCTCTCCGCCGCTCATCCGCCTGCAGGAGTCCCCGCCTTCACCTCTCGGCCGGCGCGTGCTGTATGTCCTGCTCGGGCTGCTGGCCGGGCTGTTCCTCTGGTCGGTGCTCGGCCGGCTCGATATCGTCGCCGTCGCCGAGGGCAAGCTGGTGCCGCACAGCTACGTGAAGATCGTGCAGCCGGCCGAGGCCGGTATCGTGCGCGAGATCCTCGTGCGCGAAGGGCAGGTCGTGCGCGTCGGCGAGGTGCTCATGCGCATGGATGCCCAGTTGTCGGAAGCTGATCGCCGTACTCTGGAGGCTGACTTTCACCGCAAGATCCTGACGCTCGCCCGCATTGATGCCGAACTGGGGCAGGGGGCGTTTAAAGCCGCGGTGGACACACCGACCGCACTGGTGCGCGAGATCGAAGCGCAGCTGCACGCCAACCGCGCCGCGCTGGAGGCGGCGCTGGCGGAGGAGCGGGCGAATCTGGAGAAGACACGCCGTGAGCTGGCCGCCGCGCAGCAGGTAAAGATCAAGCTTACCGAGACTCTGCCGCACTACCGCGCCCAGGACGCCGCCTTCGA
>JADFDU010000036.1 GCA_018262775.1 Rhodocyclaceae bacterium
TTAAATAGCCAGTCATCAGGCAAGCTCAGCATGTAGACCAGCAGGCCAAGTGCCTTCCAGCTCAACCTTGCATCGTTAATCGTTGCGTTCGGCGTGACCGTGTAACTCTGGCGACTCGGGTGTCTCTTGATCCTCGCTGTCATAACCACGCCTCCCCTGGCTGCAGTTGGTCCAGTTTCTGGCGGTCGAAGTACCAACGGCCCCCTCGCCTTTCCAGGGCCCGGGCTAGCGCTGGCGGAAGCGCGTCGCGCTGAATCCTTTTCCTCAAGGCGTCGTAGGTGATGTCAACTGCAGGATGACCAGCCGCGCGGTGTAAAGGCATGAGCCCCGAGGAGGTCATGGTTGCACCTCCGCAACTGATACCCTGGCAGGCATTTTGCGCGGCCGCCCCGGGCCACGTTTCACCTGTGGCTCTTGAGATGGTGGCGTGGCCGCCGGCGCGCCGAGGCTGTCGATGTATGCAGCAAGGTCAAGCAGTTTGACCATGCGGCGACCGCCGACTTTAATCGACGGAAGAATGGGGCGACCCTGCGCCTCGCGGTTCGCGAGCGTGCGCCAGTCGAGGCCGATGCAAGGCCCAGCCTGCCGCAAAGGGATGGCAGCAGCGCCAGGGAACTGGCGGACAAGCAAATCGAGTGTGCTCATGTTTCTCTCCAGCAAACAGCGCGGAGAGAGGGCGGAAAGCGCGGCCTCATCCCCGCGCCTGATTAATCATTGCCGCCGAGGGCGGCGCCGAACATCAGGCGCGGACGAGAGAAGGGATCGGCAATAGCCGAGGGGTGAGAGTGTGCGAAGGAAGGCGCGGTAGCGCTTGACGGATGCCGAGGCGGTACATCACCTCAATGACCACCTTGCAGGCGGCGGCGATGGAAATGGCGCGGATTGCGCCGGCCAGCTTCCTGACCGCAGAGGCGACCGCGCTGCGGATCGCCAGCGCCTCCGACTGCGCCGCCTCCTCATGGCGGAAGGCGAAGACGAGAGACAGCGTCAACACGCTGGCCAACACTGCCAACGCAACAAGCGCCGCCGGGATGCCACCGAGGAAAAGCACTGCCGGGTAGGCAATTGCCGGCAGCACGAGACCGCGCGCCAGCGCCAGCGCAGCAGGTTTTTTTCGCATGTGCCGATGTTGCCTCATGATTGAATATGATGCATACATGCGAAGCGTGAAGTCAAGTTATTTCGTTCTCAGTTGAGTTTTTTCGCGAGATCTTCGACGCGGGGATGGTAGTAGCGCGCCAGCATGCGAAGATCTTTGTGCCCGGTAACAGCAGCCAACTCGATGACGTTCGGCAACTTCACCGCGAGCCGACTTGTCGCTTCATGCCTCAAGTCGTGAAAATGGAAATTGTTGATGCCCGCCCGCTCGCAAGCGCGCGAGAAGGCCTTTTTTAGCGCGTCGGCGGTAGTCGGAAACACTCGACCATCAATCGAGCGCGGCAGGCCCTCCAGCAGCGCCACAGCCGCCTTGGATAGCGGCACGTCCCGGGCGCTGCCGTTCTTCGTCAGCGGCAGGTGGACGCGGCGCTTCTTCGTGTTGACGTGTTCCCAGCGCAACGCCAGCAGCTCACTACGCCGCATGCCGGTTTCAAGCGCAAGCTTAACGAGCGGTCGTATCCAGGTGTTACGCGTGCCGGTGGTGAGCCGACCCTGGGCGTCTCGGCCGCCGTCTTCAGCCTCCAGCTCGTTAAGCAGTCGCTTTTCCTCGTCGCGTTCAAGCCGCCGATTCCTCGCTTTATTTTCCGCCGGCCGGCGGAGAAGCGCGACCGGGTTTTCACAGCGGATCCCCCACTCGCGCCGAGCGTGGTTGATCGCGGCCGAGATGATATTCAGCTCGCGGTTGACGGTGCTGCCGCTGACCGCCTTCAAGCGCGCGTCGCGGTAATCGGCGAGCTGCTGCGCGGTGAGCGCAGCCATCTTCGTTCTTGTGAATGACTCCCTCTGGATTGCGGTTATGCGCAGCTTCTCGAGGCCGCCCGAGCGCTTCAACGGCGAGACATGTTTCTTGTAGCGCTCGAGGACGCTCCAGAGAGTGTGTTTTTCAGCCTCGGCGCGATCGACCAGGATGCCGCGGTCGATCTGGTTCTCGATGTCACGCGCCCAAGCCTCGGCGTCAGATTTTTTAGGGAAAGTGCGACTCTGTTGCGGGTAGCCTTTGCGCCTGACGATCGCCTGCCAGTACCCCGACTCACGTTGGTAAAAAGAGGCCATTTTCTTAGGGCAGTGTCACCGTTTTGTCACGGAAATTAGTATTTGCGATACTAAATTGCCCGGAAACCAGCGTCAATGCTTGTTCTACAGATTTTTGATTTTTCGATTCACACGGCAGGGGTCACAGGTTCGAACCCTGTGCCGCCCACCAGATTGCAAAGGGCCTGCGACTTCGCGGGCCTTTTTCTTTTTTTCCGCACCTCAGGAAAGCTTCTGCAGCGGGAAGAACATCGGCAGCAGAACAGAATAGGCCGCCCACATGATGAGCAGCAGCGGCACGCCGCCCTTGAGGAAATCCGAGAAGCGATAGCCGGCGGCGCTCATCACCAGCAGGTTGGTCTGGTAGCCCATCGGCGTGGCGTAGGAGAAATTGGCGCCGAACAGCACGGCGAGCACGAAGGGTTCGGGCGAGACGCCCATCTGCGCGGCGATGCTGGCGGCGATCGGCGTGCCGACGGCGGCGGCGGCATTGTTCGATACGAAGTTGGTGAAGAGCGCAACCAGCAGCATCAGGGTCGAGAGCACGACCGCCGGCGACATGCCACCGACCAGCGACAGGTAGCCCTTTGCCAGCAGGTCGGTGCCACCGGTGGCGGTCAGCGCGCTGCCGAGGGCCAGGCTGCTGACAACGATCAACACCACCTTCGAGCTGAGCGCGCGACCGACCTCGCGCCAATCCAGGCAGCGCGTCGCCAGCATCATCAGGACGCCGGCAAGGGCGCTCACCGCGATCGGCACGAACTTGGTCATGGCCGAAATGACGACGAGCGCCATGATGGACAGCGCGAGCGGCGCCCGCTCGCTGCGCGGCAGCGCCAGGCTGCCGTCGAGCACGAGGATGTCGGCCTGCTTGACCTGCTGCAGGGCCTCGGCAGTGCCTTGCACCAGCAGCATGTCGCCCTGACGCAGGCGGATCTCGGCGATATCCTCCGCTTTGCTCAGTTCCGATTGACCAGCCCTTTGCAGGCCGAGCACGATCAGTCCGAAGCGCTCGGCAAAGCGCTGGTTGCGCAGCGTGCTGCCAAACAGTGGTGAAGATTCGGTGACGACGATTTCCGCCAGCTGCTGCTCCGCATGCTTCGCTTCCCCAACCTTGTCCTCTTCCTTGCCCTCCTCCTTGTCCTCGTCGAGGTCGTGCAGGCTGAAGCCGAGCACCGACTCGAATTCCTTCAGATTGGCGGGCGTATCGCGCACCAGCAGGCGATCGCCCGGCTTGAGCTTGAGGGTCGGCAGTCGAGTCAGGCGCAAATCGTCGCCGCGCCGCACTTCCAGCACCGTCATGTTTCGGCCCGTCTTGGCGATGACCTCGGACAGGCTGGTTCCCTCCTTTAAAGCCTCTTCGTCGACATGTAGCCAAGCCTCGAAAATGCGCGGCTTGGTGTCCTGCATGAGCGAGCCGTGATCGGGCAGCAGGTGCGGCAGCACCAGCCAGAGGTAGAGCACGCCGAAGATCGCTGCGATGGCCGCGACATGGATGAAATCCAGCATCTCGAAACGGCGCAGGCCCAGGTCCGCCGCGATGGAGACGACCAGCAGGTTGGTCGAGGTGCCGATGGTGGTGCCCATGCCGCCGACCAGCACAGCGTAGTTCATGGGCATGAGCAGGCGCGAAGGCGACTCGCCCGTGCGCAGCGCAATGCCGATGAGGATGGGCAGCATCACCACGACGATGGGCGTGTCGTTGACGAAGCCGCTGGCCATGGCACAGCCGCACAGCATCAGCAGCATCGACAGGCGCGGGCGCTTCGACCACAGCGCCGCCATGCGCCGCGCCACCGGTTCCAGCGCGCCGGTCACCAGCAGGCCGCGGCCCATGATCATCAGGCTGCAGATGGCCACCAGCGCTTCGTGGCCGAATCCGTGGAAGGCCTGCTCGGGTTTGAAGGACGGGTGCGGAAACAGCGTGAAGCCGACCACCAGCGCCACCAGCACGAACAGCGCCGTCGATTCGATGGAGACCTTTTCGGAAGCGAACAGGACGAAGGCCACCAAAGTCAGCAGCATCACCGCCAGGGTATGGGGGTCAATTCCGCTCATCGGTCATCATCGAATGGGATTGCAGGGCATGTCCAGCCTATCCGATCAAATTGCGCGCCGCACCCTCATTGCGCGAGTCCCTTGCGCAACAGGTCCGCCACGACCTGGCCCAGGTCCTCGCCGCGATCCACGGCCCGCTGACGGATTTGCTCCACCAGCTCACCATCGAGCTTGACGGCAAACGGCACCAGGCCGAGCGCCCGCTCCCGCTCTCGCTGCTCACGCCGATTGGTAGGTACGGCGGCCTCCGTGCCGAAGCGGCCCGGCGTGCCGGAATGCTTCATCCGGCTGTCTATTTTCAGTCCCTTGTGCTTTTCCAATTCGGCTTTTTTCATGTTTAGTATCCATCCACTTTCAAGACCCGCATTGTAGGCCCATTGCACGCCGCAAGTGCTGCATTCTGCATATAAGTAGATGACTATTTGAGGTTTTTCAGGCAAAATAGACAGCTTACAAACGGTTCACATCAGGTGGTTTCAGGCATGGCTGACGAAGGCATCACCCCCCCGCACTACGAATTTTCCGATAAATACGACCCTGATCACGCCCGGAAGTATTTCCACAAGCACAACACCGGCTTCTGGCGCCGGCTGTCGACCTGGCGCGAGGTCGGCATGGCACGCAAGGCGCTGCAACTGGCCGGGCAACCCCGCTCGGTGCTCGACCTGCCCTGCGGCACCGGCCGCTTCTGGTCCATGCTGGCCGAGGAGCCGGACCGCAAGATCTACGTCGCCGACAACAGCCAGTCCATGATCGACGCCGGCTTGGAACTGCGCCCGAAGGAGGTCGCCGCGCGCATCGAGAAATCCTTCTGCTGCTCGGCCTTCGACACCGGGCTGCCGGACGACTTCGTCGAGTGCGTCTTCAGCATCCGCCTGCTGCACCACATCGAGAAGAGCGCGGACCGCGTCCTCATGCTGAAGGAGTTCGCGCGCATCAGTTCCGGCACGGTGATCGTTTCCCTGTGGGTGGACGGCAACTTCCGCGCCTGGCGACACGAGGTCAACGAAGCGCGCAAGGAGCGCACCCGCGGCAAAGAGCGCCCGCGCGACCGCTTCGTCTTCAAGCGCAGCGAGATCGAGCGCGACTTCGCCGGCGCCGGGCTGGAGATGATCGGCCACGCCGACTTCATCCGGCACTGGGACAAGTGGCGCGCCTATGTCCTGCGCGTGAAGAAATAGATGAAGGATTTCATCAGCGATCGCTGGCGGCCGATCCTCGCGCACAACGGCCTGTCGGCCTTCGATGCGCTGTGGAAGCTCGAAGCGCCCTGGTTCGAGGAGCCCAACCATCGCCGCGGCGGCTGGAGCGGCGTCTCGCGTTGCGAGCTGGCCCTGCCCGGCGGCGGCAGTTGCGCCATCTTCCTCAAGCGCCAGGAGAACCACAAAGCGCGCCTGTGGACTCATCCGGTGCGCGGCGCACCGACCTTCCTGCGCGAGTTCCGCCACATCCAGCACTACCGCGCCTGCGGCGTCCCGACGCTGGAGCCGGTGTACTTCGCCATGCACAAGGCCGGCAAGGACGAACGCGCCATCCTCGTCACCGAGGAACTGACCGGCTTCGTCTCGATGGAGGACCGCGTGCGGCGCTGGCTTGCGGCCGGCGCGCCGGCGCGGCCGATGCGCCTGCGCATGCTCAAGGCCGTCGCCGCCCTGCTGCGCGACATGCACGCCCATGGCATCCAGCACAACTGCTTCTTCCCCAAACACGTCTTCGTCCGCGTCAATGCGGACGGCGGCGTCGAGGCGCGCGTCATCGACCTGGAGAAGTCGCGCTGGCGCCCGTCCAAGGTCGTCTGCGCCATCCGCGACCTGTACACGCTCAACTATCACTCGCAATGCTGGAGCCGCAGCGACCGCCTGTGGTTCTTCAAGTCCTACCTGCGGATCGAGCGGCTGACGCCCTTCGCCAAGTGGCTATGGCGCACCATCGCCGCCCGTTCCGGTCGCAAGAAGCGCATCCAGGCGCCCACGCGCATGCTCGCCGCCCGCGCCGGCGTGACCGAATAGGCCGCGCCCGCGCCATGCAGCTGGCGTTCATCCTCTTCAAGTATTTTCCCTACGGCGGCCTGCAGCGCGACTTCCTGCGCATCGCCCTCGCCTGCCAGGCGCGCGGCCATGCCATCCGCGTCTACACCCTGCAGTGGCAGGGCGAAGTTCCGCCCGGCTTCGAACTGGTGAAGGTGCCGGTCAAGGCGCTGTCGAACCCTCGCCGCTACGAGAAATTCGTCGACTGGGTGGGCCGCGACCTGCAGGCGCGCGGCGCCGACCGCGTCATCGGCTTCAACAAGATGCCCGGCCTCGACGCCTATTTCTGCGCCGACCCCTGCTTCGAGGACAAGGCGCGCACCTTGCGCGGCCCGCTCTATCGCCTCTCCGGCCGCTACCGCCACTTCGCCGCCTACGAACGGGCGGTGTTCGCGGCGGACAGCCGCACGGAAATCCTCATGATCTCCGCCGTGCAGCAGGCGCTCTATGAAAAACACTACGGCACGCCGTCCGCGCGGCTGCACCAGCTGCCGCCGGGCATTTCCGCGGATCGCCGTGCGCCGCCCGATGCGGCGGAAATCCGCGCGGATTTCCGCCGCGAGTTCGGCCTCGCCGAGGGCAACCTGCTCCTGCTGCAGATCGGCTCCGGCTTCAGGACCAAGGGGCTGGACCGCAGCCTGCGCGGCCTCGCCGCCTTGCCGCCGGCGCTGAAGGCGCGCAGCCGCCTCATCGCCATCGGCCAGGACAACCCGAAGCCCTTCCTCTCGCTCGCCCGGACGCTCGGCCTGGCCGAGAAGGTGAACATCCTCAGCGGGCGCGATGACATCCCGCGCTTCCTGCAGGGCGCCGACCTGCTGGTCCATCCCGCCTACAACGAGAACACCGGCACGGTGCTGCTGGAGGCGGTGGTCGCCGGGCTGCCGGTGCTGACGACGGCCGCCTGCGGCTATGCCCACTACATCGACGAAGCCGCCGCCGGGCGCGTCGCGCCGCTGCCCTTCGACCAGGACGCCTTCAACCGCACGCTGGCGGACATGCTCGACGACGATGCGACACGCCGGCAGTGGCGCGCCAGCGGCCTCGACTGGGCCGGACATGCCGACATCTACAGCCAGTCCGAGCGCGCGGCGGATATCATTCTGCAAATGAGGGCCCAATGAGCCAGGGAGCGGGCGAAGCCCGCGAACACCCGTCACCCCCGCCCGCGGGGCGGGGGTCGGGGGGTGGGCCCATTCTCTTCCTCGACGAACCCTTCCGCACCCTGTGGGCGGGGCAGGATCCCTTCCGCGCCGCCGCCGCCCTGCAGGGCCGGGTGCTGCGCGAACTGGAAGGCCGCCGCACCCTGCGCACCGAAATCGACGGGCGCGGCTACTACGCCAAGCTGCATCGCGGCGTCGGCTGGGGCGAGATCTTCAAGAACCTCGTCACGGCGCGCCTGCCGGTGCTCGGCGCCGAGCAGGAATGGCTTGCCCTGCGCCGCCTCACCGAACTCGGCGTCGATACCATGAAAGCCGTCGCCTTCGGCCGGCGCGGCGACAACCCCGCGCGGCTCGAGTCCTTCATCGTCACCGAGGAACTCGCCCCCACGATCAGCCTGGAGGACTACTGCCGCGACTGGCAGACGCAGCCGCCCTCGCCCGCCCTCAAGCGCGCCCTCATCGCGCGCGTGGCGGAGATGGCGCAGCGCATGCACGCGGGCGGGGTGAACCACCGCGACTGCTACATCTGCCACTTCCTCCTGCATACGGCGCCGGCGCCAACGCCGGATGCGCTGCGCCTGTCGCTGATCGACCTGCACCGCGCCCAGGTGCGAGGCCGCACGCCGCGCCGTTGGCGTGACAAGGACCTGGCGGCGCTTCATTTCTCCTCGCTGGAAATCGGTCTCACCGCTCGCGACCGGCTGCGCTTCCTGCGCGCCTACTTTGACCGCCCGCTGCGCGAGGTGCTCCAGGAGGAGGCGCCGCTCCTCGCCTACCTCGGACGGGAAGGTGATCGCCTCATGGAACGCTTCCAGCGGAAGTTCGCTCCAGGGGAAAGTGCATGAGCGAATGGCGGATCCTTCCCGGGGTCGACGCTACCGCCGCCGCGCGCTTCGCCGACCTGGATGCCGTCTTCGCCCTCGAAGGCGAGATCGTCGCCAAGGATTCCATCACCCGCACCGTGCGCGTCGACCTCGGCGGACGCCGCTATTTCATCAAGCGCTACCACGGCCTCGGCAAGAAACCGCTGCGGCGCTGGTTCGGCACGCCGCGCGTGCAGCTGGAATGGGAGAACCTGCAGCGCTTCGCCGACTGGGGCATTGCCACCGCGCGACTGGTGGCTTACGGCCTCGAACGCCAGGGCGGCCTGTTTGCGCGCGGCGCGCTGATCACCGAAGAAATCCCGAATACCACGGATCTCGCCCAACTCGCCCGCGCGCATGACCCCAGGCTGGAAAGTCAGTCCTGGTGGCACGGCGTGTCGGCGCAGATCGCCGACATCGCCCGCCGCATGCACGGCCGCCGCTTCGTGCATGGCGACCTCAAGTGGCGCAACCTGCTGGTGGATGCGGCCGGCAAGGTCTTCCTCATCGACTGCCCGGGCGGCGGCTTCTGGTGGCCGCCCTTCCTGCAATACCGCATCGTCAAGGACCTCGCCTGCCTCGACAAGGTGGCCAAGCGCCACCTCTCCCGCACGCGGCGTCTGCGTTTCTACCTTGACTACGCGCAAAAGAAAAAACTCGACGACGCCGACAAGCGGCGCATCCGCCAGATAATCGGCTTCTTCACGGGGCGCGACGAGGCGCAGGAATCCGCCGCATCGCTGCGCGCCGGCGGCCGGCGCGTGCTCGCGCCCAGCACCATCACGCTCGATGGCAGCGGCGAGCTGGTGGTCGAGCGCTGGCTGCGTATCCTGCCCGGCAAACGCCTCACCGGCATCGGCCGCTGGAACGGGCAGGCCGTGCTCGCCAAGCTCTTCATCGCCGCGCGCGGCAGCGAGCGCCACTGGCAGCGCGAATGCCGCGGCATCGAGAGCCTGAAGGCCCACGGCCTGCCGATGCCGAGCCTGCTGGCGAGCGGCCGTCTTGAAGGGGCTGGTTATTACGTACTGACTGAATACCTCGAGGGTGCGCAGCGCCCGGACGCCGAGGCATCCGACGAACTCGCTCAGGTGTTCGAAACCGTCGGCCGCATGCACGCCCGCGGCATCCTGCAGGCCGACGTCCATCTCGGCAATTTCCTCCTCCGGGAGGGGTCCCTGTACGTCATCGACGGCGATGCCATCCGGACGGCGCGCTCAAAACGCGAATGCCTGGACAACCTCGCCCTGCTGTTGGCCCAGTTGTCCCCGCACACGCGCGCCGGCATGCAGGATGTCCTGCTGGCGGCCTATCGCAAGGGCAATCCCGATCTTGTCGTCGATGCGACGCAGCTCGAGGCGACCATCGTCCGCGCCCGTGAGGCGCGCCTCGCCGACATCCTCGACAAATGCCTGCGCGACTGCAGCCTCTTCAAGGCCGCCAAGCGCGCCGACCGCTTCTTTTCCCTGGTGCGCGACGAAGCCGATTTCCTCGCGCCCCTGATCGCGGACCCGGACGCCTGGCTGGAACAGGGCACACCGCTCAAGCGCGGCCGGACCGCCACGTTGGCGCGCGTCGAACTCGAAGGCCGCCAACTCGTCATCAAGCGCTACAACATCAAGGGCGCCGGCCACGCCCTCTCGCGCGCCTGGCGGCCGAGCCGCGCCTGGCATGCCTGGCTGGCGGGACATCGGCTGCGCTTCCTCGGCATCGCCACGCCGCGCCCGCTGGCGCTCATCGAGCGCCGCCTCGGTCCGCTGCGCGGCCGCGCCTGGCTCGTCACGGAATATTGCGAGGGACCGAACCTGCAGGAAACCCTGGCGGCCCACACGGACGGCGGCGCGCCTTCAGGCGTGGTGGAGTCCGTGCGCTGCCTGTTCGCCGACTTCGCCGCCGAACGCATCAGCCACGGCGACCTGAAGGCCACCAACTTCCTCTATCACGGGGATGAGCTCTGCGTGCTCGACCTCGACGCCCTGCAACGTCACGATAATGAAGCCTCCTTCCGCAAGGCCTGGCACAAGGACCGCGCCCGCTTCCTGCGCAACTGGCCGGAAGGCAGCGTCCTGCAGCGGGAATTCGACGCGATTTTGCCGAAGGCCTGAGACACCGCCTGGCGGCGAAGCACAGTTGTAAGGCAATCCTTGCTTAATGGATAGTCTGGAAACGACCCTGAGCCGCCATTGATGAGTTTAGCCAGCGACTGGCAGCAAGCTCATAACTAAGCGGTCACTGGGCTCGATGCCGTGGCTATTTGGCATCTATCTCGATTCTTAGTTGTACGCGCAGCCTCCTGATCGATCAGCCATGCATCGACGAGCCCGACGGTATTGGTTTCCTTCGTAGCCGCGAAGTCAGGATTCTTTGGCGAGTCATGTAGCATCCCCAATCAGATGAATCGTTGAATTCATTTTGGATTGTGCTGGATGTTCCAGTAAATTACAGTATCTGGCTGGAAAAACGACGCATAAAGAGGTAGGGAGACCCCATGCCGAGAATCTTCGACAACATTGAAAAATCGCTTTTGCCAGCGCTGGAGGAAACGCTGCAAGTTGCCGAACGCGCCGATTTTTGCGTCGGTTACTTCAACCTGCGTGGCTGGCGGCACCTTGCAAAGCATGTTGATCGCTGGGCGGGCGGAGACGGGCAATGCTGTCGCCTGCTGGTCGGAATGCATGTCACGCCCACGGACGAACTACGTCGCGCGCTGCGCTCGCAAGAAGAAGATGCCCTCGACAACCAGACGGCTGTCCGGGAGAAGCGTCGTATTGCCGAGGAATTCCGCAGCCAGTTGACTTTCGGCATACCAACCAACGAAGACGAATCAGCCCTGCGTCAGCTTGCCGAGCAGATTCGGGCAACAAAGCTGGTCGTCAAGGTGTATCTGCGCCATCCACTGCATGCCAAGCTCTACCTGCTGCACCGGCACGACGCCAACAACCCGGTCACCGGTTTTCTGGGCAGCAGCAATCTCACGCTTGCCGGACTGGCCCGGCAAGGTGAGCTGAACGTCGATGTGCTGGAACATGACGCCTGCAACAAGCTGGTGGATTGGTTCGAGGATCGCTGGCAAGACCGCTGGTGTATCGATATTTCCAAAGAACTGGCCGAAATCATCGACGAGAGCTGGGCAGGCGAGAGGCTGGTGCCGCCGTATCACGTCTACCTCAAGATGGCCTACCACTTGGCGCAGGAAGCGCGGGCGGGCCTTTCCGAGTTCCATATTCCTTCCGTTTTCGGCAATACCCTGTTCGATTTCCAGATTGCCGCCGTCAAGATCGCCGCGCACCACCTCAACAAACGCGGCGGGGTCATCATCGGTGACGTTGTGGGCCTGGGCAAGTCCATGATGGCCACGGCGCTGGCCAAGGTTTTCGAGGACGACTACCACACCGAAACGCTCATCATCTGCCCGAAAAACCTCGTGCCGATGTGGGAAGACTACGTGCATCGCTATCGATTGCACGCCAAGGTCTTGTCGCTCTCGCGGGTCTTGACCGAGTTGCCCGAGAAAACCCGGCGCTACCGCGTCGTGCTCATCGACGAATCGCACAATCTGCGCAACAAGGAAGGCAAGCGCTGGAAGGTGATCCGCGAATACATCGAGAAGAATGACAGCCACTGCATCCTGCTTTCGGCCACGCCCTACAACAAGACCTACCTCGACCTCTCGGCGCAACTCTCGCTGTTCCTGCGTGAAGATGCCGACATCGGTGTTCGACCCGAAAAACTGCTGGCAGTGCTTGGGGGAGAACATGAGTTCATCCGTCGTCATCAGTGCCCGGTGCGCTCGCTGGCAGCGTTTGAAAAAAGTACCGACCCGGACGACTGGCGTGACCTGATGCGCCTCTACATGGTTCGCCGCACGCGCGGTTTCATCATGCAGCATTACTCTCAAGCCGATGAACGCGGCAAGTATCTCCAGTTCGCGGACGGCACAAAGTCATACTTTCCCAAGCGCGTGCCGAAGAACCTGACTTTCGCGATCAATGACGCCGACCCTGCCGATCCCTATGCCCGTTTCTATTCCGCCACGGTGGTCGGCACGATCAATGCCCTGAAGTTGCCGCGCTACGGGTTGGGCAACTATCTTGACGGCAAGTCGAAAATCCCGCCTACACCTCACCAGGAAAAGATCATCGATGGTCTTTCCCGTGCGGGCACACGGCTGATGGGATTCTGCCGCACCAACTTGTTCAAGCGCCTCGAAAGCGCCGGCCCGGCATTCCTGCTGTCCATCGAGCGCCACATCCTGCGCAACTTCATTGTGCTGCACGCCATCGAGAACGGGCTGGACATCCCGTTGGGCACGCAAGGCGCCGAACTGCTGGACACCCGCTATTACGACGAAGACCCCGAAGACGCGATGGCAGCGGATGTCGATGACGATACCGTCGGCGATGACGAGTGCGTCAGCACGGTGACAACCAACGGGTTGCGTACCGAAGCCGACTATCGCGAGCGCGCCGCCAAAGCATCTACGGCCTACAGCAGTTCATTCAAGAACCGCTTCAAGTGGCTGCCGAGCAGCCTGTTCCTGAAAAGCCTGGCCAAGGATTTGCAGACCGACGCATTGGCATTGCTCGACGTGCTCAAACAATGTGGCGACTGGAATCCCGATCACGATGCCAAGCTGACCGAATTGTTGAAACTCGCGAGCGTTGGCCACGGCAAGGAAAAGCTGCTGATTTTTACCCAATTCGCCGACACGGCGCGTTACCTCAAATCCCAGTTGACTGCTCGCGGCATCAAGCAGATCGCCGAGGCCACCGGAGAAAGCGCCGACCCTACACACCTGGCCTGGCGATTTTCGCCAGAGTCCAACGACAAGCGCGGCACCGTGCCGGCAGCCGATGAACTCCGCGTGCTGATCGCCACCGACGTGCTCTCCGAAGGCCAGAACCTTCAGGATGCTCACATCATCGTCAACTACGACCTGCCCTGGGCCATCATCCGCCTGATCCAGCGGGCAGGCCGCGTTGACCGGATAGGCCAGCAGTCCGACCAAATTCTTTGCTACTCCTTCGTCCCAGCGGATGGCGTCGAGCGCCTGATCCGGCTTCGCGCCCGCGTGCGCCAGCGCCTGGTCGAGAACAAGGAAGTCGTCGGCTCGGACGAAACCTTTTTCGACGATGACAAGGACGACGAACTCATCCGCGATCTCTACACCGAGAAGAACGGCATCCTCGACGACGACGGCGACACCGAGGTGGACCTGGCTTCCTACGCCTACCAGATATGGAAAAACGCCACCGATGCCGACCCGTCGCTGGCCGCCAAGATAGAAACCATGCCCAACGTGGTCTATGCCACCAAAGCGCATCCGCATTCACCGGAGGCGCCCAAGGGCGTACTGGTGTATATGCGCACAAGTCAGGGCAATGACGCGCTGGCCTGGATGGACGACGCCGGCAAGCCCGTCACCCAATCCCAGCTCACCATCCTGAAGGCCGCCGCCTGCGCGGCGGACACTGTGGCCCTGCCGCGCACCGAGCATCACCATGCCCTCACCAGCGCGGGACTGGCGCATATTGTCGAGGAAGAAAAGTCCTTCGGTGGTGCGCTGGGCCGTCCCTCCGGTGCCCGCTTCAAGGCGTTCGAGCGGCTCAAGCGCTACCGCGAAGGCTTGGGCCGGGGTGACCAACTGAGGCGCGACCTGTTCATCACCGACGAATACGTTCGACGCGTCGATCGGGCACTGGAGGAAATCTATCGCTACCCGCTCTACCAATCGGCCACCGACACACTGAACCGCCAGTTGAAGGCCGGCATCGACGATCACAAGCTCGCCGAACTGGTGCTGACGCTCCGGGAAGACGGTCGCCTGTGCGTGATCGACGAACAGGAAAACCAGCGCGACCCCAAACTGATCTGCTCGATGGGCCTGGCGTGATGATCCTTACCGAAAAAAACAACCATGACGATTGACGCCGCCCGCTTCCAGAAACTGCTCAACGACTTCAAGCTGGAGCAGCTTTTCAACGAACTCGGCTGGGATCGCGCGAGCCTCAAACCGCAGGAGCTTCCAGTCAGCGGCGAGACATTCACCCTCACCGCCATCGCCCAAAAGCGCGGCGTCGCGGTGTTGCGCTGCACGCCCGACGGCGCCGGCAATATCCCGCCGCGCCCGACCCTGCTGAAGATCGAAAAGGAAGCCCTCAAGCTCGCCCACGAGCACCTGCTGGTTTTCGCCGATGCGGCGCAAACCACGCTCACCTGGCTGTGGGTTTCACGCGCCCCCGGCCAGCCTACCGCCACCCGCACCCACACCTGGCACAAGGGCACCAGCGGCGAATCCTTGCGGCAGAAGCTCAACCAGATCATCTGGTCACTCGAAGAAGAAGAGGCCATTACCCTCACCGATGTCATCACCGGCCTGAAGAAGGCTTTTGGCCGCGATACGGTGACGAAGAAGTTCTATGAACGCTTCTCTGCCGAGCACGAAGCCTTCGCCGCTTTCATTGCCGGCCTCACGGGCGCGACGGACAAGGCGTGGTATGCCTCGCTGATGTTGAACCGCCTGATGTTCGTCTACTTCATCCAGCGCAAGGGCTTCCTCGACGGCAACATCAATTACCTCGCCGACCGCATGCAGTGCGTGAAGAACGAAGCGGGCGAAGGCCATTTCCATTCCTTCTACCGCCAGTTCCTGCGCCGGCTGTTCCATGAAGGGCTGGGCCAGGCCAAGGGCGCAAGAAACGGCGACCTGACCAAGCTGATCGGCGACGTGCCCTACCTCAACGGCGGCCTGTTCGCCGTGCATGAACTGGAAGAGGCCAACCCGGACATCGACATCCCCGACGAAGCCTTCGAGCGCCTGTTCCGCTTCTTCGACGCCTACGACTGGCACCTCGACGACCGGCCACTCTCATCCGGCAGCGAAATCAACCCCGACGTGCTCGGCTATATCTTCGAGAAGTACATCAACCAGAAGCAGATGGGGGCGTACTACACCAAGGAAGACATCACCGAATACATCAGCAAGAATACCGTCGTCCCGCACCTGATCGAGCAGGCGCGCGAGCGCTGCAAGGTCGCGTTTGACGGCGAGGCATCGGTGTGGAACCTGCTCAAGGCCGACCCTGACCGCTATCTCTACCCGGCCATGAAAGCCGGCGTCATCGATGCCGCCGGCAAGGTCGTGCCCGAAACCGCCTTGCCGGATTTCGTGCAGACCGGCATGAAAGACCCGAAAGCGCGGATGTTCGAGCGCCGCTACAACCTGGGCGAAGCCGTTTTCCACACGGCCACCGGCGAGCGCGGCACGCTGCCCACCGAAACCTGGCGCGAACACGTGGAACGCCGCAGCCGCTGTCTGGCCGTGCGCGAGAAGATGGCCAAGGGCGCAGTGCAAAGCGCCGATGACCTCATCACCCTCAACCTCGACATCCGCCAGTTCATGCAGGATGTCATCGACACCTGCACCGGCACCGATCTGCTGCGCGCCGTCTGGCAGGCCATCGTCGGGCGCGTGCCGGAAAAGGCCAACGAGAAATTCCGCCACGGCATCACCATCCTCGACCCCACCTGCGGCTCTGGCGCGTTTCTTTTCGCCGCGCTCAACGTGCTGGAACCCTTGTACGAAGCCTGTCTCGACCGCATGGAAGGCTTCGTCGAAGATGCCCGAAAGCTGGGCAAGCCGGGCGATGCCGACTTCACCAAGGTGCTCGACGAAGTCGCCCGCCACCCCTCGCGCCGTTACTTCATCTACAAGAGCATCATCCTGCATAACCTCTTCGGCGTGGACATCATGGCCGAGGCGGTGGAAATCTGTAAGCTGCGCCTCTTCCTCAAGCTGGTGTCGCAGGTGGACGGCGGGCGCGAACTGGAGCCGTTGCCCGACATCGACTTCAACATCCGCGCCGGCAACACCCTGGTCGGCTACGCCACCGAAGCCCAGTTCGACGCCGCCAATACGCTGGCCAGCGACCAGACCCACCGCGACGAAATCAAGGCCAGCACCGCCGATCTGGCCGACCTCTTCGACCGCTTCCGCGAACAACAGACCATTCACGGCGGCAAGGTCACGACGGATGACAAGCGCAAGCTGCGCGACAAGCTGAACGGCCTGAGCCTGGAACTGGATCGCTACCTCGCCCACGACTACGGCATCGACCCGAAAAAGGCGACTGCCTTCGCCGCATGGCGAGTCAGCTACCAGCCGTTTCACTGGTTCGCCGAGTTCTACGGGGTAATGCGCGAGGGCGGATTCGACGTGGTGATTGGGAATCCGCCGTACATTCAGAATAATCAAGTGAGCAATATAAATGCGAGCGATTACGAGACTGCGCCCTGCGGAAATGCTTACGCACTAGTCATTGAGCGATGCCTTCAAATCGTCAAACAATCCGGAGCACAGGGTTTAATCGTTCCCGTCTCATCTGTCTCCACTGAAGGCTATATTTCCCTTCAAAACCTGTTGGTCAAATCCGGACTTGTCGCTAGTTCATACGACGATCGTCCGGCTCATTTGTTTGATGGCCTGGATAAAAATACGCTTTCCATTTTGCTAAGCGGCGTATCAAAGGCGGGAACCATTTATTCCACGAGGCTATCTCGTTGGAATGGCTCTGAGCGAGATACTTTATTTCAATTGCTAAATTACGGATCGACCTCGGTTGGGACCTTGCCTGGCTGTCGACGTGACCCCCGCTTTTAGTAGCGTTATGCTTTGGAGTCCGATTCCAACCAGAGGAGATCGGATTCATGAAGAAG
>JADFDU010000037.1 GCA_018262775.1 Rhodocyclaceae bacterium
TTCAACGAGTTGCTGACCAATGCGGCGCGCCATGGCGGCGGCGGCGAGATTACGGTGGCCATCGACTGCGATCCGCGCGGCTCGCGGCTCACGCTGCGCAATGGCGGCCGCCTGCCGGAGGGCGTGGATCTGGCTGCGCGCACCGGGCTCGGCACCGGCCTCGCGCTGGTGCGCGCCCTGATGCCGTCGCAGGGCCTGGCGCTCGCCCTGCGCAACCGCCCCGGCGGCGGGGTGGACACCGAGCTCCTGCTGAGCGCGCCCCTCATTGAGCGCGCACCGGCGGATCAGGTCGCCAGCCTGCGGTAGAGGTCGGCGACTTTCAAGGGCAGTTTTTTCGCGTCGTCGAGCACAGCGTAGCGCGCCGGGCCGTAGAGGCGCTGCAGGTAGTCGGCGCCGTGGCGGTCGATGGTGATGCAGAAGCTGCGCACGCCGCGCTCGTGCGCTTCCTGCAGGGCGCGGCGGGTGTCCTCGATGCCGTAGTGGCCGCGGTACTCGTCGCCGAAATCGTCCGGCCGGCCGTCCGACAGGGAAACCAGCAGCTTGTGCCGCGCCGGCTGCGCGTCAAGAAGGCGCGTGAGGTGGCGGATGGCGACACCCATGCGCGTGTAATCCTTCGCCTCGATGGCGGCAACGCGCCCACGCACCGTCGCGTCGTATTTTTCGTCGAAGCGCTTGACCGGGTAGATGTCGCAGCGCGTGCGCGTCCAGCCGGAAAAGCCGTAGATGGCGTAGGCATCGCCGAGCGTCTCCAGCGCTTCGCACAGCATCACCAGCGCCTCGCGCTCGGCGTCGTTCACCCAGCCCTGGGTGGAGCCGCTCATGTCCACCATGAACATCGCCGCCAGCGAACGCTCGTTGCGGATGCGCCGGCAGAACAGGCGCGCCGAGGGCTCGGCGCCGGAAGCCGCATCCGCCCGCGCCTCGACCAGGGCGTCGATGTCGACTTCCTCGCCCTCGGGCTGGCGGCCGAGCAGACGGTCTTCGCCCCTCAGCATCTCGAAGCGGCGGCGGATCTGCCGGATCAGCGCCGTGTTGCGCAGACTGACTTTTGCCACGTAGTCCGGATCGCCCGGTTTCAGGTCCACCTCGAACAGATGGCACCAGCCGCGGCGGTAGGCGCGGCGGCGGTAGTCCCACTCGTCGTAGCGGCGATGCGGCTCGCGATGGCTGGTCAGGGCATTCTCTCCGCCGCCCTCGCCCACTACACGCTCGGTCGGCTGCCAGGCGCCGGGCCCGGCCGGCACCAGGCATTCCGGCGGCACTTCCCCCAAGTCCTGCAGCAGCGACTGCGCTGCCGCCTGCGCCTCGGGCGGCAGCGCCGCCAGTTCGCCGTCGAGGCTGAATTCCACTTTGCCGCCTTCGACGTTCACCGCAGGCGCGTCCTCGCCAGCGCCCTGCCGGCCGCCGAAGCCCTTCAGGGTCGACAAGGCGCGACGCACGGTTTCGCTTTCGCGCGCGATGCGCGCCGCGCGCACGCGCAACACCGCGTCGAGATCGATTGCGCCGACATGCGGCAAGGGCGGCGGTTCCCCTTCGCCCGCCATGCAGTCGGCGAGGAAAGTCAGGCTGTGGGATACGGCGGTATCGGGCCGTCCGAGGCGCAACACGGCCTCCCCCAGGGCTTCCGGCCAAGGGCCGCGCAAGGCGGCCATCTCGGCGGCAAGACCGGGCAGTTCCGCGCCGATGACGGCTTCCAGGCGAACCGCTTCCAGTGCCGCGAACCAGCGCAAAGCCCGCTCGCGGTCGACCCAGCGCGCCAGCGTCGCCTCGACGTCGATCGCCGCCGTGCCGAAAGTGCCGTAGCGCGTCTGCGCCCACAGCAGCGCGGCGGTGGCCTTGTATAGCCGCCGGTTGTCGGCGGCCGAGGGCAGCGTGGCAAGTTGCGCGGGCAGGAAGACGCTTTCCGTGTCGGTATGCGCGACCTGTCCCGCACCGAGCGCCAGCGGCCGGCCGGAGAGCCCTTGCAGAAACCGCGACAGGCGCGTCTCGACCTCGGCCAGCCGCGCCGCCGCGGACGCATGTTCGCGCGCGGCGCAGAAGCCGTCGAGGTCGCGCAGCAAGGTCATCGCCAACTGGCCGCCCTTACGGTCGTAGGCGTCCAGCCCGGCCAGCACCCAGGCCTCGAAGCCAGCCGTATCGAGCCGATCGAGCGCCTTGGGCGCGAGCGACGCGACCTGATAGCCAATCTCGGCGTAAGTCTGCGCGGCGACGGAGATCCAGTGCAGGACAAGCTCCTGCTGCACGCGAGTCAACCGCTCCAGTCCGTCAGCGATATTTTTCGCCGAACGGTGCGAAGGCGAGGCGAACAGCACCTCGTCGAGGCGCTGCTCGAGCTCGTCGGAGAAGAGGCGCCGGGAGGACATCAGCACCTCGTCGTCCCCGCGAACGCGGGGACCCAGGATCGAACTTCTGGATTCCCGCTTCCGCGGGAATGACTCATATCAGAACACCGCTCTGACGAGGTCATCGAGCGTACCCGTCATGTCCGGATCATCGGTCAGCGCTCGCGCCACGGCAGCGGTGCAGGCCGTCGCTGGCAGAACGCCATCGGAAATCAACTGAGCGGCGTGCACCAGCAGGCGCGTGCTGGCGCCTTCGTCCAGGCCCGCGCCCTTGAGGTTGCGCGTGAGCTCGCCGAGCTTGACCAGGCGGCGCGCCGTTTCTGCGTCAACGTTGCCTTCCGTGGCGACGATGCCGGCCTCGACGGCGGCCTCGGGATAATCGAACTCCAGCGCGACGAAGCGCTGGCGCGTGGACGGCTTGATCTCCTTCAGCACGCTCTGGTAGCCGGGGTTGTAGGACACCACCAGCATGAAATCGTCGGGCGCCGCTACCAGTTCGCCGCGCTTGTCGACGGCGAGGATGCGGCGCGCATCGGCGAGCGGATGGATCACCACTGTGGTGTCCTTGCGCGCCTCGACGATCTCGTCGAGGTAGCAGAGGGCGCCGGCGCGCACCGCGGCGGTAAGCGGCCCGTCCACCCACACCGTCTCGTTGCCGATGATGAGATAGCGCCCGACCAGGTCCGCCGTCGTCAGGTCATCGTGGCAGGCCACCGTCACCAGCGGGCGCTTCAGGCGCCAGGCCATGTACTCGACGAAGCGCGTCTTGCCACAGCCCGTCGGCCCCTTCAGCAGCACCGGCAGGCGGCGGCGATGCGCCGACTCGAACAGCGCAATCTCCCCACCGATCGGCTGGTAATAAGGTTCTTTCTCGACGCTCTGGAGCTTGGGCGTGGCGGCGTGCTGGGTTGCGGACATCGGCGGAACTTTCTTAAAGAGTTCACAGGCATTCTAGCCCGGAGTAGGATTCAACATGTTGATGGCTAAAGTTTTCAGGCTGGGTGCCGTCATTTCAGTAGTGAAAGGATTTGCCCCGACCATGCCGATCCGTCTGTTCTCTGCATTGCGGCAACACCTGCTCACGCCACTGGTGCGCCTGGGGGGAGGCATGCCGGTGCAGCAGCAGGCTGCACTGCGCGACAGCGAGCGGCACTTCCGCGCGATGTACGAACTGGCACCGCTGGCCTATCAGTCGCTCGATGCGGCGGGCACGATCCTGGATGTGAATGCCGCCTGGCTCGAACTGTTCCGGCGCCGCAAGGAAGACGTCGTCGGCCGCTTCATCGGCGACTACCTGACGGAAACCTCCCAGGCCGCGCACAGCGAACGCTCCGCGAGCTTCATGCGGGACAACCACACCGAAGGCAATGTCTTCGAGATCCTCCGTGGCGACGGCGGGCGGCGGCTGGCCACGGTGAATGGGCGCATAGCGCGCGACGAGGCCGGCGAGTTCCTGTGTACCCACTGCATCCTCACGGACATCACCGAGCGCAGCGAGCAGGAACGCCAGTTGCGCCAAGCAGCCAGCGTCTTCGAACATGCCAATGAAGCCATCGCCATCACCGATGCCCAGGCCAACATCGTCACCGTCAGCCCGCGCTTCACCGAGATCACCGGCTATGCGCCCGAGGAGGTGATCGGCAAGAACCCGCGCATCCTGCAATCCGGCCGTCAGGACGCCGCCTTCTACCGGACGATGTGGGCGGCGCTCGCCGCCGATGCGGGACACTGGAGCGGCGAGATCTGGAACAAGCGCAAGGACGGCAGCCTTTATCCGGAGTGGCTTTCGGTCTCCGCCGTGCGCAACGATGCCGGCGTTGTCACGAACTATGTCGCCATCTTCACCGACCTCAGTGAGCGCGTGGCAGCCGAAGAGGCGGTGCGCAGCAGCGAGCAGCGCTATCGCACCATGTTCGAAAGCGCCCCGGAAGGCGTCTGGATCATCGGCGCTGACACATACACCGTAGAGGTTAACCAGCATTTGTGCGATCTGCTCGGCTACACGCGCGAGGACATGCAGGGGAAGACGCCGTTCGACTTCACGGATGCGGAAAACAGCCTCATCTTCGAGGAACAGATGCACCGCCGCTCAACCACGACCAAACGCAACTACGAAATCGCCCTGCGCCATCGCGACGGCCACAACATCCCGGTGCATTTCAGCGCCACCAATCTTCAGGGCGAGGGCGGCAGCCTGACGGCGGTACTGGCCCTGGTGACGGACATCACCGAGCGCAAGGCGCACGAGCGCGAACTGCGGCGCCTGCACGACGAGCTCGAACAGCGCGTCGTCGAGCGGACTCTCGCCCTGCAAACGGCCAACCGGGAGCTGGAAGCATTTTCCTATTCCGTTTCGCACGACTTGCGCGCGCCGCTGCGCGCCATCAACGGTTTCAGCCATGCGCTGCATGAGGAGTATGGCCATCTGCTCGACGACACTGGCAAGAATTACCTCACCCGCGTGCGCGCTGGCTCGGAGCGCATGGGGGAACTCATTGACAACATGCTGGAACTATCGCAGCTGTCGCGCCGGGAAATGGAAATCGTCCCCGTGGATCTGTCGCGCATCGCCGGCGAAGTCGCGGCGGAACTGCAGGCCGGCGAATCGGCACGCCGGGTCGAGTGGATTATTGCCCCCGAACTGCATGCCCACGGCGATGCCATCCTGCTCAGGGTGGTGCTGATGAACCTGCTGGGCAACGCCTGGAAGTACTCCGCCCGCAGTAGCGGGGCGCGCATCGAGTTCGGCTTGGGCGAGGCTCGGGGACGCCAGACTTTGTTCGTGCGTGACAACGGTGCCGGTTTTGACATGGCGCATGTCGGCAAGCTGTTCGGCGCCTTCCAGCGCCTGCATTCACCCGTCGACTACCCCGGCAACGGCATCGGCCTGGCCACCGTTGCGCGCATCATCCACCGCCATGGCGGTGAGGTCTGGGCCGAAGGCCAGACCGGAGAGGGCGCGACGTTCTATTTCACGCTCTGAACGACTCGCCCCTGGTTCTTAGTCGTCAAAACCTTCGTCGCGCGGATCCTCTTCGTTCACCATCTTCTCCGCCGCCTCGCGCTCGGCTTGCTGCGCCTTGGCACGCGCCTGCTCGCGACGCTTCTCCGCCGCTTCCTTGTGCAAGGGGATCGATTCCTCGCCGAACAGCACCTGGCGCAGGAAGCGGAAGCCGAACTGCATGAGGGCTTCTTCGCTTTCGCGCGAATCGCCGAGCATCGACTGAAGCTCGGCCTCAGGCAGATCGTAGAGTTCCTTGAACGGGCCACTATCGACGAAGGCACGGAAGGTGTCGATGTCGTAGCAGCTCATGAAGAACAGCTGGCGGCTGCGCACTGACGGTTTGCCCACGGTCGGGCCGGAGGATTTCTTTTTCAGCACCAGCTGGCGCCAGCCGCGCCCCATTTCGTCGTAGGTGTCCAGGCCCTGCTCGGCGCGGTAATCGTTGATGGTGAGGCTGCGCAACTCCTGGTGGCCGAGGCAATGCGCCTCCTTGACCAGTGCATAGGCATCGCGGTCGACATACTCGTCCTGCCTGCGCATGGAGAGTAGGGCCACCGGGTAGTAGCGGCAAGCGGTGGGCCGGTCCTCGTAGACGCTGCAGCCCTCGGGCTTCATGAACTGGCAGGCGCTGCCGCCCTCAACCGGCCTCATCTTCACGCCGGCGATGCCGTCCTTCTCCATCTCGTAGGGCACGGCGTACTGCTGCAGGAAGGCCGCCGAGGCCAGCCCCAGGCGCCGCTTCAGGCGCAGGATGTCGTAGGGCGTGAGGGAGATGTCGATGTTGCTGCAGCAGGCATTCCAGCAGGCAATGCCCTTGCGGCACTGGAACTGGATGGTCTTGCTGCCGTCGTGCATCGCCGGCACAACGGGGCTCTCGGGGAAAGGCAGGTCTTTCGCCATGTAGGTGTCCATGCTCATACCTCTTGATCTTTCTGTTCGATGCCCGGAATCATAGTCCGGTCGGTGTGAACCACCAACCCACTTCGTCAATGTGGGCTTGAAAACAAACCGGGCGCCTTGCGGCGCCCGGTTTCACTTCCACAGCCGGAGGGCAGCTTAGTGCGCGGCCGCCTTGAACAGCTTCGACTTGTCGACCAGGTCGACGTGCTTGCGCTTGAAGCAGGTCCACTTCTTCGACTGCTTGTCATAGACCGAGTTCACGAAGCAGTGCCAGTTCTCCTCATCGACGAAGTTCTTGTCGGTGCGGTAGTAGAAGCCCGGGTAGCGGGACTCCTCGCGGAACTGGATGTGCTTCATGTGGGCTTCAGCCGTCAGGATGCGGTGGTAGTTCTCCCAGGCGCGCAGCAGCTCGTGCAGGTCCTTGGCGCGCATCTTGGCAGCGTCTTCCTTGAGCATCTCCAGCTTCTCTTCCGCCACGGCAAGCATCTTGTCGTTAGTGTTGTAGTAGGTGGCAACACCGGCGACATACTCATCCATGATCTTCTGCAGACGCATCTGCAGCATCTTCGGCGTGATGTAGTTCGGGTTGATGTCGATGGCGGTGGTGTAGTCCTTGTGTTCGAGGAAGTTGCGCACCGGCTTGTAGATCTCCTCGGCCAACTGGGCGGGATCGGTATCCAGTTCGACTTTCCAGTCCTTGTTGTCGAGGGCGTACTTGATCATGGCCTTGGACGCCAGGCGGCCTTCGGTGTGCGAACCGGAGGAGAACTTGTGGCCGGAGGCGCCGACGCCGTCGCCGGCGGTGAACAGGCCCTTGACCGTGGTCATCGAGCGGTAGCCCCAGTTCCAGCCCTTCGGCAGGTGCTCGGGTACGCCCGGCAGTTCCTCAGTGGTCGGCGCGCCGAGATCGGTCGGGCCGGACACCCAGATGCCGCAGCAGCCGGAGTGCGAGCCGAGCAGATACGGCTCGGTCGGCATCAGCTCGGACATCTTCTTCTCCGGCTCGATGTTCTCGCCGACCCAGATGCCGCACTGGCCAATGCACATGTCGAGGAAGTCTTCCCAGGCTTCCGCTTCCAGGTGCTTGACTTCCTTCGGCGTCAGCGTCTCGCGCAACTTGGCCAGCGCGGTGACGGTGTCCATATAGATCGGGCCGCGGCCTTCCTTCATCTCTTTCAGCATGAGGTGGTTGCGCAGGCAGGAGGCGGGAACGGCGGCCTGCCCGTAGGGCGGGTAGTCGTTGAGCATCTCCTTGTTCTTGGTCATGTAGTTCTCGCCGTAGGCGTTGGTGGCCTGCGCCTTGAAGAGCAGGAACCAGGCACCGACCGGGCCGTAGCCGTCCTTGAAGCGGGCGGGAACGAAGCGGTTTTCCATCATGGTCAGCTCGGCGCCGGCCTCGGCGGCCATGGCGTAGGTCGAACCGGCATTCCACACCGGATACCAGGCGCGGCCCGCGCCCTCGCCCACCGAACGCGGACGGAACAGGTTCACGCAGCCGCCGGCGGCGAGCATGACAGCCTTGGCCTTGTAGACGTAGATCTTGTTGTCGCGCACGGAGAAGCCGACTGCGCCGGCGATGCGCGACGGGTCGTTCTTGTCATTCACCAGCTTGACGATGAAGACACGCTCCTGGATGCGATCCAGGCCAAGCGCCTTCTTGGCCGCCTCGGCGACAATCCACTTGTAGGATTCGCCGTTGATCATGATCTGCCACTTGCCCGAACGCACCGGTTTGCCGCCGTCCTTGAGGGCCGGCAGGCCTTCGCGCTGCGACTCGGCGCCGTCATGGCGCACGCCTTCGGCGTCGGTTTTCCAGATCGGCAGGCCCCACTCTTCGAAGAGGTGCACGGAGTCGTCGACGTTGCGGCCCAGGTCATAGGCCAGGTCGTCGCGGGTGATGCCCATCAGGTCGTTGGAGACCATGCGGGCATAGTCGGCCGGATCCTGCTCGGGGCCGATGTAGGTGTTGATGGCGGACAGGCCCTGCGCCACGGCGCCGGAGCGGTCCATGGCGGCCTTGTCAACCAGCTTGATCTTCAGTTCGGTGCCGGTCTCGGCCTTGACGGCCTCGGCCCAGCGCATCATTTCGTAAGCCGTGCCGCAGCAGGCCATGCCGCCGCCGATAAGAAGAATATCCAGGTCTTCCTCGACGATCTCGGGTTTGTCGAATGTTCCAGCCATTGCAGTCACCTTTTGTGTTGGGCGGGCGATTCAACCGCCCGCAGTCGATTTCGTTAGTTGTTCGGTCGCTTACTTCACGCGAATCAGTTCATCGGCCTTGCCGGCACGATAGCCGCCCATGACGTCCTTGGTGAAGACGCCAGGCTTGTCGAGTTCGGCCACCTTGGGCATCGGCTTGCCGCCGTAGGGATCGATCGAGCCCTCGGAGGTGGTGCGGATGGGGAACTTGAAGCGCTTCAGGGTGCCATTGCGGAACTTGATGGTCCACATGATGGAGTCGGAACCGCGCAACGGCTGCACCGAACCACCCAGCGGCACGATGTCGGCGTAGTGGCGCACTTCGATGGCATTCTGCGGGCAGATCTTGACGCAGGAGTAGCACTCCCAGCACTGCTCGGGCTCCTGGTTCCAGGCCTTCATGGCATGGCCAGTGGCCGAGCCATCCTTGTCCAGCATCATCAGGTCATGCGGGCAGATGTACATGCAAGCGGTCTTGTCCTGGCCCTTGCAGCCATCGCATTTTTCAGTACGTACAAAGGTTGGCATCTTTCCTTCTCCTAAAAAACGACACCGGCACTGGTGTGCCGGCGCAATCCAAAAACTATCTGGCCGAATGGCCCGCCAGCTTGATCTCGACCTTCTCGGTCAGCCCCGCGTAGTAGGCGCGCAGGATTTCCAGCACTTCGGGTCGTGAGAACTCCCCCGGAACATCGTCGCCTTCCGACAGCATCTTGCGCAGCTTGGTGCCGGACAGCAGCAACCGGTCTGCATCGCCATGCGGGCAAGTGCGGGCGGAAGCCATGCCGCCGCACTTGTAGCACCAGAACGTCCAGTCGATCTTCAGCGCCTGGGTTTCCAGCGAGCCCTTGGGGATCTCGTCGAAGATGTGGTGGGCGTCGAAGGGGCCGTAGTAGCTGCCGACGCCGGCGTGGTCACGGCCGACGATGAGGTGCGAGCAGCCATAGTTCTGGCGGAACAGCGCGTGCAGCAGCGCCTCGCGCGGGCCGGCATAGCGCATGTCGAGCGGATAGCCGGCCTGCACCACGGTCTTCTTGACGAAATACAGTTCGGCCAGTGTGGCGATCGCATCGGAGCGCACGTCGGCGGGAATGTCGCCGGGCTTGAGGTTGCCGAGCAGGGAATGGATCAGCACGCCGTCGCAGGTCTCGATGGCCACCTTGGCCAGATACTCGTGCGAGCGGTGCATCGGGTTACGCGTCTGAAAGGCAGCAACCTTGGACCAGCCGTAGGATTCGAACAGGGCGCGGGTCTGCGCCGGTGTCATGAACAGTTCGCCGTACTTCGAGGGGAACTCGGCCTGCGAGAGCACCTTCACCGGGCCGGCGAGGTTGATGTCGCCCTGCTCCATCACCATCTTGACGCCAGGATGCTCCAGGTCGGTGGTCTTGAAAACCATGGCGCACTCGTGCGCCTTGTCGATGGCGTACTTCTCGGTGACCTTCAGGGTGGCGAGGATCTCGCCGCTGTCCGGATCGAGCAGCGCGATATCGGCGCCGGTCTTGATGCCGTCGGCGACGGCTTTGTCGGTAGACAGTGTGATCGGGATCGGCCAGAACAGGCCATTGGCCATTTTCATGCCGTCGCACACGCCTTGCCAGTCGCTGTGCGTCATGAAGCCGTCGAGCGGCGTAAAGCCGCCGATGCCCAGCATGATGATGTCGCCCTTCTCGCGCGAGCTGACCTTGATTTTTGGCAGCGTCTGCGCACGGGCCAGTTCGGCCTTGAGCGCTTCGCCCTGCAGCAACAGGGGCTTCAGTGTGCCCCCGCCGTGCGGATTGACCAGTGACATTGCGTCTCCCCCGTGCCTTTTTTGAGTAGCTGCGAAGGCTAACACTTCCGGAAAGCCGCAATAATCGTTTTATTTTATTGGGAAATAGGGGGGGTCGATTTTTTGGCTGCGGCCGGGGTGCGAAGCACCCCTTAACCTGCGCTGCGCGCAGATTAGCTTGTGCCGAAACAAACCCTTCGGGCGCGTTTTGATCTAAATCAATTTATATCGAATAGTGCAGCGCTCAGAACGGCAGTTTTTGCTTCATTTCATCCTCGTGGCGGGCGCGCAGCTCGCGCAGGCGCGCATCGACCTGCGAAAGTTCGAAGTAGTCGCCGTCGCCAGCCTTCTGCGCCAGTTCCAGCTGCTGGATCGCCGCCACCAACTGCCCATTCAGGACATACAACTCGGCCTGGGCACGATGCTGCTGCAGGCGCTTGCCGAGCGCGGCATAGCACTTTGCCTGCAAGCCGTTCAGGGCCGCATCCGAGGGCGTCAGCTGCAATTCGGCAGTGGCCGTCTTCAGCGCCTCCTGTGCCTGACCATCTGCCAGCAGCACCTCGATCTGGCCATAGAGCAGTGCCTTGTTGCGGGCATAGCGGACACGCGCCTCGCGGTAGATGCTCAACGCCCCCGCCAAGTCGCCCTGCGCCCGCCGCACATCGGCGGCAAGACCATCCACCATCGGCGATGCCGCTTTCAGGCGGCGCAACTCAGCCACTTCGCGTTCAGCCGCTGCATAGTTCTTCATGCGCATCTGCGCCACGGCAAGGCCATAGTGGGCGGCCACCTCGGACTGGTACTTGCGTTCGCGCAACTGGCTCTCGAAATCGACAACGGCCTCGCTCGGCACGTTCAGGCCGGCACGCAGCTTGGCGCGCACCAGCTGGAAATCGGTTGAGTCCGCTACCTGGCGGTACTGCGCCCGCAGGATGCGGTTTTCCATATCGCTGATGCGCTCGACCGTCAGCGGGTGGGTGCGCAGGTAGCCGGGCGCATTGTTTTCGTAGAGCCGGCCGTACTTCTGCAAGCGTTCGAAAAAACTGGCCATGCCGCGCACGTCGAACCCCGCCCGATCCAGCGTCTGGATGCCGATGCGGTCGGCCTCGCGTTCGAAGTCACGTGTGTAGTTGAGCATGGTCTGCACGCCGGCGGCGGTGCCGGCCACCATCGCCGCCTGGCTGACGTCGGAATTCGAGCGTGCCGCCAGGATGGCAACCGCCATCGCCAGCCACTGGGTGACCTGTGCCTGATTCTGCTTGCCCATCAGTCTGGCCAGGTGCTTCTGCGTAACGTGGGCCATTTCATGCGAGAGCACGCCGGCCAGCTCGGATTCCGACTGCGCCGCGAGGATGAGGCCGCTGTGCACGCCGATAAAGCCCCCCGGCAGGGCAAAGGCATTGAGCGTGGCATCGCGCAGGGCGAAAATCCCGAAGGACTGGCCCGCCTCGGGCATGGCGGCCGACAGGCGGGCGCCCAGCGCATTGAGGTAGGCAGTCACCTCGACATCATCGACGTACGCGGGCTCCCGCAAGCGGATATCGCGCATGATCGACTCGCCGATGCGTCGCTCAAGCTGTGGTGGCAGGTCGGTTCGCGAAGCTTCACCCAGGTCGGGCAGGCCTTCGGCGAACGCGCTGGACGCCAGCATGGCGAGGAGTATCAGAGTTCGGAATCTCATTGTTTTCTATGATACCTTGCTGCCGCAGGCGCATTGGCCAGGCATTGTTACCAAGTGTTGCCAAGGATTCGGCTAGAATTGCCGAAAATCCAGTAGATCGTTCCAATCCAAGAAGGTTCTCTTGAGCACACACGCCCTATTACTGGCCGAGGATTCACCCGAGGACACGCGGCTGATCCTGAATGCATTGCAACCCGCCATCCAGGAAGACATGGTCGCGCTGTGCGGCGATGGCGTGGATGCCCTTGATTACCTGTTCGCCCGCAATGCCTATGCCCATCGCAGTAGCGACGATCTGCCCGGCGTGGCACTCATCGACTTGAATCTGCCCAAGATCAACGGCCTCGAAGTCCTGCGGGAACTGCGCGAGAACTCCCGCACCCGTCTGCTGCCGGTGGTCATCCTCTCGTCCTCGTCGGAGCAACGCGATGTCCGTGCCGCCTCCCTGTTAGGCGCCAACAGCTATGTGTGCAAACCCCTCGACTACGGCCGCCTGCGCGAGACAGTCGAGTTGCTCAGCCGCTACTGGCTCGACCTCAACATCCCGCCGCCATCCACGCCGCCAGCCTGAGTCCATGGCCGAAGCCTTCACGCATTTCGACGCCAGCGGGCAGGCACACATGGTCGATGTGGCAGAAAAAAACGAAACCCGCCGCGTCGCCCGCGCCAGCGGCACCGTCTTCATGCAGCCCGCCACCCTGGCCCTGATCGAATCCGGCAATGCCAAAAAGGGAGATGTACTGGGCGTGGCGCGCATCGCCGCCATCCAGGCCGCCAAGCGCACCTCGGACCTGATTCCCCTCTGCCACCCGATCCCGCTGACGCACGTCGGCGTGGAGTTTGCCATTGACCGGCAGCGCGCCTGCATCAGTTGCGAGGTCACGGCCGAGACGGTCGGCCGCACCGGCGTCGAGATGGAGGCGCTGACTGCCGTCAGCGTCGGCCTGCTGACCATCTACGACATGTGCAAGGCTGTCGATCGGGGAATATTTTTCGAGAATATCCGTCTACTTGAAAAAGATGGGGGAAAAAGCGGGCACTGGAAGGTACGGGATTCCCAAAGCGAATCACCCTGAATATTAGCCGACACTAAAATTGGTGCGGCTTATTTTCAGATCAGTACCAATGAGTTGTCCTGTCATGTTTTCCAAGCTAGAGTTCGTGCAAGTCCTTGGCAAACCCACCTCCACAACTCAAAGCAAGTTGAAGGGGGATGTCAGCTTCGGGCCGAATCTTAGCGAGTTTCCTCACCCTGCCCTTACGGGCGGATGAACCCACAGACCAAAGGAGTCATACGGATGGATGCATTGCGCAGAACCCTGCTTAAAGGGGCGGGTGCCACCGGTGCGATCGCGGCGGCCATAGCGGCCGGCGTGCTCAAGCCATCTCAGGTACTGGCTGCCGAATATAACCGGACAGCCTTCGAAGCCAAGGACGTGGCCGGCGCCCTGAAAGGGGTCGGTGCCGGCAGCACGACGGAAAGCAAGGACATCGTGATCCGGGCGCCGGACATCGCCGAGAACGGCGCCGTCGTGCCGGTGGATGTCGTCAGCAACATCCCTAATACCATTTCTCTGGCTGTGCTGGTGGACAAGAATCCGTCCCCCCTGACCTCAGCTTTCGATTTCGCCAATGGTGCCCTTCCCGAAATGGCCCTGCGGGTCAAGATGGGGCAGACCTCGTTGGTCGAGGCGATTGCTAAGACGGCGGACGGCAAGTACTACATTGCCAAGAAGGAAGTGAAGGTCACGGTCGGCGGCTGCGGCGGTTAATGCCAGCCTTTGTACGCCTTTGTACCTGTAGTACTGAGAAAAACGCAACGATACGGAGAAAGACATGGCAGATCCAATGAAAATCCGCGCCCAGATGAAGGGCGATATCGCAGAAATCCGCGTGCTCATGAGCCATCCCATGGAAACCGGCCAGCGCAAGGACAGTAACGGCAAGATCATCCCCGCCCACCACATCACGTCGATCACGGTCGACGTCGGCGGCAAGCGCATTATCCAGGGCCAGACCGGCCCGGCCGTTTCGCGCAACCCGGTGTTCGGCTTCAAGGTCAAAGGTCCCAAGGCCGGCGACAAGGTCGTCATCCACTGGGAGGATAACAAGGGCGACAAACGCACGGACGAAGCGACGATCAGTTGATCGGTAATCAGCCGCAAGCAGAGAAGAACAAGCGGAGCGGCCTGGGATCGCCCCGCGAAAAAATTGCACTACCCACAAGGAGGAATGTCATGAAGAAGCGCATCGGCGCACTCATGGCTGTCATGGCGATGTCGGCAGCTTTTGCCGCGCACGCCCAGCAGCCCGTGAAAAAGGCCGCTCCAAACGCAGCCGGGGCAACCGACGCCACCACGGCGGACTTCGAGAAGTTCCGCGACGTGCTGGAGGAGGACAACCCGGCCGAACTGTTCGAGGCCAGGGGTGAGGAACTGTGGAAGGCCAAGCGCGGGCCGCACAATGTCTCGCTGGCCGAGACCTGCGACCTGGGCCTGGGTGTCGGCAAGCTGAAGGGCGCCTACGTACAGTTGCCGCGCTACTTCGCCGATGCGGATGCCGTCATGGATGCGGAGCGGCGCATTGCCTACTGCATGGTGAAGCATCAGGGCTTCAAGGCCGAGGATCTCGCCAAGAAACCCTTCAGCAGCGGCAACTACACACCGGAACTGGTCTCACTGACGACCTACGTCGCCGGCCACTCGCGCAAGATGAAGTTCGCCGTCCCGCAGAAGCACCCCAAAGAGAAAGAGACCTACCAGATCGGCAAGGAAATCTTCGCCTATCGCGCCGGCCCCTGGGACTTCTCCTGCTCCACCTGCCACGGCCAGGAGGGCATGCGCATCCGTACGCAGAATCTGCCCAATCTGAGCACATCCGAAGGCGCCCTCCGCGCCGTCCAGGGCTGGCCCGGCTACCGCATGACGGGTGGCGTCATGCACACCCTGCAATGGCGCCTGAACGACTGCTTCCGCCAGCAGCGCTTCCCCGAGCCGAATTACGTCTCGCCCTCGCTCACCGCATTGCTCAGCTACATGACTGTCAATGCCAACGGGCAGATGTACAAAGGTCCCGGAATCAAGCGCTAAGGAGGAGATGACATGAAAACCCACAAGATCACCCTGTTCTGCGCTGCCTCCCTGCTCGCTACCGGCATCGCCCACGCCGGCGACTATCGTGCGCAGGCCATCGCCCTCATCAAACACGACTTCCACACGCGCGGCATCGCCACCGCCGACCGGATCTACGAGGACGGTGTCCAGGCCGTCTGCAACTACTCGAGCGACAAGCCGCCCGCCACCATCGCGGCGCGCCTGCAGAAGGATCAGTTCGACGCCATCAAATGGCCGAGCGACGGCAAATACCTGGGCGACTGGAAGTCGGGCGAGAAGATCGCCCAGAGCGGCCGCGGCATGGCCTGGAACTACAAGCCCAACAACGTCAATGGCGGCAGCTGCTACAACTGCCACCAGATCGGCCCGAAGGAGACCGCCTTCGGCACCGTCGGCCCCAGCCTCTACCAGTTTGGCAAGCTACGTGGCTACGGCGAGGACATGCAGAAGTACGTCTGGAGCAAGATCTACAACGCCAAGGCGACCAATCTGTGTTCGGCGATGCCGCGCATGGGCTATTCCGGCACCTTGACCGAAAAACAGATCAAGGACCTGGCCGCCCTGCTGCTGGACCCGAACTCGCCGGTCAACAAGGAATAACGGTAATCCACCCCCCAAAGGGCTTGGCTGTGCCAAGCCCTTTTTTTTGAGGATATCGACATGTCCATGAACCGCAGAGAGTTCCTGCAAATCCTCGCGGCTGCCTCTGCCGCCGGCTTTGCCCTCGATAGCCGCGAACTCCTGGCTGCCCAGAGTGGCGCGAGAATCTACGACCTGCCGCGCTTCGGCAACGTTTCGCTGCTGCATTTCACCGATTGCCATGCACAGCTGCTACCCATCCATTTCCGCGAACCGAATGTCAACCTCGGCATCGGCAGCGCACGCGGCCATGCGCCGCACCTGGTCGGCGAGCATCTGCTCAAGGCCTTCAGGATCAAGCCGGGCTCGGTCGAGGCGCACGCCTTCACCTATCTCGACTTCGAGAACGCGGCGAAGACCTATGGCAAGGTCGGCGGCTTCGCCCACCTCGCCACGCTCGTGAAGCGCCTGCGCGCCTCGCGCCCCGGCGCGCTGCTGCTCGACGGCGGCGACACCTGGCAGGGTTCGGCCACGGCGCTGTGGAGCAAGGGCCAGGACATGGTCGATGCCTGCAAGCTGCTCGGCGTGGACATGATGACGCCGCACTGGGAGCTCACCCTCGGCGCCGAGCGCGTCCAGGAAATCGTCAACAAGGATTTCGCCGGCAAGGTGGAATTCCTCGCGCAGAACATCAAGACGACGGATTTCGGCGACCCGGTGTTCAAGGCCTACGCGCTGCGCGAAATCAATGGTGTGCCGGTGGCCGTGATCGGCCAGGGCTTCCCCTACACGCCCATCGCCAATCCGCGCTACCTGATCCCCGACTGGACCATGGGCATCCAGGACGAGGAGATGCAGAAGGTCGTCAACGAGGCGCGCGGCAAGGGCGCGCAGGCGGTGATCGTGCTCTCGCACAACGGCATGGACGTCGATCTGAAGATGGCCAGCCGCGTCAGCGGCATCGACGCCATCCTCGGCGG
>JADFDU010000038.1 GCA_018262775.1 Rhodocyclaceae bacterium
GCCGGTCGGCTGACGCATCAACTGCCGCAGTTTGTCGAGGCGCTCGAGATCGTCGAGTTCGCCGATGGTGTGCTGCGGCCCGGCACGATGGCGCCGGCGCGCATCCTCGAGGCCGAGGCCTACGAGGCGCTGACGCTGGGCGTGCGCGACTATCTTGGCAAGAACGGTTTTCCGGGCGCGCTCATCGGCCTCTCGGGCGGCATCGATTCGGCGCTGACGCTGGCCATCGCCGTCGATGCGCTGGGTGCCGACAAGGTGCGCGCGGTGATGATGCCTTCGCCCTACACGGCGCAGATCAGCCTCGACGATGCGCGCGCCATGGCGCAGACGCTGGGTGTGCGCTACGACGAATTTCCCATCGCACCGGCGATGCAGACCTTCGCCGCGATGCTGGCGCAGGAGTTTGCCGCGGACGGAGAAAAAAGCGCCGCCGACACCACCGAGGAGAACCTGCAGGCGCGCATCCGCGGCATGATCCTCATGGCGCTGTCGAACAAGTACGGCTCGATCGTGCTCACCACCGGCAACAAGAGCGAGATGGCGGTGGGCTACGCCACGCTGTACGGCGACATGGCGGGCGGCTTCGCCGTCATCAAGGACATCTACAAGACGATGGTCTGGCGCCTGTCGCGCTACCGCAATTCAATCTCACCGGTGATCCCCGAGCGCATCATCACGCGCGCGCCGTCGGCCGAGCTGAAGCCCGACCAGACCGACCAGGACACGCTGCCGCCCTACGAAGAACTCGACGCCATCATCGAGGCCTATATGGAGCGTGACCTCAGCCCACGCGAGATCGTCGCCCTGGGCCATGCGGAGGCCGACGTGCGGCGTACGGTGGGCATGCTCAGGCGCAGTGAGTACAAGCGCCGCCAGGCGCCGGTCGGCATCCGCGTCAGCCGGCGGGGCTTTGGCAAGGACTGGCGTTATCCGATAACATCCGGCTACACCGACGAGTGGTAAGGAGCCATCGCCATGAAGAAAATCGAAGCCATCATCAAGCCCTTCAAGCTCGACGAGGTGCGTGAAGCCCTCTCGGAAGTCGGCGTCACCGGCCTCACCGTCACGGAAGTGAAGGGTTTCGGCCGCCAGAAGGGCCACACCGAGCTCTACCGCGGCGCCGAGTACGTGGTGGACTTCCTGCCGAAGATCAAGATCGAGGTGGTGGTGGCCGACGCCACGGTGGAACAGGCCATCGAGGCCATCATCAAGTCGGCGCGCACCGGCAAGATCGGCGACGGCAAGATTTTCGTCACGCCGGTCGAGCAGATCGTGCGCATCCGCACCGGCGAGACGGACGAGTCGGCTATCTAAGCAAGCCGCGCGCGCGCGCCTGCGCTGCGTTCAGCAGCATGGCGTGTTCCCCGATATAGGACTGGATGAAAACGGGTGCGGCCTCGCCCGGCCTCGGGTCGTCGTAAAGAATCACCATGCCGTTGGGGTGCTTTTCGAACCAAGGGGCGATGTCCGTCGGACTTGCCAGTTCGTCGATCGGTTTTTGCAGACGGCCGGAAAACTGGAACTGGGCGTGATAGAAACCGTTGTTCGCCACGGGAATGCCGCGATCCTGCAGTGTGCGAAGTACTTCCGCCAGCGGCTGGACGTCGTAGCGGCGCCACAAGTTGCCGGAGAGTGTGAGCAGGGCGGTAGCGTAGAACACCGCACCCAGCAAGGCCAGGCGGGGTATGCGCCGGTCTTCCCGCATGCCGGGCCAGGCCGCCAGCAGCGCGACAAACAGCAGCACGGCGCCGGGCCACCATGGGAAGCCCTGCCACATGCCGGGCTTGTCGGGCAGGCCGGCTACGCCGGCGTACACCATCCCCAGACCCATGCCGCCGGTTAGCAGGGCGGGCAGCAGGAGCCCGTGCGGCCTGGACTCTCTCAGCATGAGTCCGTGCGGCCTGGCCCCTCGCAGCACATGGCCGGCGATCAGGGCGAAGCCAGGCACCAGCGGCACGAGGTAATGGATCTGCTTGCCGCTGATGAGGGAAAAAAACAGGAACGCCGGTGCCAGCCACAACAGGCAGAAGCGCAGGCCGCCATCGAGCCCCTCGTGCCTCAGGGCTGCCAGCCGGTGCCACAGTGCCGGCCACAGCAGCCAGGGAAAGAACAGCAGCGGCAGCCACGGCAGATACCACCACAACGGCCGCTTGTGGGCGAAGGAGTCCACCATGCGGTTGGCAGTCTGGCCCCAGAAGATCATGCGCTGGTATTCCTCGCCGCCGCGGATCGCCGCCGGGATGGCCCAGGCCAGGGCGATGGCCGCGCCTCCCAGGACAGCCAGCAGCACGCCGCCATACCAGCGCTTCCAGGCCAAGCCGGACCGCCACCAGGGTGCCAGCACGGCCACCGGTAGCAGGTGCAGCAGGATCACCGGGCCTTTCGCCAGCACGCCGAGGCCGATCGCCAGTGCCAGCCAGGCGAAGCCGCGCCTGGTTGAATTGCCTACCCCCCCTCCCCCTCCCCCTCCCCAGAGGATGGGGTGACGGGCGTTCGCGGGCGGCGCCCGCTCCGGGTTATGGCTTGCACCCCCTTGGGGCGGCCCGGCGGGGGCGCTCATGCCGTCCGCCGCGATGAGCAGGCCGCGCAAGCCGAGCAGGACGAAGAGGGCCAGCATGACGTCGAACATGGCCGAGGTGGAGAACAGCATCCAGAGCAAGGCGGACGCCAGGATCCACAGGGCGTTGCGGCCGGCGTCCCGCTCCTGCGGCCAGAGCCGGCGGGCGAGCGACAGGGTCAAAACCATGCTGCCGAGCGAAAACAGCGGCGAGATCAGCCGCGGCCACCATTCGTTGACGCCCGTCACGGCCCAGCCCAGGTTGATCAGCCAGAACAGCAGCGGCGGCTTGTGGCTGTAGGGTGCGCCGTTCTTGAACAGCACCAGGTAGTCGCCCCTCAGCCACATCTCCCACGCCACGCTGACGTAACGGGTTTCGTCGATGGGCGTGAGTGGGCGCGCGGCCAGTGCCAGCAGTGCCAGCAGTGCCAGCAGCAGGGCGGGGCCGGCGATGAAAGTCAGTCCCTGTGGTACGGTGGGTACGGCGGGTACGGCGCTTTGTGCATTCAGCACGCTTTGATCATCCTGTCGTCCGGCGGCCGCTCTGCAGCAGCACGACCAGTGCGCCGCTGCCGCCCTCGGCGGCGCGCGCCTGGCAGTAGGCGAGCACGTCCTGGCGGTGCATCAGCCAGTGCTTCACCAGGCCTTTCAAGACAGGTTCGCGTCCGGGCGAACCGAGCCCCTTGCCGTGCACCACGCGCACGCAGCGCAGGCCGCGCCGGAGCGACTCGCCGAGGAATTCCGCCAGCAGCAGGCGCGCCTCGGCGCGGGTGGCGCCGTGCAGGTCGAGATGTTCCTGCACCACCCAGCGGCCGCGCCGCAGGTCCCTGAGCACCGTGCGCGCCAGCCCGGGGCGGGAGAAATTCGGCTCGTCGCCGCCTTCCAGGCTCAGATCAAGGGGGGCAGGAGTGAGCGACTCGGTCAGCGCTGCGGCTTCGTCACGTGCGCGCTGTTGCGGCACGGCCGGCGGCGGCGGGGGTTCATGATGGACCTTGTCGCGCGCAAGGGGCTTCGCCCCCGTGACCGCCTCGCGAAACAGTGAGCGGTCTTCCTCGGTAGGCAACGACGACCGCGGCTGGCGGGTCATGGCTGGGCGTGTGCGTCCAGATATTTTTCTGCATCCAGCGCCGCCATGCAGCCGGTGGCGGCGCTGGTGACGGCCTGCTTGTAGACCGGATCCTGCACGTCGCCGGCGGCATACACGCCGGGAAGGCTCGTCTGCGTGGCGTTGCCGCTGCGGCCGCATTGTGTGACAAGGTAGCCGTTGTCCATTTCCAGTTGGCCTTCGAAGATGTCGGTGTTGGGCTTGTGGCCGATGGCGATGAAGACGCCATGCAGGGCGAAGTTCTTCGTCGCGCCGCTCTTGACGTGCTTCACGCGCATGCCGGTGACGCCGTTCTGGTCGCCGAGCACTTCGTCGAGCGTGCTGTCGAGTTCGAGCGCAATGTGGTCCGACTTCACCTTCTCCATCAGCTTGTCGATCATGATTTTCTCGGCGCGGAACGTGTCGCGGCGATGCACCAGTGTCACCTTGCTGGCGATGTTGGCGAGATACAGCGCCTCTTCGACCGCGGTGTCGCCGCCGCCGATGACGGCGACCTCCTGGCCCTTGTAGAAGAAGCCGTCGCAGGTGGCGCAGGCGGAGACGCCGCGGCCGGAGAAGGCTTCCTCGGAAGGCAGGCCAAGGTACTTGGCGGTGGCACCGGTGGCGATGATGAGTGCGTCGCAGGTATAGGTGCCGTTGTCGCCCACCAGCGTGAAGGGCTTCTCCTGCAGCCTGGCGGTGTGGATGTGGTCGAAGATGATCTCGGTGTTGAAGCGCTCGGCGTGCTGCTGGAAGCGCGTCATCAGGTCGGGCCCCTGCACGCCTTCGGCGTCGGCCGGCCAGTTGTCCACGTCGGTGGTGGTCATCAGTTGGCCGCCCTGGGCCATGCCGGTGATGAGCACCGGATTCAGGTTGGCGCGGGCGGCATAGACGGCGGCGGTATAGCCGGCCGGGCCGGAACCGAGAATGATGAGGCGGGAATGGCGGGTTGCGCTGGTCATGGTTGATGTCGCTCGCTCAAGGGTCGGAATGGCGAAATTATACTAGTGCCAGCCCTTGTTGCTATGGTACTGGAGGCAACGGGAGGAATGATCCCGGGAACCCCGGGACAAGCCTGGAAAGGTCATATAATTCCGTCAGGCTCAACAACAAGAACGACCGAGGCGGGCCTGCCCCGCGCTGGAGGTAGCTAGCATGTCGCAAACAAGCAGCGTGACCGTCGATGCCCTGCGCTCGATGCCGATCTTCGAATCCCTGTCCATCGAGCGGCTCGTGCCCATCGCCCGCGTCGCCGTGTTCCGCAAGATGCCGCGCAATGCCACCATCCTGCGCGCCGGCGACCGCACCGATTTCGTCTACTTCATCCTCTCCGGCGTCCTCAAGGTACTGGTCTCCGACGAGGAGGGGCGGGAAGTCATCCTCTCCAACCTCGGTGCGGGCGAATTCTTCGGCGAGATGGGCGTGCTCGACGACAACCCCCGCTCGGCCACGGTGGTGACCAACACTCCGTGCGAACTGGTGGTGATTTCCAAGGCGGATTTCAAGCGCTGCCTGGCCGAGAATTTCGATGTCTCCCTCTACATCATGCGCGCCCTGGTCAAGCGCTTGCGCACGGCCGACCGCAAGATCGAGAGCCTGGCCCTCATGGATGTGTATGGCCGTGTGGCACGCCTGCTGCTGGAGATGTCGGAAGAAGACGAAGAGGGCCAGCAGGTGGTCATGAAGAAGATATCCAAACAGGACATCGCCAAGATGATCGGTGCCTCGCGTGAAATGGTCAGCCGCGTCATGAAGGATTTGAGCCTGCAGGGCCTGATCGAGGAAGGCGGCGGCCGCATCCTCCTGCGCGAGAAGATCAACCAGATCTGAGGCATATGCACCTCATCCGCGGCGTATAATCCCGGCATTCGCCGGCCTACGCCTGTTCCTGATCGAGCGTGCAAGAAAAAAACGCCACACAACCCCTGCCGGAAAAAATCGTTGCCCTTCTGCAAGAGGCGCGCTGGCTGGTGCTCGGGGTCGTTGCGCTCTATATCGGCCTGATCCTCCACGGATACAGCAAGGCCGATCCCGGCTGGTCGCATGCCGCCCAGGTCGAGCGCATCGCCAATCCCGGCGGCCGCGTCGGCGCCTGGGTGGCCGATCTCCTGCTCTATCTCTTCGGCCTGTCCGCTTGGTGGTGGGTCCTCTTCTTCCTGTTCCTGGTGATCTGGGGCTACCGCCGTCTCGAAGGCATTTTTCACACCGACCGGCGGCCGTTCTTCATCGCGCTGTCCGGTTTCATCGTCCTCATCGTGGCCTCCAGCGGCCTCGAGGCGTTGCGCTTCCACAGCGCAAAAACGCCCTTGCCACTGGAGCCGGGCGGCATGCTCGGCATCGAGATCGGCCGCCTGTTTTCGCAATTCCTCGGCTTCACCGGTGGCACTCTCATCCTCATGGCGCTGTTCGCCGCGGGCCTGGCCATTTTCACGGGGCTGTCTTGGCTCAAACTGCTCGAGCGCCTGGGCGCGCTGCTGGAGGGTATCTGGTTCGGCACCCATCACCTCTACCAGCGCTGGCAGGACCGGCGCATCGGCCGCGAGGTGGCACGCAGCCGCGAGGCCGAGGTGGAAGTCGAACGCAAGCGCTTCGAGGAACACCATGTCGAGCCGATCCGCATCGAGCCGGCTGAAATCGTCATCCCAAAATCGACGCGGCGGGAAAAGGAGCGCCAGGCGCCCTTGTTCATGGACATCCCGGGCGGGGCGCTGCCGCCCCTGCACCTGCTCGAGGAGCCCTCGCACGACGTCGAGCCGCCCTCGGACGAGACGCTGGAATTCACCTCGCGCCTGATCGAACGCAAGCTGGCCGATTTCGGCGTGCAGGTGAAGGTGCTCGCCGCCTATCCCGGACCGGTCATCACGCGCTACGAGATCGAGCCGGCCGTCGGCGTCAAGGGCGCGCAGATCATGAACCTGGTGAAGGACATCGCCCGTGCCCTCTCCGTGGTGAGCGTGCGCGTCGTCGAGACCATCCCGGGCAAGTCCTGTATGGGTCTGGAACTGCCCAACCCGAAGCGGCAGACGGTGCGTCTGTCCGAGATCCTCGGCTCGAAGGCCTATCACGACATGCATTCGCCGCTGACGCTGACGCTGGGCAAGGATATCGGCGGCCTGCCGATCGTCGTCGACCTGGCGAAGATGCCGCACCTACTGGTGGCCGGCACCACCGGCTCGGGCAAGTCGGTCGGCATCAACGCCATGATCCTGTCGTTGGTGTACAAGTCGGAACCGGCCGACGTGCGCATGATTCTGGTTGATCCGAAGATGCTGGAGCTGTCGATCTACGAGGGCATCCCGCACCTGCTGTCGCCGGTGGTGACCGACATGAAGCAGGCCGCCAACGCACTGCAGTGGTGCGTCGCCGAGATGGATCGCCGCTACCGTCTGATGTCGGCGATGGGCGTGCGCAACCTGGCCGGCTTCAACGGCAAGATCAGGGATGCCGCCAAGGCCGGCGCGCCGATCACCAATCCGTTCACCCTGACGCCGGAAAGCCCCGAGCCCTTGAACACCTTGCCCTACGTGGTGGTCATCATCGACGAACTGGCCGACCTGATGATGGTCGCCGGCAAGAAGGTCGAGGAACTGATCGCGCGTCTGGCGCAGAAGGCGCGCGCCGCCGGCATCCACCTGATTCTGGCGACACAGCGGCCGTCGGTGGATGTCATCACCGGCCTCATCAAGGCCAACATCCCGACGCGGATTTCCTTCCAGGTCTCCAGCAAGATCGATTCGCGCACCATCCTCGACCAGATGGGTGCCGAGGCGCTGCTCGGCCAGGGCGACATGCTCTACCTGCCGCCGGGCACCGGCTTTCCGATGCGCGTGCATGGTGCTTTCGTCGCCGACAGCGAGGTGCACAAGGTCGTCGATTATCTGAAAAAAGCTGGCGCGCCGGAGTACGTCGAGGGCATCCTCGATGCGCCGGGCGGCGACGGCGAGGAGGGCGTGGGCGGTGAAGGCGGCGCCAATGACGAGGCCGATCCGCTCTACGACCAGGCAGTCGAGGTGGTGCTAAAGACGCGCCGCCCCTCCATCTCGCTGGTGCAGCGCCATCTGCGCATCGGCTACAACCGTGCCGCGCGCCTCATCGAGCAGATGGAACGCTCCGGTCTCGTCTCGCCCATGGGCAGCAACGGCAACCGCGAGGTGATCGTGCCGGCGCGGGAGGGGTGATGGAGGATTTAACCTCTTCCAGCGCAAAGGACGTAAAGACGCAAAGGACGCAAAGAAACCACAAAAGAATCTTTGCGCTCTTTGCGCTCTTTGCGCTCTTTGCGTTGAATGCGGTTTCCGCTGAGGCCGCCGCGCTCGACAAGCTGAAGGCCTTCGTCGAGGGCACGAAGAGCGGCAAGGCCGACTTCATCCAGACGGTAGTGTCGAAGAGCGGCCGCAAGCCGCAGAACGCCGCCGGCAGCATGATGTTCTCCCGCCCCGGCAAGTTTCGCTGGACCTACGACACGCCCTACTACCAGCTCATCGTCGGCGATGGCGAACGCCTCTGGGTGTACGACCGTGACCTCAACCAGGTCAGCACGAAGAAGCTCTCCGCAGCGCTCGCCGGCAGCCCTGCCGCGCTACTCGCCGGCGACAATGCGCTGGAAAAAAATTTCGATCTCAAGGAAGGCAGCACGGTCGACGGCATCGAGTGGGTCGATGCCCAGCCGAAAAATCAGGATGCCGGTTTCCAGTTTCTGCGCATCGGCTTCGCCGGCGACACGCTGCGGACAATGGAGCTCACCGACAGCTTCGGCCAGGTGACGACCATCGCCTTCGAAAAATTCGAGCGCAATCCGCAACTGCCCGCCATCCTGTTCCGCTTCACGCCGCCGAAAGGCGCCGACATCCTCGGTGAGTGATCTCTTCGCCGTGAAGCCGCATGCACCGCTGGCTGAACTGATGCGGCCGCGCACGCTCGACGAGGTGGTCGGGCAGGCTGACCTGCTCGGGCCGGGCAAACCGCTGCGCCTCGCCTTCGATTCGAAAACGCCGCACTCGATGATCCTGTGGGGTCCGCCCGGCGTCGGCAAGACGACGCTGGCGCGCCTCATGGCGCAGGCTTTCGACGCCGAGTTCATCGCCCTCTCCGCCGTCTTCTCCGGCGTCAAGGATATCCGCGAGGCGGTGCAGCGTGCCGAACTGACGCTGGCGCAAAGCGGCCGCCACACCATCCTTTTCGTGGACGAGGTACACCGCTTCAACAAGGCGCAGCAGGACGCCTTCCTGCCCTATGTCGAGCAGGGCCTCGTCACCTTCATCGGCGCTACCACCGAGAATCCGTCCTTCGAAGTCATCAGTGCGCTGCTTTCACGCGCGGCGGTGTACGTGCTGAAAAGCCTCTCCGAAGAGGAGCTCGGCCAACTCTTCGACCGCGCCCACGCCCAGGCCTTTGCCGAACTGGAATTCGACGAGGCCGCGCGCGGTCGCCTCATCGGCCTGGCCGATGGCGATGCGCGGCGCCTGCTCAATGTCCTGGAGATCGTGCACACCGCGGCGGCCACTTCGGATCGCCGTCTCGTGGACGCTGACTTTCTGCAGGGTGCGCTGGCGAAGAACCTGCGCCGCTTCGACAAGGGCGGCGATGCCTTCTACGACCAGATCTCCGCCCTGCACAAGTCGGTGCGTGGCTCCGATCCCGATGCATCGCTCTACTGGCTGCTGCGCATGCTCGACGGCGGCGCCGATCCGCTCTACCTCGGCCGGCGCATCATCCGCATGGCGACGGAGGACATCGGCCTGGCCGACCCACGCGCGCTGCAGATTGCGCTCAATGCCGTCGACACCTACGAGCGACTCGGCTCGCCGGAGGGCGAACTGGCACTGGCCGAGGCGGTGATCTTCATGGCCTGCGCCGCCAAGTCGAACGCGGTGTACGTCGCGTATAATTCCGCGCGCAAATTCGTCGCCGGCGACGCCTCGCGCGAGGTGCCGGTGCACCTGCGCAACGCGCCGACGAAGCTGATGAAGGAACTCGGCTACGGCCACGAATACCGCTACGCACACGACGAGCCGGAAGCCTACGCCGCGGGCGAGACGTATTTTCCCGAGGGCATGCCGAAGGTAAGCTGGTACAAGCCGAGCGAGCGCGGGCTGGAAGCGCAGATACGCGAAAAACTCGCGCACCTGCGCGAACTCGATCGGAAATCGAAAAAAAATTGAAAGTCAGCCGCCGCACTACGGCGGGCGGGTGACTTGGCGAAACGGGAACAAACATGCTCGACATACAACTTCTGCGCAGCCAGGCGGCCCAGGTGGCCGAGCGCCTCGCCGCGCGCGGCGAGGGTTTCGACGTGGCCACCTTCCAGGCGCTGGAAGACGAGCGCAAGGGCCTGCAGATGCGCACGCAGGACCTGCAGGCGAGGCGCAACGCCTTGTCGAAGCAGATCGGCCAGCTCAAGTCGAAGGGCGAGGACACCGCTGCCGTCATGAATGAAGTGGCCGGTCTCGGCGACGAGCTGAAGCGCAATGAGGAACAGCTCGCAGACCTGCTCAACCGCATCAACGCTTTCGTCTCGCTGATCCCCAACCTGCCGCACGAGAGCGTGCCGGCCGGGAAATCCGAGGCGGACAACGTGGAAGTCAGTCGCTGGGGCACGCCGCGCGCGTTCGATTTTGCCGTGAAGGACCATGTCGATCTCGGCACTACGCTGGGCGGCCTGGATTTCGATGCCGCCACCAAGATCAGCGGCGCCCGTTTCACGCTGATGAAGGGCGCCATGGCGCGTCTGCACCGCGCGCTCGCCCAGTTCATGCTCGACGTGCACACGCAGGAGCATGGCTACACCGAGGTGTATGCGCCGTATCTCGTCAACGCCAACAGTCTTTTCGGCACCGGCCAGCTGCCGAAATTCCACGAGGACCTCTTCCACATCAAGGATGCCGGTTATTACCTCATCCCGACCGCCGAAGTGCCGGTGACCAACATCGTGCGCGACGAGATCGTCGAACTGGCGCAGATGCCGCTCAAGTTCGTCTGCCACACGCCGTGCTTCCGCTCCGAAGCCGGTTCCTACGGCAAGGACACGCGCGGCATGATCCGCCAGCACCAGTTCGACAAGGTTGAGCTGGTGCGCATCGAGCGTCCGGAAGATTCCTGGGCGGCGCTGGAGGAACTGACGCGCCACGCCGAGATCATCCTCGAGAAACTGCAACTGCCTTACCGCCGCGTCGCCTTGTGCGCGGGCGACATGGGCTTCTCCGCCGCCAAGACCTACGACCTCGAAGTATGGCTGCCAGCGCAGAATACCTACCGCGAAATTTCTTCCTGCAGCAATTTCGAGGCCTTCCAGGCACGCCGCATGCAGGCGCGCTTCAGAAACGACCATGGTGGCAAACCGGGCAAGCCGGAACTGGTGCACACCCTCAACGGCTCCGGCCTCGCCGTCGGCCGCACGCTGGTGGCCGTCCTCGAAAATTTCCAGCGTGCCGACGGCAGCATCGAGGTGCCCGCCGTGCTGCGCCCCTACATGGGTGCCATGGAACTCATCGAGAAGGCCTGAGTCTCCACCGCCGGGTTCTCCAGTCGGCGCAGGATGTCGTAGTAGTTGCGGATGTTCTCGGTCATGATGACGGCCTCGCCGCCGCGCCCCGCGCCGCTCTTCAGGCGTGTGTAGTACTCCGGCTGCGACAGCAGCGGCAGCACCCGCTTCATCTCGTACCAGTAATTTGCATCGCGCTTCACCAACTGAGCGATGAAACGCGCACCGTTCATGTGGCCCATGCCCAGGTTGTAGGCGGCAATCGCCAGCCAGCTGCGGTCGGGCTCCGCTGTCCCCGGCGGGAACTGTTCGCGCAACTCGGCGAGATAGCGCGCGCCGGCAAGGATGCTCTGCCGCGCGTCGAGCCGGTCGGTGACGCGCAGGCGGTCGGCCGTGTCCTCGGTCAACATCATCATGCCGCGCACGTTGGTGTAGGACGTGGCCAGCGGATCCCAATGCGATTCCTGATAGGCCAGCGCGGCGAGCAGGCGCCAGTCGATGCCGTGCAGGCGTTGCGCTTCGATGAAGTCGCGCCGGTAGCGCGGCAGGACCGTCTGTACCTTTTCCAGGAACTGTTCGACATCAATCTGGTTGAGCCGGCGCGTGTGGCCGAAGTAGCGGTCCTGCAGGCGCGCCAGCGTGCCGTTTTGGCGGATGCGTGTGATGAAGGCATTGGCGCGTCCGGGCAGATCGGCATCGCCGTCCTTGGGAAACGCCCAGGCCAGCGGCTGCTTCCCGGGCAAGACGAATGCGGCGTTCAGGCCAGGGAAGAAATTCGTACCGATGTCGAAATGCGTCGAATCGACGGCGGCCAGCATGGTCGGGTCGGCGTTGACGCGCTCGAGCAGCTCCAGTTCGCTGACGCCTTTCAGCCTGGCCAGCCGCAGGCCTTTGGGCCGCGGCCGCAGGCTGTCGAGGGCTGCGATTTGCGGCGAGCGGGCCAGCACGGTGACAGTGCGCCCGGCCAGGTCGGCCGGTTTTCTTACGGGGAGTGCGTCCTCGTTTTGCACCAGCACATGTTGCACGTCGCGGATCGGCACGGAGAACTGAAGGGCGTTGCTGATTCCCGGCGACAGTGCCGCGGCAGCCATGTGCGCACGTCCCCTTTTCAGGAACTTGAGTGTTTCGGCAGGATCTCGCGCGAAGATGAAGCGGGCCTCGACGCCGAGTTCCTGCGCGAACAGGACGACCAGATCGTGCTCGAAGCCCGAGGCCGTGCCGCTGCCATCCACCTGGTAGGTGGCTGGACCTTCACGCGTGACGACGACCAGTTTGCCGAGCTCCGCCGGCGGCAGCAGTGGTTCGCTGCAGGCGGCGAGCAGTAACAACAGGATGGCAGTGAGCAGCGAACGCATGTGGCCCCTGTGCAGAGGAGGGGGTTGCCTCCCCCGCGTCGCGTCGAGAGGGGGATTCGTGTAGAATGCGCGCCTCCGGAGAGGTGGCAGAGTGGTCGATTGTACCTGACTCGAAATCAGGCGTAGGTGCAAGCCTACCGTGGGTTCGAATCCCACCCTCTCCGCCATCTGATCACTAAGCGGCTGATCTGCCGCTGTTGAAGTAACCAATTACCTTCTGTTTGGAAGGTAATTGGTTACTTTTTGAGCCGGAAGATAATTGATTAATCTGACTTTGCCTTGTTGCCTTGACGTAGATTGTCCAATTTTCCTGAGTCATACAATCGCAATTGTGCCCTCCTAATCAAAGAAGTATGGCTGCGGTCTGTGCGGAATCCCTGTTGAAGCATTTCTGCTTGGATGCGGCGCCTACTCGGATAATGGCCCTGCGCGAGAACTTTTCCAGCCACAATTTCCGCCAGCTCAAGCACAGCTTTTTCTACTTGAGAAGCCTTTAAGACTGCTCGAGCGCATCTTCGCTTATAGCAAACCCCAGAGACCTGGCGAGCAAGTTCTGGGAATTGGGCTCGAAGTGCTCCGGAATCGATGGAAAGAGTTTTTGCTGCCTCTTCGAAACTCGAGATCTTTCTGTGCTTACCATCAGAAATCTCTCCGAGAAACTTCTCGATCTCCGCCCAGTTGCGCCGTACTGGTGGTTTTCTACCAGCGTCCAGTCCGCGAACGGAGAAAGGCAATTCTTGAATAGACGAGAAATTCCATGCGTTGGTGTCGCCGGAGAATAAACTTTCTAGTGGCAACTGAAATACATAAGAAATATGGAGGCTTGCTTCCAAGCCTGGAATGACATGTCCTTGCCGCCATTCACCAACAATAGATTTTGAACGTCTAAGCAAGCAGGAGAACCTCGTTAGATTTCCATTAGAAATATAGTCAATTCCTGTGGTAATCATTGCTTGCAGTCTCTTCGATGAAGATATAGAAGCAAGTTCCGGATTATTAAGAAGCTGAGCACAACTGCGCGCAACCCAAACATGATATTTCCAGCTGCTATCCGTTGAACTTACTTTGGCACGAGGCATGGGCCTTCCAAGCCACTCCATACATCGAGAACAGAATCCAGGAAGGTGCTTACTGTGGATCTGAGCGTAGGGTTTGTAGCCGCACTTATGGCAACGTGACTCGAGTGGGACGAGATGAATTGGGCATAGCTGTAATCCTCCAAGTGTCCAAACCAAATGTTCTGAAATTACGGGATGGTCTTGAAGGGCCTCATGGAAACAGTGAGAACACCACCGCTTGATAGGAGAAGTAATACCGCTCCTTGGCTCGAATACATTTCGCCAAGGCAAAAAAGTAAGCCCATCGAGGCAATTAACAGTCGTGAGATTCTCTAAAGCGCTTACCCATTCAGATGCAACAGAACCAAAACTATTAGCCAAATGGAAAGCACTTCCCATTTTGACGCCTCGCTTGATGGTACTAATGCCCGTATTACAGCATGGCAGGATTAAGCCGTTGATTAAGCGTCCGACCGGTACCCCGATTTGAGAAGCGAGACGGCTGGAATAATTTGTAAGTGTTTCAACCTTTGATGTTCCTAAACCGACTGGAGGTAGTGCAAACAGAGGGGTGCGTGGAGATAAATGCTCACGGGTGTTTAGTAACATGTTGGCCTTCCCCCGATTTCCCGGACGGTTTGCTTAGCCCATTAAGCGCTGCTCGAACTGGATGGGGCTAAGGTAGCCG
>JADFDU010000039.1 GCA_018262775.1 Rhodocyclaceae bacterium
GCTCCTAGTACGAGAGGACCGGAGTGGACGCACCTCTGGTGTACCGGTTGTGACGCCAGTCGCATCGCCGGGTAGCTATGTGCGGAAGAGATAACCGCTGAAAGCATCTAAGCGGGAAACTTGCCTGAAGATGAGATCTCCCGGAGGCTTGACCTCCCTGAAGGGTCGTGGAAGACCACCACGTTGATAGGCCGGGTGTGGAAGCGCAGTAATGCGTTAAGCTAACCGGTACTAATTGCCCGTGCGGCTTGATCCTATAACCTTAAGCAAGGTTCATAGCGTGACAATCGCGCAAATACAATCCCAATCCATTACTTCTTCCAAACACGTCCCGCCGCAAACCGCGACAGGACCAACCGTCAAGTCTGACGACCATAGCAAGTCGGTCCCACCCCTTCCCATCCCGAACAGGACCGTGAAACGACTTCGCGCCAATGATAGTGCACACTACGTGTGCGAAAGTAGGTCATCGTCAGACTAGTTACAAGGAAAGACCCCGGAGATTCATCTCCGGGGTCTTTTGCTTTGTGGGCCATGGTAGTCTTTTGCATTCGCTGGCACGGGGACCATGCTATGAAATTCAAGGCTGCAGTTCTGAGAAAATCAGGCTTGCCGCACCCTTATGCGGCAAGCCGCCCGCTATCCATCGAGACCATCGAGGTTCCGCCACCGGCAGCCGGGGAAGTCATCGTTGCCATCAAGGCGGCGAGCCTGTGCCATTCCGATCTCTCCGTGGTCAATGGTGACCGCGCCTGGCCCATGCCCATTGTGCCGGGACACGAGGCGGCAGGCGTGGTCGCTGAGATCGGACCTGGCGTGCACTCGGTCAAGCCGGGCGATCACGTAGCATTGATTTTCCTGACGCAGTGCGGCGAATGCGAGCATTGCATCGAGGGCAGGCCGTCTCTGTGCGCGCGCGGCACGCAGGCCAACCGCGAAGGCCGGCTGCTTTCGGGCGGCCCCAGACTGAAACTAGATGGCCAGACCGTGCATCATCACATGGGCCTGTCGGCCTTCGCAGAATATGCCCTGGTGTCGGAAAAATCCCTGGTGAAAATTCCCGATGACCTGCCTTTCGTGGAGGCCAGCCTGTTTGGTTGCGCGGTAATGTGCGGTGCGGGCACTGCGCTGTATTCTACCGCCATCCGGCCAGGCCAGTCCGTGGCGGTGTTCGGCCTGGGGGGAGTCGGCCTGTCAGCGGTGCTCGGTGCGGTGACGGCCGGCGCGGCGCGCATCATTGCTGTCGATCCCAGCCAGGGCAAACTCGACTTGGCACGTTCGCTCGGTGCCACCGATTGCATCCACGCCGGTGGCGGCAAGGCGGCGGAGGCGGTGCGCGAACTGACACGAGGCGGGGTCGATCACGCCATCGATGCCAGTTCGACGCTGGACGGCTTCAGTAGCGCATTCGAGTCGACGCGACGCGGTGGCTGTACGGTAACGACGAGCCTGACGCATCCGTCGCAGCAATTCAGTTTTTCGCTGGCGCGCATCGTCGCCGAGGCAAGAACCATCAAGGGCAGCTACATCGGTACCTGTGTGCCCGGCCGCGACATCCCGGCCTTCATCCAGCTATACCGTCAGGGGCGCATGCCGGTGGACAAGTTGGTCACGCGGACCCTGACACTGGAGCAGATCAACGAGGCCTTCGACGAACTGTCGGACGCCGAAGAAGTGCGACAGGTCATCGTTTTCTAGCCATCCATGAGGGAGTGCATAGATCGGACTACACATTTCAAAATGTCAGCGAATGTGAAATCCATACGAATCCGTTTCCGGCTTTCGCTGTTCCTGACGCTGTCTGCGCTGGCCTGCCTGCTGGCACAGCCGGGGTTTGCCGCAGATAACGACGAGCGGCCCGAGTGGAGCTTTGTGCCAGGGCGTTACACGCTGATCGGCCGCCATCCCGACAGCGAGGCTACTTACACCGGCACGGCGAGGATCGAACGCGTGGGCGGGCAACTGCGGCTGACGCGGAAGATCGCCGGCAGACAGGAACGGATTTATGGCGTGGTGCGCCGCGCCGATCCGGGTGAAGCCTGGGTACTGGCGTTCAAGTGGACGAATAAGCAACCGCTGGAGATGGTTTGTCTCGTCGGCAGCGATCTCGACAACTACGCGCGCCTCACCTGCCACTGGGGCAAGGCGGGCAACCCGCACAGGCAGCCGGGCATGGAGGCCTATTTCGCGCAGGAGCCGTGGGATCCGCTCAGGCCTTGAGCCGAGAGGAACATACTACTTCTCGCTTTCCGACAGAGTGAAGCGGAGCGTCGTACCCTGGCCGAGCGCCGACTCGATCCACACCCGTCCGCCGTGGCGGCGGACGATGCGGGCGACGGTGGCCAAGCCGATGCCGGTGCCCGCGAACTCCTCCGGCTTGTGCAGGCGCTGGAAGGGGGTGAACAGGCGCTCGGCGTACTTCATGTCGAAGCCGACGCCGTTGTCGCGGACGAAGAAGATCTTCTCATTACTCTGCGTTTCGAGACTGAACTCGATGTGCGGCGCGGCTTCCTTGGCAGAGTACTTCCAGGCATTTTCCAGCAGGTTTTGCTGCATCACGCGCAACAGCTGCGGATCGCCGAAAGCCGAACAGCCTTCTTTGATCGATACCTCGACGCTGCGAGCGGGTGTGCCCTGCTTCAGTTCGTCGAGGATCTCGTGCGCCAGTTGGCTCAGATCAACCTGGCTGCGGCGCATCTCCTGGCGCGTGACGCGCGACAATTCCAGGATATCGTCGATGAGGGTACCCATGCGCTGGGCGGCGGCACGCACCCGCTCCAGATAGCCTTTCCCCTGTGCACCTAGCCGCTCGCCGTACTCCTCCAGCGCCAGCAGGCTGAAACCATCGATGCCGCGCAAGGGCGCGCGCAGGTCGTGCGAAATGGAGTAGGCGAAGGACTCCAGTTCGCGATTGGCTGCAGTGAGCTCCATGGTGCGCTCTTGCACTCTGCGCTCCAGTTCGGCGTTCAGGCGCTCGATCTCCTGCTTGGCCAGCACCTGTTCGCTGATGTCCTGGGTGGTGCCGATCGCCTTGAGCGGTTTGCCGTCCGCTCCGAGGAAAATCTCGGTGCGGACATGTGCGAACTTGATGCGACCATCCGGCATGCACAGCCGGTAGGTAAATTTTCCCGCCTGGCCTTCGGCTATGGATTGCCGAAATTCTCGATCGAAGGCTTGCCGATCCTGCGGATGGATGTTTGCCAAAAAAGTGTCGTAGCCAATCGACCCCAACGGATAGTCCGTTTCGAAAATGCGCGAGATTTCTCCAGACCAGGTGAATAGCATGCTGGCCAGATCGAGCTCCCAACTGCCGATGCGGCCGATGCGCTGTGCCTCGATGAGCCGCATCTGGCTGGTTTTCAGCGCCTCCTCGGCGTGCGCACGGTCGGTGACGTCGGAGGCCATGCAGAGGATGCAGGGCTCGCCGCCGATCTCGATCATTTCGGTGGAAAACTGGCAGAGGCGCGCTTCGCCGGCCTTGTTGCGCCACGTCACCACGTAATCCCGCGGGTGTTTCGCCCCACGCAGCCGTTCCATCCAGCTTTCGCGCGCATCCGGCGAGAGCCACAGGCCGACCTCGGTCGCTTTGCGTCCAAGCAGTTCCTTGCGTGTCCAGCCGAAGGTGCGCACATAGGCTGGATTGGCATCCAGGAAGGTTCCGTCCGCCGCCGAGGTCAGCGAGGTGGCGATCGGGCTGGCCTCGAACATCATCGAAAATTTTTCCTCGGTCTGGCTCAGGGCCGCCTCCGCCCGCACGCGCTCCGTCACATCGTGCATGACGATCAGCATGCGCGACGCCCGTTCCGACCCCATGGTGGCGGCGGTCACCTCCACCTCGCGCCGCGCTCCTGCCTTCGTGACGATGGAGACCCGGTAGCTGTTCTCGAATTTTTCTCCGCCCAGGCGCCTGCGGAAATTGCGACTGACGTGCTCGCGCCCGTCCACGTGCACCAGTTCTATGATGTCGGGCAGGGTTTTTATCTCCTCCTGCGTGTAGCCGAAGGTGCGGCAGGCCGCATCGTTGATATAGACGATCCGCCCACGGAAGATGATGAGCATGCCCAGCCCGGCGTCCGACTGAGTCTGCAGCAGGGTTTCATGAAAAGCGTGCTGGTCGCGCACCTCCTGAGCCAAGCGCTGCAGGTTGCCGATGCGGTGGTCGCGTTCGCTGACGACGAGGATGGCAACCGTGATTGAGACTGCCACGACGGCTGCCTGCACTAGCCAGACGATTAGGGGCGGTGCGGGAGGGATCGACTGCAGGACATTGAATGCGGTCGCCAGTGCGATGGCAAAGCCGACGGTCACGGTCAACAGTCCCATGGCGATCGCCGTGCGCGTGCCCAGTAGCCAGCCTGTCAGCACGATGATTGCGGGATAGGCGAAGACGACGGGCGAGCGCAGCCCTTCCGCCACGACGCAAGTGACAGTGACTACCAGCCAGGCGCCATGACAGAGTATCCCGAGTGCCCATTCGATCCTGCCGCGCCAGAGCGTGAGCGCGGCGGCGGCGCAGATGGCGAGCATCATCACGGCGCCGAGTACGCGGATCGAGGGACCCTCTGGCACGATGAAAGACAGCACCAGGAGGAAGCCGGCGCAACCGCCGGCAATCAGGGTGAGTGCCAGGCGCAGGAATTGCACGCGTTGTGTCGTGTCGCTTGTCATATCTCTTGTCATGGCAGAGGCCGGAAAGTCTCTAGTCAGCCTGTTCGTTTGAGCCTGAATGGACAATAGCAAATGCCCGCCATCTCGTAAAACTGGCACAGTGAACGAGGGATAGTCGAGCACTGGAATTTCGCGCCGTAGCCTGCTGCCCCGGCCTGCGCCGTCGCGAGGGAAACGTGAAAGTCAGCACCATAGAAACAAGGGCTGGCACTAGTCTGTACAGGACGGCGATGTTGTTGCCGCCTGCGCGGGCCGTGCCTTGCCCTGAGTCAAACTACCAACTTCCCGAGGCGCCGCCGCCGCCGGAACTGCCGCCCCCGCCACTGCTGCCGCCGCCGCTGCCGGAGGAGTGCGAACTCCACGACGACGAACTGTTCGAACTGCCGCCCAGGGTGAAGCCGCCGATGCGGGCGCTGCCCTTGGTCTTCAGGTCGTTCTGCGCCTTTCCGTACCAGGACGAGCGGGCGATGAGCAGTTTGGCAATGGGGAAGCCGACGAGATAGATGCCGAGCAGGGTGAGTGCCCCCTTCACGCCGACCGCGACAATGGGGAAAATGGCCCAGAAGGGGATGAGGAAGAAGTAGAGGAACCAGCCCGCGCCCGGCGTGACAATGCCGATGACGGTGAACAGGCCGATGATGCCGAAGATGAAGGCGCCGAAGAGAATGCGCTCGGTCAGCGGCAGGTCCGGTCCATCGAAGAGACTGCCGGATTCCTGTTCGCCGTCTGAGCTTGAGTTGGGCGATGTGGGTGGATCGGGCGGTAGTGTTGCCGTGCCAGCGATGTGGTCGATGACGGCCTGCACGCCGGCGGCGATGCCGGTCTCGTAGTCGCCTTCCTTGAAGCGCGGCGTCATGACGTTGCGGATGATGCGGCCTGCCGCGACATCGGTGAGCGTGCCCTCCAGGCCGTAGCCGACCTCGATGCGCATGCGCCGCTCGTTCGGCGCCACCAGCAGCAGCACGCCGTTGTCCTTGCCCTTCTGGCCGAGCTTCCAGGTGTTGAACACCGTGAGGGCGTATTCCTCGACGCTTTCGCCCTCGAGCGAGTTGATGGTCAGCACGGCGATCTGGTTGCCGGTTTTCGCTTCGTGCGCCTTGAGCAGGGCGTTGAGCTTCTGCTTCGTCGCGGCGCCGAGGAGTTCCGCGTTGTCGGTGATGCGGCCGGAAAGGTAGGGGACATCGGCGGCATGGGCCGCGATTGCCGTGAAGGTCATGGAGGCCACGGAGGCCACGACGACGAAGAGGCAGGCGTTGAAAAAAAGTGCGATGCGTCTCATGCGCCCTTCTCCACGATGAGTTCCTGCACGATTTCGTCGCTGCCGCCGCCGGCAAAGCCGCGCGCGACGAGCAGTGCCTCCAGCGCATTGAGCCCGTCCAGCATCGCGGCGGCGTGGCGTCCGTCGGCGAGCGCCGGTTTCATGCTCGAGATGATGCTCTCCAGTTCCGCCGCACCGATGCGTTCGTGCAGTCCGCGGTCGGGCAGGATGACCACGCTGCGCTCGAACAGGCCGACGAGGACGAGGATGCCGCAGCGGCCGCGGGTATCGAATAGCGCGTACCTGAGGAAAAACGATTCCGCGTACTGACGCACCTCGGCATCGCGGCGTCCGGCCTGCAGGAAGAGGCGGGCAAAGGCGGGCAGGAAAACGGTGGTGAGCGCGGCAGCGGCACCGCAGCCGAGGAAAGTCAGTCCCCCGAGGACGGCGTCGGGCTGCCACAGCATGGTCGCCAGGAAGGCCAGAGCGGAGAACAGCGCAAAAGCTTTCCAGGGTATCTCGGGATAGGCATCGCACTTGTCCACCAGCGCGGCAACGACCTGCACGCCGCTGCGCGCTTCGAGCCGCGCGGCGCGTTCCTTAATGCTTTGCCGGTCGTTCTCGCTGAGATCCATCGCGGTTTCCTGCGGTCGGAGTGCAACGCGAGATTATCACAGGCGCCGCGCTCGCTGGCCGTTCAGAAGCCCGCGCCGGGCTGGGAGAGGTATTCGATTTCTGCGGCGGTCGAGGCGCGGCCGAGTATCGCGTTGCGGTGGGGAAAGCGGCCGAAACGGCGGATCACCTTGCGGTGCCGCTCGGCGTAATCGAGGTAGGAGGCGAATTCCGCACCGTTTCCGGCAAGGGCGGTGAACAGCGCCACGGCGCGGTCCTGCAGGGCGAGATCCTCACTGTGCTCGAAGGGGAGATAGATGAACGCCCGCGCCACCGGCATCAGGTGCGCGTCGAAGCCCTGTGTCACTGCCTGTTGCGCCAGGGCGAGCGCACGCGCATCGGTGGCGAAGGCGCGCGGCGTGTTGCGGAAGAGATTGCGCGGGAACTGGTCCAGCAGCACGATCAGCGCCAGCAGGCTTTCCGGCTGGTTGGCCCAGCCATCGAGTTGGCCGGCTGCCGCCGCTTCCAGCGTGGGCAGGAAGCGCTGGCGGATGGCCTCGTCGAAGGCCGGGTTCTTCTCGAACCAGTGTTTGCGCAGACGGCCATATTCCGCGCTGCCCGGTGCGCCAAACCAGAAGTCGAGGACGTCGGCGGGATTCACCGCGCCGCCCTTGGCAGGAACAGGCGCGGGTCCACCGCCGTGCCGTTGGCAATGACCGTCCAGTGCAGGTGCGGGCCGGTGGCGCGGCCGGTGTTGCCGGAGAGGCCGATGCGCTGGCCGGCGGCGACGCGTTCTCCCGGCCGCACGTCGCTACGCTCGAGGTGGCAATACAGGGTGACGACGCCCTGGCCGTGGTCGATGTACACCGAGTTGCCGTTGAAGAAGTAGTCGCCGGTGTCGACGATGATGCCCGCGCCGGCGGCGCGCACCGGGGTGCCGACAGGCACGGCAATATCGATGCCGGCGTGCGGATTGCGCGCCAGGCCGTTGATGATGCGGCGCAGGCCGAAGTTGCTGCCGAGCCTGCCCGGCACGGGCTGGCGGAAGGCCAGGTCGGGTTCGAGCCCGGGCTCGTCACGGAAGGCGGCCTTGATTTCGTTGATGCGCTTCTGCTCACGCGCGATGCGCAGTACGTCTTCCGGTAGCGGTTCCACCTTGCGCCGGTCCGGCACCGTGAAGCGCTGCAACGCATAGTGCTTGGCAGCGACGTGTAGTGGTTTCGTTGTTTCCGCGCCGTCGGCGGCGACGATGCGTAGTTCATGTCCGCCGGGCTCGAGGCCCAGCGGCAGGCCGACCAGGGCCAACCAGCCGCCGCGGTCGCGCAGCACGGCCACGCGCTTGTCCTGGAACCAGGCCTGCGGTGCTTGCGCCGATTTGCCCAGGTGGGCCAGCACGATGCCGCCCGGCACTGCCGCCTCGTGCGGTAGTGCCGAGGCTGCGGCGATCGGTACCAGCAATGCAGCTAGCAGGATGAGGCCGCGGCGGGCGGCACCCTTCATTGATCGAACGCCACGCCGAGCACGTCCAGCGCCTCCCGGATCGGAATGAAGAAGTTGAGATTGGCGCGGCCGGCTTCGAGGGCACGCGCGGCGACGCCGATTACCCGGCCGCTGGTGTCGAGCAGCGGCCCGCCGCTATTGCCAGGCAGCACCGCCACGTCGCTTTGCAGAAAGCGCAGGCCATCGAGGGTGCGATGGCTGCTCAGCACGCCGCGCGTCAGGGTGCCGCTGAACTTCTCGCCGAGGGGAGAGCCGATGGCGAAGACATCCTCGCCGATGTTCGGCTCCGTGTCGCGGGTCGCCAGCGGCTCGGCGTCGGTACTCTCGGTCTTCACCAGCGCCACGTCGCGGCGGGCGTTGACCCGTAGCACCTCACCGACCAGCTCGCGGCCGGTGGCCAGCTTGACCTTGAGGAACTTGGCGTCCTTTACCACGTGCTGGTTGGTGAGGAGATAGCCCTCGCGGCCGATGAAGAAGCCGCTGCCGCTGCCGCGCCCGCTGTCAAGGGTGACCACCGCGGCGCGCAGCAGGGTCGCGTTCTTCGCCAGGCCGCCTGCCGGTGGCCGGCCGCCCTTGAGCCGGATCGTCGGCGGCGCGGAGTCGTCCTTCTGGGCGAGCTGCGCCGCGCCAGTCATGATGTCTGCGAAGCGCTGGTCGGCGAGCAGGTTTCCTGCGGCGGCAAGACCGGCCCGCCCGATCATGGCGTTCATAGAGATCTTTTTCGGAGTGTCGCTCTGGTAGCTGCCTTCGGTCGTCACGTCGAGCAGGACCTTCTGCTGCTGTGGCGAGTAAAGTTCCCAGCGCAGGCGCAGCCATACACCGCCTTTTCTCTCGCTATCGTCCTGTTCACACACGCTGATCCGTAGGCTCTTGAGGCTTGCCCCCAAGTCGAAGTCAGCGCTGACAGCCTGCGGGCTCTCGAAGACCGAGTCAGAACGCTTGGGCAGGGGGTAGCCGGCCTTGTTCAGTTGCAGGTAGACGGACTGCTTGACCACCGCAGCGAGCGTGGCGATCATCTTCTGGTCCCAGACCAGGTCCTGCTGCCGGGAGCAGAACACGCCGCTCATCAGGTCGCCGACTTTCTGCGCGGCGGCCTTGGGCATGGCTAACTTCCTGAAGGCAACGATCTTGAGGCCGGGTCGGCCGGCGACCGAGATGGGGGGCTTGGCTTCCACCGTCCTGACTTTCTCCGGCCCGGCCGCGACGGTGCCGGCGGTGAGGAGGGCTGCGGCGCAGCCGGCTGCCAGGATCAAGACCTTCATCGTTCACCTCTGCATGTGTATTGGGATCATTCTATAAGATTGGCGGATCGAGTTGGCGCAGGACTGGAAGGGATGCCGATGAAACAACGAGTCGTGCTGCAGCCCTTCCTCGATCACAGCGACCGCCTGCCGGATGCGACGTTGCGTGCGTGCATGGCACGGCATGTCGACGCATTCTAGCGGCTCCGCTCGTGCAGGAAGTCCTTCAATATGCGGCCGGTATGGGAGGTTGACTTGGCCACTTTCTCAGGCGCGCCCTGTGCGACGATGCGTCCGCCCGCGCCGCCGCCCTCGGGGCCGAGGTCGATGAGCCAGTCGGCCTCGGCCATGATGTCGAGGTTGTGCTCGATCACCACCACTGTATTGCCGCCGTTGACCAGGCGGTGCAACACGCGGATGAGCTTCTCCACGTCGGCCATGTGCAGGCCGACCGTCGGCTCGTCGAGGACGTAGAGGGTGTGGGTTTTCTGCACGCCGCGGCGCGGCATTGCGTCGCTGCGTACCTTGGCGAGTTCCGTCACCAGCTTGATGCGCTGCGCCTCGCCGCCGGAGAGCGTCGGGCTCTGCTGGCCGAGCGTGAGATAGCCGAGGCCGACATCCTGCAGCAGGCGCAGGGCGTGGTGGATGGACGGATGCACGGCGAAGAAGTCCACCGCCTCGTCCACACTCATCGCCAGCACCTCGCCGATGCTCTTTTCCTTCCAGCGCACCATCAGCGTCTCGGCGTTAAAACGCGAACCCTTGCACACGTCGCACAGCACTTTCACGTCGGGCAGGAAGCTCATCTCGATCTTCTGCACGCCCTGGCCTTCGCAGGCCCCACAGCGTCCGCCGGCGGTGTTGAAGGAGAAGCGTGACGGCGAATAGCCGCGGATGCGCGCTTCCGCCGTGTCGGCGAAGAGCCTGCGCACGCTGTCCCAGAAGCCGACATAGGTGGCGGGGCAGGAGCGCGGCGTCTTGCCGATGGGCGTCTGGTCGACTTCCAGCACGCGGGCGATGGTTTCCCAGCCGCGGATGTCACGGCAGCCGTGCAGGGGCACGTTGCGTTGTTTGCGCTGCCTGCGCTCTGCCGCCAGCAGGCGTTGCAGGTTGTTGCGCAGCACCTCGCGCGCCAGCGTCGACTTGCCCGAGCCGGAGACGCCCGTCACCACCGTCAGGCGGCCGAGCGGCAGACGTACATCGAGGCGTTTCAGGTTGTGCAGATCGGCACCGAGGATGTCGATCGCCGTGTCGTGGGGGCTGACTTTTCGCCGCGCGGTGAGCGGATGCAACAGCGGCTGTGCCAGGCAGCGGCCGGTGACCGAGTCGGGATGGCGCATCAGTTCCGCCGCTGTGCCCTCGGCGACGACGCGGCCGCCCTGGGTGCCGGCGCCGGGGCCGAGGTCGAGCACGTGATCGGCGCGGCGGATGGTGTCCTCGTCATGCTCCACTACCACCAGCGTGTTGCCCTTGGCCCCCAGTTTCGCCAGCGTGTCGAGCAGGATCCGGTTGTCGCGCGGATGCAGGCCGATGGTCGGCTCGTCGAGGATGTAGCAGACGCCCTGCAGGTTGGAGCCGAGTTGGGCGGCGAGGCGGATGCGCTGCGCCTCGCCGCCGGAGAGCGTCGGCGCGGCGCGGTCGAGGGCGAGGTAGTCGAGACCGACCTCGCGCAAGAAGGAGAGACGCGAATGCAGCTCGACGAGGAGGTCGCGAGCGATGTCCTGCTCGCGGCCGGCGAGCTTGAGGCCGGCGAAGAAGCGCTCGAGGCCCGTCACCGGCAGCGCCGAGAGGTCGGCGATGGAATGCTCGCGGAAGCGCACCGCCAGCGCGGTCGGATTGAGGCGTTGGCCGGAACAGGCCGGGCAGGCGTCCGCTTCGCCTTCGAACCACTCGTTCCACCAGATTTCCTCGCCGGTCTGCTCGGCGTCGAAGCCGGCGATGGCCAACCCCGTGCCGAAGCAGCGCTCGCACCAGCCGTGCTTGGAGTTGTAGGAGAACAGGCGCGGATCGGGCTCGGCGAAGCTCTTGCCGCAGGACGGGCAGGCGCGCTTGGTGGAGAAAACCTGCCGGATAAGTTCGCCCTGCGACAGGCTCATGGCGAACGGGTCTGTGCGCGCCGTTCGTGCTGAGCCTGTTGAAGCATGAGCGGTACGGTACGACTTCGCTATTTTGTCGAGCGGGCCGATCACTTGCACCGTGCCCTTGCCGAATTCCAGCGCGCGGGCGAGGGCTGCGCGCAGCGCCGTCTCGTTGCCCGTCGTGACGACGAGGTCGGCCACCGGCAGCTCGATGCTGTGCTCGCGGAAGCGGTCGAGGCGCGGCCACTGGCGCGTCGGCAGGAAGGCACCGTCGACGCGCAGGTGCGTGAAGCCCTTGCCCGCCGCCCACTTGGCGAGATCGGTGTAATAGCCCTTGCGCGACACCACCAACGGCGCCAGCAGGCCGATGTGTTTGCCGCGCCAGTCGCGCAGGATGCGCGCGGCGATGGCTTCCTCGCTCTGCGGCTCGATCGGCACGGTGCAGTCGGGACAGTGCTGCGTGCCGAGCTTGACGTAGAGCAGACGCAGGAAATGCTGGATCTCGGTGAGCGTGCCGACGGTGCTCTTGCGCCCGCCGCGGCTGGTGCGCTGCTCGATGGCCACCGTCGGCGGAATGCCGAAGATGGCGTCGACGTCCGGCCGCGCCGAGGGCTGCACGAACTGGCGGGCGTAGGCGTTGAGCGATTCGAGGTAGCGGCGCTGGCCTTCAGCGAAGAGGATGTCGAAGGCCAGGGTCGACTTGCCCGAGCCGGAGACGCCGGTGATGACGGTGAAGCGGTTGCGCGGGATGTCGACGTCCACGCCCTTCAGGTTGTGCTCGCGGGCGTTGTGGATGCGAATGCTGTCGCCGGCCATGGGCGCCTGCAGGTCGAGCTTCAGCCCGACAGCAGCGGCCGATGTCGGGCTGAAGCCCGACCTACGGAAGGCGTCCTCGTACTCGGCCAGCGCGCGGCCGGTATACGAAGCGGCACAGGCCATTACTTCGCCTACGCTGCCGGCGCAGATCACTTCGCCGCCGGCCTCGCCGCCCTCGGGGCCGAGGTCGATGAGCCAGTCGGCGGCGCGGATGACGTCGAGATTGTGTTCGATCACCACCAGCGAGTTGCCGGCGGCGACGAGGCGGCGGAAGGCGCGCAGCAGCTTGGCGATGTCGTCAAAATGCAGGCCGGTGGTCGGTTCGTCGAAAAGAAACAGCGTTCCCCTCCTCGTCGCTCCCGCGAAAGCGGGAGTCCAGGGGTTTTCGCCGTCGCTGGATCCCCGCTTTCGCGGGGATGACGACATTTCAGCCGCTTCCGCCAGGTGGCCGGCCAGCTTGAGGCGCTGTGCCTCGCCGCCGGAGAGGGTCGGCACGGGCTGGCCGAGGCGCAGGTATTCGAGGCCGACATCGGCCAGCGGTTGCAGGCGCGCCTGCACCTCGGCATGCGCGGCGAAGAACTGCAGCGCTTCGCTGACTGTCAGCTCCAGCACATCGGCGATGTTCTTGCCGCGCAGTTCAACTTCCAGCACTTCACCGCGGAAGCGGCGGCCGTCGCAATCGGGGCAGCGCAGATAGACGTCGGAGAGGAACTGCATCTCGACATGCTCGAAGCCCTTGCCCTCGCAGGTCGGGCAGCGGCCCGAGGTGGCCTTGCTGGCGGAGTTGAAGCTGAAGGTGCCCGGCGTGTAGGCGCGCTCCTTCGCCAGCGGCGCCTGCGCGAACAGCTTGCGGATCGGATCGAAGGCGCCGACATGGCTGGCCGGGTTGGAGCGCGTCGTCTTGCCGATCGGTGTCTGGTCCACCATTGCCACCTCGGCGATGTGCTCAAAGCCGCGCAGCGCGTGATGCCGGCCCGGCGCCTCGGTGGGCTTGCCCTTGTGCTTGCGCAGCGCCGCGTAGAGCACGTCCTGCACCAGGGTGGACTTGCCCGAGCCGGAGACGCCCGTTATGCAGACCAGACTGTGGAGCGGAATGGCGACGTCGATATTCTTCAGGTTGTGTTCCTGCGCGCCAAGGATTTCGAGCACCTCTCTCCCCTGTGGGACAAAGGGGGTAACGCCATCCGCGCGTTTCCTGCCCGCAAGATAGTCCGCCGTCAGCGTCTTCGCCGTGCGCATCTCCGCCGGTGTGCCGAAGAACACCACTTCGCCGCCGCGCTCGCCGGGGCCGGGGCCCATGTCGAGCAGCCGGTCGGCCTCGTGCATGATCTGCGGGTCGTGCTCGACCACCACCAGC
>JADFDU010000040.1 GCA_018262775.1 Rhodocyclaceae bacterium
CTGCCGCAGGGCTACCAGACCGTCATCGGCGAGCACGGCGTCGGCCTCTCCGGCGGCCAGCGCCAGCGCCTGGCCATTGCCCGCGCGCTGCTCAAGCGCCCGAAGATCCTCATCTTCGACGAAGCCGTCTCCAACCTCGACCAGGCCACCGCAGAACACTTCGCCCAGACCATCAACCAACTCAAGGGCAAGGTGACGCTGCTCTTCATTACCCACCAGATTCCGAAGGGGTTGCAGGTGGATGAGGTATTCAGTTTCGGGGGGAAGCCGGCGCCTGCAACCAGTCAAACAGCGCAGCCAACGGACAGGGAGAAGGAGTAGGGGTATGAAAAATGCACTGACAGGTGAATCAATGCTGGAACAACAATCCGCTTGGGAAAGTCAGTCGCCGCAGGACGGCGTGTGGAGTATGTGGAAACGAGCAACAAACGAGGCCTCCCCCATTGAAGCCATTGCCGTGGCCGCGACCGATGCACAAGCGCCGCTGGCTGAGCTCCTGGAAGGCGGGGCGGGCGACGACCTGATGGTGGGCGGGGTGGCGAACTACCTCTACGGCGGCGGCGGGCGGGACTTCATGATCGGCGGCGGTGGGGCCGATATCGCCCAGGGCGACACCTGGGACGGCGGCGCGGAAACCGTGCATACCTCGGTGAGCCTCCACGTCGATTACAACGAGGCCAAGCACAAGCACTACTTTTATATATCCGAAGCGTCTGGCGGCACGACGACGCTGTACTCGCGCTTCGGCCTTCTCGATCCCGACGGCGAGGGCGATACGATCTTTACGGGGACGGGGAAAAGTCAGTCGCCGCAAGACGGCGAGCGTGTTAACGGCTGCGCCATTGGACACGCAGCCAACGACACGAACTGGAGGATCGCAGCGTGAATATTGATAACTTGCGAAGGCTTGTTCAGAAGGCGTTCCTGGTTGTGCTGGCGGGGGGTGTTTTATCAGGTTGCGATGCCTTGCAAAGCGTAGGGCAGGCTGGTCAAGGTCCGAAATACGAGACGAAGAATTCCGGCCTGGTGTTTGGCGGGCGCTTCGACCCCGAGCCGATCTACTGGCTGGATAACGACCGCGCCTTGTTTCCCGCCTACGCCAACGAAAAGCGCATCGGCCCGGACGGCAAGGAGGACTGGGCACCGCCGGGGCTTTTTATCTGGGACACCCGGAACAACACTTACACTCGGTATGCAGATATCGATAAGAAGATCTTCTTCTGCTACAACGCGGGCTTCGTCACCTATACCACCCATACCGAGGAAGACCGCAAGAAGTGGATTCAGTACGAAGGCCAGTTCGGCAGCGAACAGCCGCTGCCGCCTGGCTCAGAAATCAATTGGGACGATCATCAACCCTACTACGCCGCCTGCCCCAGGATCGAACCCGAGAAGCTGTTGCGTCCCGAGCACCGGGGCCAGCGCGTGAGCGCGTTGTTCTTGCGCGAGCAGGATGGGTATCTCTACGTCGCCAAGCAGAGGTCGCCCGATGAATGGATGGTGGACCGGCACAACCAGGACGATCAGGTGAAGTATTACCGAACCGGACAAGCCGAGCCGATTAAATTACCGATCCTGGCGAAAGAAATGTGGAGACAACTGAGTTACTCAGAGTATGCCGGGAAGTATCTGCTGATTCCTAGGACGTGGAAAGGACGGGATGTGCGCAATAGCGTCAATTCTTGGCCGAAGAACCTGCCGATTCCGATTTACCTGCTGTCACCCGACGGCAAGGTCGAGACGCTTCAGATTCCATACGGAACTTGGTTTCCGGGAAGAGTATTCATGACGCGCAAGGGCCTGTTCTGGGTATCCAGCGACGCCCCGAGCACCAACTCCAAACAGGCCGGCGGCTGGCTGCTGCAGGACGGCAAGGCGGTCAAGCTCTTCGACCACCTGCCCGAAGGGGCAGGGGTTTCGCCCGACGGCTGCAAGATCGCCTACGCCTACAACGACTACAACCGTAGCACCACCGAATTCGTCCACGTCATTGAACTCTGCAAATAAGGGGAAACAAACATGGAACTGACCAACCCACTGCTTCACGCCCTGCTCGTTGCTTGCGACCAATCCTACAACCTGAACCCCAGCGGGAATCTCGCTGCCTACCCGGATACGCTGGGCGGCGACACCGGCGCCAACCTCATGCCGACGAACTGGCAGCCTGATTTGGAAGGATGGGTGGTGCACCACCGTTACGACGATCCGAACACCGGCTTCGGTGCAGTGATCTACAAGAAGCCCGCGGCCGAAGGCAAGTACGACTATATCGTGGCGATGCAGGGCACGCGCGGCCCCAATCCGCAGGACTGGCACGGAGACCTGACCTACGGTTGGGAGAAATTCGTCGCTTCGAACGGCGGGCAGCTATTGATGAACGATCTGTTGGGTATCGGGTCGAAAGAAATACTCTCGACCACCAACCAAATCCATTTCACCGGCCAATCCCTCGGCGGGGCGCTGGCGGAGTATGCGGCGTATCGGTACATCGAGCAGCGAGAAAGAGATACCACGTTCAACAAAAACAACTTATCGCTCACCACCTTTAACGGCCTGGGCGGCATCGAAGCCCTTTCCACAAAATACCTCGAAACGTTCGGCAAGGCTTTCGATCCCACGCTGTTCAGCGGCGTTGCCACGCGCCACTACTCGATCACCAACGACATCGTGAATCGCTTGGGTGGCGGACACCTGAACGGGTCAGGGAACGAATACCGACTGAACTTTCTGGAGGGGCCGTTCTCGACCGCCGCGCGCAGCGCCGTCGATGCGCACCGCATCGAAAGCGGCTTCTACCACGGCTTCAATATGTACGACGCCGATTTCGACGTAGCGCAGAAGGCGGCCATCGTCAAACTCAATGTGGCCGGGGCTGCCGCCGTCGGCACCGCCTGGGCGAATCTCTTCAACGACAACCGTACCGGCGAGGCCGAGGCGACGGCGCGCCTGATCTCGGCCCTGATGGTCGCGGTGCGCAGCGGACCGCCGGCGCAAGTCGGCGCATTGTTCGAGGCCGGGCTCGATGCCATGTGGGCCGCCGGACAACTCGGCAGCACGGCCCAGGGCAAGGAGAATTACCGCTGGCTCAAGGCCGTGGCGACGCCGGTCATGCGCAGCCTGGCCAACCATCCGGCCCTCGTCAGCACGGAAGCGCGCGCCTGGGCGCTGGCGCAGTTGCTCAATGCGCTGGATAGCGGCGCCACTTCCTCGACGGCCAGTTCCCAGCCCTATCTCGCTGCGACGCAATGGACCAGCCAGTTCTATGGCACCTTCGGCGCGGAAATGTCCTTCAACGACGCACAGGCGACCCAGGATGCCGCCACCATCCTCGCCAATCGGGCCGGACGCCCGACCGGCGAGATCGGCTTCGGCGCCAAGGTGGTTCTGGGTATTGTCGCGTTCGATGCGGCCGTCAACCTGCCTTTGGCGCTGAAGGATCTGCCCATTGATCTGCTCAAGGCGCATCGTGAGCAGATCTTCGCCTCCATTCGCGACAAGGCGGACTGGCTGGGCACCGTGGTGGCCGATGTCGGTAAGTGGGCGTATGAAGAAGGCCGCAATGTCGGCACCGCGCTGGCAGGGTTCGCCAAATGGCTCTATGGCGAGGCCATCTCGGCCGGGGCGGATTCCATCGAGTTCGCAGTGGCCCAAGGCACCATGATTACCAACGCCGTAGAAGGCTTGTTCCAGTCGGCGGGCAATGCATTCAGCGACTTCATCAACAAATACGCCGGCAATGCCATCGACTGGATCGGCAATCTGACCGACCTTCAGCGTCGCAAAATCATCAGCGATTTTAGTGAGCAGTTCCGGGGACAGGGAGGGGAATTCGGTGGCGCCGGCGCTACGGGAAGCTGGGAAGAATTTGATAACGGCATGTGCTACGCGGGCGACTTGGTTGAGCGTGCCGCCCAAACCCTCGTCCTTCGTCCCGGCACCGGCCCCAACCCTTTCGACGCTGCCGGTTTCGACCCTGACGCCAATCCTGTTGCCGCCGGCGCCTTGCGCGAGAACGGCGCGCAGAGCTTCACCCTGTATCTCCCCTATGGTGTGGGAGAAGACGGCCTCAAGGTCAAGCTGCAGTTGGCCGGCGCCGCGGCGGCGGCCTTCGACGTCTACCGCAATGGCATCAGGTTGGCCTCCGGCGCCAATGAATTCGAACTCACGATCGACGAAGGCCAACGCAGCGCCAGCTTCACCCTTGTGGCCCTGCGCGACATCGATGCCGACGAGACGCTGGCCCTGTCCGCCCAGTTGCTTGACGCAGCGGGCCAACCCACCCACCAAAGCCATCTCGAACTCAATCTCGCCTTCGACGCCACGGAAGAAGCGGTGCCCGTACCGGGCACGCTCTACCTGCTCGACGACTACTGGTACCCGCCCCTGGACGGAGTCGAAATTGACCTATCGACAAGCCTCAACAGCGCCACGGTCATAGGCACGAACCTGAATGACAAAATCTACGGCAGCAACTTCAGCGACACGCTGCGGGGCGGCGCAGGCGACGACCTGATCAAAGGCATCGTGGGAGACAACGAGATCAGCGGCGGCAGCGGCGCCGACAGACTGATTGGCGGGACGGGCGATGATCGCATCTACGCGAATGATGTCGTCGAACTGACCCAGGCCATCGCAGCGGCCGCTCAGGCGGGCGAAGCGCCGCTGGCTGAGCTCCTGGAAGGCGGGGCGGGCGACGACCTGATGGTGGGCGGGGTGGCGAACTACCTCTACGGCGGCGGCGGGCGGGACTTCATGATCGGCGGCGGTGGGGCCGATATCGCCCAGGGCGACACCTGGGACGGCGGCGCGGAAACCGTGCATACCTCGGTGAGCCTCCACGTCGATTACAACGAGGCCAAGCACAAGCACTACTTTTATATATCCGAAGCGTCTGGCGGCACGACGACGCTGTACTCGCGCTTCGGCCTTCTCGATCCCGACGGCGAGGGCGATACGATCTTTACGGGGGCGGGCAACGACACCGCCATGGGGGAATTGGGCGACGATTCGATCTTCGTGGGCGCTGGCAATGACCTGGCCTTCGGGGGAGAGGGGTCGGACACGATCTATGGCGAAGACGGCGACGATTTCATTTTTGGGGATTTCAACTGGGACGACTCCGCCCCGGGCGGGGAGGAAACGCCCGAGGAGATGGCCAACTATGCCGGGCTGGACGCCCAATACCACGGTGCGGACGTGCTTGACGGGGGCGCCGGCAACGACGTCATCTACGGCAATGGCGGCGATGACGAACTCGACGGCGGTGAGGGCGATGATGCGCTGTACGGCGATGACGGCGTCACCCCCGGCGCCTGGCACGGCCGGGACATCCTCTACGGCGGCGCCGGCAACGACACGCTGTGGGGCGGCGGCAAGGACGATGCGCTTTATGGTGGCGCAGGCGATGACGAACTGTCGGGTGACAACTATTGGCAGGAAGGCCAGTTTCAAGGCAACGATTACCTCGACGGCGGTGCCGGCGCCGACAAGCTGTGGGGCAACGGCGGCGACGACAAACTGTATGGCGGGGCGGGCAACGACCATCTCGAGGGCGACTATGCCGATCTCGACGGCCAATACCATGGCAACGACCTCCTCGACGGGGAGGAAGGCGACGACGAACTCGTCGGTGGCGGCAAGGACGACATCCTCTACGGGGGCGCGGGCAACGACAAGCTCTCCGGGGACAGCGGCGAAGGGATGAGCCTGGATGGGCAGTACCACGGTCGCGATGAACTGTACGGCGAAGACGGCGACGACCTGCTCATCGGCGGCGGCAAGGCAGACCGGCTCTTTGGCGGCGACGGCGCCGACCGGCTCGAAGGCGACGGCGAGGACGTGGCCGCAGAAGACCAGGGCGACGACTGGCTCGACGGTGGTGCAGGCACCGACCAGTTGATCGGCGGCGGCGGCAACGACACGCTCCTCGGGGGGGCGGATACCGACAACCTGGACGGCGGCGCCGGCGACGATGTTCTCATCGGCGGTGCCGGCGGGGATTACATGCAGGGCGGCGAGGGCAACGACACCTACGTGCTCGAACTGGGCGGCAGCCCGATCGACCCGGCCAACACCGAAGTCATCGACGACATGCAGGGCAGTAACACCGTGCGCTTCGGCGCCGGCATCGATGCGGCCGGACTGATCGTGCAGAAAGACGCCAGCGGGCAGTTCCTCGTGCTCGACTACGGCGGCGGCGACCGACTGGCCATCCGCGGCGGCTTCGGCGGCGCCATATCGCGCTTCGAGTTCGCCGACGGCGCGGTGCTCACGGCCAGCCAGTTGATCGGCCGCAACTTCAACGACACGGTGAATATTGCAAGCGCCGACCCCGGCCTGATGCTTGCCGGCGGCACGCAGGACGACCAGATCGGCGCCACGGGCGGCGGCAGCACGATCAGCGGCGGGCGCGGCAACGACACCCTGACGGCCTCAGGCGGCAACAACACCTATCTGTTCGAGCTGGGCGACGGCAGCGACCACATCAGCGACACCAGCCCGAAGCTCGATGGGCAGGGCAACCCGCTGCTCAACACCCTGAAGTTTGGCGCCGGCATCGGCGCGGCGGACATCTCGCTCGGCCTGGGTTCGCTCAGGATCAATGTCGGGGGCGACCCCAACGATGCCATCCACATCGAGAATTTCAATCCGGACGACGCCCTGGCCAATCCGGCCATCGACCGGTTCGAGTTCGCCGATGGCACGGTGCTGACTTTTGAGCAACTGTTGGCCAGGGGGTTCGATATCTCAGGAACCGGCGGCGACGATACGCTCAGCGGTACCAGCGTGGATGACCGCATCGACGGCGGCGCCGGCAACGATGCGCTCAGGGGCGGGGCGGGCAGCGACACTTACACATGGGGCAGCGGTTCGGGGCAGGACACTATCGACAACGCCGACGCCTCCGCAGGCAAGACCGATACGCTGCGCATCGTTGGCTTGACGGCCGCCGAATTGAAGCTGGTGCGAAATGCTGACGATCTGGTGGTGACGCTGCGCGACGGTGCGGATCGCGTCGTCATCGGCAATCATTTCAACGGCGCGCCCATCGACCGCATCGCCTTCGACGACGGCACGACCTGGAATGTGGCGGACATGGCCGCGCACCTGAGCAACGAGCTGACGAACGGCGCGGATATCTACACCGGCACCGCCGGTGCAGACATCATCGACGCGCTGGATGGCAACGACACGGTAAACGCACTGGGCGGCAACGATACGGTGTACGGCGGCGGCGGCAACGATACGCTGGATGGCGGCAGCGGCGACGATCTGCTGGTCGGCGGTACCGGCACGGATACGCTGCGCGGCGGGGATGGCAACGATACGCTGGATGGCGGAGATGCCGTGGACAACCTTTATGGTGGAAACGGCAACGACATCCTCATCGGCGGTGCCGGTGCGGACAACCTTAATGGAGAAGCAGGCAACGACTGGCTGGAAGCCGGTATGGATGGCGGTACCTCGACAGGCGGCGCCGGCAACGATACCTATGCCTTCCGTGCCGGCGAAGGCAGCTTGACCATCAATAACTACGATGGCGGATCGGTTCCGGCGGAGAGCGACATGCTGCGCGTGCAGGGCATTGCGCCAGAACAGCTTTTCGTACGACGCAGCGGCGACGATCTGCTCATGACGGTGTCCGGATCGGCGGACTCGATCAGGGTGCTGAATCATTACAGGGAGCCGGAATCCGCCTATGCCTTGAATGCCATCGAATTTGGCGACGGGACTGTCTGGGATACCGTCATTTTGCGCGCCAAGGCGCTGGAGCCGACCGAATCCGCGGACATACTGCGCGGCTACGCCACCAATGACATCATTCTCGGCGCCGGCGACAACGATACGCTGTACGGAGAGGCCGGCGACGATACGCTGGAGGGCGGCATTGGCAACGACTCGCTCACCGGCGGGGACGGCAGCGACACTTACTATTTTTCCGCCGGAGACGGCAAGGATGTCATTTACAACTCGGATGCCTCGGTCGGCAGAATCGACCGCCTGGTATTCAGGGAAGGCATCGCACCGGAGAATGTACGGCTGAGCAGGAACCGCATTGCCTACAACGGAACCGACGAATTGATACTGACCCTGGTGGACTCGCGCGGAGCGGCCACCGGCGACGAAGTCCGCCTGTCTGGCTACTTCACGAGCTATGGCGGCACAAGCAAGGTCGACCGCATCGAGTTCGCCAACGGAACCGTCTGGAGCATTGATGCCGTCAAGACGGCGCTCATTACCGGCAACGATCTCAACCAGACGTTGATGGGCTATGAGTTGGACGATGTCATCGATGGGCTTGGCGGGGCGGATTTGCTGACGGGGGATCTGGGCAACGATCAACTCTTCGGTGGCAACGGGGACGACATCATCTACGGAGAGACCGGCAACGACTGGCTGGAAGGCGGCAGCGGAGATGACACGATCTACGGCGATACGCGGTGGGGCGGCTGGACACCCACTGCCGGCAATGACGTGCTGCGCGGCGATGCAGGCAAAGACAAGCTGTACGGCGACGGCGGCAACGACGATCTGGAAGGTGGTGCGGGGCGTGACGAGCTATACGGCGGAGCGGGAGATGACATCTATCGCTTCGGTGCCGGACAGGGCTTCGACAAACTGCTGGACGATGGCGGCGGCAGCCCGGGTGGAACAGACCGGCTTGTCATAGACGCCCTGCCGGGGCAGGTGAGCCTGTTCCGTTACGGCAATGCCTTTGGGGCCGACGATCTGTATGTGGTATTGGACAGCGGAGCGGACCAGATTCTGGTAAGAAGTTTCTTCAATAGCGCCAAGGACAACGCCATCGAAAGCATCGAGTTTTCGAATGGTACGGTGTGGAATGCCGCCGACATCGCTGCCAGGGTAACCCCTGCGGGCGTAGCAAACGCCATGACCGGCACGGCGGGAAACGATGTTTTCGTGGTGGATCATCGTGGCGACACGGTGACGGAAGCGGCCAATCAGGGCACGGACACGGTTCGCAGTTCTGTCTGGTTCCAATTGCCCAACAACGTCGAGAATCTGGAGCTGACGGGTAACCTTGCCATCGATGGTGAAGGCAACAGTCTGGATAACCTGATCACCGGTAACGACGCGCCGAACAAGCTGACCGGCGGTAGCGGCAGCGATACGCTGATCGGCGGCGGTGGCGACGATACTCTGGATGGGGAATACGGCAGCGATGTCATGTCTGGAGGTGCAGGGGACGACTACTATTTTGTAGGCGATACGAGTGGTTACTCTATGCCAGATACCGTCATTGAAAATGCGGGAGCTGGATTCGATACTGTGTACGTCAGGGGGCTGCAGAATTACGTGATGCCTGATCACGTCGAAAACATGCTGGTGGATCCTCAAGGCGTTGTATGGGGTTCCCCCGGCTCACGTCATGCTGGCAATGCGCTCGATAACACAATTGAGGTGGTCTTCAGCCTGCTTACCAGTACGAGTCAAATATTGGAACTGGACGGTGGTGCGGGTGCAGATCTGATGATAGGCCGTGCTGAGACAAATATATACGTTGTGGACAACGTCGGAGATCGGATCGTCGAATCCGGTATCTACGCAAACGGCTCGCAGTTGTCGGTGGATACGGTCAAATCTTCTGTCAGCTATACGCTTGGCGCCAATCTGGAGAATTTGATTTTGACGGGAACCCAGGCTCTGACAGGAACCGGCAATGAACTCAACAACACGCTGGATGGAACACAGAACTCCGCAGCGAATCATTTGATCGGCGGAGCTGGTGACGATACCTACATTCTGGGTACGGGCGATACCGTCTTCGAAGCGGCCGGGGAAGGCACCGATACGATAGTTTTCGCTGTCGGTGCAGCGGGGACCTATGCTGTATCGGACTACTCTAATATCGAGAACCTGCAACTGCGCGACGCCTTGGGGAACTCATCTCTGATCGGCAATGACGCGACAAACACTTTGACAGGCAATGCGGGCAACAATGTTTTGATCGGTGGTGCCGGAAACGACGTATTGGCCGGCGGCGGCGGCGACGACAGGCTGGAGGGTGGGGAAGGGAATGATCGTCTGGTTGCCGGCAATGGCTGGAATGTGCTCGATGGCGGCGCCGGGGACGATACGCTGGAAAACAGTTCCGGCAATACGACCTACCGCTTTGGCGCGGGCTACGGCCGTGATCTGATCAAGGATTACGGTGGGGTAGACAAGGTCGAATTGATGAATGTTTTGCCTGGCGATGTGGTGCTCACCCGTAGCGGGGACGATCTGCTGCTTACATTGCCTGGCGGCGAAGATGTGCTGACGGTGAATCAGTATTTCTATGCGGGCGGCTACCGAGCCATCGAATCGATCGAGTTTCCTAACGGCATTCGTTGGGATGCGGCGATGATCGCGCAGCGTCTCGCAGCCGGTAACGAGAATGTGCCAACGGAGGATGCGGATGCCTTGGCCGGCGAGGCAGGAGGCGACATGCTGGTCGGACTGGGTGGGAACGACCAGATATCCGGCGGCGCTGGCGACGATCTGCTCGAGGGCGGAGCCGGGAATGACGTGCTGGCTGGCGATGGCGGGGACGATGTCCTGGACGGCGGCATTGGCAACGACACGTTGTACGGCGGTATCGGGGCCGATACCTATGTGCTTCGGCGCGAGGCGGGCCAGGACACGATTGTGCTCGGGGCCACGCCGGATGGTGCGTCGGAGTTACTGCGCTTTGCAGATGTGACCCTCGCCGATATCCGCATGTTCTCGCGCAACGGCAACGACCTGCTGGTGGACTATGCAGCGACGGACCGCGCAACCGTTCAAGGCTATTTCGCCGATCCGGCCTGGGCGAATTCCTTCGGCATCCAGTTCGCCGACAATGCGCTTTGGAACGGCGCGCAAATTGCCCTGGCGCTGGGCAATTTCGCGCCGGTGCTGCAGGTTCCGATTGCCGACCAGCGCATCGCGGCGGATCGCGCCTGGAGTTATGCAGTGCCAGCCGCCGCCTTTACCGATCCGAATCCCGGCGATACGCTTTCCTATGCGGCAACGCTGGGCGACGGTTCGTCCTTGCCCGCTTGGCTGAGCTTCGACGCGACAAGCCGGACTTTCTCGGGTACGCCTGCAGCGGGCGATGTGGGGGAGATGGAAGTGATGGTCAAGGCAATCGACGCCGTAGGCATGGCAGCCAGTGATCGCTTTGCACTGACCGTCGTGGCAGCCAATCAGGCACCGGTGCTGAACCAGCCTATAAGCGATGTTTCGGTGCAGGAGAACGGTTCAGTCAGCTTGATCCTGCCAGAGGCCACCTTTGTCGACCCCGACGCCGACGATGCGCTGGCATTGACGGCAACGCTGGCGGATGGTTCGCCGCTGCCGTCATGGCTCGTCTTCAATGCGACGAGTCAAAGCTTCAGCGGCGCACCCGGCATCGGTAACCTTGGCAGCTTCGGGATCCGCGTCACAGCCACCGATCTGCTTGGTGAACAGACCGACGATACCTTCTTGCTCACCGTGACGGCGGCACCCGGGCAGACTTTTACCGGTACCTCCGGCAACGATACGTTAACGGGGATGTCGGGCGACGATACGCTGGATGGGGGCGCCGGTTCAGACACCATGCGGGGCGGCAAGGGCAACGACATCTACATCGTCGGCAGCACGGGAGATAAGGTGTTCGAGAATGCCGGGGAGGGCACGGACGAAATCCGCTCCTCAGTGACGTATACCCTATCGGCGAACGTCGAGAACCTTACGCTGACCGGCACATCGGCCATCAACGGGACAGGCAATGATTTGGATAATGTTCTGGTCGGCAACAGCGCGAAGAACACTCTCAAGGGCGGTTTGGGTAACGATACGTATTTTGTCGGCAGTAAAGACGTTGTGACGGAAAATGCGAACCAGGGCATTGATATCGTCAATTCGAGCATCACATGGACGCTGGGCAGCAATCTGGAGAATCTCCTGCTCACGGGCACGGCGGCCATCAACGGCACGGGCAATACCTTGTCCAATTACCTGCGCGGCAATACAGCCAACAACACACTGAAAGGCGGCACCGGCATCGATCTGCTGGAAGGCGGCGACGGCAACGACACGCTGTCCGACTCAACGGCTTCCGACCGGGGCTACTTCAACGGTGGTGCAGGCACGGATAAGCTTACAGGTGGTTCGGGTGCCGAGATCTTCATCGGCGGCATCGGCAACGACACACTGAGCACCGGTTCCGGCGCCGACGTGATCGTGTTCAACCTGGGCGACGGCCAGGACACGGTGACCTCCGCTACTGGCCAGGACAACACGATTTCTCTCGGCGGTGGTATCTGCTACGAGGATATAACGCTGGCGAAGTCGGGCAACCGTCTGGTGGTGCAGATCGATAGCGGCGAGAAGATCACGCTGAACAACTGGTATGCGACGACCCCGGTCAAGTCGGTGTTGAAGCTGCAGGTGATTGCCGAGGCCATGGCCGACTTCGACGATAACGGTGCCGATCCGTTGCGCGATGACAAGATCGAGACCTTCGATTTTGCTGGCCTGGTCGGTGCGTTTGATGCGGCGCGCACGGCCAACCCTGGTCTGACGAGTTGGGCGGTTACCAATGCGCTGACACAGTTCCACTTGAGCGGCAGCGATACGGAGGCGCTTGGCGGCGATCTCGCCTACCAGTACGGCCGCTATGGCAACCTCGCCAACGTCGGCCTCGTCGGCGCACAGAGCGTGCTTGGCAACGCCCAGTTTGGCGCTCAGACGCAGGTCCTGCAGGCGCCAGCCGGGCTGCAAGAAGGAGTGGTGAGGTTGAGCTAACCGTCATGGCCTGGCTCGACAAACTCTCGCTGCCCCCGGCCGACCCGACGGAATTCTCTCCGCCGCTCATCCGCCTGCAGGAGTCCCCGCCTTCACCTCTCGGCCGGCGCGTGCTGTATGTCCTG
>JADFDU010000041.1 GCA_018262775.1 Rhodocyclaceae bacterium
CAAGCCGCTGGAGCTTGCCGATGTAATCGACCGCGCGCTCTGCAGCAATCCGCTGACGCGCCAGGGCTGGGCCACGGCCCGCTTTCAGGCCGCCCAGGTCGGCGTGGCGCAGGCGGCTTTCCTGCCCACGCTCAGCGCCGGCGCAAGCCTCAGCGAAGCGCACAACGAGGCGACGGGCGGCGGCACGCGCACACAGCGGCGCATCGGCGCCGATCTGGCCTACGTGCTCTACGACTTCGGCGCACGCGCCGCCAACCTGGAAAATGCGCGCCAGCTCTTCGCCGCCGCTGCCGCCACGCGCGATGCCACGGTGCAGAGCGTGTTCCTCACCGCCGTGCAGGCTTTTTTCCAGCGCCAGGGCAGCGTCGCCGTGCTGGAAGCCAGTCGCCAGTCGGAAAAGGCCGCCCTGGAATCGCTGAATGCCGCCGAGGCCCGCTACCGCGTCGGCAGCGCCACGCCGGCCGACCGCCTGCAGGCGCGCACCGCCCATGCCCAGGCCGTGCTCAACCGCATCACGGCGGAAGGCGGGGTCAAGACCGCCGAGGGCGCACTCGCCAACGTCATGGGCCTCGACCCGACGCGCCCGATCACACTGGTGCCACTGCCGCCTGCCGAACCCGGCGCCGGTTTTGCGGCCGACGTGACGCAATTGATCGAAACCGCGCGAGCGCAGCGCCCCGACCTCGCTGCGGCGGAAGCGCAATACCGTGCCGCCCGCGCCGGCGTCGATGCCGCCCAGGCCGCGCATCTGCCGACCCTGTCGCTCGGTGCCAGCGCCGCGCGCAGCCAGTTCGCCGGACAGAGCGCCTTCGACAGTTCGAGCATCGGCTTCACCCTGAACATCCCGCTCTTCAGTGGTTATGCCACCACCTACAAGGTGCACGCGGCGGAGGCCCTGGCCGAGGCGCAGGCGGCGCGGCGCGAGCAGACCCGCCTGCAGGTGGCGCTGGACGTGTGGAACGCCTACTCCAGCCTGATTACCGCCACGCAGTCGGTGAAGAGCGCCGCCGATCTCCTCGAGAGCGCGACGCTCTCGGAGGCCATGGCAGCCGGCCGCTACAAGGCCGGCGTCGGCAGCATCCTCGACCTGCTCAGCGCGCAGACCGCGCTGGCCACGGCGCGCCAGCAACGCATCCAGGCCGGCTACAGCTGGTATGTCGCTCGCGCCGCGCTCGCCCAGTCAATGGGCGCGCTCGAGGGCACGACCCTCAACGAGCTCGGCGCTGCGGTTCCAACCCCTGCACCGTCTCCTTCAGCCTCCCCTGCAGCGCCTCCCCTACCACCCCCTGCGCCCACCCGAGCGACGCCATGAACCGCAAACTGAAATACACCCTTATCACCCTCTCCGCACTCGGCCTGCTCGCTGCCGGCTACTACGCCATTGCGCAGAAGGAGGCGGCACAGCCGGAGAAACGCTACCGCTTCGAGGAAGCGGCGAAAGGCGACCTGACGCAGGCGGTCGCCGCCAACGGCACGCTCAACCCGGTGGTGCTGGTGAACGTCGGCACGCAGGTCTCCGGCACGGTGAGGAAGCTCTATGTCGACTTCAATGCCAAAGTGAAGGCCGGCCAGCCCTTGCTGGAAATCGACCAGTCGCTGCTCGCCGCGCAGGCACGCCAGAGCGAGGCCAGCCTGCACAGCGCTGAGGCAGCGCTTGAACTGGCCGTAGCCAACGAGCAGCGCATGAAATCGCTGCTCGCCCAGGAATACGTCTCGCAGCAGGATTACGACGTCTCCTGGCAAGTGCTCAAATCGGCCCGTTCCGCCGTCGCCCAGGCGCGTGCACAGCGTGACAAGGACGGCGTCAACCTCGGCAACACGGTGATCCGCTCACCGGTATCCGGCGTGGTGGTCGACCGCCAGGTGGACATCGGCCAGACGGTGGCGGCCAGCTTCCAGACGCCGACGCTGTTCAAGATCGCGCAGGACCTGACCGAGATGCAGATCTACACCACCTTCGCCGAGGCGGACATCGGCAGCATCCGCGTCGACCAGCCGGTGCGCTTCAACGTCGACGCCTTTCCCGACCGCAGTTTCCGCGGCAAGGTGAAACAAATTCGCCTGAATCCGACGACGCAGCAGAACGTGGTGACCTACAACGTCGTCGTCGCCGTCGACAACCCGGAGCGGATCCTCCTGCCCGGCATGACCGCCTACGTCAACATCGCCGTCGCCAACCGCAAGGCCGCCCTCATGGTGCCCAACGCCGCCTTGCGCTTTCGCCCGGCGGACATGGTCAAACCGGCGGACAACGGCGGGGCAAATGCCATGAAGGCGGGGGCTGGCAGCAAAGTCAGTCCCCAGGGGACGGCGAAAAAGGACGGCAAGGGCAAGCGCGACGTCTCCAGCGGCACGGTATACGTACTCGAAGACGGCCGTCTCATGGCGCGGCTCGTGCAACTGGGCATCTCCGACGGCCGCAGCACCGAGATCGTCGGCGGTGAACTCAAGGCCGGCGATCGTCTCGCCGTCGGCGAAGCACTGCAGCCGGTGGACAGCAAGTCTGGCAGCCCGGTGCGCATGAGGTTGTTCTGATGGCCCTCATCACCATCGAGGGCATGAGCAAGTCCTACGTCACGGCGGCCGGGCCCTTTCTGGCGCTGAAGCAGGTCAGCCTGAGCGTCGAGCCGGGCGAGTTCGTCGCCATCATGGGCCCCTCCGGCTCGGGCAAGTCGACCTTCATGAATCTCCTCGGCTGCCTCGACCGGCCGGATGCGGGCCATTACCTGCTCGACGGCCAGCGTATCGATGCGCTGACACCCGACGAACTCGCTGCCATCCGCAATCGCACCATCGGCTTTGTCTTCCAGGGTTTCAACCTGCTGCCGCGCATGAGCCTGGAGGACAACGTTGCCCTGCCGCTGGTCTACCGCGGTCTGGATCGCGAAACACGGCGCGCCCGCGCGCGGGAGATGCTCGCCAAGGTGGGGCTCGACGGCTACGCCGCCTCGCTGCCGAGCCGCATCTCCGGCGGCCAGCAGCAGCGCGTCGCCATCGCCCGCGCCCTGGTCAATCATCCGCGGCTGATCCTCGCCGACGAGCCAACCGGCAATCTCGACAGCCACACCAGCCAGGACATCATGACCCTGTTCACGGCGCTCAACGCGGAGGGCATCACCGTCATCCTCGTCACCCACGAACCGGACATCGCCGCCTGCGCGCGCCGCCAGGTGCGCTTTCTCGACGGTGAAATCGTCGAGGATAGTCTAACCCCACGCCAGGAGAACGCCCTGTGCTAGGCGCCATGCTGCACGAGGCCTGGCAGGCAATGGGTGCCAACCGCCTGCGCACCGGCCTGACCATGCTCGGCATGGTGATCGGCGTCGGCGCCGTCGTGCTCATGATGGCCATCGGTCAGGGCGCACAGTACGCCGTGGCACAGACCATCAGCTCGATGGGCAGCAACATCTTCGTCGTCCTCTCCGGCTACACCGCGGTGGGCGGCGTGCGCAGCGGCGGCGGTAGCGCACCGACGCTCAACGTCGCCGATGCCGACGCCATCGCCGAACTGGACGGCGTCGACACCGTCGCGCCCGTGCACTGGGGCTCGGTGCAGATGGTGCATGGCGCGAACAACTGGAACGCCGCGGTGAATGGCACGACACCGGCCTACCTGGATGCGCGCTCCTGGCCGCTGGCCGAAGGCCATTCGTTCACCGATTCCGATGTGCGCGCCGCCACGCGCGTCGCCCTCATCGGCAGGACGGTTGCGGAAAACCTCTTCGGCGAGGAACCGCCGGTCGGCAAGACCTTCCGCATCGGTCAGGCGCCCTTCGTCGTGCTGGGGGTGCTGGCGTCGAAGGGGCAGAACCTCGATGGCCGCGACCAGGACGACCTCGTCGTCATGCCTTACACCACGGCCCAGCGCAAGGTCTTCGGCACTGCCTTCCAGGGCTCGGTGCGGCAGATCCTGGTCAAGGCCACCTCGAGCGAAGCCATGCCGGCGCTGGAAAAATCCATCGAGGCGCTACTGCGCCAGCGCCATCGCCTGCGCGAGAGCGCCGACAACGACTTCACCCTGCGCAACCTCGCTGCCGTCGCCGATTCGGCGGCGGAAACCGCCCGTGTCATGTCGATGCTGCTCGGCGCCATCGCCTCGGTCTCGCTGCTCGTCGGCGGCATCGGCATCATGAACATCATGCTCGTCTCCGTCACCGAGCGCACGCGCGAGATCGGCATCCGCTTGGCCATCGGCGCGCGCCAGCGGGAGATCCTGCTGCAGTTCCTGCTCGAAGCCATCATCATCTCGGTGATCGGCTGCCTGGTAGGCCTCTCGCTCGGCGTCGGCGGCGCCCTTCTGGTCGGCTATCTGACGAAAACCGCCGTGGTGGTTTCCGGCAGCGCCGCCCTCGCGGCCTTCGCCGTCGCCGCCAGCGTCGGCGTCTTCTTCGGCTACTACCCGGCGCACAAGGCGGCGCGGCTCGATCCCATCGAGGCACTGCGCTACCAGTAAACGCCCGCCCCCCTTCGCCCCCCTCGCTGGGGGTTCTTGTCAGCGTGCCGGCGCACGCAGGTTACGGGGCGGCTCCATTTTTTGCGCTGTGCCGATTGCGGCTCCGCCGCGTGCCGCGTTTGCTTGTCCCACGGGGCTTTGCACTTCCTTCGGTCGGATTTCCTTCGGTCAGGGCGGCCCGGCGCAAACGCTACGCTGAAAAATACGCCCGTCCCATGCCGTAGGGTCTGATTGGGCGATAATGCCCCTCTCATGGCGGAAGAAATCGAACTCAAGCTCTCCCTGCCGGCCTCGGCGCAACGCGCCTTCCTGCGCCATCCGCTGCTGCAGAAGGCGCAGCGGCTTGGCACGAAAAAACTCGTCAACGTCTATTACGACACCGCCGATCTGGCCCTGCAGCGCAAGGGCATCGCCCTGCGCACGCGCCGCCAGGGGCGTGCCTGGCTGCAGACGGTGAAATGCGCCGGCGTCGCCGCCGGCGGCCTGGCGGCGCGGCCGGAATGGGAACAGCCCTATAACGGCCGCTTCGATTTCGCCAATGTGGACGACCCGCAGGTGCGCGCGCTGCTCGAGCGCCATCGCCTCCAGTCACACCTGACGCCGGCCTTCGAAACGACGTTCACGCGCAGCACCTGGCGGCTGGCCACGGCACGCGGCAGCGCCGTCCTGCTCATGCTCGACCGCGGCCGCATCATCGCCGGCCATGCCGAAGAGGCTCTCTCGGAAATCGAGATCGAGCTGGAACGCGGCAGCGCCACTGCGCTGTTCGACATTGCCCGGATGCTGGCCGCCGACCTGCCGTTGCACCCCGCCCTCCTCAGCAAGGCCGAGCGTGGCTACCGCCTGCGCCTGGGCACGCCGCTCGCGCCGCTCAAGGCCGCACCCTCGCCGCTACGCACTGACCAGACGCCACTGCAAGCCTTCCGCGCCATCGCCGGCGCCTGCCTCGCGCAGTTCCAGATGAACGTGCTGGGCGCGGAGGCGGACGATGCCGAATACATTCACCAGATGCGCGTGGCGCTGCGCCGTCTGCGCTCGGCCCTGCGCACCTTCCGGCCGCTGCTGCCCGACGGCTTCGAGGCGGCCAGCGTGCCCCCGCTGCGTGCGCTGGCCCGCGCGCTGGGCGAGGCGCGCGACTGGGACGTACTGGCCGAAGAAATCGTCGGGCCGGTGCGCAGCGCCTTCCGGGAAGATGCGCGGCTGGCGGCGCTGGACGCGGCGGTCGGTCGTGCACGGCAGCAGGCGCGCATAGCGGCACAACGGACACTCGGCGCACGCGAGCAGGCCGTTTTCCAGCTCGACCTGGCCGCCCGTCTGTTTGCCCTGGACAGCAGCGCTACCGTCACGGCCCTGCCAGCCTTCGCCGCGCGCCGCCTTGGCCGTCTGCACAAGAAGACGCTCGCCCTGGCCGGCGCCGCCCGCTCGCTCGATCCCGTCCGCCTGCATGCCCTGCGCATCGGTGTGAAGCGGCTGCGCTACGCCATCGAGTTCTTCGCGCCGCTCTATCGCGCGCGGGATACGCGTGGCGCGCTGGCCTCGCTGGCTGCCCTGCAGGACACCCTCGGCGCGCTCAACGACCTCGCGCGCGCCGGCACCCTGCTGGGGCAATGTCTGGACGACGATCCTGTACTGCGCGAAGCCGTCAGCCTCGTCGGCGGCTGGCACGGCGCGCGCTACGCCGTCCTGCGCAGACTGACTTTGCAGGGCATCCAGCGTCTGCGGAAAAACAAACGGTTCTGGAAGAAAAAGTAAAATGGCAGGGAAAATACCCGCCGCAAAGGATACGTCGATGGACCTGATTCTCTGGCGCCACGCCGAAGCCGAAGACGGCACGCCGGATGCAAAGCGCCAGCTCACGCCGCGCGGCCACAAGCAGGCGCAGCAAGTCGCGCGCTGGCTGAAGAAGCGTCTGCCGGCGGACGCGCGCATTCTCGTCAGCCCGGCCGCGCGCGCCGTGCAGACCGCCCAGGCGCTGGGACTGCCCTATGAGGAATCGCCCAAAATCGGCACCGGCGTCAGCGCCAGCAGCCTCCTCGGCGCGGCCGGCTGGCCGCAGGCCGGCGGCACGGTGGTGATTGTCGGCCATCAACCCACGCTGGGCCGCGCGGCAGCATTGCTGATGACAGGCGATGCTGCCGACTGGAGCGTGCGCAAGGGCGCGCTGTGGTGGTTCACCTGCCGCAGCCGCAACGACAGCATGGGGACCGTGCTGCGCGCGGTCATTACCCCCGATCTGGTATAGCCTGGCAGCGCACCTTGTGCGACGGCCAGTATGCCGTAGCATGGTTAAGGAAACGCTGAACAAGTCCTTCGACAGGCTTCCTTCGACAGGCTTCCTTCGACAGGCTTCCTTCGACAGGCTCAGGACGAACGGCAAGATGTTGATTCCGTTCGTGGTGAGCTTGTCGAACCATGAGCGGAATCAACTTGTTCAGCGTTTCCATAAACCTCTTCTGTAATATAGGAACCAATATGAAGACGACCATAGAAATATCCGACGCGCTCATGGGGCAGGCGCGCCGACTCGCCGCGCGCGAAAACACCACGCTGCACGCACTGGTCGAGCAAGGCTTGCGCATAGTCATCGCCGACAAGGGGCAGTCCACCGACTTTCGCATGCGCCGTGCCAGCTTCAAGGGCAAGGGGTTGCAAACTCCCCTGCAGGATGCCGGCTGGGAGCGCCTGCGGGACATAGTCTACGAAGGCCGCGGCGGCCATCGCTGCGAGGTGCCCCCTTTCCCGCGGGCGGGAGAGGACTGGGGAGAGGGGATAAATACTTGCAAGCCGGATGAGTCCGGGAAATAGGCAACTGACGCCCATAACCATGCCCTGCGACATCCTCTTCGACCTCGACGGCACGCTGATCGATTCCTCGCCCGGCATCCTCGCCTCGTTCGCGCGCGTGCTGGCGGCGCACGGTCTGCAGGCGGCCGTGCCGCTTGATGCCACGCTCATCGGCCCGCCACTCGCCGTGACACTCAAGCGCATCAGCGGCATTGAAGACGAGGCCGCGCTCGCCCGCCTTGTCGAGGCCTTCAAGCAGGACTACGACACGACGGGCTACCGTGGCACGCTGACCTTCGACGGCGTTGCCGAGGGACTGGCGCAGCTGGCGGGCGCCGGTGTGCGGCTCTTCATCATCACCAACAAGCGCCTGGTGCCGACGCTGAAGATCCTCGATACGCTCGGCCTGGCGCGGCATTTCGCCGGCGTCCACACGCGCGACGAGACCGTGCCGATGGCGCCCTCCAAGGCCGCCGTCACGCAGCGCGTCATCGGCCGCTACGGCATCGACCCAGCGCGCGCCTGCTTCGTCGGCGACTCCGACGAGGACGCCGCCGCTGCGCGGGAAAACCACCTGCGCTTCATCCACGCCGCCTACGGCTACGGTGCCGCCGGGCTCGAAGCCGGCGGCCTGCGCCTCGACCGCTTCGAGGATCTATCGGGCCTCATAGAAGGATTGGAAGATAGTCTTGACTATTTTTCATAGTTATACAAAATAGTCTGAATGCAACGATATCTCGATTCTCCCGTGCGCGCCGATCTCGGCCGCAAGATGGTTTTTCTCACGGGCCCCCGCCAGGTCGGCAAGACCACGCTTGCCAAAGCACTGATGGCGGAGTATCCGAGGGCCCAGTACCTCAATTGGGATGTCCCCAACGACCGCCGGATGCTGATTGGGCAGACATGGAGCCCGCGGGCGAGTCTGGTCATACTCGACGAGATCCACAAGATGCGCGACTGGAAGGCCTACCTCAAGGGCGTCTTCGATGGTCGCGCAGACGGCCAGGCCTTCCTCGTCACGGGCAGTGCCCGCCTCGATACTTTCCGCCAGTCGGGCGAATCGCTGGCGGGGCGCTATTTCGCGCTGCGCCTGCATCCGGTCTCGGTGCACGAATGGTGCCTCAAGTCTGGCGCCACGCCAGACGAAGCCCTGGATCGGTTGCTTGAACGGGGGGGATTCCCGGAGCCCTTCCTCGCCGCGCAACCCACCGATGCGGAGCGCTGGCGCAATCAGTACCTGGAAGATCTGATCCGCGAGGACATCCTGGAATTCTCACGCATCCATGAGTTGCGGGCCATGCGCCTCTTCGTCCACATGCTGCGTGAGCGGGTCGGCTCGACGCTCTCCCTGGCCTCGCTTGCTCGCGACCTGCAGGTGTCGCCGACCACTCTGGGCAAGTATCTCGGCATCCTGGAAGCGCTCTACATCGTTTTCGTCGTGCGGCCTTTTCATGGCAACATGGCCCGGGCCATCCTCAAGGAGCCAAAGGTTTATTTCTTCGATACCGGCCTGACGCGCGTCGGCGAAGGCGCCCGCTTCGAGAACGCCTGTGCGACCATGCTCCTCAAGCACGCACACTACCTTCAAGATGTGGCAGGACGCCAGGTTTCCCTGCACTATGTCCGCGACAAGGAGGGGCGGGAAGTGGATTTCGCAGTCTGCGAAAACGGCAAGCCACTCGGTTTTGCCGAGTGCAAGTTCGCCGACCAGGCCGTCACCCCCTTCCTTGCAACACTCGCCGAGCGCTTTCCGACGGCAGGCGCCGTCCAACTCGTGCGTGAATTGCGCCAGCCGGAACAGCGCGGGAGAGTCGCGGTCGAGCCGGCCGCGCGCTGGCTGGCGGAACTGGCTGCGTGACAATGCGAACCGAAGCCCCCCTCACCCCTCACCCCTCGCCATCGCCGCCGGCCTCGCCCGCAACCGCCACCTGCTCGGCCAGTTGGTCAAGCGCGACGTGCTGCTGCGCTACCGCGGCGCCCGTTGCAGACGCGATCCTGTCATGTATCATTCATACTTATTGAAAACTGTATTTTCAATAAACAAGGATGATTGAGCGCAAAATACTTCCCCGCCTCAGGCAATCCCTGGCCCAGTTTCCGGCCGTCGCTCTCCTCGGCCCAAGACAGGTCGGCAAGACCACCCTGGCACGCAGCCATGCGGGAGAGGAGGCCGTGTTTCTCGACCTGGAACGCCCCGCCGATCTGGCGCGCCTGCGCGATGCCGAAACCTATCTCGAAACCGTCGCCGACCGCTTCGTCATCGTCGATGAAGTGCAGCGCATGCCGGAGCTCTTCCCCGTTCTGCGCGTCCTTATCGACCGGAACAGGCATCCGGGCCGCTTCCTGTTGCTCGGCTCCGCTTCGCCGGCACTGCGCAGACAATCGGCGGAATCCCTGGCCGGGCGCATCGACTATCTCGAACTCGCCCCTTTCACCCTGGACGAAGTGGGTGCCACGACGGAAAACTTGCAGAAACTCCTCCTGCGGGGCGGATTTCCTGAAAGCTTTCTCGCCCCCAACGACAAGGCCAGCCTGCGCTGGCGGAACGCCTTCATCCGCACCTTTCTGGAACAGGACCTGCCGCAACTGGGCTTCAACATCCCCGCCGCCCAGATCAGGCGCTTCTGGCAGATGCTGGCCCATCTCCACGGCCAGATCTGGAACGCCAGCCAGATCGCTGCCAGCCTCGGGCTGACGCCGCCGACCATGCGCCGCTATCTGGACATCCTGGCCGACACCTACATGGTGCGCATTCTGCCTCCCTTGCATGCCAACCTCGGCAAGCGGCTCATCAAGTCGCCCAGGGTTTACCTGCGCGACAGCGGGCTGCTCCATGCGTTGCTCGGCATAGAAACCCTGGACGCCCTACTCGCCCATCCCATCGCCGGCGCCGCCTGGGAAGGCACGGTAATAGAACATGTCGTCACGCACGCGCCGGAGCATGCCCAGCCCCATTTCTACCGCACGGTGGCCGGCGCCGAGTTGGATCTGGTTCTGGAAACACCCGCCGGCCTGCGCGCCTTCGAGGCCAAATTCGGACTCAGCCCGAAACTTTCCAAGGGGTACCATCAAGCCTTGGGCGACCTCGGCATCGCGTGCGGAACCGTTGTCTATTCGGGTGCGGAGAACTACCGAATGACGCCGGATGCGAAAGTCGCCAGTCTGCAGGAAGCCATTCGCGAAGCGGGGCGGAGCCCATGAGCACGATCACATTCAACCCCCTCGCCATCGCCACCGGCCTCGCGCGCAACCGCTACCTGCTCGGCCAGCTCGTCAAGCGCGACGTGCTGCTGCGCTACCGCGGCGCGATGTTCGGCGTGCTGTGGATCTTCCTGAGCCCGCTGCTCATGCTGGCCATCTTCGCCTTCGTCTTCGGCCACATCTTCCAGGCGCGCTGGCCGCAGCAGCCGCAGGGGCTGCCCTTCTGGTTGATGCTGTATGCCGGCCTGATCGTCTTCAACGTCTTCGGCGAGACCGTCGCGCGCGCACCCGCCGCAGTGCGCGGCTATCCCAGCTACGTCAAGAAAATCATCTTCCCGGTGGACATCCTGCCGCTGGTGCCGCTCGGCGCGGCGCTGGTGCATGCCGCCTTCAATTTCCTCATCCTCGCCGCCATCCTCGCGTGGACGGGCCATCTCACGGCCAGCTTACTGCTTTTCCCCCTGCTGGTCGTGCCGGTGCTGCTGCTCGGCATCGGCGCCGCCTGGTTCCTCGCCGCCTGGGGTGTGTTCATCAAGGACATGACGCAGATCGTGCCGCTCTTCGTGCAGATGCTGATGTTCCTCTCGCCTGTCTTCTACCCCGCCTCCGCCGTACCGCCGGGACTGACTTTCATCTACAACGCCAATCCCATCGGCACCGTGATCGAGGCGACGCGCGCTACCATGATCGGCCAACCGGTGCCGTGGGGCGCATGGAGCGCCGCGCTCGCATTCGGCGCCGCCGCCGCACTGTTCGGCCACGTCTTCTTCCAGCACAGCCGTGACGAGTTTGCCGATGCCCTCTGACAAACCCACCATGAGCCCAAAGACGACAGACCCGCACATCCGTTGGCACCAGCAGCTGGTGACCCGGGCCATGCGCGAAGCACGCAACCGCCACCGCAGCGCCCTGGTATGGTTTACCGGACTTCCCAGTTCCGGCAAATCCACGCTGGCACACAACGTTGAAGAAAAACTTTTTGCCGGCCACTACGCCGCGTACGTTCTAGATGGCGACAATGTTCGCCACGGACTGTGCCGCGATCTCGGCTTTGCCGAACAGGATCGGATCGAGAACGTCCGTCGCATCGGCGAGATGGCCAACCTCTTCCTCGACGCCGGCATCATTACCCTGGCTGCCTTCATTTCTCCGTACAAAGCAGACAGGCAGGCTGTGCGCACGCTTGTCGGCCCGGACAATTTCATCGAGGTTTTCTGCCGTTGCCCTGCGGAAATATGCGAGGCGCGGGACGAAAAGGGAAACTATGCAAAAGCCAGAGCGGGGGTAATCACCCGGTTCACAGGCATCTCCGCACCGTACGAGGTACCGCCGGATCCAGACCTGATACTCGACACGGATCGCACGAACATCCAGACTTCCGTTAGCGCAGTGCTGTCCCTTCTGCGCGAGCGCTGCATCATTTCAGAAGGCGGCGAAGGCCATGCCCTCTGACATCGTCATCTCCGCGCGTAGCCTGACGAAGGCCTACCGGCTCTTCGGCCACCCCGGCGACCGCATCAAGCAGTTCTTCAGCCTCGGTCTCAGGCAGTACCATCGCGAGTTCACTGCCCTGAAGGGCATCTCATTCGAGATAAAAAGAGGCGAAACTGTCGGCATCATCGGCCGCAATGGCTCCGGCAAGAGCACTCTGCTTCAAATGATCTGCGGCATTCTCAAGCCCACCGCAGGCTCGATCGAGGTCAGTGGCCGCATCTCGGCACTGCTGGAACTGGGCGCCGGATTCAATCCAGAATTCACCGGGCGCGAGAACGTCTATTTCCAGGGCGCGCTGATGGGCTTCACGAAAGCCCAGATGGATGCGCGCTTCGACGACATCGCCGCCTTCGCCGATATCGGGGAATTCATCGACCAGCCGGTTCGCACCTATTCGAGCGGGATGTTCGTCCGGCTGGCGTTTTCCGCCATGATCCATGCCGGTGCAGACATCCTCGTCATCGACGAGGCCCTGGCAGTCGGCGACGAGGCATTCCAGAAGAAATGCTTCGACAGGCTGGCGGACTATCTTGGCGGCGGCAAGACCCTTATCTTCGTCAGCCACAACCTGCGCCAGATCGAGCGCGTGTGCACGCGTGCGTTTTGGCTTGACGCGGGAGGTGTGGCAGCCGACGGAGACGCCGCAGAGGTCTGCACGGCCTACCAGGACAGCCTGCATCGCAGGATGCGTGAAGAACAATGGGCCGGTTCGCCACTGCCGAACGTCACCGATTCGGGCGAAATTGCGGTCAGCAGCATCCATCTGCTAAGCGACGGTGGCACGGAGCCGCTCAGCGAAATCGAAGCCCACGCC
>JADFDU010000042.1 GCA_018262775.1 Rhodocyclaceae bacterium
GGCTGTGCGCTTCGGCATAGTCAGGTCGGAGTTCGAGGGCGCGGCGATAGCTGGCTACGGCGTCATTGAGCTTGCCGAGCCCTGCCAGGGCGCCGCCCAGGTTGTAATGCGCTTCGGCATAATCGGGCTGGATGCCGAGTGCCCGGCGGTAATGCGCCATGGCCTCATCGGGTTTCCCGAGGTCATCCAGTGCGACGCCTAGCGCCACCTCCGCATCGGCGAAATCGGGTTTCAGCGCGATGGCGTTCTGATAGGCGGGCACGCTCTCGTGATAGCGGCCCAGACGTACATAGGCGTTACCCATGTTGTAATGGGCAGCGGCGGAATCCGGCTTGTGAATGAGAGCTGCGGCGTAGGCTTCCAGCGCGGCTTGCGCATTGCCCTGGTCCAGCAGAATATTGCCGCGACAGAAGTGGGCTCGCCCGAGATTCGGCGCCAGGGCGATGGCAGCGTCAATGCGCTGCAAGGCCGCATCCATGTTGCCTTGCTGTTCAAAGGCCAAACCCTCTTCCAGCAACAGCAGGGCATCTTGCCCGGCAGCCTCCGCCGTGCTCGTCACGCCGCCCGTCGAACCCGCGGGAGTGGAAGACTTGAAACGGTTAAACAGCCCCATGAGGAGACTTGCGATCCATGTTACGCTGCAATTTAGTGACAAAAAACGTCATAATTTGACACTTGGAATCCGAGAGCTCGTGAAAAAAATGATGCATCTCCATGAAATTAACAAGATAAGCGATATAAATTTCAGGCACGAGTATTGCATAATAACAACCGCAATCCTGGGAATTCTATATTGATTCCTTGCCCCACTTGTTCAACTAAGATGAAGGAGTTCCATATGAAAGCGTTACAAAAGGGCTTTACCCTAATCGAACTGATGATCGTCGTGGCGATCATCGGTATTTTGGCTGCTGTGGCGTTGCCCGCTTATCAGGACTACATGGTTCGTGCCAAGGTTTCCGAGGCAGTGTTGGCTGCTTCTTCTGGCCGTACTGCGGTTGCCGAGACCTTTTCGCAGAAAGGCACGATGGCCCTGTCCGCTGCCTCAATGGGAGTTCAGAATCAAGTATCAAGATATGTTGCCAGCGTGACCTACAACGGAACTAGCGCGACTGAAGGCGATATCGTCGTAACCATGCAGTCCGCCACCAACTTGGGCTTGGGCAACGCAACGGGTAAGACCATGATTCTTCGTGGTTCCGGCACTGCCTCGACGGGTACGGTGTCTTGGCTATGCGGCAAGGGCACGAGCGATCCGATTGATGCCAAGTATCTGCCGAGTTCCTGCAAAGACTTCTAATCGATCCGGCTGATGAAAAGCCCCTTGGCGATCCCAAGGGGCTTTTTTCTTTCCAGGTTTTGAAAACTTCATACATCATCATCCTTGCCACGTTTTTGGTCGGCTTGTTTGCCATTGCCGTTTATTGGCCTGGCTTGCAAGGCGAATTCTTCTTTGACGACGAGCCAAGCATCCTGCTGGCAGAAGGTGTTCGCCTTGAAAAGCTGTCTGTCGAGTCGCTAAGGCAGGCTCTGTCTAGCGGTTACGCAGGCCCTTCCGGAAGGCCCGTGTCACAGTTGAGTTTCGCACTCAACTATTACTTCAGCGGTTTCAATCCCTTCGCATTCAAGGCAAGTAATCTTGTCATTCATATGGCGAGTGCCCTGCTCGCATTCTTTCTCGCGCTACGCCTGCTTGCTGCGACATCGCCGCAAGTCAAGGGTCGCAATAGCCTGATCGCCGCTGGCGTACTGGCTTCGGCGTGGCTGTTGCACCCGATTCAGTTGCTCCCCGTCCTGCACGTCGTGCAGCGCATGACCAGTCTGTCGGCTCTATTCCTTCTAGCCGCCATGCTGCTTCATGTCAGCGGACGAGAGCATGGTGGGCGTGCAGGGATGGTCAAATTGGTTCTGGCCTGGACAGTGCTGTGGCCGCTGTCTTTCTTCAGCAAGGAAACCGGAGTGCTGTTCCCTTGCTTCGTGCTGGCCTGGGAGTTGATCGCCAGACGGAATCGCGATGGCGGCCTAGACTGGTTTGCGCGTGCGCTGGCCGTCCTGGCGGGGTTAACTTTTTCTGTGGGGGTAATTTATGCAACCCTGCCAGCAGGGCAGTGGCTATGGGCCGGCTACGAGCTCCGTACATTCACGCTGGCTGAACGTCTTCTGACCGAGGGACGCGTACTCTGGTTCTACCTGGGACTCATCCTGTTCCCGCGCCTGGAGTCCTTGGGGCTCTATCATGACGACTTTCTTCTTTCCACCAGTCTGCTCGAGCCCTGGACAACGCTGCCGGCACTGGCAGGGCTGGCAGGCCTCATATGGCTCGTGTGGTGGTTGCGGAACAGGGCGCCGCTCGTTTCGTTCGGGATCGCCTGGTTCCTGATCGGGCAAGCACTGGAATCCACCTTCCTTCCTCTTGAAATTGCTCATGAGCATCGCAACTACGTGCCGCTCTTCGGTATCCTGCTAGTAGGCGCATGGGGGTTGGCGCGCGTTCTGGAAAACAACGGCCCATTCAAGACGCTCGGCATCATGCTATCTACCGTGGCGTTGACTTACTTCCCTTTCGTTACGGCGCTACGCGCGCACCAGTTCGGCGAGGAAGGACGGCGCACCCAGATCGAGGCCCAGCATCATCGTTTCTCGGCGCGTGCCCAACACGAGGCGGGGCGAATTCTGGCCGCACATGTGGAAGCGGCTTTACCGAATTCTCCGGTGTACTCTTTTGCCCGAAGACACTATGAATTGGCTAGTAAGCTCGATCCAGCTTTGAAAATGAGTTGGCTTGGGCTGATCGCTCTGAACTGCAAGGTCGGAAAACCAGTAGAGCGGGCATGGATCGAAGCATTGGCTCGCCGCCTGCGAGGAACCCCCTTTGCTCCAGCCGACAGAAACGCGCTCTACAGCCTTAAGGAGATGTCCATCGCCGGCACGCTATGCCTGCAGCGCGAGGACATTGAACGGTTTTTCGCTGCTGCGCTCGCCAACCCGACCACCTCGACTTACGTAAGCGTCCTGCTGCATTCTTGGCTGGCCGACTATCTTGCACTGAGCGCGCACGATCTGCCGGCAGCCGAAGTTGAACTCGATCGTGCGCTTGCCCTCGCGCCGCACAATCCGAGCAACAACCTGAAGCGTGCGCAACTCGACTTCCTGCAAGAGCGCTACGGGGAGGCGCGTATTAGACTGGCGAAAATACCCCGCGCTGACTTGAGCCACTCGGAGCAGGAAACCTTGACACAGGTGATGGGCTGCCTAGGCTCTGGGAAGCCGGCGGCGGGCTGCATGGGAATGTAGGGGCGCTTCTTGAGGGCTTGGCTGACAAGTAGAATGCACCTCAGGTTAAGATATGCGCTGTGGATTGAGGGTGCCAGAGGAGGATCGGATGAATGCAGGCTGGTTCGATGTGAAGGAAGCGGAATTGTTCGGCAACGAGCTTGCCGAATTTTACGATGCGAGATCTCGCGCAAATGAGAAGATAAAAAACCAGAAACAAACAGAAAAACAGCAGAAGCTGATTGTCCAGTGCCTGCAGAAAGCCCGTCAGTTCAAGAGTTCGCACAAGCTCAATTTCTACAAGAAGGCCAAGTTGGGGAATGCCTTCAAGTGGAAGCTGAGAGAAAAGGGGCATGACATGAAACTGGTCGACTTACTGACCAAGGATATCTTGTTAGCCTTGCGTTAGCTTTCGTTAGCTCTTTCTGATGGTACATCTGTACGTTGCCTGTTAATCCAGGAATCAAACATGTTCAGCATTTTCAAAAGATTTTGGCCGTTGCCGCCGGATACGCTGCAGAAAGTTGATGAGAATGTGGGGGAGTCGATCCGGCCGAAGACTGTCCTGAATGTGGGCGGCAATAGCAAGGCCATACCGATACCGGAATTTTACGGTGGATGGCAGCACGATCTGCTCGACATCGACCCGACGGGTAGCCCTGATATCGTCTGCGACGCCAGGGAGATGGTGGATTTGCCGGAAGGGGAATACGACTCCGTGTATTGCTCGCACAATCTGGAGCATTATCATCGCCACGATGTATTCAAGGTGTTGAGCGGTTTTCTGAATGTGCTCAAAGAGGGTGCCTTTGCCTTTATTCGTGTTCCGGACATGGAAGATCTGATGAAAACGGCAGTTGCCCGCAACCTTGACATCGACGATTTTCTCTATGATTCTCCGGCTGGGCCGATAACCGTCAGAGATGTCATTTATGGCTATGGCAGGGAGATCGAAACGAGTGGTAATGATTTCTTTGCGCATAAAACAGGCTTCACAAAGAAATCCCTGACGGCAATCCTCAATGAAGCCGGCTTTTCCCATGTTTTTGCTCAGACAGGTAACCTGGAGGTGACTGCGATCGCCTTCAAGGGGAGACCTAGCGATTCTGCTGTCGCCCTGCTCGGTATCCGCGACACATTTACCCTTGACCAAAGCCATAACGAATAGCAAAGGTCGATGGAGCCAGCGTCTCCGCAATAACCGGAGCCGAATCATAAGTCAGCCCCTGCAACACGGCGATGACTCCGCCCCGGCCAACTTGGTGACCTGACTGCATCACATGGCATATTTGTTTCTATCCCCTCACTCGGCGCTTAGGGGAGCGCCCAAGCGAATATGTCCTGCGGTTGCGCCGGCCGGAGAGGAACTGTGAAAGTCAGTCTGATCATGCCTGCCCGAAATGAGGCCGCCGCGCTGGATTTTCTGCTGGCGGAGAACCGCCGCCTGTTGCCTGAGGCGGAACTTATCGTCGTCGACGACGGTTCGACTGACGAAACGACGGCGATCGCTGCACAGCATGGTGCGCGCGTAATTTCCCATCCGTATTCCAAAGGCAACGGTGCGGCGGTGAAGGCCGGAGCACGCGCCGCGACGGGCGATATCCTGGTCTTCATGGATGCCGACGGCCAGCATCGCCCCGAGGACATTCCGCGCCTGCTGGCGAAACTCGAGGAGGGCTACGACATGGTGGTCGGCGCGCGCGGCATGCAGGACCATGCCGGCGCACACCGCGGCTTTGCCAATGCCGTTTTCAACCGCCTCGCAAGCTGGATGGTGAATAACCGCGTGGAAGATCTCACCTCCGGCTTTCGCGCGGTGCGTGCGGCGCTGTTCCGCCGTTTCCTGTATTTGCTGCCCAACAGCTTCTCCTACCCAACCACCATCACGATGAGCTTTTTCCGCGCCGGGTTCGGCGTGGCCTACATTCCGGTCGCCATGCCGCCGCGCATCGGGCGCAGCCACATCCGTCCGCTGCATGACGGTATCCGCTTCCTGCTGATCATCATCAAGATCGGCACGCTGTATTCACCACTGAAACTTTTTCTGCCGGTCTCGGCGGCGTTCTTTGCCACCGGCCTCGGCTATTACCTCTACACCTTTTTCACCTTTCATCGTTTCACCAACATGAGCGCGCTGATGTTCATTGCGTCGATCCTGACCTTCCTGATCGGCATCGTTTCCGAGCAGATTTCGGCGTTGATGTACAAGGATTCGGAATCGCATGGTTCCTCGCCTGAGTGAAACCGATGCGGGTCCTGCTCGTCAGCACTTCCTACCCGCGACTGGCCGACGATTGGCGTGGCCGCTTCATCGCTGATCTCGCCGCAGCGCTGCCGGGCGAGGGTGTCAGCGTGCGGATGTGGGCGCCGCCCGGGCCGTTGCCGGCGGAAGTGGCGGCAGCAGCAACGTCAGAGGAAAGCGACTGGCTGGATCGCCTGGCGACAGCCGGGGGTATTGCCAGCCGATTGCGCGCCGGCCCGCTCGCCGCACTGCCCTCCGCGATCGGCTTGCTGCGCCGGCTGCGGCAGGCCTATCGCCGGGAGACCTTTGACGTGGCCCATGTGAACTGGCTGCAGAATGCGATCCCGCTGCTCGGCACGCGCCACCCGGCGTTGGTGGGCGTGCTGGGCAGCGATTTCGGTTTGCTCAAGCTACCGGGGATGGCGGCGCTGCTAAAGTCAGTCCTGGCAGGACGGCGCGCCATGCTCGCGCCGAACGCGCCGTGGATGGCGCCGCGGCTGCAGACACTATTCGGAGAGGTGGCGGCCGTTCGTACTCTGCCGTTCGGCGTTGCGCCGGAGTGGTTTTCAGTCGAGCGCCGCCCGCAGCCGCAAGGCGCGCCCTGGCTGGCGGTGACGCGCGTGACAAGGGCCAAGATCGGCGATCTGTTCGAGTGGGGCGCAGGACTGTTCGACGCGCGCCGGCCGCTGGTCTTGCTCGGTCCCATGCAGGAAGACATGACTCTGCCGTCTTGGGTGGATTACCGCGGTGCGACGCATCCCGAGGCACTGCGCAATGAATGGTTCCCGCAAGCTGCGGGCCTGATCAGCCTGAGCCGTCACGACGAAGGCCGCCCGCAGGTGATGATCGAAGCCATGGCGACCGGCCTGCCCATCATCGCCTCCGATCTGCCTGCTCACGGCGATCTGGTCGAAGAAACCAGCGGCCGGCTTGTGACGTCCCGCGAAGCGCTGGCTTCTGCCCTGGACGATTTGTCCAATCAGGCAACGAATGCCAGTGCCGGCAGGGCCGCTCGCGACAAGGCGCAGCGCGAGATCGGCGACTGGCGCCAGGCCGCCACACGTTTCCGCGCGGCTTATCGGGACGTTCTCGCGTCATGAAGCGTGTGCGCATTCTCGTCATTGGCGCCGGCTTTCTCGGCCGGGCCCTCGCCCCCCGCCTCGCCGCCGAAGGTGACGGTGTGACCGTGCTCTCGCCCCGCGCCGATGCAGCCGACTGGCCGGATGGTGTCGCTGCTGTGCGCGGCCGCCAGGAAGATGCAGCGCTGGTCGGCGAACTCCTCGCCCGTCATGACACGGTGATCCACGCCGCCTGGGGCACCACGCCGGGTTCCAGCGCCGGCCGTCCTGCCGTGGAGGCGGAGAAAGGCCTGAACCCCTTCCTCGCCTTTCTGGAAACGCTGCAACGATTTCCCGCAGCACGTCTGCTGTTTCTCTCCTCCGGGGGCACGGTGTACGGTGATCCGGAGAAGCTTCCCGTCACCGAGGACGCCCCCTTGCGGCCGCGCTCCTGCCATGGTGCCGGCAAAGCCGCCGCAGAATTGTTTCTCGGACTGAGGGCGCAGGACAAAACAATCATCCTGCGCCCGTCAAATATCTACGGGGCGGAGCAGTCCCTGCGCAGCGGCTTTGGCGTGGTCCGCCACCTGCTTGCCTGCGTAGCCGAGGACAGGCCGTTCCAGCTCTGGGGCGATGGCAACCAGGTTCGTGATTACCTTTACATTGAAGACTTCGTCGAAGCGGTGTACCGGCTTGCTCTCCATCCGACGGCTACGGGCGTATTCAATATTGGCAGCGGGATCGGCACCTCTCTTCGGGAACTCATTGACATGGTCGGGGAAAAGGCTGGACGCCGCATACGCGTACAGGAAGAGCCAGCCCGTGAAGCGGATGTCAGACAAGTCGTTCTCGATATCAGCCGGTTGCGGCAGACGGTCGAGTGGCAGCCGGCTGTCACTATGGAAGATGGGCTTGCCCGGACTTGGGCTCAGGCAGGTCATTAGCCAAATTCCGTCTTTCCCGCGAAAGCGGGAATCCATGGGAAAACCTCGAAGGGCTAGATTCCCGCTTGTGGCTGAAAGAAATCCCTGTGGGATGCGGGAATGACGAGCCATAAGACAACCGAGCGGCATAAATTACAGATTGAAGTTAATAACTACAATCTGTAAAATTATGGAATGATTCCTCGTGCCGCCCGCGATACCGCCCTGACCCTGGCGCACGGATTTCCCATCCTTGCGCTGACCGGGCCGCGCCAGTCCGGCAAGACCACGCTTGCCCGTTCCCTGTTCCAGGATAAGGCCTATGTAACGCTGGAGGATCCCGAGGAGCGGGAGTTCGCCAACCGGGACCCGCGCGGTTTCCTGGCCCGCTTCGACGATGGCGCTATCATCGACGAGGCGCAGTATTGCGGGGCGCTGTTTTCGTATCTGCAGGGCATCGTCGACAGCCGGCGGCGCATGGGAGAGTTCATTCTGACCGGATCGCAGCAGTTCGGTCTGCTCTCCGGCATCAGCCAGTCCCTGGCCGGGCGCGTCGGCCTTATCCAGTTGCTGCCGTTTTCCATGGCAGAGTTGAACCAGGCTGGAGTGCTGCCGCAAAACCTGGATGAGGACATGTGGCGTGGCGGTTATCCGCCCCTGCATGACCGTCCGCTGTCGCCGGAACGCTGGTTCCCGAACTACGTTGCCACCTATCTCGAAAGGGATGTCCGTCAGTTGCTGGCGGTACGCGACCTTGCTCTTTTTCAGCGTTTCCTCAAACTGTGTGCGGCCCGCAGCGGGCAGCTGCTCAATCTTTCCGCCCTGGCTACGGATTGCGGCATTTCCCATGTCACCGCCCGCCAGTGGCTGAGCGTGCTGGAAGCCAGCTATGTCGTTCTCCTGCTGCAACCCTTTCACCGCAATTTCGGCAAGCGCCTGGTGAAGACGCCCAAGCTCTATTTCCTGGACACCGGGCTTGCGGCCTGGCTGCTGGGTGTGCGGGATGCTGATGGGCTGAACATTCACGCCCAGCGCGGCGCGTTGTTCGAAACGCTGGTTGTGGCCGAATTCGTCAAACAGTGTTTCAATGCCGGACAGCCCGCCGATCTGTATTTCTGGCGTGATAATGTCGGGCACGAGGTGGATATGCTGTTCGAAGCCGGTGTGCGGCTGCAGGCCGTGGAAATCAAGTCAGGCGCAACCTTCGTGACCGATTGGCTGACAGCCGCACGCAAGTGGCAGTCATTTGCCGGCGAGGCGGCCCTGCCGCCCTGGATCATATATGGCGGCAAGGAGAGCTATATCCGCGAGGGAGCGACGGTGTTGGCCTGGCAAGGCCTGGCGGACTTACCGGTCGCGCTTGCGCGCTGACGGTCCCCGTTTTCACGAAGACGATAGTTTCTTGTCAAGCACCTTCACGAACCTCGATTGGCGATGAACTCCGTTAGAGGCTTGAAAGCCGACTGCCCTGAGAAAACCGTTTCGCCGCCTGTTGCGAGAACGGTTTGCGCGGTGGTAGTTGCGTTCTTTCCGGATCTGTATTTTGAAGAACACCTTCGGATCTTGCTGCCCCAAGTTGGGGCACTGGTCGTGGTCGACAACACTCCCGGGTTGAAGCGCGAACGGCATATTGCCGTGACGGTGGAAGAAGAAAAACAAATTCGCATCATTGAGAACCGAAGCAACGTTGGTGTGGCATCGGCCCTGAACCAAGGGCTGGAACAGGCATTGGAATGGGGCTTTGCCTGGATGCTCGCCCTCGACCAAGACAGTCGTTGTCTTTCTGACATGGTGCAGACACTGGCGAGTGTGTATGCGGCTTGTGAGTTGAAGCCCGTGGTGATCGGGGGGAACTATCTCGATCCACGGAACAGCCGGACGAAAGTTTCCGCAAGTGCAGCCGGCGAGTTTCTGGAACAAAAGACGGTCATTACATCCGGCAGTCTGATCGACACGGTTTTCGCGCGCGCCATCGGTAGTTTTCGTGAAGATTTCTTCATCGATCAACTTGATCACGAATTTTGTTTGCGTGCCCGCTCAAGAGGCGGCTTCGTAGTAATTAGTCGCAAGCCGGTGATGAAGCATAGCGTGGGTGAAACGGGTGGCGCCTGGTTTCCGTTTCTCGGCCATTTACCGAATCATCCGCCGCTGAGGAAATACTATATTGCCCGCAACTCGCTTGTCACGATTGCCGAATACTGGCGCTTGGAGCCGGATTGGTGCCTGCGCCGATTGGTGCGTCTGCTAATGGGTGCGGTTTCGATGCTTCTCCTGGAAAAACATGGCTACTCCAAGTTGCGGGCATTTGCCTCTGGTGTCACGGATGCCATGCATCGACGCATGGGGCCGTGTCAGCGCAAGTGGCTTTGCGACCAATGATTGGCAAGATATTCCGCATTTTGAGGACGCGGGGTGTTCGGGGGCTGACTTATGCCATCGATACCCGCCTGCGGGGCCTGCTGGCGGGGCAGGCGAAGTCCTTTCAGACATATAAGCATCTGTTTGCGGGAAAGCACGGCATTGAGATCGGCGGACCCAGTAAGGCGTTCACAGGGAAAGGCATATTTCCCGTCTACCCATTAGTTGGCAGTCTCGACAATTGCACTTTCGGCAATGACACCATTTGGGAAGGGCATATTGAAGAAGGGCGGACATTCCGATTCGACCGGAGCAAGCCGACTGGCATGCAGCATATAGCCGAAGCTACGGAGATGGGGCGAATCCCCGCTGCCACTTATGATTTCGTGCTTGCCTCGCACGTGCTGGAACACATCGCCAATCCCATTCAGGCATTGTCCGAGTGGAAGCGGCTGCTGAAAGATCAGGGCGTGCTTGTATTGATACTACCGCACAAGGATAAGACGTTTGATCATAGACGGCCCGTGACTACACTTGATCACTTAATTGTGGATTTTAAGACAGGCATGCAGGAGAAGGATCTTTCACATCTGTCGGAGATCCTT
>JADFDU010000043.1 GCA_018262775.1 Rhodocyclaceae bacterium
GGCTTTTGAGCCACTGGCGGATGCTTCGGTACTGGTGTTGCTCATCGTGTCGGTAGCCGTGCATTGGACGCTGGTCGGTCTGGGTTTGCTGTTCTTCGGTGCCGAAGGTTCACGCACTACGCCTTTCAGCGAGGCACGGATCAACCTGGGTACGCTGACCGTAAACGGCCAGACACTGTGGGTGCTGGGTGTCAGTGTCGCACTGATCGTTGCCCTTTACGTATTCTTCGGTCGTACCCTGTATGGCAAGGCGCTGCGCGCCACAGCCATTAACCGAATTGGTGCACGCCTGATGGGCATCTCCACCACCATGGCGGGCAAGCTGACCTTCACGCTGGCCGCCATGATCGGCGCGCTCTCCGGTATCCTCATTGCGCCGCTTACCACCGTCTATTACGACACCGGTTTCCTGATCGGCCTGAAGGGCTTTGTCGCTGCCATCATCGGCGGGCTGGTGAGCTACCCGCTGGCCGCCGCCGGCGCGATCCTCGTTGGCCTGCTCGAATCCTTCTCCTCCTTCTGGGCCAGTGCCTTCAAGGAAGTCATCGTGTTTACCCTGATCATTCCGGTGCTTATCTGGCGCTCGTTCACCTCCCATCATGTGGAGGAGGAAGAATGAAGGCACGCCTGCCGTTTCTCGTATTTCTGGCTTTTGTGGTGTTCGCACCGCCACTGCTACCCGAGTTCCAAATCACGTTACTTAACTATATCGGGCTGTATTCGATCGTCGCGCTGGGCTTGGTGCTGCTCACTGGCGTGGGTGGGCTGACTTCCTTCGGCCAGGCGGCCTTTGTCGGCCTTGGCGCCTATACGACAGCCTATCTGACCACTGTGTACGCCGTGTCGCCGTGGCTGACTTTGCTGGTGGGGCTGGGCGTCACGGCTGCAGTGGCATGGGTGCTCGGCCTCCTCACGCTTCGCCTGTCCGGCCACTATCTGCCGTTGGGCACCCTTGCCTGGGGTATCAGCCTGTATTTTCTGTTCGGCAACCTCGAGTTTCTCGGTGGCCACACCGGGGTGACCGGAATTCCTATCATCGAATTCTTCGGTCTGGAGTTGGAAAGCGGTCGCGCGTTCTATTACCTCATCTGGATTGTCCTGGCCGGTGCCGTGGTGGCGACGCAGAACCTGCTCGATTCACGCGCAGGACGGGCCATCCGCGCCCTCAAGGGCGGCGGTATCATGGCCGAGAGCATGGGTGTCGATACCGCCCACACCAAGGCCGTTATTTTTCTTATTGCCGCGTTGTTTGCCTGCGTCTCGGGCTGGCTCTACGCGCACCTGCAGCGCTTCGTGAACCCGACGCCATTTGGTCTGCACATCGGCATCGAGTATCTCTTTATGGCGGTGGTGGGCGGCGCGGCGCACGTCTGGGGTGCGCTGATCGGCGCCGGCCTTATCACGATACTCAAGCAGTGGCTACAGGATATTTTGCCGAAGATCTTCGGCCAGAGCGGCAATTTCGAGGTGATTTTCTTCGGCATCCTGCTGGTCATTGTGCTGCAGCGTGCCCGTGAAGGCATCTGGCCATGGCTGGTGCGCCTGGTACCGGTAAAGGCCGGCGGCCAGCGTATCCTCGCCGAGGCTGAACCGCTGCCATGCCGGCCACTACCGGCGGCGGGTACGGTGCTGCTCGAAGTGAAGGACGCCCGCAAGACTTTCGGCGGCCTGGTGGCCAACAACAACATGAACCTGACCGTCAAGGCCGGCGAGGTGATGGCTTTGATCGGGCCTAACGGCGCCGGCAAGAGCACCATGTTCAATTGCATTTCAGGCGTTGATCCGGTGACTTGTGGAGAGATCCGCTTTCTGGGCGAACGCACTGACAGTCTGGCCGCGCGGGAGAACGCACGGCGCGGCATGGGCCGCACCTTTCAGCACGTACGCCTGCTGTCGACCATGAGCGTGCTAGAGAATGTCGCTATTGGCGCGCATCTGCGCGGTAGTAAAGGCGTACTGTCGGCTGCCCTGCATCTGGAGCGTGCCGAAGAGGCGCGCCTGCTGGCGGAGGCCAAGCGGCAGCTTGAGCGCGTTGGTCTAGGCGAACATTTATTCGATGAAGCCGGTAGCCTGCCCCTAGGGCAGCAACGCCTACTGGAAATTGCCCGCGCACTGGCCGCCGATCCTTGCCTGCTACTGCTCGACGAGCCCGCGGCCGGCCTGCGCTATCTGGAAAAGCAGGCGTTGGCCGAGTTGCTGCGCAGGCTGCGCGCCCAGGGCATGGGTATCCTGCTGGTGGAGCATGACATGGATTTTGTCATGGGCCTGGCCGACCGTGTCGTCGTGATGGAGTTCGGCGAGAAGATCGCTGAGGGCCTGCCCGAGGAAGTGCAACAGGACCCGGTGGTACTGGAAGCCTATCTTGGGGGAGTGGAGTAATGACGACCCCTATTCTTGAAATTAGCGAACTGTGCGTCTCCTACGGCAAGGTCGAGGCGTTGCACAGCATCAAGCTCCAGGTAGAGGCGGGTAAAATCGTCACGGTGATCGGTCCCAACGGCGCCGGCAAGACCACTATGCTGGGTGCCATCATGGGCTTGCTGCCTTCGAAAGGGGAAATCGCGTTCAAGGGAGAAATACAGCGCGACATCGAGGTCGAGCATCTCGTCGCCATGGGCATGACGCTGGTGCCGGAGAAGCGCGAGCTCTTCGGTGAGATGAGCGTGGAAGACAACCTCTTGCTTGGCGCCTTCCAGCGCTACCGCCTTGGCGAGCGCGACGAGGGCAAGACCATGGATCAGGTCTTTGCCACCTTTCCGCGTCTGCGGGAGCGCCGCAGCCAGCTGGCCGGCACGCTCTCCGGCGGTGAACGGCAGATGCTGGCAGTCGGACGCGCCCTGATGGCTAAACCGAAACTCCTCATGCTCGATGAGCCGAGCCTGGGGCTGGCCCCGCTCATCGTGCGTGAGATCTTCCACATCATTGCCGATTTGAAGAAGACCGGCGTGGCTATTCTGCTTGTCGAGCAGAACGCCCGTGCCGCTTTGCAGATCGCCGACTACGGCTATGTGCTGGAAACCGGCAGCATCGCCCTGGAGGGCGAGAGTCGCCTACTTGCCGACGATCCGCGCGTCGTCGAAACCTATCTTGGATTGGGTGGAAAGAAGAAGTAAGATGCTGTAGTATAACAACTAAACAGGGAAATGTTTCACGTGAAACATTTCCCTGTTTTTTTATGCCATCCTCGCGTATCATGGCGCCTCTTCGCACCTCTCACTGAACCATGCTGTTCCCCACGCGTTATGATGTCATCATTATCGGCGGCGGCCATGCCGGCACCGAAGCGGCGCTCGCCGCAGCCCGGGCGGGCAGCCGTACGCTGCTACTGACGCACAATATCGAAACGCTGGGGGCGATGTCCTGCAATCCCTCAATCGGCGGCATCGGCAAGGGACACCTGGTCAAGGAAGTCGATGCGCTGGGTGGCGCCATGGCGGCGGCCACCGACGAAGCCGGCATCCAGTTCCGCATACTCAATTCCAGCAAGGGCCCGGCGGTGCGTGCCACGCGCGCCCAGGCCGATCGCGTGTTGTACAAGGCAGCGATCCGCCGCCGACTGGAGAACCAGCCCAACCTCACGTTATTCCAGCAGGCCGTCGACGACCTTACGCTGTCCGGCGACCGGGTTACTGGCGTGGTTACTCAGTTCGGCCTGAAATTTGAGGCGGAGGCGGTGGTGCTGACGGCTGGCACCTTCCTCGCCGGGCTGATTCATATCGGCCTCGATCACTACCAGGCCGGCCGCATGGGCGACTCTCCCGCCACCAGCCTTGCTGCGCGCCTGCGCGAACTGAAGCTGCCGGCCGGCCGCCTGAAGACCGGCACACCGCCACGTCTGGATGGGCGCAGTATCGATTTTTCAGAGATGACCGAGCAGCCGGGCGATGACCCGGCTCCGGTGTTCTCCTTTCTCGGCGATGCCGCCCAGCATCCTCGGCAGCTGCCCTGCTGGATCACCCATACCACCCAGCGCACGCACGACATCATTCGTGGCGGGCTGGACCGGTCCCCCATGTTTACCGGCGTCATCGAAGGAGTGGGTCCCCGCTATTGCCCCTCCATCGAGGACAAGATCCACCGCTTCGCTGACAAGTCGAGCCATCAGATTTTTCTCGAGCCGGAAGGTCTGACGACACACGAGATCTATCCCAACGGTATTTCAACCAGTCTGCCTTTCGACATACAGCTGGCCTTGGTGCAATCCATTCCGGGGATGGAAAACGCCCACATCCTGCGGCCCGGCTACGCCATCGAGTACGACTACTTCGACCCGCGCGGCCTGACTTCCGCGCTGCAGACGAAAGCCATCTGCGGCCTGTTCTTCGCCGGCCAGATCAACGGCACCACCGGCTATGAGGAAGCCGCCGCGCAGGGCTTGCTTGCCGGCCTGAACGCGGCGCTTTTCGCCAGGGGGGAGGCGGCTTGGTGTCCGCGCCGCGACGAGGCCTATCTCGGCGTGCTGACGGACGACCTCATCACGCGTGGCGTCTCCGAGCCCTACCGCATGTTCACCAGCCGCGCCGAATACCGCCTCAGCCTGCGCGAAGACAATGCCGATCTGCGCCTCACCGAAACCGGGCGCCGCCTGGGCATCGTGGACGACGCCCGCTGGGATGTCTTCAGCCGCAAGCGCGAGGCCATAGTGCGTGAGCAGGAGCGCCTCAAATCCACTTGGGTGAATCCGAAGACCGTGGATGCCGTCAACGCTGAGCGCGTACTTGGCAAGCCGCTCGAGCACGAATACAGCCTCGCCGAACTGCTGCGCCGGCCCGACGTGAGCTACGCCAGCCTGATGACGCTGCCCGGCGCAGGCGAGCTGATCGCGGATGCGCAAGCCGTCGAGCAGTTGGAGATCCAGGCGAAGTATCAGGGCTACATCGACCGCCAGGCCGATGAGATCGCCAAAAGCCGTGATCAGGAAGATACGGCACTGCCGGCCGATCTCGATTACTGCGCGGTGCGCGGCCTGTCGATCGAGGTGCAGCAGAAGCTCAACCAGTACAAACCGGAAACCCTCGGCCAGGCATCGCGCATCCAGGGCATCACGCCAGCCGCCATCTCTTTGCTGCTGGTGCATCTGAAGCGGCGCGGATCACTGGTGCGGGACGCCCGCAAGCGCGCATGACGCCAAGGGAACAACTGGCGCGCGGCCTCGCCGCGCTAAGTCTGTCTGGCCTGGATTTGCCGGCGATTGCACAGGAGCAACTGCTCACCTTTGCCGCGCTGCTGGGCAAGTGGAACAAGGTGTATAACCTCACCGCGCTGCGCGACGAGTCGCAGGTGATCAGCCATCACCTGCTGGATTCGCTGGCCGTGCTGCCGCATCTCGGCACAGCCCATTGGCTCGCCGACATCGGCAGCGGCGGCGGCTTGCCGGGCATCCCGTTGGCCATTGCCCGGCCGGAAATGAATGTGGCCTTGGTGGAGAGCAACCAGAAGAAATCGGCCTTCGAGCAGCAGGCGAAGATCGAGCTGGGTCTTGCCAATGTGTCGGTGCATTGCGCGCGGGTCGAAGCTTGGCAGCCGTCGGAGAAACCGGATGTTGTAATTTCACGCGCCTTCTCCGATCTGGCGGAGTTTGTGCGGTTGTCTGGCCCCCTGCTTGCCGAGGGAGGGGCGTTGCTGGCCATGAAAGGGGTGCATCCCTACGAGGAAATCGCGCAGCTGCCGGCCGGCTGGCGCGTGGCAGAGGTGACGCCGCTACAGGTGCCGGGAGTGGAGGGCGCGCGCCACTTGGTGCGCGTGGAACGCGGATAACGAAAGAACAACATGTCGCACATCTTTGCAGTCGCCAACCAGAAGGGTGGGGTCGGCAAGACCACCACCACGGTGAATCTCGCGGCAGCGCTCGCCGCACAGGGCCAGCGCGTGCTGCTGGTGGATCTCGATCCGCAGGGCAACGCCACCATGGGCAGCGGCGTGGACAAGCGCACACTGAAAAAATCGGTTTATCACGTCCTGCTCGGCATGGCTTCGCTGGCCGAGGCGCGACAGGCCTCCGAGGCGGGCAAGTTCGACACGCTGCCGGCCAACCGCGACCTTGCCGGCGCCGAAGTGGAAATGGTTGACCTCGACAACCGCGAGACGCGCCTCAAGCAGGCCCTTGCACTGCACGACAAGGACTACGATTTCGTCCTCATCGACTGCCCGCCCTCGCTCAGCCTGCTGACGCTGAACGGCCTGTGCGCCGCCAACGGCGTCATCATTCCGATGCAGTGCGAGTACTACGCGCTGGAAGGCCTCTCCGACCTGGTGAACACCATCAAGAAGGTGCATGCCAACCTTAATCCGGACCTGAAGATCATCGGCCTGCTGCGTGTCATGTTCGATCCGCGCAGCACGCTGTCCAACCAGGTCAGCGCCCAGCTCGAGCAACATTTCGGCGACAAGGTGTTCAAATCCATCGTGCCACGCAACGTACGCCTGGCCGAAGCGCCGAGCTACGGTTTGCCGGGCGTGATCTTTGACCGTGCCGCGAAAGGCGCGCAGGCTTACCTGGCCTTCGCCGCAGAGATGATCGGGCGCACCAGAACATTCTAGAACGCACCCCAGGGAGAAAAATATGGCAGCCAAACATAAAGGCCTCGGCCGCGGGCTCGATGCACTGCTTGCCGGCAACAGCAGCGAACCGCAGCGGCAGGACACCCTGCGCGTCGACTACCTCCAGCCCGGCAAGTACCAGCCGCGCACGCACATGGATCTGGAATCGCTCAACGAACTGGCCGCCTCTATCAAGGCGCAGGGCGTCATGCAGCCGATCCTCGTCAGGCCGATCGACGGCGGTCGCTACGAGATCATCGCCGGCGAGCGGCGCTGGCGCGCCTCGCAACTCGCCGGCCTGCACGAGGTGCCAGTGCTGGTGCGCGACATTCCAGACGATTCCGCGCTGGCCATGTCGCTCATCGAGAACATCCAGCGCGAGGACCTCAATCCGTTGGAAGAGGCGATGGGCATCCAGCGTCTCATCGACGAATTCGGCATGACTCACCAGCAGGCTGCCGATTCGGTCGGCCGCTCGCGACCCGCCGCCAGCAACTTGCTGCGCCTGCTGCATCTGGCCAAGCCGGTACAGGATCTGCTCATGGCGGGAGACATCGACATGGGCCATGCCCGCGCCCTGCTGCCTCTGGCCAAGGCCAGCCAGCTGCAGCTCGCGCACCGCATCGCCGCCAAGGGCTATTCGGTGCGCGAAGCCGAGCGCATGGTGCAGCACGAACTCAATCCACCGAAAAAGAAAGCCGCGGCCAAAACGGAAGATCGCGACGTCGCGCGCCTGGAGGAGGAACTCGCCGATATCCTCGGCGCGCAGGTGGCCATCAAGATGGGCGCCAAGGGCGCCGGCCAGATCGCCATCGGCTTTGCCAGTCTCGACCAGCTCGACGGGATTCTCGAGAAGCTGCGCTGAAAGTCAGTCGCCACAGGACGGCGACAATAACTTCCCGACCCAGTCAGAACGGCTTGGCGACGCGTCTCTCGAAGAAGGGGCGGGTGGCGAAGACGGATGCTGCGAAGCGGCTGCCGCCGGACGAGAGGTGGCGCTTCAGCACGAAGTCAAACAGCAGCGGGTTGTGCTTGCGGATTTCCGTGAGCACCGGCGCCGCGCTGGCGGAGAGCAAGCCCAGCCGCACCATATAGTTCACTGAGAAGAGCGGCATCACCCCCGGCAAAGGGTAGTCGGAGCCGTTCAACAGACGCCCGTGCCAGCCTTTCCGTTCCAGCAATGTCTTCAGCGCCGGCCCAGCGCGGTTCAACTGGGTTACGGCAGAGATATCGCCGTGCAGCTTCGGACCATAAACCCGGTCGTCCATGAGGCGGGCGAAGAGGTCGAAGCTGTCGACATGCGGGCCGTTCTCGCCGCGGTCGAGGTCGCGGTCCTGGCCCATCGAGCCGCAATGTGCCACCACCACGCGCACGCCATGATCCAGCGCCCGGCGCAGCAGCAGCGGGTTGCCGAAGTGCTGCGTGTTGCCGCCGTGCACCGCGCGCTCCTCGCCGGCGTGGCTGATTAGCGGGAGATCGAGCTTCGACAGCGCGGCGAAGAAGCGGTCGCACAGGGGCGAGGCTGGATTCATGCCCTGTGCGGCGGGCAGCCACTTCACGGCGCGAGTGCCATCCGCCGCGGCGCGTTCGAGCGCCTCGACGCAATCCTTGCGGTAAGGGTGAATCGAGGCCACCCATTCGAAATAGCGTGGATAACGTCGCGCCACGTCGCGCGCATAGTCGTTCGGCACGTGGAACGCGCTGTCATCGTGGCTGCTCGTGCCGTCCTCACGGTGAAAATAATCGAAGGCGAAGAGCATCAGCTTGGCGCCCGGGCGCATGCCTTCTAGCAGGTTTTTCATGCGCTCGACGTAGCTCTGGTCGACGCGGCCGGTCGTGTCGTGGGCACAGCCGGCGTTGAGGAAGAACAATCGCTGGGCGAACTGCATTGGATGGATCATGGAATCCAGCGCCGGGTTGAGCCAGATGCCGCTACCCGAATCGCCGGTGCCGACGAGGTGTGCGTGGCAGTCCCACATCTGGGTCGGGTCGAGACCCAACCAGGCGCTGCGCACCAGCTCATGGTTGGCCAGTTTGCGCGGAAGTGTTGCCAGGCAGGGATTGAGCAGGCCCTGTTCGGGCCAGAACCACCAGGCGGTCATCCCGCTCAGCCCCAATCCCGCCAGGCCGGCAGAAAGTAAAAAGCGTCGGCGGTTCATGGGGGGATTATCGCTTTTTCAGCGAATCCGGTCGTAGACACAAATGTTGCGTCGCAGCAATCCACAAATTGCCCCGATCTTATTGATAACTGAAGCTTTAGTCAGCCCGCATACCAGTACTGGCGCGCTTCCCGGGTTTGACATTTCTTTTATACGACTATAAAATCGCCGTCTTTTGTGAGCGGTGGCACGCATCGCACAGCGCGAAGTATTGCAGCGCGCAATTTACTGTGTGTGCCGCTGGGGCGTGGTGAAACCGTCATGTTGATGTTCCGGGCGGTCCTTCTGCAAATTGTCGCAACCTTTGTCGTTGCGGCCATTGCGGGGCTGCTGGCGGGTTGGAACGCGGCGGTTTCGGCGATGCTCGGAGGGCTCGCCATCGTTCTGCCCAATTCGCTTTTTGCCTTGCGTTTATTCGCCGAGAGTCGAAAGCCGGGTGGGGCCTCAGCCGCCTCGTTCTTTGTTGGGGAATTCATGAAAGTTGCCGCAACCATTGCGTTGCTGGCAGCGGCCGCAAGCCTGTACCGCGACATGCACTGGCTCGCATTGATCGCAGGTCTGATAGTGGTCCTTAAAGCGAATCTATTGGCACTTTTGAGCAAAAAGTTCTGAACATGACTACCGAACACGCCCCCACCGCTTCCGAATACATCGTTCACCACCTCACCTACCTCACCAGCCAGAAGCAGGTTGGTCTGGTCGACTGGTCGGTTCTCCACCTCGATACCCTGTTCTACTCCATCGGCCTTGGCCTGCTCGTCGTATTCTTCATGGCACGCCTCGCTGCCCGCGCCACGTCCGGCGTGCCCGGCCGCATGCAAGCCGCCGTCGAGATCGTCATCGAGATGGTCTCCGACCAGGCCAAGAGCATCGTCCATTCGCCGAAATCGCGCGAGTTCGTCGCGCCGCTGGCCCTCACCGTGTTCGTCTGGATCTTCCTCATGAACGCCATGGACCTGATTCCGGTCGATTTGCTGCCGCGTGTCGGCGAGGCCGCCGGCATCCATTACATGCGCGTCGTGCCGACCGCCGACCTCAACGCCACGCTCGGCATGTCGCTCGCCGTGCTGCTGCTGTGCCTTTATTACAGCGTCAAGATCAAGGGCTTCGGCGGCTGGATGCACGAGCTGTTCACCGCGCCCTTCGGCAACCACCCGCTGCTCTACCCCATCAACTTCGCCATGCAGCTGATCGAGTACGTCGCCAAGACCGTCTCTCACGGCATGCGACTCTTCGGCAACATGTACGCCGGCGAACTTATTTTCATGCTGATCGCCCTCATGGGCGCGGCCTGGGCCGGCACCTTCGGCTCCGGCCTGCTCTGGGTCGGCGGCGTCATCGCCGGCACGATCTGGGCCATTTTCCACATCCTGATCATTACCCTGCAGGCCTTCATCTTCATGATGCTGACCTTGGTGTATGTCGGTCAGGCGCA
>JADFDU010000044.1 GCA_018262775.1 Rhodocyclaceae bacterium
GGACTACGTCAACCGTACGGTTTGGCATAAGGCGTAGGGCACAGCAAATCCGCGTTATGGGTTCGGCATGTCTTGTCACTGGCGCCTCGGGGTTTATCGGGAGTCGGCTCCTTGCAAAAGGAGACAAGGCGCTGTTCAGGCGAGCAGGAACGGTGCCCGATGCAATTATCGGGGACCTGCTTTCTCCCGAGTCGTTGTCGGTAGCCTGTAAAGGCATTGATTGCATATTCCACTGCGCCGGCTACGCTCATATCTTCGCATCTTCCGATCCAGATACTTACTGGCGCATCAACTTCGAGGGTACGCGCAACCTGCTGGTAGCGGCAGGCGAGGCGGGTGTGCGCCGCTTCGTATTCCTATCCAGCGTCAAGACGATGGCGGAGCCGGGTGATACTTGCGTCGACGAGGACTGGCCGGGCGAGCCGATTACGCCTTATGGAAAAGCGAAGCGTGCCGCGGAGGATGCGGTGCTGGAGGCCGGCGCAAAATACGGTATGCACGTGGTGACTCTGCGGCTGGCGATGGTCTACGGCCGCGGTGGGCGTGGCAACCTGGAGCGCATGGCGCGCGGCATTCGCGCCGGCTGGTTCCCGCCGCTGCCGGAAACCGGCAACCGCCGTTCGCTGGTGCATGTGGATGACGTGGTGGCAGCAATGCGGCTGGTTGCGCAGGCGCCGGCGGCGAATGGGCGTACTTACATCGTGGCGGACTCAAGGGCGTATTCGGGACGCGAGATCTATGATGCGATTCGCTGTGCGCTTGGAAAAGCGCCGGTGCGCTGGCGGGTACCGGCGGTGATGTTGCGATTCGGCGGAAGGCTGGGCGATGGGCTGGGAAGGCTCGCCGGCCGGACATTGCCCCTGAATTCGGAAGTGACGGCGCGACTGCTAGGCTCGGCCTGTTATTCCCCGGCACGGATCGAGCGCGAACTCGGCTGGCGTGCCGGTATCGGCCTCGCGGAGGGCGTGAGGGAGATGCTGGGTGGGGGTTGATTAAGGCAGTTGTCCCACAGGGATTACCTTCGGTCATCGGGCTGAAGCCCGACCTACGGGGGCGATGGGGTGTCCGTACATTTACGTATTTATACCCATTTACACCCATTTCCTGAAAATGGGTGTAAATGGGTATAGTATTGGCGCATGCTCCGTGCCGAAACAATCCAAATCACTCCTGAAATCCTGAGTCTTGTCACCAGGATTGACGAATTCAAAGGTGCCTGGCGCGCCTTGGGGACGCTTGCGCCAGAGCGCCTGTCCGCCCTACGACGCGTGGCTACCATCGAAAGCATCGGCTCATCCACTCGCATCGAGGGCAGCAAACTGTCCGATCGTGAGGTGGAGCAACTGTTGTCGAATCTGGAAATCAAGTCGTTTTCCACTCGCGACGAGCAGGAGGTGGCCGGTTACGCCGAGCTGATGGATCTGGTGTTCTCGTCCTGGCGGGACATCTCGCTGACCGAGAACCACATCAAGCAGTTGCACCAGACACTGCTGCGCTACAGCGAGAAGGACACATGGCATCGCGGCAACTACAAGACCAGCTCGAACAGCGTCTCCGCCTTCGACGAGAACGGGTCGCAGGTCGGAATCGTGTTTGAGACCGCAACGCCGTTCGACACCCCTCGCTTGATGACGGAACTCGTGTCTTGGGTGAACCAGGAACGCCAAAGAGAGGTGGGGGCCCGCCTGCATCCATTGTTGATCATCGCCCTGTTCGTCGTCGTGTTTCTGGAAATCCATCCTTTTCAGGACGGCAACGGCAGGCTCTCCCGCGTGCTGACGACACTCCTGCTCATGCAGGCCGGCTACGTCTATGTGCCTTACAGCTCGCTGGAAAGCGTGATCGAACAGAGCAAGGAAGCCTATTACCTGTCGTTGCGCCAAACCCAGGGAACGATCCGCACGGAGTCACCGAATTGGCAGCCGTGGCTGGTGTTCTTCCTCCGCTCCCTGGCTGAGCAGGTGCGGCGATTGGAGAAGAAGATCGAGCGGGAGAAGATCGTGCTGGCGTCCATGCCCGAGCTTCAGCTCCGGATTGTCGAGTTTGCTCGAGAACATGGTCGCGTGACGATCGGCGAGACGATCAGGCTCACAGGCGCCAGTCGCAATACCCTCAAGCAGCACTTCCGGACCTTGGTCGAACGTGGCGTATTGAATCAACACGGCAGCGGCCGTGGAGTCTGGTATGACTTGCGCTGAACTGAGGCGATGATGACAGGCAATCTGTGGCTTGCCGTGCCGGTTTCCTTCGCTCTTGCCTGGGCGGTCGTCCGGCTGCGCCTGCGCTTTGCCGATCGCGGCCTCGACCAGCCGAATCACCGTTCCCTGCATGAACGGCCAACGCCGCACGGCGGCGGGCTGGGCATCGTTCTGGCGCTGCTGCTGACTGGAGCCTGGCTCGGGGTGCCGAACATCCTGCTGGCTATGGTGCTGGGGTTGGCGCTGCTGTCGCTGACGGACGACCTGTGGCACCTGCCGTTCTGGCTGCGGCTGGCGGGGCATCTGGGCGCGGCCGCGGTGCTGTGTTATCTGGTCGCGCTGCCGGCCTTGTGGTGGTTGCCGGCCATGCTGGCCGTCGGCTGGATGACGAACCTCTACAACTTCATGGACGGCGCCGACGGGCTGGCGGGAAGCCAGGGTGTGGCGGGATTCGCAGCTTATGCGGCGGGGTTCGCCATGGCCGGAGATTCAGCCATGGCGGCGTGGTGCGCGGCGGTGGCGGCGGCGTGCGCCGGCTTTCTGTGGTTCAATTGGCCGCCAGCGAAAATTTTTATGGGAGATGTCGGCTCGATCCCTCTGGGCTTTTTGGCCGGCGGTCTGGGTATGGTGGGCGCATGGCAGGGGGCATGGCCTTCGTGGTTTCCGCTGATGGCATTTGCACCGTTTGTGCTCGATGCGTCGGCGACCCTCATGCGCCGGGCGCTGGCGGGCAAGCGCGTGTGGGAAGCGCACCGCGAGCACACTTATCAGCACATGGTGCAGTTGGGCTATGGACACTTGGGCATGACATCGCGCTGGAGCGCCCTGATGCTGGCGGGCGCTGTTCTTGCAATGGGGCTGCTGGCGTTGCCGGGCTGGGCGCAGTGGACCGCCGTACTGGCGTGGCTGACTTTTCTGGCAGTGCTGGGAGAGCAAATGAATCGGCGCTGGCGGGAGTTGCAAATTGAGTGTTGAGTTGACGGAACGGGAAAGAGCCTGAGGCAATGTACTGGCGCGCGCTGCTTGCATTCATCCATGATCTGACGGCAACAGCCGTCATGTGGCTGGCCGCCTATTGGATCCGTTTCAATTTCGAGATACCGGAAGATTTTTTTGCTGCCTCTTTGTCCACGCTTGCCTGGGTGATTCCGTTATACGCGGTGATTTACCTTAAATTTGGCCTTTACCGTGGTATCTGGCGCTACGCCAGCATGGGCGATTTGCGCAGGCTGCTGATAGCAGTAGGTTTGGGGGCCGTCGGCACGGCAGGCATTGCCTACATGATCCAGACACCCGGCATTCCACGCTCCATCCTGGTGTTGCATCCAATCCTGTTATTGCTGGCGATGGGAGGCAACCGTTTCCTTTACAGGGCCTGGAAGGACGGTCATCTGTTTTCTGCGGGTTTTCAGGACAGGCAGCCGGTGATCGTGCTCGGGGCGGGGGATGCTGCAGCCATGCTGCTCAAGGATTTATCGCGCAGTTCGTCATGGCGGGTGATGGGATTGCTCGACGATGATGCGTCGAAGCATGGCCGGCGTCTTGTTGACGTGTCGATTCTTGGTCCAATCGAGAAGATTGCACAGGAGGCAGAACGTCTTGGCGTTGCGCATGCCATCATTGCGATGTCGGCTGCTTCTGCCGCGCAGCGTCGCCGGGCTGCTGAGCTTGCGGCTGCTGCCGGATTAACGGTTCTGACGGTACCGGCAATGGATGATGTTCTGTCGGGCAAGGTTTCCGTATCGCAAGTACGCAAAGTCGAGTTGGAAGACCTGCTGGGACGAGATCCGATCCAACTCGATGACGAAGGACTGCATCGCCTGCTGTCGGGCAAACAGGTATTGGTAACCGGTGCGGGCGGATCGATCGGTTCTGAATTGTGTCGCCAGATTGCGCGTTTTGAGCCGGGCCTGCTGATTTTTCTTGAGCAATCCGAACTGGCGCTATATCAGATCGAGCAGGAATTTTCTGCGTATTTTCCGGCTATCGACCAGGCTTGCGTCGTGGCCGATGTCAAGGACGAGGCCAGCCTTGCTGCAGTCTTTGCCGCGCATCGACCCGAGGTGGTGTTTCATGCTGCGGCCTACAAACATGTGCCGCTGATGGAAAACGAAAATGCCTGGCAGGCGGTACGCAACAACGTGCTCGGCACGTTGCATGTGGCGCGCGCGGCAATCGAAGCGGGTGTTGACAAGTTCGTCATGGTGTCGACCGACAAGGCGGTCAACCCGACCAATGTGATGGGGGCCAGCAAGCGGCTGGCGGAGGTCGTCTGCCAAGGGTTGCAGGCAGAAACGCAAAGGACGCACTTTGTGACCGTCCGCTTCGGTAACGTGCTGGGCAGCAGCGGGAGCGTGATTCCCAGGTTTCGCGAACAGATTTCCAGGGGCGGGCCGGTGACGGTGACGCATCCGGACATCATTCGCTACTTCATGCTGATCCCGGAGGCAGCGCAACTGGTGTTGCAGGCTGGCCTGATGGGCCAAGGTGGTGAGATATTCGTGCTGGACATGGGCGAACCGGTGAAGATTGCCGACCTGGCACGCGACATGATCCGCCTCTCCGGCTTCACCGAAGAGGACATCAAGATCGTCTTTACCGGTCTGCGCCCGGGCGAGAAACTCTACGAGGAACTGCTCGCCGACGGCGAACAGACCCTGCCTACACCGCATCCTAAGCTGCGCATCGCGCGGGCGCAGTCCGCCTTTTCGGTAGAAGAGTTGGAGGGGTTGCGCGCCTGGCTGGAAGGTGCGCCGCAGGATGAACGGGCGGTCAAAGTGCGTCTGGCCGAGCTCGTTCCGGAATACCGGCCGCAGCAGCCGGAAAGCGCTTGATTTAATGCCCTGTAGGTCGGCCTTCAGGCCGACACGGGCGCTGTTGTCGGGCTAAAGCCCGACCTACGGGCCCATCATGGTTCCGTGTTAAAGTGATGCTTTGATGTACATATTAGAGGCATCATGATGCGTACCACGATCACAATCGATGACCGGCTGGCAAGCGAACTGAAACGCCTGGCTGCGGAAACCGGGAAGCCGTTCAAGAGCGTACTCAATGAAACGCTTCGCGCCGGCCTGCATAAAGGCAAAAAGCTTCCTACCGCATATCGTTTGCGTCCCGCTTCCCTGGGTTTGCCCCGTGTCGGGGTGAATCTGGACAAGACACTGCAATTGGCGGACGAATTGGAGGATGCTGTCTTGTGCGACAAGCTGGAGCAGCGCAAGTGATTCTTCTGGATGCCAGCCTGCTTATCTATGCCGTAAATCGCGATCTGCCGCAGCATAAGGTGGCCAAGACCTGGATCGAAAAAATCTTCTCGGGCTCGGATAATGTGGGCTTGCCGTGGGTGTCTGTGCTGGCATTTCTCCGGTTATGTACCAATCCTCGTGTGTTCAAGGCGCCACTGAAGATCGAAGAGGCGATTGCCTATGTTGAGGAGTGGGTTGAGTTGCCATCGGTGGAACTTGTGACACCTGGCCCGCGGCATTGGGAAATATTCAAGAACCTGCTGGCGCAATGTGGCACGGCAGGCAACCTCGTCACCGACGCCCACATAGCCGCGCTTGCGCTCGAAGGGGGGTATGTCGTTTATTCGGCAGACCATGACTTCCGCCGCTTCCCTGGCATCCGGCATGTCAATCCGCTCGCGCAATAAAGCAGGCAAGTTGCTCGTTACGGGCGGCGCCGGCTACATCGGCTCCCATGCCTGCGTCGAACTGCTCCAGGCCGGCCAGGAGGTGGTGGTCGCGGACAACCTGTGCAACGGCCGGCGCGAGGTGATCGGGCGGATCGAGCGGATCACGGGCAGGACTATTGCCTTTCACGAATGCGATGTGCGCGATGCGGCCGCGCTGAGCGGAATTTTCCGCGTGCATGCCATCGATGCGGTGCTGCATTTCGCCGGGCTGAAGGCCGTCGGGGAATCCGTGGAACGGCCGCTCGAGTACTACGACAACAATGTCGGTGGCACGATGGCGCTGTGCCGGGCGATGGCGCAGGCCGGGGTGCGCAGGCTGGTGTTCAGCTCATCGGCCACGGTATATGGTGATCCGGATGCCGTGCCGGTGCGCGAAGATCATCCGCTGCGACCCACCAATCCCTACGGGCGCTGCAAGGCTATGGTCGAGTCGATCCTGATGGATCTCGCCGCATCCGATCCCGCATGGAAGATTGCGCTGCTGCGTTACTTCAATCCGGTCGGCGCGCATGAGAGCGGTCTGATCGGCGAGGATCCGGCGGGCGTGCCGAACAACCTGATGCCCTATGTTGCCCAGGTGGCGATCGGCCGACGCGAGGCGGTCAACGTCTATGGCAACGACTATCCGACGCCTGACGGCACCGGCGTGCGGGACTACATCCATGTCGTCGATCTCGCCCGCGGCCACCTGGCGGCGCTGGCCAGGCTGGATGCTACCGCCGATGTCCTGACTGTGAATCTCGGCACGGGCCGGGGCTACAGCGTACTGGAGATGGTGGAGGCTTTCCGCCGGGCATCGGGCAGGGATATTCCGTGCCGGATCGTTTCGCGTCGCCCCGGCGACATCGCTGCCTGCTATGCCGACCCCTCGCTGGCGGAACGCCTGCTGGGCTGGCGTGCCGAATATGACCTTGAGCGCATGTGTCGCGACGTTTGGCGCTGGCAGAGCCAGAATCCGAACGGCTATGCCGGGTAGCGTCACCTTGGCTAGAGATTGCCAAGGTGACGATGAAATGACGCATATTTTCTGTTCTTCAGATGATTTGACGTGATAAGTTGTTATTCACGATATAACAATGCGTTAAATAAAGAATAATATTGTCAAAATGGCGCGATCAAAGGTCTTGTCTGCGGAAGAAATGATGCGAGCCATTGCCGTCGCGGGACCTTATGGGGCCACTCCCGATGCTTTGGGGACGCGGTTTGCCGGAATTAGCCGGTCTACGCTCAACCGTCGCCTGCGAGAACTGGTTACTGAAGGGCGCATCAAGGCGATCGGGAAGGGGCCGGGCACCCGCTATGTTTCAGGGGCGCAATTCCCGCAGGAAGATGTGCGACGCTATTTTGAAACCGACTGGCAAGCGCGGCCTCTCGTCGGCTTCCGCGAAGAGCAACTGTTGCCGGAACCCGGGATTGCCGCGGAAAAGGCAGTGCGGCTACGCAAGCTCAACGCGATTTCGCGTCCGCTCGACAGGAAGTTTCTGGCGGATTTTCTGATCGATTTCTCGTGGGCTTCGTCGTTGCTGGAGGGAGGCACCTATTCAGCCATCGACACCCAGGCACTGATCGAATACGGCCAACGCAATTCGGACAAGCCGGTCGAGGATGCACTGCTCATTCTCAATCACAAGAATGCCATTGAGTATTTGTGGTCGCATCGTGCGCTTTCCGTCGGAACCGTGTGTCGACTCCATTTTCTGCTGACTGACCGGCATGGTCTTGCCGAGACAGAGGACTCGGAGCACTTCCTGCCTGACGAGCAGCGCGGTGTGCCGAGGGAGTACGAGGAGGTTCGCCTGGGGCGCTCAGCGTACGGGCCGCCTTTCCGTCCGGGGACGGGTTACATAGGCAGGGCGCTGGCGCAGGTTGTCGATACGTGCGTAAAGCTTGAGCCGGTTGACGCGGCGCTTTATTTGATGACGCGCCTTCCCTATCTGCAGGCTTTCGCAAACGGCAATAAGAGGACTTCCCGCCTTGCCGCCAATCTGCCCTTGCTGGAAGCCGGCATGCTGCCGATATCGTTCGTGGATTTCAACAAGGCGGACTATGTGCTGGGGATGTCCGCCTTCTACGAATTGTGCGACATCCAGATCATCGAGCGGGTTTTCATCCAGGGTTATGTGAGGTCGATCGTGCGCGGCAGCGAGCTACCCGCATCCGTTCGGGTCGGCGGCTTCAAGGTGGATGAAGTCGTGGGCGAACTGGTGAAATATGTGCAGTCGGGCCGTATGCCGGAGCACCCTGCTGCTGTCCTGTTCCTGGCATGAGCACCTACGCCATCGGCGACATCCAGGGCTGCTTCGACTCCTTCCGGCGGCTGCTCGATCTGCTCTACTTCGATCCGCAGCGTGATCGCCTCTGGCTGGTCGGCGACCTGGTCAATCGCGGCCCGCATTCGCTGGAGACGCTGCGATATGTGAGGAGTCTGGGCGAGGCGGCGATTACCGTGCTGGGCAACCATGACCTGCATCTGCTGATGCTGTCGGAGGGCCATTCGAAGAAACACAGGGACGATACGCTCGATGCAATCCTTGCAGCGCCGGATCGGGAGGCATTGCTCGACTGGCTGCGCCACCGTCCCATGATGCACGTCGAGAACGGCCTTGCCCTGGTGCACGCCGGCCTGCTGCCGCAGTGGACGGTGGCCCGTGCCTGCGCCTTGGCCAACGAGGTCGAGGCGGCGCTGCGGGCGGAGAACTATCGGGATTTTTTCGCCAACATGTGGGGCAGCGAGCCGCCTGCCTGGCGTGACGATCTGGCCGGCTGGCCGCGACTGCGGGTGATCGTGAACGCCATGACGCGCATGCGCTTCTGCTCCGCCGATGGAGTCATGGAATTCAAGGCGAAGGGCGAGCTTGCGGATGCGCCGAAAGGCTATCTGCCGTGGTATGCCGTGCCGGGCCGAAGCAGCGCGGATCATGTCCTGGTGACGGGCCACTGGTCGGCGCTGGGTCTGAAGATCGAGCCGAACCTGCTGGCGCTCGACTCGGGTTGCCTCTGGGGGCGGCATCTGACGGCGGTGAGCCTGCCGGCACGAAAGGTATATCAGGTCGACTGTTCCGGAGAGGACGTGAGATGACAGGGGAGAGCATGGACAATTGCGTGTTCTGCAAGATCGTGCGTGGAGAGATCCCGGCGACGATGGTGTTCCAGGATGAACTGACGCTTGCCTTCATGGACATCGGTAGCGTTAATCCGGGCCACATGCTGGTGGTGGCGAAGCCGCATGTCGAGGACCTGCAGGGCATGGATGAGGCATTGGCGGGCGCCATGTTCCGCTCGGCGGCGCGCGCTGCCAGAGCCATTGAGGTCGTCTTGAAACCGGAAGGGATTTCGGTTTATCAGGCCAATGGCGAGGCGGCGGGGCAGACAGTATTCCATGCCCATATCCACGTGCTGCCGCGCTGGGAAAAGGACGGCTTGACGTTTACCTGGCCTGTGAAGAACCCGCCACGGGAAGAACTGGAGAGTGTCGCCGCGCAGTTGCGCGCGGCATTGTAGGGCGGGCTTCAGCCCGACAACGGCGGATGGTCGGCGTTCATTGTCGGGCTGAAGCCCGACCTACAATGCGTCCGGTCAGTGCGTCACGCGCGTCGCGCCACCGCCCCGCAGCACGCGTACCTGCTCGCCCGGATGAAAAGCCTCATCGGCCTCCTGAGTGACGGCGATGAGTGCGCCGCTGTCGAGCCTGACGGTGATTTCCAGGCCTTCCTTCTTCGTCACCTGTTCCTCGATGGCGGAGCCGGCGACGCCGCCTACGACCGCGCCGACGATGGCGCCCGCCGTCGAGCCGCGGCCACGGCCGATGTTGCTGCCCGCTACGGCGCCGACGCCGGCGCCGGCGACGGAGCCCACCGGCGACTTTGTGCCTTCGATGGTGACACGCCGCACGCTTTCAACCACGCCCAGCCTGACGGACATTTCCTGCCGCGCCTGACGACGCTCGTAGGCGCTGCCGGACTGGCTGGAGGCGCAGCCGGCGAGCAGGACGGCTGCGATCAGAGCGACTGCAAGCTTGATGCGATTCATTCGTTTCCCTCATTTTCATCAGTAGGTCGGGCTTTAGCCCGACATGGGCGCTTGATTGGCCTTAAGCAGTCGGCCTGAAGGCCGACCTACCAAAGCGGCTGGCCGAACGCCGCAACGTAGCGCCCGGCTATTTCATCCTGGGCAGGCTTGTGGTTTTGTCCGCCGCGGTAGGCGATCTTGATCGACCCCATCAGCGAGGCGAGGCGTCCCGCCTTCTCCCAGTCCATGCCGCTGGCGATGCCGTAGAGCAGGCCGGCGCGAAAGGCGTCGCCGCAGCCGGTCGGATCCACGAGATCGTCCGGCTTGACGCTGGGGATGTCGAGGCGCTGACCGCCCGCGTGGATCTCTGCGCCATTGGCGCCCAGGGTGATGATCAGCGATTTCACCCGACTTGCCAGTTCCTCGATGGACTGCCCCGTTTTTTCCGACAGCAAATGCGCTTCGTAGGAGTTGACGCAGCAATGATCAGCGAGTTCCAGAAAGTTGAGCAGTTCCTCGCCGTCGAACAGCGGCAGGCCCTGGCCGGGATCGAAGACGAAGGGCACGCCGGCATCATGGAATTCCTGTGCGTGCTGCAGCATGCCCTCGCGACCGTCGGGGGCGACGATGCCGATAGTCAGTCCCTGCGCAGCGGCGACATGGTTCAGGTGCGAGTGGTTCATCGCTCCCGGGTGGAAGGCGGTGATCTGGTTATCGTCGAGGTCGGTGGTGATGAAGGCCTGTGCGGTAAAGGTCGTCGGTACTTCCTGGACATGGCTGCGGTCGAGGCCGAGGCGCTCGAGGCGGTGCAGGTAAGGCGCGCTGTCCTCGCCGATGGTGGCCATGATGAGGGGTTCGCCGCCGAGCAGCTTGAGGCTGTAGGCGATGTTGCCCGCGCAGCCACCGAACTCGCGCCGCATGTCCGGCACGTGAAAGGCGACATTGAGGATGTGCAGCTGGTCAGGCAGGATGTGGTTTTTGAAGCGGTCATGGAACACCATGATGGTGTCGTAGGCCATCGAGCCGCAGATCAGCGTTCTCATTGCGCGGGGATCCTTTCCTGGTTATTTCAGCGCGGCGAGCGCCGCTTCGTAGTCCGGCTCCTGTCGGATTTCCGGCACGAGTTCGGCATGGATTACCTTGTCGTTTTCGTCGATCACGATCACGGCGCGGGCGGTGATGCCGGCGTAGAGGCCGTCCTCGATGTAGACGCCGTAGTCCTTCATGAACTCGCGGCCGCGCATGGTGGACAGCGAAACGACATTGTTCAGGCCCTCAGTTTCACAGAAACGCTTCATGGCGAAGGGCAGGTCGGCGGAGATCACCAACACCACGGTGTTGGGCAGGCTGCCGGCGTATTCGTTGAACTTGCGAGTGGAGGTGGCGCAAGTGGGCGTATCCAGGCTCGGCACGATGTTGAGCACCTTGCGCTTGCCGGCGAAGTCTTTCAAAGTCAGGTCGCGCAGGTCGGCGGAGACCAGCGAGAAGGCCGGCGCCGCTCTGCCGGGTTGCGGGAACTCGCCTCCGAGATGGATGGGGTTGCCGCGGTGCGTGACCGTCGTCATGTCTTGTTGCACTGATTGGCTTGCTTAGGGGTAGAACAGGTAAAGCCGGTAGCCGCTGGCGCCGACGTTGCTGGCATCCAGCCAGAGGCTGACTGCCAACTCGCCGTTGGCGGCGAAGCCGGCGTGAACGTCCGCCCCCTGCGGCAGATATTCGGTTGGAGCGAAGACCTTGCGCACCATTGGCTGATCGCGCGTATCGGTCAGGGTCAATTCCAGTTGCGGGTAATCCTGCGCAAAGGGCGCACGGTTCTTCAGTGTCGCCGCCAGCACCAGCAGGTTCTTGCGCTGCGGGTCGGGGTGCAGGTCGGATGCCTCGATGCTGACCAGTTCGGGTTTGCGCGGCAACGGGATGTCGCATTCCAGCAGTCCGCACAGATCATCCAGCAGCGGACGCAGGTCAGGCTGGGAGACCGCCAACTCGGCGCGGAAGGCATAGGCCCCCTGCACGAGCAACAGACCCAGCGCAACCAGACCCGCCAGGCCCCATGCCAGCACACGCCAGCGGGAAGCGGGAGATTCGACGGAAGTGCTGACGTCTTCCAGCAGGATGTCGAGCGCGCTTTGAACGTCCTGCCCTTCCTGTATTTCCGCCAGCTTGGCGGGTGTTGGCGCGGATGGCCCGTCTTCATGAGGCGGTTCAGGGGGCGCCGTCTCGATGAGGGGTGGGGAAATGCTTTCCGTCGACTCGAACAATACTTCCACGGGGGCCGCTTCCGCCGCCACAACGGCTGGCGGCATGTCTTCCAGGGTCTCGAGAGCATTGAACACCGCGCTGCAGTGTCCGCAACGCACCTTGCCGGCGCGCGCCTTGAGCTGCTCCGGCGTGACGCGGAAGGCGGTGCTGCAGGATGGGCAGCGGGTGAGCATCATTTCCGCACACCCTGCAGCAGGCTCCAGCCTTCCCTTTCTGCCCAGACCTGCAGATCGAAGGCGGGCCGATAGACATCCTGAACCTGACCTGCCTGCGAGGACAAGATGCCCGAAAGCGCGATTTGCCCCCCTCGCAGGGTTCGCTGGGCGAGCAGGGGCGCCAGCACGCACAGCGGATTGGTGAGGATATTGGCGACGACGATGTCGAATTGCATGTCGAGGGGGTGTCTGGAGTGCAATAGCTGCAGCTGGGTGTCGTTGCGTTCGGCATTGCCGGCCGCTGCCGTCAGGGCATTCTCGTCGATATCGACGCCCACCACACGCCCGGCGCCGAGCTTGGCCGCAGCGATGGCTAATATACCCGAACCGCAGCCGTAATCGAGCACGCTGGCGCCGGTCTGCACATGGCCGCAGAGCCAGTCCAGGCACAGCCGCGTCGTCGGGTGGCTGCCGGTGCCGAAGGCCAGGCCCGGATCGAGCTCGAGATTGATCGCATCCGGGTCGGGCGATGGGTGCCAGGAGGGCACGATCCACAGGCGTTCATTGATGCGGATCGGTTCGAATTGCGACTGGGTCAGCCGCACCCAGTCCTGCTCGGCGATCTCGGTGATTTGGTAAGCAGGAGTGGTGTCGAGCCCCGCCTCGCCCGCGGCGGCAGCGGCAATCAGGGGAATGTCGGCACTCCTGTCGAATAGGGCAACCACACGACTGTGCGCCCATAGCGGCGCAAGGTCGCTGCCGGGTTCGCCGAACTGCGGCGTCTCGCGATCGGTGCCGGCGTCGGCGTCCTCCATGCCTACAGAGAGCGCGCCCAGCGCCAGCAGTGCGTCAGCGAGCGCTTCTGCGTGCGCCGCATCCGTAGCGAGTGTGACCGAAAGCCACATGGGGCTTATTTCCCCTTGACGGCCTCGTCCTTCGCGGCCAGTTTGTGCTCGAGATAGTGGATGCTGGTGCCGCCCTTCATGAAGCGTGCGTCGAGCATCAGCTCCTGGTGCAGCGGGATGTTCGTCTTGATGCCCTCCACCACCATTTCCGAGAGCGCAATGCGCATGCGGCGGATGGCCTGGTCGCGCGTGTCGCCGTAGGTGATCAGTTTGCCGATCATCGAGTCGTAATGCGGCGGCACGTTGTAGCCGCTATAGACATGCGAATCGACGCGGATGCCGGGGCCGCCAGGCGGATGGTAGGAGATGATGCGGCCAGGGGAAGGCGTGAACTTGAACGGATCCTCGGCATTGATGCGGCACTCGATGGCGTGCCCCTTGAGTTCGATGTCGCGCTGGCGGAAGGCAAGTTTCTCGCCGGCGGCGATGCGGATTTGCTGCTGCACCAGATCGATGCCAGTGATGAACTCCGTTACCGGGTGCTCGACCTGCAGGCGGGTGTTCATCTCGATGAAGTAGAACTCGCCGTTCTCGTAGAGGAATTCGAAGGTGCCGGCGCCGCGATAGCCGATCTTGCGGCAGGCTTCCGCGCAGCGATCGCCGATGCGTGCGATAAGGCGGCGGGCGACGTCGGGTGCCGGCGCCTCTTCGATGATTTTCTGGTGGCGGCGCTGCATCGAGCAATCCCGCTCGCCCAGCCAGACGGTGTTCTTGAAGGAATCGGAGAGTACCTGGAACTCGATGTGGCGCGGATTTTCCAGGAATTTCTCTATGTAAACCATCGGATTGCCGAAAGCAGCCTGTGCCTCGGCGCGGGTCATGGTGACGGCGTTGAGCAGCGCCGCCTCGGTGTGCACGACACGCATGCCGCGCCCGCCACCGCCGCCGGCCGCCTTGATGATGACCGGGTAGCCGATGGTGCGGGCGATTCTGATAACCTCCTTCGGGTCTTCCGGCAGCGCCCCGTCGGATCCCGGCACACAGGGCACGCCGGCTGCTTTCATGGCGTCCTTGGCGGAGATCTTGTCGCCCATCAGGCGGATGGTTTCCGGGCGCGGGCCGATGAAGACGAAGCCGGACTTTTCCACCCGCTCGGCGAAATCGGCATTCTCGGAAAGAAAACCGTAGCCGGGATGGATGGCCTCCGAGTCGGTGACCTCGGCGGCCGAGATGATGGCGGGAATGTTGAGGTAGCTGGCTGAGGAAGGGGCGGGGCCGATGCAGACGGATTCGTCGGCAAGCTTGACGTACTTGGCCTCGGCGTCCACCTCGGAATGCACGACTACCGTCTTGATGCCCAACTCGCGGCAGGCGCGCTGGATGCGGAGGGCGATCTCGCCGCGGTTGGCGATGAGTATTTTTTCGAACATGGTTGCCTGGGTTGCGAAGGTCGGGTCTCAGCCCGACTGTTCAGTCTTTATGCGATGAGGAAGAGCGGCTGGCCGTATTCGACCGGCTGGCCGTTTTCCACCAGGATGGCCTTGATGACGCCAGAGGCATCGGACTCGATCTCGTTCATGAGTTTCATGGCCTCGATGATGCAGAGGGTGTCGCCGGCCTTGACGGCCTGTCCTACCTCAACGAAAACTTGCGAGCCCGGGGCTGAAGAACGATAGAAGGTGCCAACCATCGGCGCCTTCACGGCATGGCCTTCTTCGATTGTCGCAGCGGGCTCGGCGATGTCGGGCGAGGATGCCGCGGCGGGTGCCGAGGGGGCGGCATGGTACATATAGGGTGTCGCCGGCGCCGCACTTCCATGCTTGGCGATGCGTACCTTCTCCTCCCCCTCGGAGATTTCCAGTTCGGCGATACCAGATTTTTCCACCAGATCGATCAAGGCCTTCAGTTTTCTGAGGTCCATTTTTTCTCCCGTATGAATTGACGCCGCAATGGCTGGGACTCGAGCGAACCCAGCCGCGGGCTCTAGCGAATGCGATTGAGTGCGAAGTCGAGCGCGAACCGGTAACCGTGACTGCCCAGGCCGCAGATGACGCCGACGGCCAGATCCGAGAAATAGGAATGCCGGCGGAAGGGCTCCCGCGCATGGATATTTGAAAGATGCACTTCGACAAAAGGGATGGCTACGGCCGCCAGAGCGTCCCGCAGGACGACGCTGGTGTGGCTATATCCGCCCGGGTTGATGATGATGAAAGCGACGTCCTCGCTGCGTGCGGCCTGGATGCGATCGACCAGGTCGCCTTCATGGTTGCTCTGAAAGGCGACCAGATCGGCTGAGGCGGCTTTGGCTTGCGTTACGAGGGACGCATTGATGTCCGCCAATGTATCTCGCCCATAGATTTCCGGCTCGCGCGACCCGAGCAGGTTCAGGTTCGGGCCATGCACGACCAGAATGCGTGGCTTGCCATTGACATTCTTGGCCGATTTACGGCTGGTTTTCTTGGCATTCATATCTGCGAGTTTGCCGGAAATGGCTGCATTTTGTCCAGATATACCTGAAACATAGCCGAGGTTCAGTGTGGCTGAAGGGCGGCCTGAATAGTTTTTTCCAGATCTGCTGTAGCGTACTTGCCAAGCTTGATGTACTGCGGACTACCGTCGGGCCGAAGGACGACCGTAAACGGTAATGCCTTGGCGCGATTACCTAAATCACTTGATAAGTCGAGGGTTTCAAGGTTGCTGATGAGCAGGGGATAGGAAACCTGTATTTCTTTCTGGAAAGCCTCAACTTTATCTGCTGAATCGATGCTGATACCTACAAATTGAACGCCGTTCAAAGCATATTTTGTATTAAGCCTTGAAAATTCCGGCATTTCTTCCCGGCAGGGGGGGCACCAGGTCGCCCAGAAGTTAACGACCAGCACCTTGCCTCTCCATTGCGCGAGGGATTGGGGTTGCCCCTTCAGATCCGGCAAGGTCAGTGCCAACAGGCGGGCAGGGGCATTCTCCGTCGCGGTGATCTCGGGCGGAGGAGGTGGGGTCGTCTGCGGCTTGCCAAAATAGTAGCCGGCCATTGCCGCCAAGGTCGAGACGGCGGCGATCAGCAAAGCATGGCGTGCGGATTTGTTCATGTTGCGGGAGCCTCCAGCAGCGTCTCCACGAGGGTAAGGCGGGCACGTTCAGCTGTACGCCCATTGCGCCGCTTCTGCGCGCGCTCAGCATCCGGCTCGTACAGGGATAGTCGGACGGGGAAGTCATTGCAGTCGAAGGTGAGCACGCACTCAGGAACTTCGGCCCCGCCGCGCTTCGGCTCGTTTTGCTCGAAGCGAATACCTCGATTGAGCAAAAAAATCTCGACTTCCTTGGTGTTGTCCGGGAAAGCCTCAAGGTCGATTTCTGAAAAGCGTCCAGCGGTGCCGCTGAGCACCGGTCCGGTCAGGTAGGGTCGGAATGGATCCAGCAAACGCATTACCTCAACAGCCGCTCTGCGCATTTCCAGCAGGCGCTCGCGCTGTTCGTCTTCCTGATAGATTGCCTGATAGGCGCGTAGCTCCGCCTCGATCTCGGCATTATTCGGCAAGGCCTCGGTTTCCGGTGCGCCCAGTTGTCGTGCCGCCTTGCGCTTGGCGAAACGGTAATCCGAGATGCCGCCCTCGGCCATCAGGCGCGCTGCCAGCGCGGCGATGCTTCGCCGCATCGCGTTGTGTCTCGGGGCGTTCCGGTCGTGATGGGACATGACAGGGCGATGCCGGGGGATCGGTTAGAATTCGACGCTATTGTAGCGGGACGGCAATGCACATACACATACTCGGCATTTGCGGCACCTTCATGGGCGGCATCGCCCTGCTTGCGAGGGCGTGCGGCCATCGTGTAACGGGATGCGATACCAATGCCTATCCGCCGATGAGCACACAGCTGGCGGCCCAGGGCATCGAGTTGATCGAGGGCTACGCGGCCGACCAGATCGGGCTGACGCCGGATCTGTTCGTCGTCGGCAATGCCATCTCGCGCAGCAATCCACTACTCGAGGCCATCCTCGACCAGGGCCTGCCCTATATCTCCGGCCCGCAATGGCTGGCGGAGAATGTGCTGCTGGACAAATGGGTGCTGGCGGTGGCCGGCACCCATGGCAAGACGACGACCGCTTCCATGCTGGCCTGGATCCTGGAGCATGCCGGCATGACGCCAGGCTTCCTCATTGGCGGCGTGCCGCAGGACTTCGGCGTGTCGGCGCGACTGACTTCCAGCCCATTCTTCGTCATCGAAGCGGATGAGTACGACACCGCCTTTTGCGACAAGCGCTCGAAGTTCGTTCATTATCGCGCGAGAACGGCAATCCTGAACAATCTGGAGTTTGATCATGCGGACATCTTCGCCGATCTTGCAGCGATCGAGACACAATTTCATCAATTTGTCAGGATTCTACCGAAATCGGGCCTGATCGTTGCGAACGCCTCAGAGCCCGCCTTGAAGCGTGTTTTGGAACGGGGCTGCTGGACGCCCATCGAGTGGTTCAATGACCCGTCTGGCTGGAGTCTTGCCGGATACGATGTGAAAGACAACTGTAGTGTGGTGCTTGCCGGAAACGAGATCGGCGCGCTCCATCTGGACATGCCCGGCCGGCATAATCAGGACAATGCTCTGGCAGCAGTGGCGGCTGCCAGGCATGCTGGTGTACCCACGGATTCTTCACTGTCGGCCTTGGCCTGCTTCGGCGGGGTCAGGCGCCGTCTCGAAGTGCGGGGTACGGTTCGCGGCGTGACGGTGTATGACGATTTTGCACACCACCCGACCGCCATATCGGCCACCATCGCCGGATTGCGCCGGCGTATCAACGGTGGACGCATCCTGGCGGTACTGGAGCCGCGCTCCCATACGATGAGGCAGGGCGTGATGAAGGCGCAACTGCCGGCCAGCCTGCAAGAGGCGGATCTGACCTATTGTTATGCTGCCAATCTAGGCTGGGATGTTCGCAGCGCCCTGGCGCCACTTGGCGAGAGGGTGCAGGTATTCGAGGACATTGACATCCTGGTAAAAGCGGTGGTGGCTGCGGCGCGCGAAGGAGACCATGTGCTCGTCATGAGCAATGGGGGCTTCTGCGGCGTGCATGATCGCCTTCTCAAGGCCCTCGCAACCAGCTGATCGTCATCTTCCTTCGGCTTTTCGCCGATACGTCCAGCTACGACACCCCGAGACTGGGCTTCCCTGTTTGCGGCAAATTACCGCAGTGCTCCATATAGTCCTGTCCCTTTGATCTGCATCAAAGCGGCTTGAAAGAATTCATACTGCGTGATAGCGTACTAAAAAATTGAAGCCTAAACATTGAGGGTCGCGCGATCTGCGCCGGGGAAACCAGAATGATGATGAGTGTGCATGACCGGAATGTCGTCCAGGACATTTACCCGGCCGGACTGAGTACGCCTTCCTTCCGGGGCACCACGGATTACATTCAAGGAGATTTTTTCTGATGGGAATCAACAAGAAGACTCAGTCGTGCCTGACAGGCCTCGCACTTATGGGGTGGTCTGCCATGGTGCGGGCAGCCTGGGAGTTCAATTTCCAGATCCCGGCCACCAAGTCTGCGCAGACGGTGATCGACCTGCACAACATGATGATGATCATCATCATGATCATTTTCATCGGCGTTTTCGCCGTCGTGTCCTATTCGGTGTTCAAGCACCGCAAGTCGAAGGGGCATCAGGCCGCCCAGTTTCACGACAACACCCTGGTGGAGATCGCCTGGACTGTGGTACCCCTAATAATCTTGGCGGCCATGGCATGGCCGGCCACGGTGGCTTTGCTCAACATGCGCGATACCGCCCAGGCAGACATCACTATCAAGGCGACCGGCCATCAATGGAAGTGGGGCTATGACTACCTGAAAGGCGAGGGCGAAGGGATCCGCTTCATGAGCCTAAAGGCTACCCCTGCGGAGCAGATTCGCGGCAGTGCGGCCAAGGAAGAACATTATCTGCTCGAGGTGGATAAGCATGTCGTGGTGCCGGTCGGCAAGAAGATCCGCATGCTCACCACGTCGACGGATGTGATCCACTCCTGGTGGGTTCCGGCACTGGCCGTCAAACAGGACGCCATTCCCGGCTATGTGCGCGATGCCTGGTTCAAGGCCGAGAAGGAAGGCATCTTCCGCGGCCAGTGCGCCGAGCTGTGCGGCAAGGACCACGCCTTCATGCCGATCGTGGTCGAGGTGGTTTCAGCCGAAAAATATTCGCAATGGGTCGGGAATCAGAAGAAGCAGATGGCGGCGGCAGCCGACGAGGGCGGCAAGTCCTACTCTCTGGATGAATTGAAGAGCCGGGGCGAGGAGGTGTATGCGGCCAACTGTGCGGCCTGCCACCAGGCCAACGGCAAAGGCCTGCCGCCTGCCTTCCCGGCGCTGGATGGTTCCAAGATTGCGACGGGGCCGAAGGAGGCCCATATCGCCCTCGTCCTGCACGGCAAGCCCAACACGGCCATGGCGGCCTTTGGCGGCCAACTCGGCGATGGCGACATTGCTGCTGTCATTACATACGAGCGCAACGCCTGGGGCAACAAGACCGGCGATGTCGTGCAGCCGGCCGACATCAAGGCCGCACGCAAGTAATAAACGGAATTCGCGGGATACAAGGAGACAAGATGGAAGCCACCCACGTTCACGGCGCAGGCCACGCACACGGGGGCGATCATGCGCATCATCCGAAAGGGATCATGCGCTGGATCACCACCACCAATCACAAGGACATCGGCACGATGTACCTGTGGTTCAGCTTCACCATGTTCCTCGTAGGCGGGGTGATGGCCCTGATCCTTCGCGCCGAGTTGTTCCAGCCGGGCCTGCAGTTTGTCGAGCCGGAGTTCTTCAACCAGATGATCACGCTGCACGGCTTGATCATGGTGTTCGGTGCGATCATGCCGGCCTTCGTCGGCTTCGCCAACTGGATGATTCCACTGATGATCGGCGCCCCGGACATGGCTTTCGCGCGCATGAACAACTGGAGTTTCTGGCTGTTGCCACCTGCCGGCATCCTGCTGACGGCGTCGATGTTCGTGCCCGGGGGCGCCGCCGGCACCGGTTGGACACTCTATCCGCCGTTATCCATCCAGATGGGCATCGGCATGGACATGGCCATCTTCGCAATACACATCCTTGGCATGTCGTCGATCATGGGCTCGATCAATATCGTGACGACGATCCTCAACCTGCGTGCGCCCGGCATGACGCTCATGCGCATGCCGATGTTCTGCTGGACCTGGCTGATTACCGGCTATCTGCTGATTGCCGTGATGCCGGTGCTGGCCGGTGCCGTCACCATGCTCCTCACGGATCGCCACTTCGGCACCAGTTTCTTCAACGCGGCCGGCGGCGGCGACCCGGTGCTGTTCCAGCACATCTTCTGGTTCTTCGGCCATCCAGAGGTCTATATCATCGCCCTGCCGGCGTTCGGTGTTGTCTCGCACGTCATCCCGGCCTTTGCGCGCAAGCCGCTCTTCGGCTATACCTCGATGGTGTATGCCATCGCCGCGATTGCGCTGATTTCCTTCATCGTCTGGGCACATCACATGTACGTGGTCGGCATGCCGGTCGCCGGCCAACTCTACTTCATGTACGCCACCATCCTGATTGCGGTGCCGACGGGGGTGAAGGTATTCAACTGGGTGGCCACGATGTGGCGCGGCTCGCTGACCTTCGAGACTCCCATGCTGTTCGCCCTGGGCTTCCTTTTTCTGTTCACCATCGGCGGTTTCACCGGCTTGGTACTGTCCAACACGGCTGTCGATGTGCAGTTGCAGGACACTTATTATGTCGTCGCCCATTTCCATTACGTGATGGTGGCGGGAGCCCTGTTCTCGGCCTTTGCGGCGGTTTACTACTGGCTGCCCAAGTGGACCGGTCACATGTACGACGAGACGCTGGGTAAATGGCATTTCTGGTTATCCTTCATCTTTTTCAACATCGCCTTCTTCCCCCAGCATTTCCTCGGATTGGCCGGCATGCCGCGCCGCATTCCCGACTACGCCTTGCAATTCACCGATTTCAACCAGGTGTCGACAATCGGCGCTTTCGGCTTCGGTCTGAGCCAGTTGCTGTTCCTGTACATCGTGCTGAAAACCATCCGTAGCGGCGAAAAGGCCGCCGCCAAGCCGTGGGAAGGTGCAACGGGGCTGGAATGGACCGTGCCTTCGCCGGCGCCGTATCACACCTTCGAAGAGCCGCCGGTTCTGACGGAAGCCAAGGGTCACGCGTGACTCCGAAACAGACCACGAATAGTCGCAGAACGGCACTGATCATGGCGTCGGTGGCGGTGGCCCTGTTCGTCGGCTTCATCCTGCGTTACTGGCTCTTCAAATGAACGAGAAACGCAGCGCCGACAATCGTCGTGTCCTCGTCAGGATGCTGGTAGTGGCCGGGCTCATGTTCGGTTTCGGCTATGCCATGGTGCCGATGTACCAGAAGTTCTGCGAAGTGACCGGCATCAACAACCTGCTCAATGCCGACGACCCGCTACGCAACACCCAGGTCGACACCAGCCGCACGGTGACGGTCGAGTTCGACGCCAACCTGCACGGGCTGCCGTGGAGCTTCAAGCCGGGGCAGTCAAGCGTGGAAGTTCATCCGGGCGAACTGGTGCATGTCGTGTATCGGGTGAACAATACGCGCGATTACCCGGTCACCGGCCAGGCGATTCCCAGCTATGGCCCGCAGCTTGCTGCCGCGCATTTCAGAAAGCTGGAATGTTTTTGCTTTTCCAGGCAGACGCTGGCGGCGGGCGAGTCGCGTGAAATGCCGGTTGTTTTCGTCATCGACCCGACGCTGCCCAAGGACGTGAATACGATCACCCTCTCGTACACTTTTTTTGAGGTGGCCGGCACGGTGGCCGAGCCTGCGCAAAAAATGACCAGGCCGGGCGCATGAATGGCGGAGTGATGATGGCGGAGCGGAAAGCCGGGCTATTGCAGGCACTGAGAACGGTGCTGTCGGCGCTTTTCGGCGTACGGCGCCGCAGTACGCACGACGAGGATGTGGCGGGACTGCGGCCGATTCAGGTGATTATCGCGGGCGTCATCGTCGTGGCGGCCTTTGTCCTGGCGATTATCGCGTTCGTGCAGTTTGTCGCGACCAGGTAAGCAGCAAACATCAAGACCTTGGAGGTAGTCATGAATCAGCAGGCATCCCGCTATTTCGTTCCGGACCCCTCACACTATCCGCTGGTGGGTTCGGTTGCCCTGTTCCTGCTGGCATCGGGCGCCGCGTTGTGGATGAACAAGTACGCCCCCGGCCCCTATGTCGTGCTGGCCGGTTTCGCTGTGCTGCTGTTCATGCTGTTCGCCTGGTTCGGCCGGGTCATCGGCGAATCCGAGAGCGGCAAGTACAACAAGCAGGTCGACTTCTCTTTCCGCTGGGCCATGAGCTGGTTCATCTTTTCGGAAGTGATGTTCTTTGCCGCCTTCTTCGGCGCCCTGTTCTATGTGCGGGTACTTGCCGTGCCCGATCTGGCCAGTGCCGAACAGCAACTGCTGTGGCCGGATTTCAGTACGAGCTGGCCGAGCGCCGGACCGAAATTCGCCGAGCAGTTCACGCCGATGCACGCCGTGGGGATTCCTCTCATCAACACCCTGCTGCTGCTGTCATCCGGCGCCACCCTGACCTGGGCGCACTGGGGTCTGCTCGCGGGCAAGCGCGACCAGTTGAAGCTTGGCCTGATACTCACCATCGCCCTCGGCTTGCTCTTCATCAGCCTGCAGGCCTATGAGTATGTGCATGCCTATGAGGAATTGAATCTGAAGCTGACGACCGGCGTCTACGGCTCGACGTTTTTCATGCTCACCGGATTCCACGGCCTGCATGTGACGATCGGCGCGACCATGCTGCTGGTGATCTTCTTCCGCGTCATGGCCGGCCACTTCAAACCGGATCACCACTTCGCCTTCGAGGCAGTAGCGTGGTACTGGCACTTCGTCGACGTCGTCTGGCTCTGTCTCTTCGTCGTGGTGTACTGGCTGTAGGGAGGCGTCCGCGGGGCGCCATACTGCCGCGGAAGCAAGTGCGCCGCACTGGATGCGGCGCGTTTTTTAGAGCTTGTCGGTGATCAGGCCGGAATAGTAGCCTATTGCCAGAAACACAAAGAGCATGATGGACAGTCCGACGCGCACGGCGAGGGCCTTGACCATGCGTCTGCTGTCGCGGCCCTGGTCGCGGAACAGAAACACCAGCGCCGAGGCCAGGCTGGCGATGATGGCGACAAGGAACAGGATGACAATGATGCGCATTCTTGGCATTTCCCTTTCGGGCAGTCTAGCGGAACGCAGTCTGCCTTTCCATAGACAACACGCTTGAGGATCCGTTTCAAAATACGTGCCGTGCCGTTGCTGGCGGCGCTGGCCTGCTTTGCCGCAGCAGTCGCGATCGGCAATCTCCAGCGCGGCCGCGCAGTGCAAAAACAGATGGCCTTCGAGCGGATGCAACGCGCCAGCCATGACACGCCCATACAGGTGGGCGCCTTGCCGGTCGATGCCGCCGTGCTCGACGCGCACCCGGTTAGCGTACGCGGACACTGGGTGGCGGACAGAAGCATCCTTATAGACAACAGGGTTCACAACGGCGTCGCCGGCTATCATGTCATCTCGCCGCTTTGCGTCGAAGGGGCGCGCCTCTGCATCCTGGTGAATCGCGGCTGGGTTGCTGCGCCGCGTTTGCGCTCCGAGTTGCCCGTGCTGCCCAAGTTGGCTGGGAATGCGGTTGAGGTGAAGGGCGTCGCGCAGGCTCCGCTTGGGAAAGCATTCGAATTGGCCCCGGATCGCAGCCAGGGTAGGGTGTGGCAGCATCTGTCGCGGGAGCGCTTCGGTGCGTGGTCAGGACTCGCGCTGCAGCCGATCGTCCTGCTGCAGACTGACGAGATGCACGATGGGCTCGTCAGGGACTGGCAGCCGGCGGACAGCGGCGCGTTGAAACATTGGGGTTTTGCCCTGGTATGGTATCTGGCCGCCGCCGCTGCAGTGTTTGCCGCTGGAATGGCTTCGGTGGAACACAGGAATGATAATGAATAAGCAGAAGCTCGTTGTGCCGGCTATCGCGTTGGTGAGCGCCTTGCCGTTGCTTGCCGCGCTCTATTTCTACTACGTCTCGCCGCCGGCGGGCCGCATGAACTTCGGCGACCTGTTGCAACCGACACCCCTTCCTGGAACATCCCTGAGGCTGCTGGGCGGCGAAGCGTTCCGCTTCGAGCAGTTAAGGGGGAAATGGCTGCTGCTGCAGATCGATTCGGGCGACTGTGATGTCCGCTGCAGGGACAAGCTGTATACCATGCGCCAGATTCGGTTGGCGCAGGGCAAGGACAGGGCGCGCCTCGAACGCGTCTGGCTGCTGTCGGATGGCAGCCGTCCCGCGCCTGACTTGCTTGAGGAGTTCGAGGGCACATGGGTCGTAGCCACGGTGGGAAGCGATGTGCTGGCTGTATTTCCGGCGCCGGCCGACCGCGCTGTCCATCTCTATGTGGTCGATCCGCAAGGCAATCTCATGATGCGGTTTCCGGAAAAGCCGGATCCGACCCGCATGATCAAGGACCTGCAGCGATTGCTGCGCCCTGCGCGCATCGGCGCGGGCTAAACCCTTGACTTGGGCGGGTTTATTCCCGGGGCGCGGCGTGGTAGATTCCACGCTTTGAAGTGGCGGACTTCCGCCATCCAAGGCCAGCCAAGGATTTGCATGAAGGCACTACCTTCTCACGAGAATACACTGGGCTATCGCCTGTACCAGTACTTCCAGTTGACCAAGCCGCGGGTGATATCCCTCATTGTGTTCTGCGCCGTGATCGGCATGTTTCTTTCGGTGCCGGGCGCGGTGCCTCCCGTGGTCCTGGTTGCGGCTACCATTGGCATCGCCCTGATTGCCGGTGCGGCGGCGGCGATGAATTGCCTGATCGAGCAAAAAATAGACGCTGTCATGGCGCGCACGCGTGGCCGTCCGTTGCCGCGCGGCGAGGTGAACTCCCGCCAGACCCTGCTTTTTTCCGGCGTCATCGGCGGCATCGGCCTGACCCTGCTGTACGAGTTCGTCAACCCGCTCACCATGTGGCTGACGCTGGCGACCTTTGTCGGCTACGCCATCATCTACACCATCTTTCTCAAGCCGGCGACGCCGCAGAACATCGTCATTGGCGGCGCCTCCGGCGCCATGCCGCCGATACTGGGTTGGGCAGCCGTGACCGGCGAGGTGACGTCCGAATCCCTGCTGCTTTTCCTCATCATCTTCGTGTGGACGCCGCCGCATTTCTGGGCCCTGGCACTGTACCGCACCAAGGAATATGCCAAGGTGGGCATGCCGATGCTGCCCGTGACGCACGGCGCGGAATACACTCGGCTGCAGATACTGCTGTACACGATTCTCCTCGTTGGCGTGACGATCATGCCGTTCGTCATCCGCATGAGCGGCTGGATTTACCTGGTCAGCGCGCTACTGCTCGGCGGCGTGTTTCTGGCCTACGCGATTCGCCTGAAGCTTGCCTACAGCGACAAACTGGCACACAAGACCTTCCGTTACTCCATCTGGTACCTGGCTGCGCTGTTTGCAGCCTTGCTGGTGGACCACTACTTCAAGTTCTGATGATCCGATTACTCCTTCTGGCGCTGGCCCTGTTGCTGGCCGGGTGCGATTCCCAGCCGAAATTCGGCAATACCGACATCAGCGCAGCCGGCTATGCGACGGATTTCGCGCTCACCGACCATAACGGCAAGCCGCGCACGATGGCAGATTTCCGCGGCAAGGCGGTTGTGATCTTCTTCGGCTACACGCAATGTCCGGACGTCTGTCCCACTACCTTGACGGGCATGGCGGAGGCCATGAAGCTGCTTGGCGCGGACGCGGACAAGGTCCAGGTGCTCTTCGTGACGGTGGATCCGGAGCGGGATACGCCGCAATTGCTGGCGCAATACGTTCCTGCCTTCAATCCGAACTTCCTGGGGCTCTATGCCGATGCGCAGACCATCGCCAAGACCGCGCAGGCGTTCCGCATTTTCTACAAGAAGCAGCCGGGCAGCACGCCCACCACCTACACGGTGGACCATACTGCCGGCAGTTATGTTTACGATCCCCAGGGCCGGCTACGTCTCTACATCAAGCATGGCGAGAAACCCGAGGTGATCGCCAAGGATCTCAAGCTTCTGATCGCCGGGAAGTAGAAATAAAAAAAGTCAGCCGCCGTACTACGGCGACTGACTTTCGAGGTTGGGTTCGCGTCTGTGTGGATCAGACGGCGTGCGCCAGCATCCCCTTCATCTTCTGCATGGCTTTCGCCTCAATCTGGCGGATGCGCTCGGCCGACACCCCGTATTCGTCCGCTAGTTCGTGCAAGGTTGCCGTGTCCCCCTCAGCCAGCCAGCGCCGTTCGATGATACGGCGGCTGCGCTCGTCGAGATGCGCCAGCGCCTGCTTCAGCCCCTCGTTCCGCAGGCGCTCCATTTCGCTGTTGGCCAGTGCCTCGGAGGGCTCCTCGGCCGGGTCGGCCAGATAGGCGATCGGCGCGAACGACTCGCCTTCGTCATCGGTGCTGTTTTCCATGGCGATGTCGCGGCCGGTCAGGCGCGTTTCCATCTCGCGCACTTCTTCCGGCTTGACGCCAAGCTGCCTGGCCATGGCGCCAACCTCTTTGCTGCTCATGGTGTTGAGGCCCTGCTTGAGGCTGCGCAGGTTGAAAAAAAGCTTGCGCTGCGCCTTGGTCGTGGCGATTTTCACCAGACGCCAGTTGCGCAGGATGTACTCGTGGATTTCCGCCTTGATCCAGTGGATGGCAAAAGACACCAAGCGCACACCGCGCTCGGGATCGTAGCGCTTGACCGCCTTCATCAGGCCGACGTTGCCTTCCTGGATGAGATCGGCGTGGGGCAGGCCATAACCCAGATAGCCGCGTGCCACCGAAACCACTAGGCGCAAGTGGGAAAGCACCAGTCCGCGCGCCGCTTCGATGTCGTCATCATCACGGAATTTTCGCGCCAGACCAATCTCCTCCGCCTCGCTGAGCAAGGGAAAGCGGTTGGCCGCCTGAATGTAGCTTTCCAGATTGCCAATGGCGACAGGTACGGGCAGTTTCATGCTGTAAGTCATATGAGCTAACCTCCTAGCGTAATTTTAGCACTCGATACTATAGAGTGCTAAGCAGGGGCAAAGTTCCCCGTATGATAAGGATATAACTAGATGATTTATTTAGATTAACTACTCGCGTAAATGGCGGTAAAGAGACAACCATGCACCCGCCCAGCCAAGCAGGGTAGCCAGGCCCAGGAGCAGGGTCGATTCGGCCGGAGGAAGTAGATGCAGTGCAAACTTGACTCCATAAAGCGCGGCCAGTTCGGCAATGGGTGTGCGCAGCAAAAGAGTGGCACCCAGCACGGCCAGCCACGCGACGATGCCGCCGGCCAAACCCTGCAGGGCGCCAAAATAATAGAACGGTCTGCGGATGAAGGCGTCGGTGGCGCCGAGCAGCCGGCTGACCTCGATTTCGGCACTCTGCGTAAGGATTTGCAGGCGGATGGTATTGAAGGTGACGGCGACGAGCGCCAGGCCCAGCGCAGCGGCCAGCAGGGTGACCGCCAGACGCAGCAGGCGCATCAGGGCGTTGAGTTTCTTCACCCAGGCCGAATCCAGTTGCACATGCGCAACCCCCGGATACTTCAAAAACTCGGCACGCAGGGCTTCCAGAGTCTCGGGCGCCTCGCTGCGTGGCAGCACGACGAAGGCGTCGGGAAAGGGATTGCGCGGCAGGCTCTCGATCACTTCGCCGATGCCCTCGCTTTGCTTGAATCGTTGCAGCGTGTCCTCACGCGGAACCAGGCGTACATCACGCACCTGCGAATGCTTTCTGAGACGCGCCTCGACCTCGCCGGTATCCTTCTTTCCCGCGTCGAGCACCATGAATACGGAAATTTGCGGCGCCGCCGCGATGCGCTGCACCAGTTGCTGGAAATTGACCAGCAACACGCTACCTCCTGCCGGCAGGGCGAGGGCGATGCCTACAACGAGGGCGCCGAGCAGCGTATTGACGGGCGTGGCTGCCAGGCGGCGCAACGCCTGTTCGGCGGCCTTGCGGTGGTGAAGAAGCCAGCCTTTCACTGGGCGAGTCTTCCGTGTGAAAGCACGACGCGCCGCGTCATGAAGGGGGCGAACAGCGCCTCATGGTGCGTGGCAACCAGAACGGTGACGCCGACCTGGTTGAAGGAACGGAATACCGCCACGATGTCGCGCGCCGTGTCCTCGTCGAGATGCGCGGTCGGCTCGTCGGCGATCAGGATCGAGGGCCGCGCTACCACGGCGCGGGCGATGGACAGACGCTGCTGTTCGCCGCCGGAGAGCGCGATCGGCATGGCCTTCTCGCGTTCCAGCAGACCGACCTTGTCGAGCGCCGCGCGCACGCGCCGGCCGGCATCGCGGGGCGGTACGCCGGCGATGGCCAGCGGCAGCATGACGTTGTTGAAGACGCTACGGTCGTAGAGCAGCTTCTGGTCCTGGAAGATCAGGCCGAGGTTGCGGCGTAGGAAAGGCACGGCGGCGCGCTTCAGCGCTGACACATTCTGCCCATTGACGACGACCATGCCCTGCGTCGGGCGTTCGATGGCGGGAATGAGCTTGAGCAAGGTGCTCTTGCCGGCGCCGGAGTGGCCCGCGAGGATCACCATTTCGCCGGACTCGATGGCCAGCGTCAGGCCGGTCAGCGCAGTGATGCCGCCCGCATAACGTTTGCTGACCTGCTCGAAACGGATCACGATCGGTTGGGCGACTCGAAAAGCGCATCGACAAATTCGCCTGCGCTGAAAGGCTGCAGATCGTCGATGCCCTCGCCGACACCGATGTAGCGCAACGCCACGGGGTGCCCCACAGGCTGCTGGCGTGCGATGGCGGCAATGACGCCGCCCTTGGCCGTACCGTCCAGCTTGGTGACGACCAGGCCGGTGACGCCGATGGCCGCGTCGAAGGCCTTGACCTGGGCCAGTGCGTTCTGGCCGATGTTGGCATCGAGCACCAGCAGCACTTCATGCGGTGCGGTGGGCTCGGCTTTGGCGATGACGCGCCTGACCTTGGCGATCTCCTCCATCAGATGCAATTGCGTCGGTAGCCTGCCGGCAGTGTCGGCCAGTACCACGTCGATACCGCGCGCCTTGGCGGCATTCACCGCGTCGAAAATGACCGCCGCCGAATCCCCGGATTCCTGCGCGATCACCATGACGTTGTTGCGCTCGCCCCAGACGGCCAGTTGCTCGCGGGCGGCGGCGCGAAAGGTGTCGCCGGCGGCCAGCAGCACGGATTTCCCCTGCGCCTGGAAGTGCTTTGCCAGCTTGCCGATCGATGTCGTCTTGCCCGAGCCGTTCACGCCGACGATCATGATGATGAAGGGCGTATGCGCAGAAACATCCAGAGGTTGTTCCATTGGCGCGAGCAGTTTGAGCAACATGCCGGCCAGCGCCTGTTGCAACTGGGCGCCGGTTTCCAGCTTGTCGCGGCGTACGGCGGATTTCAGTTCGTCGAGCAGGTAGTGTGTGGCTTCGACGCCGATGTCGGCCATGAGCAAGGTGGTTTCCAGCTCTTCCAGCATCGCGTCGTCGATGCGTCCGCGGCCGAACAGGCCGGCGAGCTGGCCGCCGAACTGGGCGCGCGTGCGCGACAGGCCGGCCTTGAGTCGCTCGCTCCAGGCGGGACGCGGTGCAGCGGAAATAGCAGATTTCTTCAGGAACCCAAGCATGGATGAGGCGGTCAGTATCGGCACGGGGCCGATCCCCGTGCGAAAATGGCGAAAATAATAATGGCAAAATCAATTTTAGCAGAAGCGGATACAACCCCATGACGAGAAGACTGTTGATTGCTGTGGCGCTGGCCTTGTCGGCGACCGCGGCCCTGGCCCATCCCTACGAGAAGACGCTGGCCAACGGCCTGCGCGTCATCGTGCAGGAAGACCGGCGCGCGCCGACGGTCGTGCACATGGTCTGGTACCGTGCCGGTAGCATGGACGAGGTGAGCGGTACCTCCGGCGTCGCCCATGTGCTCGAACACATGATGTTCAAGGGGACCCGGCACCTCAAACCGGGCGAATTCAACAAGCGTGTTGCGGCGGCGGGCGGGCGCGACAACGCCTTCACCAGTCTCGACTACACGGCCTATTTCCAGCAGGTGCCGAATGGCCGCCTCGGCGAGATGATGGCGCTGGAGGCCGACCGTATGGCCAATCTGGTGCTCGCCGGCAAGGAGTTCGACCAGGAAATCAAGGTTGTCATGGAGGAGCGGCGATTGCGCACCGAGGACAGCCCGCAGGCCCGGGTGTACGAGAATTTGATGGCGACGGCCTTTCTGGAGCATCCCTATCGCAGGCCCATCATCGGCTGGATGAGCGACCTGCAAAACATGACCGTCGGCGATGCGCGCGACTGGTATCACCGCTGGTATGCGCCGAATAACGCCTATGTGGTCGTCGTCGGCGATGTCGACAAGGACCGGGTGTTCCGCCTTGCAGAAAAATACTACGGCAAGATCCCGCGCCGCGCTCTGCCTGGCCGCAAGCCGCAGGGCGAACCCGAGCAGGTCGGTATCAAGAGACTCGTCGTCAAGGCGCCGGCCAAGCTGCCCTATCTCGAGATGGCCTGGAAGGTGCCCACGCTGCGTGATGTTGACAAGGATCGTGAGCCGTATGCGCTCGAAGTGCTCGCTGCCGTACTCGACGGTCACGATGCGGCACGCTTTGCGCGCAACCTGGTGCGTGGCTCGAAAATCGCCATATCGGCCAGTGCCGGCTACGATGCCACGGTGCGCGGCGAATCCCTCTTCATGGCCAGCGGCACGCCGGCGGAGAGCCGCAGCGTGGCCGAACTGGAGGCGGCGTTGCGTGCGGAAATCGCGCGTGTGGCCAACGAGGGTGTCTCTGCGCAGGAACTGGAACGCGTCAAGACGCAGACCATTGCGGCGCAGGTGTACAAGCGGGATTCGATGATGGCGCAGGCCATGGAGATCGGGCGCCTCGAAGCCGCCGGCTTTCACTGGCGCGACATTGATACCCTGCTGGAGAAAATCCGCAGCGTGACATCGGAAGAAGTACAGGCGGTGGCGAAGAAATACTTTGACGATGCCCGCCTCACCGTCGCCGTGCTCGAGCCGCAACCGCTGCCGCAAGCACCTCCGGATGCGCCGCCGGAAAAGTCAGTACCACAGAAACAAGGGCAGGCACCAGCCGCCGCAGTGCGCCATTGAACGGGGATGCCATGAAGAAACTGATACTGGCCTGCCTTCTGGGCATGGCCACCTCGCTGTCCCAGGCCGGGGCGAAGATCGAGCACTGGATGGCGCCTTCGGGCGCGCAGGTCTATTTCGTCGAGAGCCGCGTCGTTCCCATCGTTGATGTCCGCATCGATTTCGCCGCCGGCTCGGCTTATGCGCCGGCCGGCAAGGAGGGGTTGGCCGGGCTTACGCGGGGCCTGCTCGACACGGGGGCGGGCGATCTCGACGAGGAGCAGATTGCCGACCGCCTCGCCGACATCGGCGCACGGCTGGGCGGCGGTGCCGATCTCGACCGTGCCGGCATCGCCCTGCGCAGCCTTTCCTCGAAGCGAGAACTCGAGGCAGGACTGGAGCTGCTGCGGCTGGTGTTGCAACAACCGGCTTTTCCCGCCGCGGTACTTGAGCGCGAGAAGACGCGCGCTATCGCCGGCATCAAGGAGTCCGACACGCGGCCCGCGAGCATCGCCGCCAAGCGTTTTTCCGCTGCGCTGTATCCCGCACACCCCTATGGCCGTAGCGCCACGGTCGAGAGCGTGGAGAAAATCACCCGCGAGGACCTGCTGGCGTTTTATCGTACCCACTACGGTGCCCGCCGCGCTTTTGTCTCCATCATCGGCGACCTGTCGCGCGCCGAGGCCGAGGCGATCGCCCAGCGCCTGACGCAAGGCCTGCCGGATGCGCCGGCAGAAGTCAGTCTGCCGGATACGGCGCTGCCGGCGCGCAATACCGTGCGCATCGACCATCCGGCCACGCAGGCGCACATCCACATCGGCGTGCCTGCCGTGCGCCGTGGCGATGCGGACTACATTCCCCTGCTGGTCGGCAACTACGTCCTCGGCGGTGGCGGCTTCGTCTCGCGCCTGATGAAGGAGGTGCGCGAGAAGCGCGGCTACGCCTACAGTGTCTACAGCTATTTCCAGCCACAGAAACAGCTGGGCCCCTTCCAGGTCGGATTGCAGACCAAGCGCGGGCAGGCGCGCGAAGCGCTCAAGGTGGTCGAGGACGTGCTGGCCGAATTTCTCGCCCGCGGTCCGACCGAGGAAGAACTTCGGGCGGCGCGGCGTAACCTTGCTGATGGCTTTCCGCTGCGCATCGACAGCAACCGCAAACTCCTCGAGTATCTCTCGGTGATCGGCTTCTACGGCCTGCCGCTCAGTTACCTCGACGATTTTCCGCGCAAGGTGGGGGCGGTGACCGTTGCCGATGTCCGTACGGCCTTCTCGCGGCACGTAAAACCCGAACATTTCGTCACAGTGATCGTCGCAGGAGACTGATTTTCGTGTCTCGCGTGCGCATCGTCGGCGGCGAATGGAAGCGCCGCTTCATCACGTTTCCGGCCGCACCGGGCCTGCGGCCGACACCGGACGCGGTGCGCGAGACGCTCTTCAACTGGCTCGGACAGGACCTCACCGGCCTCACTTGCCTGGATCTTTTTGCCGGCAGCGGCGTGCTCGGTTTCGAGGCGGCCTCGCGCGGCGCGTCCCGGGTTACGCTGGTCGAGCGCGATGCGCGCAGTTTCACGGCACTGGAAAACAATGCCGACGTTCTGCAGGCCGGGACGGCCAATGGCCGGCTGGAATTGATCCGTGCAGATGCGTTAAAATTCGCCTCCCGGGCATCCCGACACTACGACCTGCTGTTTCTCGACCCCCCTTATCGTCAGGGCTGGATCGAACGCATCGAGCCGAGTCTGCCGGGCCTGCTGACAGCGGACGCGCGCATCTATGCCGAGGCCGAGTTTCCCATCGAGCACATCGGCGCCTGGGCAACCGTTCGCAGCGGACAATCGGGCCAGGTTTATTACCATCTGCTGGAGGCGAACACGGCATGAACGACGGCGTTGCGATCTACCCCGGCACCTTTGACCCGCTGACGCTCGGTCACGAGGATCTGGTGCGGCGCGCTTCGCGCCTGTTCGACGAGGTGCTGGTGGCGGTGGCGGACAGCCGCGCCAAGCGACCGTTCTTCACGCTTGAGGAGCGGGTCGAGATGGCGCGGGAGGTACTGTCGGCCTACCCGAATGTGCGCATCGAAGGTTTCGACGGTCTATTGATGGATTTCCTGCGCCGCCGCGATGCACGCATCATCCTGCGCGGCCTGCGCGCGGTATCGGATTTCGAGTACGAGTTCCAGATGGCGGGCATGAACCGGAGCCTGAACCCGGATGTCGAGACGGTGTTCCTGACGCCCGCCGAAAACTACCAGTTCATTTCTGCGACTATGGTGCGTGAGATCGCTGTGCTCGGTGGCGATGTGAGCAAGTTCGTGCAGCCGTTGGTTCTCGAACGGCTGCGGAAAAGAATTTCAAGCAAGTGAGGAAAGCAAGATGGCTTTGATGATTACCGATGAATGCATCAACTGCGACGTGTGCGAACCGGAGTGCCCGAATGGCGCCATCACCCAGGGTGAGGAAGTGTACGAAATCGATCCGGGAAAGTGCACCGAATGCGTCGGCCACTTCGATACGCCCCAGTGCATCGAAGTGTGCCCGGTCGACTGCATCATCCCCCATCCCGACCATGTCGAGGACAAGGATCAGTTGCAGCAGAAGTTCCTCAAGCTGACCGCCGTCAAATCCTGATCCGCAGTGGAACCAGGGCGAGCGGCTGTAGTCGACGGCGGCGGGGCGGCGGCAGGTTTTCAGGCCGCCGCTACGGCGGTGTCCGTTTCTTTCGCCTCGGCGTGCAGCGTGGTGTGCAGCGCCTCGGCGAGGCCGCTTAGTTCGGCCAGCTGAACCTCCAGCGTTGCCTGCATCTGTGCCAGTTCGCGCAACCGGTCTTCGAGTGTGTCGGTGGCCTGATGGATACGCTTGACGCTTTCCAGCCGGCGCTTCAACTGCAGTTGGTATTCGCGCACCTGCGTCTCCAGCGGCGCCATGATGGCGCGCAGCCAGTGATCGATGTCCCGATTGATTAATTCGAAGGTGCGCCGCACTTGCGTTGCCACGGTCTCGAAGAAACGCTGGGTGAGACCGCGCTTGGCATGCGTCATCATGTTCAGCAGCGTGTTGAAATGGGCATTGAAGCCTTGTTCCAGCCGGCTGATTTCCTTCTCGTAGCGCAACAGTGAAAAGGGCGCCGGAGCAGCCAGCTTCATGCCGTGCTCCGTGGAAAAGCGCTCATACATCACCTCCATCATCTTCGTGATTTCGGCGATTTCGCCAGTCGATTTGTCCAGATTGGTGCGGACGTGGCGGAAGTAGTTCTTCATCGCAGTGCGCAGGTTTTTCGTGAACGCGGCCTCCTGCATGGCTTCGCGCGTGCGCCGCGTCTCGTCGCGCAGGGCATCCATGCCCAAGTGCGAGTAGAGGTTGTTGGTGAGCTGGGAGAAAACGCTTCTCACAGCGTAGTAGCGCTGCAGGCCCTTCTCGAAATCTTCTTTTTCCGCCCGCACCTTGCGCATCATGTACTCGATGACGCTCTGGTTCTTGCCACGCAGGTCGGACAGTTCGGTCAGTTGCTCGACGATACTGCGCAGGCGCATTTCCAGAAGCGAGCGTGTGCTGGAGATGAGATCCACCGCCTCGCTCTCGGTGTTGTCACAGACGATGTCCTGCTTGGCCGGTATCAGCTCCGCGGTGAGAGCCTGCTCCAGGTCCAGTAGTCGGCTGCGCGACAGCAGTTCGGCGTCGCGATTGATCTTGGCGAACAAGCCCTTCTGTGCCGAGACGGGAAAAATATGCGCGGCATCCAGTTCCAGGACAGCCGCTGTGCTGCGTGTTTGCCGGGTAATTTCCTGTTCGATCTCGGCTTCGCTGCGGATGCCGTCCCATAGCCCGTCGATCTTGTTGAGTACGGCGATGCGGCCCTTTTGCCGGCTGCGCGCGCCGTTGACATGATCTCGCCAGACGGCGAGGTCGGACTGGGTGACGCCGGTGTCGGCGGCGAGGATGAAGAGGATGGCATGGGCGTTGGGCAGTTGCGAAAGCGTCAGCTCCGGCTCGGCGCCGATGGCGTTCAGGCCAGGCGTATCGAGGATGACCAAGCCCTGTTCGAGCAAAGGGTGCGGAAAATTGATGACCGCGTGGCGCCAGCAGGGAATGTCCACCAGGCCTTCAGCATTCGGCTTGAGGCCCTCCTTGCCTTCCGCATCGATGGCAAAGCCGAGCTTGGTGGCAAGCTCCTGCGTGACCTGCTTCTGCTCGCTAACACGGGACAGTGCGGCATGCATGGCTTCGGCGGAGGTCGTGTCCAGTTCAACATTGCGCCACTCCTCGGGAAAACGCTTGAATTCGGTGACGCTGGCATTTGTCGAGCGGGTTTCGATGGGCAGCAGCTCGATCATCGGGGGCTTGCCGGCATCGAAGAGCAGTTCGGTCGGGCACATGGTGGTGCGTCCGGCGCTGGAGGGCAGGATGCGGTTGCCGTAGTCGCCGAAGAAAATGGCGTTGATCAGTTCGGACTTGCCGCGCGAAAACTCGGCAACGAAGGCAATGATCAGCTTGTCCTCGCGCAGACGTTCGATCAATTGCTGCAAACGCAACTCGCTTTGCGCGTCGCCCAACTCGTTCTCGTTGAGCCAGTTGTGCAGGTTCAGCAGGTTTTCTGACACCGCCGAGCGCCAGCTGCTGTAGGCGGAAAAGTGCTGGACAAGCCCCATGGCAACTCCAGAAAGTGCTTCAAAAACGCCAATCTAGCATACAAATTTACGAAGGCAATGCAACCCGGAGGCTGCAGTCGCCCGTTCGTCAGCGCTGACAGCGCGGGCAGAAGAAGGTGGAGCGCTGCCCCAGCTGCAGCAGACGCACCTTCGCGCCGCAGAGCCGACAAGGCTCGCCGCCACGGCCATAGACGAGGTGCTGCATCTGGAACCAGCCCGAGCTCCCGTCGCTGTGAATGAAGTCGCGCAGTGTGCTGCCGCCGGCGGCAAGTGCCGCCCCCAGCGTCGCCTTGACGGCGGACACGATCCGATCGCAGCGTTTGCGGGAGAGCTTGCCGGCAGGGGTGCGCGGGTCGACGCCGGCGCGAAACAGGCTTTCCGAAGCGTAGATGTTGCCGACGCCGACAATGGCATGGCTGTCCATGAGAAACAGCTTGATGGCCTTGGCGCGGCCACGTGTCGCGTCGTGGAGCCAGCCGCCGCTGAAGACGTTCGACAGTGGTTCGATGCCCAGCGGCGCGATGAGGGGGTGCGCATTGACCTGGCCCTTCACCCATATCACGGCGCCGAAGCGGCGCGGATCGCGCAGGCGCAAAATGCTTGCGCCGAAGATGAGATCAAGATGGTCGTGCTTGCCCGGGGGCTCGGCGGCAGGCACGAGGCGCAGGCTGCCCGACATTCCCAGGTGAACGATCAGCGTGCCAGGGTCAAGGCGGAACAGCAGGTACTTGCCGCGCCGATCGATGCCGCGCAGGATGTGTCCGGCCAGCAGGCGGTCGAGCGCCGGCGGCAGCGGGTAGCGCAGCATGGTGTGGCGTACGACCACGGCATCTATCTTGCGCCCGGGAAGATCGGGCAGCAGGCCACGGCGGGTGATTTCGACTTCAGGCAGTTCGGGCATGGCGGGCTGGCTGCGGTTTGCTTGCCGGGGGTGCTAAAACCCCCTAACATGAGGCGAACGTACCCCCGATTCTACGCCGCACCTGCTCCCATTCCGACATGATCATCCCAGTCCGCATTTCAGTACTTGTCACCGTTGCAACAGTCCTGGTAGTTTCTGCTTGCGCCCAGATGCCCGGCAAGGACACTGGCGAGGTTGCGTCGACAGAACCCGCCCAGATCAAACCCAGAGAACGTGTCGAACCGTTACCCAATCAGGAGTTGACCGGACAGATCGTCTACCAGGCATTGCTGGCCGAAATCGCCGGCCAGCGAGGCAACTTCGGCTTGTCCGCCTCGGCCTACCTGGATCTGGCGCGTTCGACGCGCGATCCGCGTTTCGCCCGTCGTGCCGCCGAGATTGCGCTGCATGGGCGCAATCTCGAGATGGCCTTGCAGGCAGCCCGGCTGTGGGTGGAGATCGATCCCGACTCCTTGCAGGCGCGCCAGATGCTGGCGGGCCTGCTGGTGAGCGCGAACCGCCTCGATGAGTTGCCGCCCCACGTCGCCAAGCTGCTGGCGCAGGAAGGGGAAAACCTGAGTGACGCACTGATGCGGCTGAATCGACTCTTCGCCCGCTATCCGGACAAGAAGGCCGTTGTGGTCATCGTCGAGCAATTGACACTGCCCTACGTCGGCCTGGCGGAAGCGCATTTTGCGCGGGCGCAGGCTGCGCTCTATGCTGCGGAGTGGCAGCGTGGCATCACTGAAGCCGACAAGGCCCTGGCCTTGCGGCCCGACTGGGATGTGGCGGTGATGATCAAGGCGCAACTGCAGCGCGCGGATTCCCCCGAGACGGCAAGCGAGACCCTGCGTACCTATCTGGCCGGCCACCCCAAGGCACGCGAAGTGCGCCTGCAATATGCGCGCAGCCTGGTCGGGGCGCGCAAGTTTCCGCAGGCACGTACCGAGTTCCAGCGCCTGCTGGTGGATTTCCCGGGCAATGTCGATGTGATTTATGCCGTGGCGGTGCTGTCCATGCAGCTTGCCGACTGGGGCGCGGCGGAAGAAAATTTCAAGAAACTCCTGGACCAGGATTTTGCCGAGCGGGACACCGTACGGCTCTATCTCGGCCAGATTGCCGAAGAAGGCAAGCGTTACAAGGAAGCCCAGCGTTGGTACGGCGAGGTCTTGCCGGGCGAGCAGTACCTGGCGGCGCAGCTGCGCATCGCCCAGTTGCTGGCCAAGCAGGGCAAACTGGAGGAGGGCCGTCGTCACCTCCAGGAACTGCTCAAGGCCGGCCAAGCCGATGCCATCCCGCTGCTGCTGGCCGAAAGTCAGCTCCTGCGAGACGCCGGCAAGGCCGGGGAAGCCTATGAATTGCTCGACAATGCGCTCAAGTCACAACCGGAGCAGCCGGAGCTGCTCTACGAATCTGCGCTGCTGGCGGAAAAACTCGGTCGGCACGACGTGCTGGAAGCCAACCTGCGCAAGCTCATCCGCCTCAAGCCCGATCATGCGCATGCCTATAACGCGCTCGGCTATTCCTTCGCCGAGCGCAACCAGCGCTTGGCGGAAGCGGAACAGCTGATCGTCAAGGCATTACAGCTGTCGCCCGAGGACCCCTTCATCATCGACAGCATGGGTTGGGTGCTTTACCGCAAGGGCGATGTCGAGGACGCCCTGACCCAGCTCCAGCGTGCCTATGCGATCCGGCCGGATCCGGAGATCGCTGCCCATCTCGGCGAAGTGCTGTGGGCGCTCGGCCGCCGCGACGAGGCGAAAAAGACCTGGCAGGAGGCGTTGAAGGCCAATCCAGGCAACGAAGTCCTGGCCGAGGTCATCAAGCGCTTCTCTCCCTGATGTTGCGCGCACTGCTGGCGGCCGCATGGCTCGTGCTGGCGGCCGGTTGCGCCACGGTGGACCCGGCGTCAATGGCGTCGCGCACGGGGCGCGACGCCATTGACGCTTTCCGCATTGAGGGCCGCATTGCTGTGCGCCATAACGGCGAGAGCTTCTCCGCTGGCATCGACTGGCGTCACGATGCCCAATCCGACGAGATCGTCATCAGCGGCCCGCTCGGCCAGGGACTTGCCCGCTTGACGGCGGGCGGTGGCACCGCGCTGCTGGAGACAGCTGACAAGAAGCGGTTCATGGCGGCGGATATAGATGGCTTGTCGGAGCAGGTGTTCGGCATACGCCTGCCGGTGTCGGGGCTGGCGCGCTGGGTGCTCGGGCGCACGACCTTTGGTGGAGCTGCCCAGCTGGATGAGGCTGGGCGGCTCGCCAGTCTTGCCGAGGCAGGCTGGGTGATTGAATACCTGCGCTATGAGAGCGAATCGCGGCACGCCCTGCCCGAATTGCTGCTGGCGCGGCGTGGGGGTGAGGGTGGGGGCGAGGGCGTCGAAGTGCGCCTGAAAATCGACAACTGGAATCTGCCCAGATGACGGATCGGGGGGTCGCCTATCCGGCGCCGGCCAAGCTCAATCTCTTCTTGCATGTTGTCGGCCGCCGGCCGGACGGCTACCACCTGCTGCAATCCGTGTTTCGCCTGATCGACCGCGGCGACACGCTACGCCTTGCGCCTAGGGAAGATGGCCGCATCCAGCGTGCCTGCCCGATTGCCGGGGTGCCGGAGGAAAGCGACCTATGCCTGCGCGCAGCGCGTTTGCTGCAAGAAGCGTCAGGCTGCGCGCGAGGTGTCGACATCACCCTGGAAAAGCGCCTGCCGCTGGGCGGCGGACTGGGTGGTGGCAGTTCGGATGCCGCCAGCGTGCTGTTGGCGCTCAACCATCTCTGGGATCTGCACTGGCCGCGTGAGCGCCTGCAGGCGCTGGGATTGCGCCTGGGCGCGGACGTGCCCTTTTTTCTCTTTGGCCGCAACGCCTTCGCGGAAGGGGTGGGCGAGGCCTTGCAGCCGGTTGATTTGCCGCCCGCGTGGTACCTCGTCATCGAGCCGCCGGTGAACGTGCCGACAGCCGAAATCTTTGCCGCAGCGAATTTGACACGGAATACGAAACCCATCAAAATGGCGGACTTTTCAGCGGGTTGGGCTGCGGATTGCAGTAATTTGTTCGGCCAAAACGATCTTGAACCCGTCGTGTGCGAACGCTACCCGGAGGTGGCGCGGACGCTGGCTTGGCTCAGGCAGCATGCTACGGCGCGCATGACCGGTTCCGGGGCCTGCGTATTCGCCTCCTTTGCCGCCGAGCAGGACGCACGCGTCGTGCTGGCGCGGATGCCGCAAGGCATGACCGGCTGGGTAGCGCGAGGCTTGGACGAACACCCCCTGCGGGCCCCCGTTGACTGAAGCTGACTGAAACACTTGGGGAGTCGCCAAGCTGGTTAAGGCACCGGATTTTGATTCCGGCATGCGAAGGTTCGAATCCTTCCTCCCCAGCCAAAAACATGAATGCGGGCAGGTGATCCACCTGCCCGCATCGCTTGAAAAGACGGATTCGTCCACGAGGCGCACATGGCTTACGACAGCCTGATGGTTTTCACCGGAAACGCCAATCCCAAGTTGGCCGCGGATGTCGTCAGGCGGCTCAACATCTCCTTGGGTCGTGCCAAGGTGGGCCGCTTCTCCGACGGTGAAGTGAACGCCGAGATCATGGAGAACGTGCGCGGCAAGGACTGTTTCATCCTGCAATCGACCTGCGCGCCGACCAACGACAACCTGATGGAACTGATCATCATGGTTGACGCGCTGAAGCGCTCCTCGGCCGGGCGCGTCACCGCAGCGATTCCCTACATGGGCTATTCGCGCCAGGATCGTCGTCCACGCTCGGCGCGCGTGGCGATCTCGGCCAAGGTGGTGGCCAACATGCTGCAAGCGGTCGGCGTCGACCGCGTGCTCACGGTCGATTTGCATGCCGACCAGATCCAGGGGTTTTTTGACATCCCTGTGGACAACGTTTATGCGGCGCCGATCCTGCTCGGCGATATCTGGAAAAACCAGCACCACCAGGATCTGCTGGTGGTGTCTCCCGACGTCGGCGGCGTGGTGCGGGCGCGGGCGCTGGCCAAGCGCCTGGAATCGGACCTGGCCATCATCGACAAGCGCCGCCCGAAGGCGAACATGTCCGAGGTGATGAACATCATCGGCGAGGTGGACGGCCGCACCTGCGTCATCATGGATGACATGGTGGATACCGCAGGCACGCTGTGCAAGGCGGCGCAGGCGCTGAAAGAGCATGGTGCGGACAAGGTGCTGGCCTATTGCACGCACCCTGTGCTGTCGGGCAACGCCGTCGAGCGCATCGGCGAATCGGTGCTGGATGAACTGGTGGTGACGGATACCATCCCGCTGAGCGAGGATGCGCGTGCCTGCAAGCGCATCCGGCAGATATCCATTGCCGAACTGCTGGCGGAAACAATGCTGCGCATCAGCAACGAGGAGTCTGTCTCCTCGCTGTTCATGGAGTAGTTTTTTCAACCCCTGCCTGGTCGCAGGCGGGTTTTTAACTGGAGCAAGCAAATGAAAATCGAATTCAACGCAAGCAAACGCGTACTGCAGGGCACCGGAGCGAGCCGCCGCCTGCGCCGCGCGGGCAAGGTGCCCGCCATCCTCTACGGCGGCGAGGCAGCCGCCGAGCCGATCGATGTCGATCACAACGCGCTCTTCCACAGCCTGAAGCGGGAGACGTTCCACGCCTCCATCCTCACCATGAATCTGGATGGGCAGAAGCAGCAGGTGCTGCTGCGAGATTACCAGATGCATGCCTACAAGCCGCAAGTGCTGCACGTCGACTTCCAGCGCGTTTCGGCCGACAGGAAGATCCACATGAAAGTGCCGCTGCACTTCGTCAATGCCGACATCGCCCCGGGCATCAAGCTCCAGGGCGGCGTGGTCAGCCATGTGATCAACGAACTCAGCGTCACCTGCCTGCCCGCCGACCTGCCAGAGTTCATCGAGGTCGACATGAAGGATGTGGCGGTCGGCCATTCGATCCACGTCAATGACCTCAAGCTGCCCAACGGCGTCGAGCCGGTGCTGCACCAGGGCGAGAACCCGGTCGTGGCCTCCATCGTCGTGCCGCGCGGCACGACGGAAGCCGAACTGGCCGTGGCCGGGGATGCGGCGGCCGCCACCGCCGAGCCTGCAGCCGCCGCCGCTGCTGCGGCGCTGGCCAAGCAGCCCGAGAAGAAGTAAGCGCATTTGCGGCGGCTGCGCCGCCGCAAATGCCCGGCATGCCCGTGGCCGCACCCCGCCTCGTCGTTGGCCTGGGCAATCCGGGCGCCGAATATGCCGATACCCGGCATAACGCCGGCTTCTGGCTGTGCGAACGGTTGGCGGCGTTACTGGGTGTGGAACTCAGGCGTGAATCCCGCTTCCACGGCATTGCCGGCCGCTCCCGCGAACAGGTCTGGCTGCTGTTACCGCAAACCTTCATGAACTGCTCCGGCCAATCAGTTGCGGCTTTGGTACGCTTTTACCGCATTCCGCCTGCGGACATGCTGGTGTTGCACGACGAGCTGGATTTGTCGCCGGGTGCGTTGCGCCTGAAGTTCGGCGGCGGCCTCGGCGGCCACAACGGTCTCAAGGATATTGCCACGTATCTGGGCACGCAGGACTTCTGGCGACTGCGCATCGGCATCGGCCACCCCGGCGACCGCAACCAGGTGGTGGACTACGTCCTGAAGAAGCCGCGCCGGGAAGAGCGCGAGCTGATGGAGGAGGCGCTGGAACGCGCGCTGGCGGCTTGGCCATTGCTTGCCAAGGGGGAGTACCCGGCCGCCACGCAGAAAATCAACACCCGCCCGGCACCGCCGGCGCCCTGAGGAATCCCATGTCTTTGAAATGCGGCATCGTCGGCCTGCCCAATGTCGGCAAGTCCACTCTCTTCAACGCCCTGACCAAGTCCGGCATCGCCGCGGAGAACTATCCCTTCTGCACCATCGAGCCCAATGTCGGCATCGTCGAGGTGCCCGATCCGCGCCTGGCGCAGCTGTCGGCGATCGTCAAGCCGCAGCGCATACAGAGCGCCATTGTCGAGTTCGTGGACATCGCCGGCCTGGTGGCGGGCGCGAGCAAGGGCGAAGGATTGGGCAACCAGTTTCTCGCCAACATCCGCGAGACTGACGCGATCGTCCATGTCGTTCGCTGTTTTGCTGATGAGAATGTCGTGCATGTGGCAGGCAAGATCGATCCACTCTCGGACATCGAGGTGATCGACACCGAGCTCGCACTGGCCGACCTCGCCACCGTCGAGAAGGCGCTGGCGCGCTATTCCAAGCAGGCCAAGGCCGGTGGCGACAAGGAAGCCAAGCTGCTCGTCGATGTGCTGGAGAAGTGCCGCGTGCAGCTAAACCAGGCGAAGCCGGTGCGCGCCCTCGACCTGTCGAAGGAGGAGTGGAGCAACCTGCGTCCCTTCTTCCTGCTCACCGCGAAGCCGGTTCTGTATGCCGCCAACGTCAAGGAAGGCGGTTTCGAGAACAACCCGCATCTCGACGCCGTGCGCGCCCATGCGGCGAAGGAAAACGCCGACGTCGTCGCCATCTGCGCCGCCATCGAGGCGGAGATCGCCGACCTCGACGATGCGGACAAGCAGATATTCCTCGCCGACTTGGGCATGGACGAGCCGGGGCTGAACCGCCTGATCCACACCGCCTACCACCTACTCGGCCTGCAGACCTATTTCACCGCCGGCGTCAAGGAAGTGCGCGCGTGGACCATCCGCAAGGGCGACACCGCGCCACAGGCGGCCGGAGTGATCCACACCGACTTCGAGCGCGGCTTCATCCGCGCCCAGACTATCGCCTATGCAGACTTCATCGCCTGCAAGGGCGAGCAGGGCGCCAAGGAGGCTGGCAAGATGCGGGCGGAAGGCAAGGACTACGTCGTCAAGGATGGCGACGTCCTGAATTTCCTCTTCAACGTCTGATTTGCCCCTCGGGTTCGAGGGCGCCGGCGCCCTGCTGAGCGCTGTCGGCAAAGCGATAGATGGCACCGCCCGTCTGTTTTGCGCTGTACATGGCGGTATCCGCTTTCTGCATCAGGCCTTCCGTTGTCTCGGCATGCTCGGGAAAATGGGCGATGCCGACGGAAACGCCCAGTTGATACCGGTGCCCGCCGATCTCGACAGGCTGACGAATCGCCTCGATGACCTTCTCGGCTACCCGCGCGGCATCTCGCGGATGCGCCATTTCCTGCAGCAAGACGACAAATTCGTCGCCACCCAGGCGTGAGACAGTGTCGATTTCCCGTACGAGGCCGCGCAGGCGCTGGGCGATGGCGGTAAGCACGGCGTCGCCTGCCGAGTGCCCGTCCGTGTCGTTGATGACCTTGAAGTCGTCGAGATCGAGCAGCAGTAAGGCGACAAGATGGCCTTTGCGCTTGGCGAGCGCGAGCGCCTGTTCCGCGCGATCGCCGAGCAGACGGCGGTTGGGCAGCCCGGTCAGCGTATCGTGATGGGCGAGATGGCGGAACAGTTCGGCCGCTTCGACGCGCTCGGTGATGTCGGAGCCGATGCCGTGGTAGCCGGCGAAATCCCCGTTTTCGTCGAAAGCCGGGTTGCCGCTGATGGAAAACCAGCGCAGTTTGCCGCTCGAGCTGACCACCTGATAGGTAAATTCGCGTAGCGGCGAGTGCGCCATGATCGTTTCCCGGTAGGCTTGCCATTGTGCGTCGGTAACGCCGCGGATGAACGGAATCTCCCAGCGGCGCAGGCCGAGTACCTGTTCCGCGCTGTGGCCAGTGTTGTCCAAGACCTGACCGGAGAGGCGCGTGAAGCGGAACTCGGCGTCGATTTCCCAGTACCAGTCCGTCCACAACGACAGCAGGTCGCGGAAGCGCTGCTCGCTCGCCTTCAGCGCTTGTTCGGTGCGCATGCGCTCGCCGATGTCGGTGCCCATCCAGACCACGCCCAGGTCGAGGTTGTCGGGATCGACCACGCGGCCGCTGATCTCGGCCCAGAACAACTCGCCGCTCTTGCGGCGCAGTTGCAGGATTTCCTTGTAGGGTTCCCCGTGCGCGATGGGTGCCATGCAGCGTGCCGCGAATGCCCGCCAGTCCTCGTATGTCGGGAACCAGGACCAGGCTGCCTGGCCGATGGCCTCGTCCAGCGTGTAGCCGAACAGGTCGCACCATTGGCGGTTGCACTTGGCCAGGTAGTGCGGCCGGACGAGGCCGATGGCCTCGGTGGCGGAGTCGAAGATGACGCCGTGCTCGGCCGCCAGCGCCTCGCTGGTGAAGCGCTCGCGGAAGGTGGCGGCCAGGTTGCGGTAGAGGGCTTCGTGCACCGCGACCAGCACGGCGACGTAGATCAGCACGCTCCAGCCGGAGGTGGCGATGCTGTCTGGCCGGCCGAGGAGCAGGAAGAAGGCCGACGGGAAGATCATCGGCGCCATGAAGGCGTGGTAGGCCAGGCGCGATGGGGACAACACCGCCGTGCCGCCGAGACTGACTATGCACAAGGTCAGGACGAGGAATAGCCGCTGCTGCTCCCCCGTTTGCGGCAGGAGCAGCCAGATGGTCATGCCCCAGAGAAAACCGGCAATCGCCGCCAGGACGGCGAAGCGGCGCTCCCAGCGCAGGGCCTGGTCGGCGCGCGGCACCGCCTGCCGGTAGCGCAACAGCAGACCGATCACGGCGAGCGCGCACAGGAAGGTCATGGAGAGCCAGGACACGAGCTGGCCGCGCGCCACGGCCGGCCACACGAAGAAGGCAGTCAGCAACGCGACCGCCAGCATGGCGGGTACCGCGATGCGCGCAAGCGCATAGAGCAGGCGCACGCGTTCGGCGTGGATGGCGACATCCACGCCCGACTGCCAGGTTTCGAGCCGATACGGCTCAGCCATGTGTTTCCCTTTTCCCGTTAGGTGCGGCGCGATCCTACACGCGCATGTCATGCTTCACCGTGACGTGCTTCACGTTCGCCGCCAGCGGCAGGATTTGCCTGATGGACGGCGTGCTGCGCTACCATGCGCGCATGACGTCGGACGTGTCTGCTGCTCTCCGCTATCGCGGCCGTTTCGCGCCCTCGCCGACGGGCCCGCTGCATTTCGGCTCGCTGGTGGCGGCCGTCGGCAGTTATCTCGACGCGCGCACGGCCGACGGTGAATGGCTGCTGCGCATGGAGGATGTTGACGCGCCGCGGTCCGTGCCCGGCGCGGCCGACGTGATCCTGCGCAACCTGGAAAGCCTGGGTTTTGCCTGGGAGGGTGAGGTGATCCAGCAGAGCCGGCGCACGGCGCATTACCGGGCGATGTTCGAGCGCTTGCGCCGCGACGGCAGCGTTTTCGCCTGTGCCTGCACGCGCCGCGAGGTGGCGGATTCAGCCCTGGGTGCGGACGCCGCGTCGCGCTATCCGGGCACCTGCCGCAACGGCCTGCCGCCGGGGCGGGAAGCGCGCGCCTGGCGGCTCAAGGTCGAACCTGGCCTGGTGTGTTTCGACGATGCGCTGCAGGGCCGCGTTTGCCAGGACCTGGCCGCGGAAGTAGGGGATTTCGTCGTGTTGCGTGCCGATGGCTACTTTGCCTATCAGCTGGCGGTGGTGGTCGATGATGCCGAGCAGGGCGTAACGCATGTCGTACGTGGCGCCGATCTGCTCGATTCGACGCCGCGGCAGATTTGCCTGCAGCGGCGGCTCGGACTGGCGCAGCCGGATTATCTGCATCTGCCGGCGGCGGTCAATGCGGCGGGGGAGAAACTGTCGAAGCAGACGCGTGCGAGACCGATTGCTGCCGATCGTCCGCAGACGGCTTTGATGGCCGCACTCGGCTTTCTCGGCCAGCAGCCGCCCGCGGATCTGGCAGATGCCAGGCTGGAGGATCTGTGGCGCTGGGCGATAATGCACTGGCAGCGCAGCCGTCTGCCGCGTGGCCGCTTTACGCCGGCGCCACCAGGATATTAAGCAGGAGGGAAACCGCGATGATCGACGACGTGGCCGGCTTGCGCCGGATATTGATGCAGAACCGCACGATTGCGGTGGTGGGTCTTTCCGCCAACTGGTACCGGCCGAGCTATTTCGCCGCCAAGTACATGCTCGAGCATGGCTACACCGTCATCCCCGTCAATCCGGCCTATGCGGAGGTGCTCGGCCAGAAGTGCTATCCGTCGCTGCGCGAAGTGCCGCAGCAGGTGGATATCGTCGACTGCTTCCGCCGCGCCGAGGATATCCCGGCCATCGTCGAGGAGGCCATTGCAATCGGCGCCAAGGTGCTTTGGTTGCAGCTTGGCGTGATCAATCCCGAGGCGGTGCGCAGGGCGGAAGGCGCCGGCCTGGAAGTCGTCATGGACCGTTGCGTGAAGATCGAGTATGCGCGACTCTTTGGTGGCTTGAACTGGTTCGGCGTGAACACCGGCATCGTCTCCGCCAGGCGGCCATCGCGTGCCGGTTTGCCGGAAAGTGGGTGGTGACCCTAGAGTCGCCCACCGTAGCCAGCGATGCCAACCATCAGCCGCACCAGACTGTAGGCCATCCGGCTTGCCAGGCGGTGCAGCCAGGATGTGCGCTGCCAGTCCTCGTGCCGCAGTTCATGCGCGCCGGCCTGCATCTCAGCCTTGAGGCTTGAGCGCAGCTCGGCGGCGAAACAGGGGTCGCTGACGGCGACGTTTGCTTCCCGCGCCAGCAGCAGGCTGAAGGGGTCGATGTTGCTCGAGCCGACGGTGGCCCAAGTGCCGTCCACGACGGCGACCTTGGCGTGCAGAAAGCTCCGCTGGTATTCAAAGATGCGGATGCCCCCTGCGAGCAGGGTTCCGTAGAGTGATTGGGTGGCGTAATGCTGCAAGGCGTACTCGACGCGGCCCTGTAGCAGGACGATGATGCGCACGCCGCGCCCGGCGGCTTCCAGCAGGGCGCGACGGAAGCGCAAGCCGGGCAGGAAGTAGGCGTTGGCGAGGATGATTTCCTCGCGCGCGCCCTTGATCGCCTTCAGGTAAGCCTCCTCGATGTCGCGGCGATGCCGCAGGTTGTCGCGGACGAGAAAGGCGGCGTGCATTGTTCCACACGTTTCGGCAACCGCCTGCGCCGCCGGTGGCTGGCGCAGGCGGCGGCGGAAACTTGCCCAAGCGACCAATCCCCAAAGCCGGCATGCAGAGGCATGAATGGGCGTGAGCAACGGGCCTTCGATGCGCACCGCGTAGTCGTAGCGCGGCGTTTCCGGATGCTCGAAGCCGAGATCATCGATGATGTTGATACCGCCGACGAAGGCGATCCGGCCGTCGGCCACGGCCAGCTTGCGATGCAGGCGGCGCAGGCGATAGCGGCGCAGGCGGAAGCGGGCGATCTCCGGCCGGTAGATGAGCACTTGTACGCCCGCCGCTTCCAGCAGCGGTCGGTAGGCAGTCGCAAAATCCGGCGCGCCGAAACCGTCGACCATGACCCTGACCGCCACGCCACGCTGCGCTGCGCGGCAGAGCGCGCCGGCCACCGCGTGTCCGGTGGCGTCGGCTTCGAAGATATAGGTCTCGAGGTGGAATTCCTGCTGTGCGGCGTCGATCGCAGCCAACAGTGCTGGAAAATAGGCGCCGCCCATCTCCAGGAGCGTGATGGCGTTGCCGGGCAGATACTCGGCTTTCATGGTCTTCGCCGAACCGCCTCAAGGAGGGCCGGCGCCCCCTTGGAGGGTCGCGAACGAACGCGCGCGCGGGTCGCTCATCGGTCGCAACTTACGTGATCTGGATATGCGTCGAGAGGGCGGCATGATCGGAGATTTTCGACCACGGCGCGCCGAAATGCACCTCCGAGCGTTCGATGGCGAAACCGCGCACATAGATGCGGTCGAGGCGGAACACCGGCAGCTTCGCGGGAAAGCTGCGCGGCGGCCGGCCATTGACGCCGCCGAACACTTCCAGCATGCCGAGGCGCTCGGCGATGAGGTTGCCGGCGCGGTTGTGCCAGTCGTTGAAGTCGCCGGCGATGATCAGCGGCGTATCGCCGGGACTGACTTTCTCCAGGTGCTCGGCGAGCGTGATCATCTGCCGCCGGCGCGCTGCGGCCGTGAGCCCCAGGTGCACGCAGACGCAGTGCAGCGGCACTTGCCAGCCGGGCACCGCCACCACCGTGTGCAGCATGCCGCGCCGCTCGAATTTCAGCTCCGAGATATCCTCGTTGTGCGAGGACAGGATGGGGAAGCGCGAGAGGATGGCGTTGCCGTGGTGGCCGTGGTCGTAGATGACGTTGCCGCCGTAAGCCGTGTCCGGCCAGACGCCCTCGGCGAGAAAGTCGTGCTGACCTTCCGCCGGCCAATCGTGGTGCCGCTCGGCGTGGCCCGCATGCAGTCCCTGCACTTCCTGCAGGAAGACGATGTCCGGATCGAGACCGTGCAGGCGCTGGCGCAGTTCGTGAATCATCATGCGCGCCTTGAACTGCGAGAAACCCTTGTGGATGTTGTAGGTGCAGACATGCAGGCGCTGCACAGGCGCATCGCCAAGCGGGGTGTGAGCCGGCTTGGCCTGGCGGGTGACGGCGGGCTTGACCACGGCTATGAAACGTCGAGCATGCGCTTGAGGGCGACTTTCGCCAGTTCGGCCTCGAGTGGCGGCACCGAGATGCGGTTGACGACGTTGCCCTCGGCAAGGTTTTCCAGGCACCAGGCCAGATGCTGCGGATCAATACGCCCCATGGTGGAGCACATGCACACCATCGGTGCCATGAATTGCACGGTTTTTCCCTCCGGTTTCACTTCCTCGGCGAGGCGACTGACGAGATTCAGCTCCGTGCCGACCAGCCAGTGCGTGTTGGCCGGCGCCGCCTTGACGGTCTTGATGATGAATTCGGTCGAGCCGACGTAGTCGGACAGCCGGCAGACGTCGAAATTCGATTCCGGGTGCGAAATGACCAGCCCGTCCGGGTGTTCGTTCCTGAAGCGCAGGATATGCCCGGCCTGGAACATCTGGTGCACCGAGCAGTGGCCCTTCCACAGCAGGATGCGGGCGCGACGGATCTGTTCGGCGTCGAGGCCACCGTTTTCCAAGTCAGGATCCCACACCGCCATTTCGTCGAGCGGAATGTCCATCTTGTGTCCGCTCCAGCGGCCGAGGTGCTGGTCGGGGAAGAACAGCACCTTCTCGCGCTGGGCAAACGACCATTCGAGGATTTTCGGCGCGTTGCTCGAGGTGCACACGATGCCGCCGTGCTCGCCGCAGAAGGCTTTCAGGTCGGCGGCGGAATTGATGTAGGTGACGGGGGTGAACAGCGTGTCCGGATCGCCGACGACGGCTTCCAGTTCGCGCCAGCAGCGCTCCACCTTGGCGAGGCTGGCCATGTCGGCCATGGAGCAGCCGGCGGCGAGGTCCGGCAGGATGGCGATCTGTTCCGGCTTGGAGAGAATGTCCGCCACTTCCGCCATGAAATGCACGCCGCAGAAGACGATGTACTCGGCGTCGGATTGCGCTGCCAGCCGCGACAGCTTGAGCGAGTCGCCCGTCAGGTCGGCATGGCGGTAGACGTCGGCGCGCTGATAGTGGTGGCAGAGCAAGACGACGCGTTCGCCGAGCCGCGCGCGCGCGGCCTCGATGCGCGCTTGCGCATCGGCGTCTGCCAGAGTGTTGAAACGGTCAAATTGAATCGCTACTGATTGCATGGTTTTTGTATTATCCAAAAAAATTGGAGGGGAGCGCCTCAGCCTTGCTGCCAGGGTAGTCCGGCGGCGCGCCAGCCGCCCACCTTGCCGCGCTGCCCCCTGGCGTCCCTGTCGCCTTCGAAGCCTTCCAGCACGTTGTAGCAGTCCGCATAGCCCGCTTCCGTCGCCAGCGCGGCTGCGCGGTGCGAGCGGTGTCCGCTGCGGCAGATAAACATGACCAGTGACTCGGGGTCGACCTGCTGCTTCAGTTCCACCATGAAATGCGTGTTCAACGCGTAGCCCGGATAGAACTGCCATTCGATTTCGATCGCTCCGGGGATGCGGCCGACGAAATCCAGTTCGGGTCGCGTGCGCACATCTACCAGTTTCGCCCCCGGTGCAAGCTGCAGGATTGCATGAGCTTCACCGGGCGTCAGGGTGCCTTCATAGGGCAGGCCGAGTTCCTCGGCGCGCTTCTGCGCCAGAGCCAGTATTTCGCTGATATTTCCCATCGCGACCGGGACGATTAGAATGATAGAACAAGTATAAGTGATGCTCTCATGTCCGTAGAAAAATCCCCCCCCTCTTCTCCGCCGCAGGTTGGCGCGACTGACGCGGGGCGCTATCGCGAGGCGAGCCGCGCCACCTGGATATCGGCGGCGCTCAACCTGGCCCTGACCGTTGTCCAGCTGGTCGTCGGCTGGCTGGCGCATTCGCAATCGCTGATCGCCCACGGCATCCATTCCTTTTCCGACCTCCTCTCGGACTTTTTAGTTCTCTATGCCAACCGCAAGGGTAGCCATCCGGCCGATCGTGAGCATCCCTACGGCCATGCCCGCGTCGAGACCGCCGCCACGTTGATCCTCGGGGCTTCCCTGTCGCTGATCGGCTTCGGCATCCTGTGGGAGGCGACGCTGCGCCTGCAGCATGTTGCCGATCTGCAGCCGGTCGAGTTGATCGCGCTGTGGGTAGCGTTGGCCACGGCCGCCTCGAAGGAAATCCTCTTTCGTTATCTCTTGCGTGTCGCCGGGCGTCTGCGCTCTCCCATGCTGGCGGCCAATGCTTGGCATACGCGCGCCGATGCCGCCTCGGCCCTGGTGGTGGTCGCCGGCATCGCCGGCGCATTGATGGGCTGGGCGTTCCTCGACCTGCTGGCTGCCGCCATCATGGGCTTCATGATCCTGCGCATGGGCCTGAAACTGGGCTGGGAATCCCTGCAGGAGCTGATCGATACCGGGCTCGACAAGGAAAAGGTCGAGGCCATCCGCCGTACGCTGCGGGAAACGCCGGGTGTCCTGGGGCTGCACGAGTTGCGCACCCGGCGCATGGCGCACCAGGCCCTGGTCGATGCCCATGTACTGGTCGATCCCCGCGTCAGCGTTTCCGAGGGGCACCGCCTGGGCGAGTGCGCACGGCAGCGTGTGCTCGATGCGCATCCCGAGGTGGCTGACGTGCTGGTGCATATCGACGCCGAGGAAGACCAAACCCTGATGCGCAGCAGCGCCGACCTTCCCGACCGTGATGTGCTGATGGTGCAGTTGCACGCGCTGCTGGGGGAGGAGGCGGCGGGAATTGAAAGGACGGTGCTGCACTATCTTGGCAATCGCGTCGAGGCGGATGTTTTTCTGGCCCGTGAAGCCTGTTGTGACACTGCGCGCATGGCCAAGCTCGAACAGCGCATCGCCAGCCAACTGCCAGGGGCCCCCCATTTTCGGGCGGTCACCCTCAACTGCCGGATTGCACCAAAATAGTGCAGCGGTTTCCTGTTTTTGCACCTCGCTGGTGCTTGCGCCTTTTCGTCTGCCGAAGTTATCCCTTGTGGCACAATGGCGTTGCCTTCTTAGGGCCTTGGCACATTTTCTGCTAGAGCCATCTGCACACAATACCCATTTCCGAATTTGATTCAGACTCTAGGAGAAAGTGATGTCGCCTCAAGAGGTTTTCAAGCTGGTCAAGGACAGGGAAGTCAAGTTCGTCGACTTCCGCTTCACGGACACGCGCGGCAAGGAGCAGCACGTCGGTGTGCCGGTGAAGCAATTCGGCACCGACAAATTCGAGTCCGGCCACGCTTTCGACGGTTCGTCGATCGCCGGCTGGAAGGGTATCCAAGCCTCCGACATGCTGCTGATGCCGGATGCCGCCACCGCCTACATCGATCCCTTCATGGACGAGACCACGCTGGTGCTGTCCTGCGACGTGGTCGAGCCCGCCGACGGCAAGGGTTATGACCGCGACCCGCGCTCCATCGCCAAGCGTGCCGAGGCCTACCTGAAATCCACCGGCCTGGGGGATGTTGCCTATTTCGGCCCCGAGCCCGAGTTCTTCGTTTTCGACTCGGTCGAGTGGAGCGTGGACATGTCCGGCTCCTATTGCAAAGTGTTTTCCGAGGAGGCCGCCTGGGCTTCGGCCGAGAAGATCGACGGCGGCAACTCTGGCCATCGCCCCACCGTCAAGGGCGGCTATTTCCCGGTGCCGCCGGTCGACAGCCTGAACGACATCCGTGCCGCCATGTGTCTGGCGCTGGAAGCCTGCGGCGTCGAAGTCGAAGTGCATCATCACGAAGTCGCCACCGCCGGCCAGTGCGAGATCGGCACCCTGTTCAATACCCTGGTGCGACGCGCCGACCAGACCCAGGTGCTGAAGTACGTTGTGCATAACGTCGCCCACAGCTACGGCAAGACGGCGACATTCATGCCCAAGCCCATTGTCGGCGACAACGGTTCTGGCATGCACGTGCACCAGTCGATCTGGAAAGGCGGCCAGAACCTGTTTGCCGGCAACGGCTACGCCGGCCTGTCCGAGTTCGCCCTGTACTACATCGGCGGCATCATCAAGCACGCACGCGCGCTCAACGCCATCACCAACCCCGGCACCAACTCCTACAAGCGCCTGGTGCCGGGCTTCGAAGCCCCGGTGAAACTGGCCTACTCGGCCCGCAACCGCTCCGCCTCGATCCGCATTCCTTATGTGCAGAGCGACAAGGGGCGCCGCATCGAAGTGCGCTTCCCGGACCCGACCGCCAACCCCTACCTGGCGTTTACTGCCCTGATGATGGCCGGACTGGACGGCGTGCAGAACAAGATCCACCCGGGCGATCCCGCCGACAAGAACCTGTACGACCTGGCGCCGGAAGAGGATGCCAAGATCCCGACCGTCTGTTCCTCGCTCGACCAGGCGCTTGACTATCTCGACAAGGATCGCGAGTTCCTCACCCGTGGTGGCGTCTTCTCCAACGAAATGATCGATGCCTACATAGACCTGAAGATGGAGGAGGTGACGCGCTTCCGCATGACGACGCATCCGGTCGAGTACGAGATGTACTATTCGCTCTGAACGGGGCGCGGGCAAAAAAGGACGGCTGCGGCCGTCTTTTTTTTGTCCACCTTTAGGCCAACGAAAGCGTTTGTATAGAAGCTGGTCTTCGCATACACTTGAAGCGAGTTCTTGATTTTTTGGTGGAACATCATGAATATTAACTGGAAATTATTTTCTGTCTGGGCTGTGGCCTGGCTTGCCATGCCGGCCTGGGCGGATGTTTACAAATGCGTGGACGAGGATGGGCATGTTACCTATACCAATACCAAACCCTCGCTGAAGGCGAAATGCAATGCATTGAGCCGCGATCAGCGCGTGTCCACCGTGCCGGGCCGTGCGTCGAACACGCCTTCGCCGGCAGGATTTCCCAAGGTCAATGGCGACGTGCAAAAGGCACGCGACAACGACCGGCGCATGATTCTCGAGCAGGAACTGGCTACCGAACAGAAGAATCTCGATCAAGCCAGGAAAGATCTCGCCGAGCAGGAGGCCATCCGCACCGGGGACGAGCGCAATTACCAGCGCGTGCTGGACCGCCTGCAGCCCTACAAGGACAAGGCGGCCCTGCATGAACGCAACCTCGAAGCGCTGAAGAAGGAAATCGGCAATCTCAGGTAGGCGCGAGCCCTGCCCGGCTCGGTGGTGCGGTTTTTGCTAACCTGCTAGCATGGCTGCATCGAAAAAATTCCCCGTTAGCGCTTTCGCCGGACTGGACCTGCTCTCTTCAGCCGTCATCCTGCTGGATGACGCACTGGTCATCCAGTACCTCAATCCCGCCGCGGAGAACCTGTTTGCCACCAGCGCCCGACAGCTGTTGCAGCGGCCCCTGGCCCAACTTCTGGGCGAGCCGCCCGGGTTGGCCGCCGCGCTCGACAACGCCCTGGCCAACAACTGGAGTTACACCGGGCAAAATTTCACGATGCATCCCGTCAGAGGATTTCCTATGGGTCGCCGTCACGGGGCTGAGCCGCTGCATCTGGACTGCACCGTGACCCCCGTGGAAGCCGGACATATCCGGCTGCTGCTCGAGTTTCGCCATATCGATCAGCAATTAAAGACGGAGCGGGAAGAACGCCTGGCCGAACAGCAGTTGGCCAACCGCGAGCTGATCCGCAATCTTGCGCATGAAATCAAGAATCCGCTGGGCGGCATCCGCGGCTCGGCGCAATTGCTTGAGCGGGAGCTCGCCAATCCGCAGTTGCACGAATACACCCAGGTCATCATCAAGGAATCCGATCGCCTGCAGGAGCTGATGAACCGGCTGCTCAGCTCGCACCGGCTGATGCAGCCGCAACCGGTCGGCATCCATGAGATCCTTGAGCGGGTGCGTGCCCTCATCCTTGCCGAGTTCCCTGATATGGAAATCAAACGTGATTACGACACCAGTCTGCCCCATGCCACCGGAGACAGGGAGCAGTTGATCCAGGCCCTCCTCAACATCGTCCGTAATGCCGCGCAGGCACTGGAAGGGCGTGGCGAGATCATCCTGCGTACGCGTGCGCAGCGGCAGGTCACCCTTGCCAAGAAGCGCCATCGCCTGGCGCTGGAACTGCAGGTCATCGACAACGGTCCCGGCATACCGGACGGAATCCGCGAACAGATGTTCTATCCCCTCGTTTCCGGCCGGGCAGGCGGCAGCGGCCTGGGCCTGACGCTGGCGCAGAACTTCATCCAGCAGCACCAGGGCAGCATCGAGGCCGACAGCCGTCCGGGCCGTACCTGCTTTACGGTGCTGCTGCCGCTGCACACACTCAACCAGGAAATCCCATGAACCCCGTCTGGATCATCGACGACGATCGTTCCATCCGCTGGGTCTTCGAGAAGGCTTTGGCACGCGAGGAGATTGCCTTCAAGAGCTTCGGCTCGGCGGCCGAGGCCCTGGCCACGCTCGACGCGGGTGCGCCGCCGCCGCAGGTGCTGGTCTCCGACATCCGCATGCCAGGCGAGTCGGGATTGTCGTTGCTGCAGAAGGTCAAGACGCGTTTCCCGGGCATTCCGGTGATCATCATGACCGCCTATTCCGATCTCGACAGTGCGGTGTCTGCATTCCAGGGCGGGGCTTTCGAGTATCTGCCCAAGCCTTTCGACATCGATCAGGCCCTCGACCTGGTGCGCCGCGCCATCGACGAATCGACGCGGCAGGAGGCATTGCCCGAGTCATCCGCTATGGCACCGGAGATTCTCGGCAAGGCAGCGTCGATGCAGGAAGTGTTTCGCGCCATCGGCCGTCTGTCGCAGTCGCATGCCACGGTGCTCATCAACGGCGAGTCCGGCACCGGCAAGGAACTGGTGGCGCGCGCCCTGCACCGCCACAGTCCGCGCGCCGACAAGCCCTTCGTCGCCATCAATACGGCGGCGATTCCGCGCGACCTGCTCGAGTCCGAGCTGTTCGGTCACGAGCGCGGCGCCTTCACCGGCGCCACCGCCATGCGCCGCGGCCGTTTCGAACAGGCCGAGAGCGGCACACTGTTCCTTGACGAGATCGGCGACATGCCTGCCGAGTTGCAGACACGCCTGCTGCGTGTGCTCTCCGACGGAAATTTCTATCGCGTCGGTGGCCATCAGCCGGTCAAGGCCAATGTGCGCGTCATTGCCGCCACCCACCAGGATCTCGACGAGCGCGTCAAGCAGGGCCTGTTCCGCGAAGACCTGTTCCATCGGCTCAACGTCATCCGCCTGCGCCTGCCGCCGTTACGTGAGCGGCGCGAGGACATTCCCCTGCTGGTGAAGCACTTTCTTGCCAAGAGCGCGCAGGACCTCGGCGTGGAGCCGAAACGGGTGTCAGAGGCTGGGCTGAAGTTTCTCTCCGCCCTGGTTTTCCCCGGCAACGTGCGTCAGCTGGAGAATCTCTGTCACTGGCTGACGGTCATGGCGCCCGGCCAGGTGATCGAGATTGCCGACCTGCCGCCGGAGCTGCGCGAGCAAGCGCCGCGCGAAACCGAGGCGGACTGGAAGGTGGCCCTCGGTGCCGAAGCCGATCGCCTGCTGGCGGGACGCCCCGGTGCCGTTTGGGGCAGCCTCGCGCGCGAGTTCGAGCGCACCCTGATCCGCCATGCCCTGCTGGCCTCGGCGGGCCGTCGCATCGATGCGGCGCAGATGCTCGGCATTGGCCGCAATACGATCACGCGCAAGATTCAGGAACTGGGTATGGATAACGACGGCGGCGATCCTGAGCCGCCAGTAAAAGTCAGTCGCTGAAAGACGGCGCGGCGCACAAGTAAGCGTCGAACAAGGAAGTACTATCGCTACTGCTTCTTTGCTGCCACGCGAGTTTTTTTCCGGAGTTTCTTCACGGCGGGTTTTTTTCTACTCGGCGTTTTTTTTGCCAGGGTTTTGGGTGGTGCGGCCAGGGTTTCCTCCGTGTCGTCCGTTGCAGGTTTGGAAGCAGCAAGCCGGGTAATGCCCTCTGGGTTTGCCTGGTTCGGCTCAGCCGGCGACTCCTGCTGCACAAGCGCTTCGTTGGGCCAGGGCTCGGGTGTGACCACCATGGCGGGCAGTGTTAGCACTTCGTCCGGCCAGGGATTGGGCGCAACGGCAACTGCCTGTAACGCTTCGTCGGGCCAGGGATCGGGCTGTGTCATCGCAGCCACCCTGGCGCGGGACTCGGTGTAGGTCGAGAGCCAGCCGATCGTCGCTGCGCCCTGCGGCGCGTCAGGCTGCGCTTTCGCAAGCTCCTGCGGATCGTAGCCGGCCGCCAGCATCAGTTTTGCCGCGAACGCGTCTGCCTCTTCCTGCTGTGACGCCTCGACCAGCTGCTCGGTGCCCATCGAGGCGAGCAGCGAGATGCCTAACCTGGCGAGCGCGCCCATCGGAAAAACAATGTCGGCGAGGAGCGTCGTTGCCAGGTAGGCGCTGGTCAGCGGCGAGCCGGCGACCAGGGACACGGCCAGTCCCGCCGATGCGCTCTCGCGGTGATGCGCCGCCGCCAGCCGGCCGAATTCCCGTGCCAGTGCCAGCGCCAGCTCCGTGTCCGTGAGGGCAAGCCGGGCCAGTCCCGAGCTGACGGCGATTTTTCCCCCTGCACTCGAGCGGACGGAGGGGGAGTCGTCAGGCACGACAAAGACTTCCACGTGCGGCACGCGTGTCACCAGTTCCGGGCTCAGTTCCGCCGCCTTGGCACCGAGGCGTGCGGCAATCGGGGCGATGCGTTGCGCCAGCTTGTCGGCAGCGGCCTGGGCCGAGCAGGGGTTTTCCTCCCCGCTGCAGAATTCCCCGTCTGTGGCCAGCAGGGTCTTGACGTCGAAGCGCAGATCCGGAACAGTGGTTTCCAGTTCGCCGGGGAGGATGTTGAATTGCGTCCGGCCGCTGGTGGGCGAGGTGGTGCAGCCGGCGCAAAAGACCGAGCAGGCAAACAACAGGGCTGCGCGCGAAATGCGGCTGCGAACGGCAAGCGGCAGGCTCATGGGTCGAGTGTAAATGAGCGCGCAGCCCAAGTCACGGCGAAGAACGGGCAATTCCCGCATAATGCGGCGCAGAAGCCGTCCGAACTCCCAAGTCATTTCATGCAGGCGCATCCTTCTGAACCATTGAGCACGCTGGTCATCGCAGCGGCATTGCAAGTGCCAGAGCGTTTCGCCATCTCGCTGCTCGACAGCTGCGAGTCGAGCAGCACGCTGCTGCTCGAACGTGCCCAGCATGGTGCGGCTTGCGGCAGCGTCGTTGTTTGCGAGCGGCAGACCGCCGGCCGCGGCCGGCGTGGCCGCAGCTGGCTGTCGGCGCCGGGCGACAGCCTGACCTTTTCCCTGCTGTGGCGCTTTCCCGCAGGCATGCCGCCACCCATGGGCCTCAGCCTGGCGGTGGGCGTGGCCGCGGCGCATGCGCTGGAGGACATGGGTGCCGCCGGCGTGAGCCTGAAATGGCCGAACGACATTCTCGCCGATGGCGCCAAGCTGGGGGGCATCCTCGTCGAAACCGTGTCGACAGGCGGTCGGCACGTTGCGGTGATCGGTATCGGTCTCAATATTCGCCTGCCGCGGGACATCGCCGACGCCGTCGACACTGAGGCAGGCGCGCTCGCCTCGGTGATGCCCTATGCGCCTTCCCGTAATCTGCTACTGGCGAATCTGCTCAATGGTCTCGCGACCCTGCTGGATGAGTTCGCGCACACGGGTTTCGCCGGTTTTGCCGCGGCCTGGCAGGCGCGCAATGCCCATGCCGGGCTGGGCGTGCGCATTCTTGCCGAAGGCACCGCGCCGCTGGAAGGGCGCTGTGCCGGCGTGGATGACGATGGCGCGCTGCTGCTCGAAACCGCGGCCGGCATGCGCCGCATCGTCAGCGGCGAAGTGAGTTTGAGAAAATCATGATTCTCGCCATCGACTGCGGTAACACGCGTCTCAAGTGGGGCGTGCATGACGGCGCCGATTGGTGTGCGCTGGGCCTGCTCGAGTACACCGACCTGCCGGGGCTGGCGGACCTGATCCGCGCCCAGCCGCGCATCGACAGGGCCGTTGTCGCCAATGTCGCCGGCCCCCAGGTGGGCGACGCCGTCCTCTCGGCACTGACTTTGCTCGGCACGCCGCAGGTCTGGGCGAAAAGTCAGCTTGCGCAGTACGGCGTGCGCAACCTCTACAACAATCCGGAGCAGCTCGGCGTCGACCGATGGGCAGCGCTCATCGGCGCACGCGCCTTGCACGAAGGCGCGTGCCTGGTCGTGTGTGCCGGCACCGCGACAACCGTGGATGTCCTCGATGCCGAAGGCAACTTCCAGGGCGGCCTCATCCTGCCTGGCGTGGCGCTCATGTGCCGTGCGCTGGCCGGCAATACGGCGCAGTTGCCGCTGGCCGACGGCAAGTTCGCCGGCCTGCCACGCAACACGGCGGATGCCATCGTCAGCGGCTGCCTGCAGGCCCAGGCCGGTGCCATAGAGCGCATGTTCGCGCAGGTGGCAGCCTATCCGCAGGCGACCTGTCTCGTCAGCGGCGGCGCAGCGTCGCAGCTTGTGGACTTGCTGCGCATCCCGAAGCGGCACGTCGACAACCTGGTGCTGGAAGGGCTGGTGCGGATCGGCCGCGATGAGAATCGCTAACCCCGTTGCGATGAAGCCGGCGTTAACGCGGCACACACACACGCACACACAACCGGAGTCGCCATGAATAATCGTACGACGTTGACAGCAACCCTCATGCTGGCGAGCTTCGCCAGCATGACCTTGTCCACCGTCGCCGCCGAGAAGGTCAGCCGCGCCGACGACCGCGAGGAGGTCGCCGTCACCATCTACAACGATTCGCTGGCCCTCATCAAGGAAGTGCGCCGCATCACCTTCGACCGTGGCGCGAACAGCATCGCCCTGCGCGATGTCAGCGCCAAGATGCGGCCGGAGACCGCCAGCCTGCGCGCCCTGTCCGGCGGTGGCCTGCGTCTGATCGAGCAGAACTTCGACTTCGACCTGCTGACGCCGCAGAAGCTGCTGGAGAAGTATGTCGGCCGCAGTGTCACGGTGATCAGGACGAATCCGGCAACAGGCGCCGAGACGCGCGAACAGGCCGAGGTGCTGGCGACCAACGGCGGCGTGGTGCTGAAGTACGCCGACCGCATCGAAAGTGGCGTGCCCGGGCGCATCGCCTACGGCGCGATCCCGCCCAACCTGCGCGAGCGGCCGACGCTGGTGGTGCAGTTGGAGAGCGCCGTCGCGGGACGGCAGGCGGCGGAGCTGTCCTACCTCAGCGGCGGCCTCTCCTGGCGCGCCGACTACGTCGCGGAACTCTCCGGCGACGAGTCGAAGCTCGACCTCGCCGGTTGGGTGACGCTGACCAACCAGAGCGGCTCGAGCTACGAGAATGCCCGCCTGCAACTGGTTGCCGGCGACGTGAATCGCGTGCGCGAAGAAATGCGGCCGCAAGCCTTCGCGGCCAAGGGCATGGCGGCGCCGCCGGCCACCGATATGGCGCGCGAGCAGCTCTTCGAGTACCACCTCTATTCGCTGAACCGGCCGACGACGCTCCAGGACAACCAGACCAAACAGGTGGCGCTGCTCTCCGCCGCCAGCGTGCCCGTGCGCAAGGAATACCGCCTCGCCGGACAGGACTGGTACTACCGCGGCGCCTACCCCGATCTGGGCCGCAAGCATAAGGTTGCCGTCTTCGTCGAGTTCGACAACAAGGGTGGCGATCTCGGCCAACCGCTGCCCAAGGGCATCGTGCGGGTCTACAAAAAGGATTCGCACGGCAATGCCCTCTTCATCGGCGAAGACGGCATCGACCATACCACGAAGCACGAGGTCGTGCGCCTCAAGCTGGGCGATGCTTTCGACGTCAAGGCGGCGCGCAAGCAGACATCTTTCCGCAAGATCGCTGGCTCACCCAACGCCGTCTATGAGAGCGCCTACAGCATCGAACTTGCCAACGCCAAGGACGTTGCAGTGACCGTCAAGGTGGTCGAGCCGGTGCCGGGGGATTGGGAAATGATTTCCGAGAGCCAGAAACATGCGAAGGGCGATGCGCATTCCGCCGTCTGGCGGGTGACGGTGCCCGCCGAGGGCAAGGCAACGCTCGATTACAGCGTGAGGATGCGCTGGTAATTGCTTATAAGGGCGGCTTGGGTAAGCAACTAATGGGCAAGGGGAGCGCGAAAAACGGCTTGTGTATGCAGTATACCCGGGCTATTATTTTCCCCCCACATGGGCTAAGGTAATTCAGTAGTCGGTTCAATCCAGGCTGCGGGGGAGGAAAGCAGACAAGCCTGGCACACAATCCATAGATCGAGGAGGAAAGAGATGTCTGACATCAAGATTATGCTCAACGAAGCCGATATTCCGACCCACTGGTACAACGTTGTCGCGGACATGCCGAAGCCGCCGCTGCCGCCGCTGGCGCCGGACGGCAATCCGGTCACGCCCGAGCAGATGCTGGCCATTTTCCCCGGGCCGCTGCTCGAGCAGGAAATGTCCGGCGAGCGCTGGATTCCGATTCCCGAAGAAGTGCGCCAGATCTACAAACAGTGGCGGCCGACGCCGATGTTCCGTGCCCGCCGCCTCGAGCAGATGCTTGGCACGCCGGCGAAGATCTACTACAAGTACGAAGGCGTCAGCCCGGCCGGCTCGCACAAGGTCAACACCTCCGTGCCGCAGGCCTACTTCAACAAGATGGTTGGCATCACGCGCCTGACCACTGAAACCGGCGCCGGCCAGTGGGGTTCCTCGATCGCCTTCGCCGGCCAGATGTTCGGTATCGAAGTGCGTGTGTACATGGTGAAGGTGAGCTACAACCAGAAGCCCTTCCGCCGCTCGATGATGCAGACATGGGGCGCTGAAGTCTTCGCTTCGCCCACCGACATGACCAACGCCGGCCGCACCGCGCTGGCGGCGGACCCGAACAACCCCGGCTCGCTAGGCTTGGCCATCTCCGAAGCGGTCGAGGAGGCAGCCTCGCGCAAGGACACCAATTATTCCCTGGGCTCGGTGCTGAACCACGTTTGCCTGCACCAGACGGTGATCGGCCTGGAAGCCAAGAAGCAGTTCGAGAAGGTTGGCGATTATCCCGACATGGTGTTCGCCTGCTGCGGTGGCGGCTCCAACTTTGCCGGCACCGCCTTCCCCTTCCTTGCCGACAAGGCGGCGGGCAAGAAGGTGCGCCTGGTGGCGGCCGAGCCGAGTTCCTGCCCGAGTCTGACCAAGGGTGTCTATGCCTACGATTTCGGCGATGTCTCCGGCTATACGCCGATGATGAAGATGTACACCCTCGGTCATGACTTCATGCCGCCCTCGATCCATGCCGGCGGCCTGCGCTATCACGGCGATTCGCCGCTGGTGTGCCAGCTTTACAACGAGGGCCTGATCGAGGCGGTGGCCGTGCCGCAGATCGCCACCTTCGAAGCCGGCGTGCAGTTCGCCCGCGCCGAAGGCATCATCCCGGCGCCCGAGTCGAATCACGCCATCCGTGCCTGCATCGACGAGGCGCTGCGCTGCAAGCAGACCGGCGAGGCGAAAACGTTGTTCTTCAACCTCTCGGGCCACGGCCATTTCGACATGGCCTCCTACGACAAGTACTTCGCCGGCGAACTGGTCGATTACGACTATCCGGAAGAAGCGGTCAAGGAAGCCCTCAAGCGTCTGCCCAAGATCGCCGCCTAAGCGGTCTGAAGCAGCAGCATGCAGGTCCTGCGCACCTTTTTTTTCCTGCTGGTGCTCGGGAACCTGCTGCTGTTCGTCTGGGACCAGGGGTATTTCGGCAAGGCGGGCAGCGGGGGGGAGAGCGAACGGCTGAGTGCGCAGATCGACCCCGACAGGGTGCGTATCGCTGGCAAGGGCGCGCCACCTGCCGCGGCGCTGGAGCCGTCCCGCGAGGTTTGCCGCGCGCTGACAGGACTTGAACGCGAGGCGGCCGACAAGCTTGCCGCACTGCTTTCCGGCCGTGAAGCGCAACTCCGGATCGAGCAGCGTCCGCATTTGGGGCCGCAGTCCTGGTGGTTGCATATCCCGCCTTCCGCCAATGGCGCGCAGGCCGAGAAGAAGGCTGCCGAACTCACCCGGCTGGGCGTCAAGGATTTCTTCATCGTGCGCGAGAGCGGCCCCAATCAGTACGCCATCTCGCTCGGCCTGTACAAAAGCGAAGAAAGTGCGAAAGCCTATCTCGACGTCCTGCAAAAGAAGAAAGTGAAATCGGCGCGCATCCAGGTCCGCGAAGCCGCCGGCGACAAGATCGTCGTCGAAGTGCGCGGCAACGCGGAGCAACTGGCGAAGGCGATGGCCGACCTGCCACCGGAATTCGCTTCCGTGCCGAAAGCCGAGTGCGCGGCCGCCAAGCCATGAGCTTCATTGTCGGCCTGACCGGCGGCATCGGCAGCGGCAAGAGCGCGGCGGCCGATCTTTTCGGTGAACTCGGCGCAACCGTCGTGGACACCGATGCCATCGCCCATGAACTGACGGCACCGGGCGGGGCGGCCATTGGTGCCATACGCGCGGCCTTCGGTGCGGACGTCATCGCAGCGAATAGTGCGCTCGATCGTGCCGCCATGCGCCGCAGGGTCTTCGCCGATGCGCAGGTGAAAGCCCGCCTGGAAGGTATACTGCATCCCATGATCGGCGATGAAGCCGACCGACGCTGCGCCGCATCGCGCGCGCCGTATGTCGTCCTCGTGGTGCCCCTGCTGGTCGAATCCGGCGGCTACCGCAGCCGTGTGCAGCGCGTAGTGGTGGTCGACTGCCCTGAAGAGGTGCAGGTGGCGCGCGTCATGTCGCGTAGCGGTCTCTCCGCGGAAGAAGCCCGCGCCATCATGGCGGCGCAGGTCGACCGGGCACAGCGTCTGGCCGTGGCGGACGATGTCATCGACAACTGCGGCGCGCTGGCGGCGCTGCGTCCGCAGGTCGAGGCGCTGCACCGGAAATATCTGGAAATGACCGCAGTTTCATAGGTTTCCGGGTGGTTCTTGTTGTACTTTGTCGGGGAATAGGTCAGAATTGGCCGAATTGACTCCACGGCATCCACGGCACAGCGCGGCGTGATTACCTACGAATATCCTCTCAACGAGCGCATTCGCACACTGCTGCGGTTGGAGGACCTGTTCGACAAGACGGGGCACTTCATTGGCAGCGACGGTGCCCAGGAGCACCACATTGCCCTGGTGACGCTATTCGAAATCCTCGATGTTGCCGGCCGCGCCGACCTCAAGTTCGATCTCGTGCAGGAACTCGAGCGGCAGCGGCAGATCCTCCTGTCCTTCCGCAACAATCCAGACATTTCCGAAACGGCGCTCTCCGGCGCGCTCTACGAGATCGAGCAGGCGAGCGCCGCATTGCTCAACATGCAGGGCAAGATCGGCCACTACCTGCGCGAGAACGACTGGCTGATGAGTATCAAGAGCCGTGCCTCGATCCCGGGTGGCGTCTGCGAATTCGACCTGCCCTCGTACCACTATTGGCTGCATCGCGATGTCGCCGCGCGCCAGCGTGACCTGGCCGGCTGGCTCAGTCCGATGCTGCCGATCCGCGACGGCCTGTCCATAGTGCTGCGCCTGCTGCGCGCCTCCGGCCGCCAGGAAGAACAGGTTGCGCAACATGGCGCCTACCAACTCATGCTCGGTGGCCGCACGGCGCAGATGGTGCGCCTGCGCGTCCGCCGCAACGAGCCCTACGTGCCCGAAATCAGCGCCAACAAATACGCCCTCAACGTCCGCTTCACCACGCCCGGCACAGATGCGCGTCCGCGCCAGGCCGACAGCGACGTCGTCTTCGAGATGACTTTCTGCAACCTGTAGGTTTCGTTCCGACGGATTCGTGAAAGAGACACCCGTACCGCGCGTCGTCACTTGCCGCACCTGCGGCAAGCCGGTGGCGTGGATTCCCGAGAATACCTACCGGCCTTTCTGTTCCGAGCGCTGCCGCAGCATCGATCTCGGCGCCTGGGCGGCGGAGGAGTACCGCGTGCCCGAGCAGAGCAAGCCGCTCCCGGACGAGCAGTAAATCAGCTCCACGCCGCACGGATGGCGGCGACGCCGTGCGCGCCCGCCTGTTGCGCCGTCTCCAGGTCTTCCCGCTGCAGGCCGCCGAGGGCGAACACCGGCAAAGACATGTTTTCCAGCAGTTGCGTGAAGCGTTCCCAGCCGAGGCCGTGGATGTCGGGATGGCTCAGGGTTTCGCGCACCGTTCCCAGCACCGCGAAATCCAGTTCCAGCGCGGCGGCACGCGCCAGTTCTGGCGCGTTGTGGCAGGACGCCGCTACCAGCGGCAGTTCGGGCCGCACCTGCATTTGCATCAGTTGCACGCTGGGCAGGTGCACGCCGTCGGCGCCGACATGCCGCGCCAGGGCGATATCGGCATTTACCAGCACGCGCGCGCCGCAGGCATGTGCCAGGCGCGTCGCCTCGCGCGCGAACACCTCGCGTTTTTCCGCCGTCAAATGCGGCTCGCGAATCTGCAGCAGGCGCAGGCCACCGGCCAGCGCGCGCTCCAGCAGTTTCAGCTGTACCTTGACGCCGATTTTGCCGGCATGAGTGATGGCGTAGACATCCGGCAAAGTCAGTCCCCGCAGTACGGCGAGGTTGGCCGGCAACAGCGGAGAAACATCGACGTTGTCGGCGCGCCGCCACGCCAGCGCCGAATGATGGATGTCGCGGATCTCGCCGTGCCAGCCGCTGACGCGGAAGAAATGCAGCCGCACATGGGCGTGCGGATAGACGAACTCGCGCGTAATCCACGGCGTGTAGCGATCCGCCTCGATGCCGAGCTCTTCATGCAGCTCGCGCACCAGCGCCTGTGCCGCGGTCTCGCCCGGCTCGATCTTGCCGCCGGGAAACTCCCAGTAGCCGGCGTAGGGCTTGCCTTCGGGGCGCTGGCCCAGTAGAAAGCTGCCGTCGGGCTGCAGGATGACGGCAGCAGCGGCTTCAACGATTTTGGTCATGGATGAAACCTCATTTAACGCAAAGAACGCAAAGGACGCGAAGAAACAAGGCTATTTGTTCTCTTTGCGATCTTTGCGTCTTTGCGACCTCTGCGTTGAATGCGGTTCGTCGTGCTGCCCCGCGTAGTCGCGTGCGAACTGCCAGGCGATGCGGCCGCTGCGTGAGCCGCGCATGAGCGCCCACTGCAGTGCCTCCTCACGCGCCGTGGCAAGGGCGGCATCCGGTACACCGTACTCGCGCAGCCAATGGCTGGCGATGGCGAGGTAGGCATCCTGGTCGAAGGGATAAAAAGACAGCCACAGTCCGAAACGCTCCGACAGGGATATTTTCTCCTCGATGGTCTCGCCGGGGTGGATCTCGCCGTCGACATGCCTCGTCTCCAGGTTCTCCTGCATGTACTCTGGCATCAGGTGGCGGCGGTTCGAGGTGGCGTAGAGCAGTACGTTGTCCGGCGTGCTGGCCACCGAGCCGTCGAGGATGCTCTTCAGCGCCTTGTAGCCGGGTTCGCTCGCCTCGAAGGACAGGTCGTCACAGAAAATGATGAAGCGCTCCTTGCGCCCGTCGATCAGTTCGACGATGTCGGGCAGGTCGATGAGATCGTTCTTGTCCACCTCGATCAGGCGCAGTCCCTTTGCAGCGTAGCGGTTGAGCAGCGCCTTCACCAGCGAGCTTTTGCCCGTGCCGCGTGCGCCGGTAAGCAGCACGTTGTTGGCGCTGTGTCCCTCGACGAACTGGCGTGTGTTGCGCTCGATGCGCTTCTTCTGCTCGTCTACGTTGCGCAAGTCCTGCAGGCGGATGCGGTGCGGTCGGGCGACCGGCTCCAGATGGCCGCGGCCACCGCGCTTGCGCCAGCGGAAGGCCGTCGAGGCTTTCCAGTCAGGTGCCGCGGCTGCTGCCGGCAGCAGGGCTTCGACGCGTGCGAGCAGGGCTTCGGCACGCAGGATCAGACGCGAGAGATCATCCATCTCGATTGTTATACTGGTAAAAGATCCGACTTTAACGAAATTCATGCCGACACGCCAACTCGCAACTGCACTTCTTGCAATCCTTGTCCTTGCCGGCTGCGCCACGCAACCCGCGCCCACTGCCGGACCCGGGCCGGCTCAAGCGATTTGTCCTGCGCCGCAGCCCTGCCCATTGTGTCCATTGTGTCCAGTATGTCCGACCGCCGAACCGCCCATGCCACCCAAACCGCCGGCCAAGCCGCTGCAGGAAGCGCGCTGGGAGGACATCCCCGGCTGGGGCGAGGACAACCTCGCCGAGGCGCAGGGCGCGCTGCTCGAATCCTGCGCTGCGCTTTCAAAGCAGCCTGTCTGGCGCGGCGTGTGCGACGCGGCGCGCGCGCTGCCTGCCGAGACCACGGCACTGCGCAGCTTCTTCGAAAGCCGCTTCCGTCCCTGGCGCGTGACTAACGCAGACGAATCCCGCGAGGGCCTCGTTACTGGCTACTACGAGCCGCTGCTCAAGGGCAGCCGCGAGCGCACGCAACGCTTCCGCCATGCAATTTATGGCGTGCCCGACGACCTCCTCGTGGTGGATCTCGCGTCGCTTTATCCGGAGTTGAAAAACTACCGCTTGCGCGGCCGCATCGACGGGCGCAAGGTGGTGCCCTACTGGTCGCGCGCCGAGCTCGCGCAACAGGAGGCGCAGCTTGCCGGCACGGTGCTCTATTGGGTAGCCGATCCGATCGAGCTGTTTTTTCTCCAGGTACAGGGCTCCGGCCGGCTGGACCTGCCCGACGGCAGCCGCGTGCGTCTCGGCTATGCTGACCAGAATGGATATCCCTATCAATCTATCGGGCGCTGGCTGGTGGAGCGGGGTGAACTGAAGCTGGAACAGGCCTCCATGCAGGGCATCCAGGCCTGGGCGCGGGCAAACCCGCGGCGCGTGAATGAAATGCTCAACACCAACCCGAGCTTCGTCTTCTTCCGCGAGTTGCCGGATACGGGCGGCGGGCCGCTCGGCGCACTCGGCGTGCCGCTCACGCCCGGGCGCAGCATCGCTGTCGACCCGCGCGCCGTGCCGCTCGGCGCACCGGTGTTCCTCGCCACCACCTTTCCCAACAGCGACAAGCCGCTGCGCCGCCTCATGCTGGCGCAGGATACCGGCGGCGCCATCAAGGGTGCCGTGCGCGCCGACTTCTTCTGGGGCTTCGGCGCCCAGGCCGGCGCCGAGGCCGGGCGCATGCGGCAGCGGGGCGAGATGTGGGCGCTGCTACCGAACGGCTACGTGCCGAACAACGCCACGAAGTAGTGCGCTCCGTTTGAATCGCGCACCGAGTGGGTGCGCGGCGGACAGGCCGCCGCACTGCAATGGTGCGGCGCATTGCACGGGCTGACGCTAATCCACTGATTCGACGTTCCAATCGCGTTTCAATCGTTCTGGAACGGATATTGCACTTGTTGTGCTCAATTTATCTCTGGAGCGCACCATGGAGTCCAATGCGGTCACGTCCGCCGACGTCCTTTTCGTCCTGCTCGGCGCCATCATGATCCTGGCCATGCACGCCGGTTTCGCCTTCCTCGAACTCGGTACAGTGCGCAGGAAGAACCAGGTGAACGCCCTGGTGAAGATCATGGTGGATTTCGCCGTCTCCACCATTGCCTATTTCTTCATCGGCTACGGCATCGCCTACGGCGTGCATTTCTTCGCCGGCGCGGAGACACTGGCGCAGAAGAATGGTTACAGCCTGGTGAAGTTTTTCTTCCTGCTTACCTTTGCCGCGGCCATTCCCGCCATCGTCTCCGGCGGCATCGCCGAGCGCGCGAAATTCAACCCGCAGATCGCCGCGACCTTCCTCCTCGTCGGCTTCGTCTACCCCTTCTTCGAGGGCATCGCCTGGAACCAGGCCTACGGCATCCAGGCCTGGCTGAAAGCCGCCTTCGGCGAGGAATTCCACGACTTCGCCGGCTCCGTGGTGGTGCATGCCATGGGCGGCTGGATCGGGCTGGTGGCCGTGCTCATGCTCGGCGCGCGGCGCGGCCGCTACCACAAGGACGGCGGCATTTCGGCGCATCCACCCTCGAGCATCCCCTTCCTCGCGCTCGGCGCCTGGGTGCTCACCGTCGGCTGGTTCGGCTTCAACGTCATGAGCGCACAGATGCTCGACAAGATCAGCGGTCTGGTGGTGATGAACTCTCTCATGGCGATGGTGGGCGGCACGCTGGCTGCGCTGATTGCCGGCAAGAACGACCCGGGCTTTGTGCATAACGGCCCGCTTGCCGGGCTGGTGGCGGTATGCGCCGGCTCGGATATCATGCACCCGCTCGGCGCCCTCGCAACCGGCGCCGTGGCCGGCGCATCGTTCGTCTACCTCTTCACCCTGACGCAGAACCGCTGGAAGATCGACGACGTGCTCGGCGTGTGGCCGCTGCACGGCCTGTGCGGCGCCTGGGGTGGCATTGCCGCCGGCATCTTCGGTGCCAAGGCGCTGGGCGGCATGGGCGGTGTCGCCTTCATGTCGCAACTGACCGGCACACTGCTCGGCATTGCGATCGCCGTCCTGGGGAGCCTGACTGTCTACGGCCTGCTGAAGAAAGCCTTCGGCCTGCGCCTCGACGCCGAGGCGGAATTCAACGGCGCCGATCTGTCCATCCACAAAATCTCCTCGACTGCGGAGCGTGAGACGTTGTGGTAAATGGTGATAAGGAACGATAAGGCCTGTCGGAAGAATTGTTGCGGCACGCAATTCAATTGGGCTGCAGTGACCCCACCGCAGTCATCTCAAAGGGTTCACTGGCGTCTTGCGACTCTGGCAGCGTCCAGGCGAACGCGACGCGACTCCCGACGGGCAACGATGCGGTGGGCAATTTCACAGAGTGAATGTCCGTCAGTTCACAATGTGTTGTCAGCACGCGCCAGTCGCTGTCGCCTTCGGTGCGCCATCGTACCGATGCTGTATCCAGCAAGTTGATGCGCAGGTCGCTGCCCGCAAGAAATGTCCGGGACGGTGCATTCTTGCCCCAGACGGACGTTGCGGGTTGCGCGACTTCGCCCTTGTACCTTTCAATAACGTCAAGCGGGCAGTCGAATGCCCGCCCAAGCTGGTTGGATAACAGCAACTTAATGAATTCCGCATGCGCCCATGCCAGCGGCATCGCGGACCCGGTCGGCACGCCTGACACACGCCCGCCTGCCTCGTCCAGATCCACATCCCAGATCTGTTCCGGCAACATGCCGTTCCCTCCGGCCATCGCGCACATGGCTGTCAGGAAGGGTTGTGCGCTATCGCCCGCCAGCATTTCGTAGTGGCCGCGCTCGCCTGTCAGCAGTGGCCACAGGCGCCCCACCCCTGTGCCATCATAGGCAGAACCATCCGCATGCTCGCCGTAACCGTCTTCGTTGTAGCGATGCCAGGACGGGCCAGAGGGCGTGGCCACGCGCAACACGGCATCCGCAACAGCGACAGAGTCCCGTACCCAGGCATTCTTGGGCGACCTGAGTCCGAAGCGAACCAGTTGCAGAAAATCGTTGGCGACCTGCTCTTTTGCCGCCAAGCCAGGATCCGGGCTGCGGTTCTTGATGGATAATTGCCGGTCGGCGGCAGCCGGGTCCAGGAGCACGCCTGGCGGCGCGACGCGAATGTAGTGTCCTGACACGTTGGCCTTTTTTGCCAGGGAGGTGTCCCGTACGTAAAGCCAGGATTCGATTCTGGCGTTCCAGTCATCAGCGATATCATTCAGAAGGGTTCGTTCGCCGGCCTCCAAAAACTGCGCTCCGGACACCAGCGCCGCGATCGACACTGCCAGCGTAAACGCATTGATCCCCCGGTCCTCCTCCCAGCGATCCTGATCCGTAACCGGACCCATGCGTGCGATGAACGACAGCGCCCGACGGACCATATCTGCAACCTCGATGCCCTGCAGCGCATTTCGTTCTTTCAGCAGAGCGGCCAGAATGACGGGCATCGCGGTTTCATCGAGCTGAATGCCGTGCCAGACAGGCGTGCCCCCAAGCCACTGATTCTGATTCCAGTGGCCGTCTTCGTGTTGAGTGGCGATCAGGTAGCGCAATACATTGCGTGCCTCCTCTTCGCCACCGGCACCCAGAAGTGCTGTGGCACATTCAACCAGGTCACGCGGCCAGACCAGATGGTAGCCGCCGCGTGAATCGCTCGTATTGCCCCAGGGAATGCTGAGACTCGCGACAAGTCCGCCCGCCTGTGTCTTGTCCATGTGACACCGCAGCACCATTCTGGAGGTTGCCCACTGCGCATCGATATCGGGTGAAATCGGCCGCACCTTCGATGCCGTGTGGCAATCCCGATGCCAACCAGACCACGCCGCAACATGCTCGCTCCAGGACTGCTCGAACGGCCGCGCCAGCGCCGCGAGGGCCAGTGTCGCAGCAGCGCCGCGTGACGGGCCGAATCCAAGCGCCAGTGTGCAATCCCGCGTCAATTCACCCAGCAACGCGACATTGCCGGGCCCGGCGCGTTCGTGCGACCAGGACATGACGCCATTTTGATTGAAGTCCTGCCAGCCGTCGCTAAAACCCACATAGCCTGCGCTCCGCCGACCCATCGCGTCCCTTTGCGAGCGATCAACGGCCGCCAGTGCGAGTGCGTATGGCCCTTGCTCTGCCCACAGCAATTTCCGACTGTAGTGCTGCCCCACGCCTGCAATGTTGTTCCGTCCCGAACCGCCAAGATGCGGCGCAAGCAAAACGAAGGGTTTCAGTTCCGGGTCACCCTCGAGTCGTACATCGATTAGCAACGCATCGCGAAGCAGGTCAGGTACGATCCTGACGGTCAGCGTAAAACGCTCATGACGGTGCACGACCGTCGGCGCCGGGACGCCAGGTTGCGGCAATACAAGCTCGTAATCATTGAGGCGCTTGATCTCGCACCAAAAACCCGCATTGTCGGCAACAATGAATCCGAGATCCCTGATTTGCGGCTGGTCGACACGTGGATAGTAGACCTCGTTGAGGATGCCGAATCCGAGCGTAAACCAGACACGGCTCGGGCCAAGTGATGTGCCAACAATGTCTTTCGCGCTGGAAGTCCAGGTCGGATCGATGCCGGGTGAGCCGGGCGCATCGTCCGCCGGCCAATTCGCTTCCTCGGTTTCCATTGTTTACTCCCTTCGGTATCCGGAAAGAAAAATCAGTCGATGTGGCGATGGCTGCTTTACAGGGGCGGTATCGAATAAGTGAATTCCCGGCGTAATGCTGCACTGGCTGACCTTATTTTGCGGCCTGGGCCAGCTTCTGCTCGAGTTGAGCAATAGGGATGGCGCCGGGAATGCGCTCGCCGCTGGGGAGGAAGATCGTCGGCGTGCCGCGGATGTTGTACTTCTGGGCAAGTGCGAGGACCTTTTCAATGGGTGCATCGCAAGTGCCGGCGGCGGGGGCCGTGCCGTTCACCATAAGATCGCTCCAGGCCTTGGCCCGGTCGGCCGCACACCATACCGCCTTCGCCTTCTCGGCCGAGTCCCGCGACAGGATGGGCAGCAGGAAGGTATAGATCGTTACGTTGTTGATGCCCGTCAGTTCCTTCGCCAGTTTCTTGCAATAGCCGCAATTCGGATCCTCGAAAGTGGCGAAGACGCGCTTGCCGTCGCCCTTGACGGTCTTCACTGCGAGTTCCAGCGGCAGGTCGGCGAATTTGATGGCGGAGAGTTTGTTCAGCCGCTCCTGGGTCAGGTTCTGACGTGTCTTGGTGTCGATGATGTTGCCGGTGAGGATGTAATTCACCTTCTCGTCGGTGTAGAGGATTTCGCCGCCAACCACCACCTCGTAGAGTCCGAGGATGTTTGTCTTGCGTACACCTTCGGGTTTTGCGCCGACTGCGGCTTCGACCGCCTGTTTGACCTTGGCTTCGTCGGCCAGGGCATTTCCAGCGAGCAGCAAGAGGGCGAGGCAGGCGCTTGAGAATAGTTGTTTCAACATGATGTCTCCGAGGGGGAATGGGGTCAGCCGAGCGCGTAGCGCACCAGCGTGTTGCGTACGACAGGCAAGCTGTCCGTGAGGTTCAATCCGAGGTTGCGAAAGGCGGCAAGGGCCGGGTGCTGCGGTCGGAACAGCCTTTGCAGTCCATGCGTGGCCCATTGTAGCAGGGCGACCTCCTCGGCCCGGGCACGCGCGTAGCGTCGCAGCGCCCTTTCGTCGCCGCAGTCGCGGTGTGCCGGCAAATCAAGCAGGGTATGTGCCAGGGTGCGCGCGTCGAGAAAGCCGAGGTTGATGCCGTGGCCGGAGAGTGGATGGAGGGCGTGGGCGGCGTCGCCGACGAGGGCCAGGCGCGGCGCGACGATGCGCGGTACTTGCATCATCCGTAGCGGGAAGGCCGTCGGCGGCGTGAGGGGCCGTAGCGCGCCGAGCCGGTTTGCGCCTGCGCCGGCAATGCGCTGGCTGAGCGCACCCTCATCCAGCGCGAGCAGTTCGCGGGCATGGGCTTCCGGCGTCGACCAGACGACGGAGATGCGATTGCCCGTCAACGGTAGCCAGGCCAGCACGCCGTCCGCGCGGAACCACTGGAAGGCTGTGTTGTGGTGCGGCTTCTCGCATTCGAAATTGGCCACCACGCCCATTTCACCATAGAGCAAAGTGTCGGCTTGCAGTCTGGCCTGCGCGCGCACCCAGGAGTCGGCGCCGTCGGCGCCCACCACCAGCGTCGCCTCCAGCGTTTCACCGGAAGTCAGTCCCAGCGATACGGTGTCCGCGCGGATTTCCAGGCGCTGCGGTTGCGCCGGGCAGAACAGCGTGACATTGCCTTGGCGCTTGACGGTTTCCCACAATTCGCGCTGCATGAGGCCGGATTCGACGATCCAGGCAAGCTGATCGACGCCGCTGTCGTAGGCGGAAAAAATCAGCCGCCCATCGGCATCACCGCGGATATCCATGTCGTAGACGGGCGTGAGGCGCTCGGCATCGAGATGTTGCCAGGCGCCGATTTCCCGCAGAAAGCCCTGTGCGGACGGGCTGATGGCATAGATGCGGCTGTCCCAGCCAGCAGGGGCCGGTGCGGGAGGTCGGCCCTCGACGAGCGCGATGCTATAGTGGCTGCTCTTGAAGGCGGCGGCAAGACTGGCGCCGGCGAGGCCAGAGCCGACGATAATGATATCGAAACGCAATTTTTCACTCGGGGAAAGGACCGATTCTGCATTGTGACGTGACGCGACCAACCTTGACAAGGCTTTGCTGCACAACGATAATTCGCCCCCTTCCCCAGTGGTGATGTAGCTCAGTCGGTTAGAGCGAGGGATTCATAACCCCTAGGTCGGCAGTTCGATTCTGCCCATCACCACCACCCCCTCCCCGCAAGCCCCTGCTGGTTCGCTATAATTGCCTAATATCAAAGCCAAAAGGCGTGCATGAATCCAATCGTCTCGGCCATCATCAGCAGCATCATAGACAGCATTCTCGAGTCGGCGATGACGCCGGCGCCAGCGCCAGTGGTGCCCCCAAGCGCGCCACCTGGCGTCGTGCGACCCGCCCTGCAGAACGGCCCGCTGGCAGTGATGAGCCCGCCCAGCAACGGTTACGCCCAGTTCGGCGACAAGACGCTGCAACTGGCGGCGAGCCTGCAGATCCGCGATACGCAGAACCGCATCGTCATGTCAGGCAGCCTGCAGCAGCCGGTGCCCGTGCTGTACAAGATCGATGCATACGGCTCCGTGCAGCGCGTCTGGGTGCTGACGCCCGAGGAGGCGGAGGTCGCCGACGAGCTCATCAAGCAGAAGGCTGCGCAGAAGCAGTAGTGACCAAGAAGCTCTATATCAAGACGTTCGGCTGCCAGATGAACGAGTACGACTCGGACCGCATGGCCGACGTGCTCGCCGCCAGCGAGGAGATCGAGAAGATCGACTCCCCCGAAGACGCCGACATCATCCTCTTCAATACCTGCTCGGTGCGCGAGAAGGCGCAGGAGAAGGTGTTCCACGATCTCGGCCGCGTGCGCCATCTGAAGCAGGCCAAACCCCATCTCGTCATCGGCGTCGGCGGTTGCGTGGCGAGCCAGGAAGGCGACGCAATCATCAGGCGCGCGCCCTATGTGGACATCGTCTTCGGCCCGCAGACGCTGCATCGCCTGCCGCAACTGATCCGTGAGCGGCGCGCCTCCGGGCGACCGCAGGTGGACACTTCCTTCCCCGAGATCGAGAAATTCGACTATCTGCCGCCGGCGCGGGTGGAAGGCTCCTCGGCCTTCGTCTCCATCATGGAAGGCTGCAGCAAGTTCTGCAGCTTCTGCATCGTGCCCTACACGCGCGGCGAGGAAGTCTCGCGGCCGCTCGACGACGTGCTGGCGGAGATCGCCGGACAGGCGGCGCAGGGTGTCCGGGAGGTGACGCTGCTAGGCCAGAACGTGAACGCCTACCGCGGCCTGATGGCGGACGATGAGACTGCCGACCTCGCCTACTTGCTCGACTGCGTGCACGACATGCCCGGCATCGAGCGCATCCGCTACACGACCTCGCACCCGCGCGAGATGACGCCGCGCCTGATCGAGGCCTATGGCCGGCTGCCGAAGCTGGTCTCCCACCTGCATCTGCCGGTGCAGTCCGGCTCCGACCGCGTGCTGGCGGCGATGAAACGCGGCTACACCGTGCTCGAATACAAATCCATCGTGCGCCGGCTGCGCGCGGTGCGGCCGGACCTTTCGCTGTCGACGGACTTCATCGTCGGCTTCCCCGGCGAGACGGAAGCGGACTTCGAGGCAACCATGAAGCTGATCGAGGATGTCGGCTTCGACGCCTCCTTCAGCTTCCTCTACAGCCCGCGCCCCGGCACACCGGCAGCGGAGCTGGCGGACGACACGCCGCAGGAACTCAGGGCGCAGCGCCTGATGCGCCTGCAAAAACGCATCGAGTCGCAGGCACAGGCCATCAGCGCGGCGATGGTCGGCACGGTGCAACGCATCCTCGTCGAGGGCGTATCTAAGAAGGATGCCGCCGAGCTGACGGGGCGCACCGACAACAACCGCATCGTCAATTTCACCGCCCCGCTGCGGCTGGCTGGCGGCTTTGTTGACGTCTCCATTACTGCCGCGCTACCGCACTCGTTGCGCGGCGAGATCGCCATCCGGGAATCGTGAAAGCCAAACCAATCGAATTCGTGCTGTCCCCCGTGGACAACCAGCGCCTGGCGAACCTGTGCGGTGCGCTGGACGAGAACCTGCGGCAGATCGAGGCGGCCTACGACGTGGCCATCACCCGTCGCGGTGAGCGCTTCAGCGTACACGGCCAGCCGGCGCAGTCGACGCAGGCGGCGAATGCGCTGCGCCACTTCTACGCGGAATCCGCAGGACATCTTTCCGTCGATGCCATCCAGCTCGGCCTGGTGGAGCTGGCCAACCGTGGCCAGGCCGGCCAGCCGGCGCAGGGACTGCTCACGCGCAAACCCGAATTGCACGGCCGCACGCCGCGTCAGGTGCAGTACCTGCGCCAGATCCAGGAGCACGACATCACCTTCGGCATCGGCCCGGCGGGCACCGGCAAGACCTATCTGGCCGTGGCCAGCGCCGTCGACGCCTTCGAACGCGACCAGGTGAGCCGCATTGTGCTCACGCGTCCGGCGGTGGAGGCGGGCGAGCGCCTCGGCTTCCTGCCGGGCGACTTGGCGCAGAAGATCGATCCCTACCTGCGACCGCTCTACGATGCGCTCTACGACCTGATGGGCTTCGACAAGGTGGCCAAGCTCTTCGAGCGCCAGGCCATCGAGATCGCACCGCTGGCCTACATGCGCGGACGCACGCTCAACCACGCCTTCATCATTCTCGACGAAGCACAGAACACCACGCCGGAGCAGATGAAGATGTTCCTCACGCGCATCGGCATTGGCGCCAAGGCGGTGGTTACCGGCGACGTCACGCAGATCGACCTGGCGCGCGGCACGAAGAGCGGGCTGATCGAGGCGGGCCGCATCCTGCGCGAAGTGCGCGGCATCGCTTTTACCAATTTCCTCGCCGAGGATGTGGTGCGCCATCCGCTGGTGGCGCGCATCGTCGCCGCCTATGAAAAGCATGAGCACAGCGTCCGTGGCCAAGGCGAGAAGTGAAGCGAAACGCCTGCCAGCCAAGGAAGGCATGGCCGGGGGCAGGTTGTCGCTCAGCGTCCAGTACGCAACGGATGACGCAACGGATACGGATGGGCTGCCCACGCGCGCCGAGGTGCGCAAATGGGTGCGTGCGACCCGGCCGGGGGCGGCGGAACTGACCGTGCGCTTCGTCGACGCAGAGGAAGGGCGCCAGCTCAATGCGCACTACCGCGGCAAGGACTGCGCCACCAACGTGCTGAGCTTTCCATATGCGCGCGCGCCGGTGCTGGCCGGTGATCTGGTGCTGTGCCTGCCGGTGGTGCTGCGCGAGGCGGCAGCGCAGGGCAAGCCCGCTGCCGCCCATTTCGCCCACCTTGTCGTGCATGGTATGCTGCACTTACAGGGATACGATCACGGCACGGACGCCGAAGCATGTGCCATGGAGCGCATGGAACGCGAGGTTCTGGCCCGGCTCGGCTTTCCCGACCCTTACTGATTTATGGAACCCTCTCCCAGTCGACCGTCGCTGCTCGAACGCCTCTCCGCATTGCTGATGCGCGAACCGGAGGATCGTGAGCAGCTCGTCACTCTGCTTCACTCCGCCTTCGAGCGCAACCTGCTCGACGCCGACGCGCTGTCGATCATCGAGGGCGCGCTCGCCGTCTCGGACATGCAGGTGCGAGACATCATGGTGCCGCGTGCCCAGATGCAGATGATTCCGATTGAGGCTTCCGCAGCGGACATGACCGCCACGGCGATCGACACGGCGCACTCGCGCTTTCCCGTCACCGGCGACAACAAGGATGATGTGATCGGCATCCTGCTTGCCAAGGACCTGTTGCGCCTGCAGGCCGGCGAGGACGTTGCCGTGCGCGACATGCTGCGGCCGGCGATCTTCATTCCCGACTCGAAGCGACTCAACGTGCTGCTGCGGGAATTCCGCGCCTCGCACAATCACATGGCGATCGTCGTGGACGAATATGGCGGCGTCGCCGGCCTCGTGACCATCGAGGACGTGCTTGAGCAGATCGTCGGCGACATCGAGGACGAATACGATTTCGACGAGACCTCCGACAATATCCTGCTCGACCATGCTGGGCACTACCGCGTCAAGGCGACCACCGAGATCGCCGACTTCAATGCCGCCTTTGACACGCACTTCAGCGACGAGGAATACGACACCTTCGGCGGCTTGGTGATCCACCATCTGGGCCGCCTGCCCAAGCGCGGCGAGAACGTGCAGATCGACGGCCTGCGCATCCAGGTGCTACGCGCCGACAGCCGGCGGGTGCACACCCTGCTGGTGGACCGGCCGCAGACGCCTGCCGCATGAGGCGCGCCGTGCCGCGCCTCACGGCGGCATTTCTGCTCGGCACAGTCTCGGTATTCGGATTCGCCCCATTCCACCTGTTCCCCATCCCGCTCATCACCCTGGCGGCGCTCGCCGCGTTGTGGCAGGGGGCGACGCCGCGCGCGGCGGCGATGCGGGGTTTCGCATTCGGTGTGGGCTGTTTCCTCGCCGGCGTCTCCTGGGTGTATGTCAGCATGCACGTCTTCGGCGGTATGCCGCCGCTGCTGGCGGGTGTGGCGGCATTCCTCTTCTGCTGCGTGCTGGCAGTGTTTCCCGCCCTCGCGGGCTTTGCCTTCGCCCAACTGCGTAGCGGACGCCTGTGGGCGGATGCATGGCTCTTCGCTTCCGCCTGGACAGTCGCGGAATGGCTGCGCGGCTGGGTGCTGACGGGTTTTCCCTGGCTGTCCTTCGGCTACGCGCAGACGCCGCCCAGCCCGCTTGCCGGCTATGCGCCGCTGCTCGGCGTGCATGGCGTGGGCTTCGTTGCTGCGCTGGTCGCTGCATTGGTCGCCGCGCCGGTCGCCGTATTGTGCGGACTGACTTTCCACCGGCGCGCGCACTGGCTGCCGAGCGGAGTAGCGATTGTCGCGCTGCTGGGTGTCGGGGCGGGACTGGCGGCGATAGACTGGACGCAGCCCCTCGGCAAACCGGTGACGGTGAGCCTGCTGCAGGGGAACATCGAGCAAAGCCTGAAATGGAAGCCGGAACGCCTGCAGCAGTCCCTCGACACTTATCTGCGTTTGGCGCGCGCGCATCCGGCGCAGCTGATCGTGCTGCCGGAAACCGCGCTGCCGCTCATGCTCGAGCAGCTGCCGCGCGATTACGTCGCCGCACTGCGCCGCCCGGCGCAGGACGGCAGCGGCGATGTGCTGCTCGGCATCGCCGCGCAGGATGCGCAGGGACGCTACTACAACAGCGCCGCCGGCTTTGTGCGGGAGAATGAGAACGTCCAGGTCTATCGAAAAAGCCATCTCGTGCCCTTCGGCGAATTCACGCCACCGGTCTTCGCCTGGACTCTGGCGCTGCTGAACATACCGATGTCGAACTTCTCGCCCGGCGCCGCCGTCCAGCTGCCGCTGATGCTCGCCGGCCAGAAAATCGCGGTGAACATCTGCTATGAGGATGTCTTCGGCGAGGAAATCATCCGTGCCCTGCCCGAAGCGAGCCTGCTGGTGAATCTCTCCAACACGGCCTGGTTCGGCGACTCGCTGGCGCAGCCGCAGCACCTGCAGATTGCCCAGATGCGCGCCCTGGAAACCGGCCGGCCCATATTGCGCGCCACGAATACCGGCATGACTGCCATCGTCAGTCCGCACGGCCGCATCGAGCGCGTGCTGCCACCCTTCAGCGAGGGCGCGCTGGTCGGCGAGGTGAGCGGCTACACCGGCGCCACGCCATATGTGCGCTGGGGCAATGCGGCGGTGCTGCTGCTGGCCGGTCTCGGATTGATTGCGCCTCTGCTGGTTTTACGCCGCAGTGCACATTGACCTGATAAGACAATGGAGGGAAAATCCAGCCCCGTTATCTGGCCAGTTCAGGCAAGGCAGGTTGAAAAGCCTGTCGTGGGAGGAAGGGAAACGGGGACCGAGGTCCCCGTTTCTTTTTTACGGCTCAGTACCCAAGCGAATGGTTGCCGAGATCGATGGTGAGGACGGCGCGGCCGATGGCGCTGGCCGCGGCGCGAACGAAGGTCTGCACCCAGGGGGTGGGTGCGGCGTAGGCCGTGTCCATCTGTGTCTTCGCCAGGCAGATGATCTTGTCGGCCAGCAGCAGTTTGCCGACGGGATTGGTGGGCACGCAACCGGCCGACGCGAACTCCTGCCCCAGCCATTCCCGCGCCTTGCTCGCATCCATGCCGACGAGATCGGCGTCAAGCAACTCGAACTCATGCCGTTCACCGTTGCCGGTGACGACCGTGACGTGGCAGCCCATTGCTAGCTCCGCATGTGTTGGAAGGGGAGAATGTTACCCCATCCCTCCTTCCTGCACAGTCGCAGTACCGACAATTGATTTATGACGCCCCGGACCGCTCCGGACTTGTGACCGCGACGTTCCCAGATTACGATTCGCCAATGACAAATGCTTTCGAATCGCCCGCCGCCGGCAAGGCGGGGCAGATGCTCGATATGCGCTATGTCGGCGGGGACGGTCTGCTGGTCGTCCTGTCCGGGCGCTGGTGTCTCGACCGGGCGCTGCCGTCGCGCGATGCCGTCGAGCAGGCGCTAAGCGAAGGCGTCGAAGACGTGCGCCGCCTGAAATTCGATGCAGCTTCGCTGGGCGCCTGGGATTCCGGGCTGCTCACCTTTCTGGCGGGGGTGCTCAAGGCCTGCGCTGCGCGGGGAATCGAGGTCGATCAGGACGGACTGCCCGAGGGCATTCGACGCCTGCTAGCGATGGCTTTCGCGGTGCCCGAGCAGAAAGTGGCGAGGCGCAGCGGGCGGGATGCGAATCTTCTCGCGCGTGTGGGGACGGCAACCATGAAGATGTTCCATGGCGCGCCGGCGATGCTGCGCTTCCTGGGTGAAATCACTCTGTCCTTCCTGCGCCTGCTTGGCGGGCGCGCCCGCTTCCGCGTCAGCGACATGTGGCTGGAGGTGGAGCAGGTCGGGCCGCGCGCGTTGCCCATCGTTTCGGTGATCAGCTTTCTGGTGGGACTCATCCTGGCCTATCTGGGGGCAGATCAGCTTCGTCTGGTCGGCGCACAGATATTCATTGCCGACCTGGTGGCGATCGGCATGGTGCGCGAGATCGGCGCGCTGATGACCGGCATCATCATCGCCGGGCGCACCGGTGCGGCCTTTGCCGCGCAACTGGGCACTATGCAGGTCAACGAGGAGATCGACGCCTTCAAGACACTCGGTATCTCACCCATCGATTTCCTAGTGCTGCCGCGCATGCTTGCCCTGATGCTGATGGTGCCGCTGCTGACGCTATACTCCGGCTTCGTCGGCATGCTGGCTGGGCTGCTGGTGTCGGTCTTCATCTTCGACATCAGCCTCTTCGAGTATTACAACGAGACCTTGCGCGCGCTGGAGCTGAAACATTTCTGGGTGGGTCTTTCCAAGGGGACGGTGTATGGCGCCATGGTTGCCTTTGCCGGCTGCCTGCGCGGCATGAAATGCGGCCGCAGTGCCGAGGCGGTGGGCAAGGCGGCGACGTCGGCGGTGGTCACCGGGATACTGCTCATCACCATCGCGGCGTCGGTGATGACCATCGTTTACTACCAGCTCGAGATCTGAACCGTGGAAGTCGTTCCGCACATCGAGGTACGCGGCCTGAGCATGGCCTACGGCGAATTCGTCGTGCAGCGGGATCTGGCGTTCAGGGTGAACCCGGGCGACATCTTCGTCATTATGGGCGGCAACGGCTGCGGTAAGACTACGCTGATGCGCGCCCTGACCGGCTTGCAGCGCCCTGCCAGCGGCACGGTGCTCTATGGCGGGGAGGACTTCTGGAACGCGGCACCGGAAGACCAGGAGCGCCTGCAGCGCCGGCTCGGCATCATGTTCCAGGGTGGTGCGCTATGGAGTTCGCTCACCCTGGCGGAAAACGTCGCCCTGCCACTCGCCGAGTATGTCGACCTGTCCCCGTCCCACATCGCCGAAATCGTTTCTTTCAAGCTGGCTCTGGTGGGACTGGCCGGCTTCGAGGATTTCTATCCCTCCGAGCTTTCCGGCGGCATGAAGAAACGCGCCAGCCTGGCGCGAGCCATGGCGCTCGACCCGGAAATCCTCATCATCGACGAGCCGTCCTCCGGTCTTGACCCGCTGACGGCGCGCCGGCTCGACGACCTGATTCTGGAACTGCGCGACAGCCTCGGCGCGACCATCGTTGTCATCAGCCACGACCTGGCCAGCATCCTTACTATCGGCAGCGACTCGATCTATCTCGATGCCGAAACACACACCATGATCGCCACCGGCAACCCGCGGCAGGCCCTTCAGTCGGGTGATGCGAAGGTGCGACATTTTCTTACACGGGGAACCGCATGAGCAGAAGAGCTGATCCCACCCTCATCGGCGCCTTTGTGCTCGGCGCAGTTGTGCTGGCTGTCGTGACTATCCTGCTGGTTGCCGGCGGCGAATGGTTCCGCGAGCGAAGCCGGCACGTTCTTTATTTCGAAGGGGCGGCGCACGGCCTGCAAGTGGGCGCGCCGGTGGTGTTCCTCGGCGTCAAGGTGGGCACTGTCAAGCATATCCAGCTCGGGCTCGATGAGTCCAGTCACGAATTCGTCGTCCCCGTCACCATCGAGGTCGAGCCGCATGTCGTGCGCGGTCGAGGCGGCGAGCAGATCGATCTGCGGGATCGCGAGACGGTCGGCAGGCTGGTGCAGCGAGGCTTGCGAGCGCGCCTGAGAATGCAGAGCATCCTCACCGGACAGCTCTATGTCGACCTCGATTTCTATCCCGACAAGCCGGCGCGCTTCGTTGCCACCGACCCCGACATCCGCGAGATTCCGACCATCCGTACCACTGTGCAGGAATTGACGACCAAGCTGCAAAGTTTTCAGATGGACAAGTTCCTCGACGATGTAGCGGCTATCGGCGAGGCCCTGAACCAGGCGCTCAGTTCTCCAGAAGCGCGCAATCTGCCGCTCAGACTGGACGCGACGCTGAAGCATCTAGAGTCGCTGGCCGCGCAGTTCGACGCCAAGAGTGGCCCGATCCTGAATGAGACGCGCGCCAACCTGCGGGAGATGCGTAAGGCGCTGGTGGCGGCGCAGTCGGCCATGGCCCGCCTGGAAGCTGCGGCGGATCGCGTCGGTACGCTGGCCGGTGCCGACTCCAACCTGGTTCGCAGCCTGACGCGGGCCAGCGATGAACTGGCCGGTGCGGCCAGGGCGGTGCGCGGCCAGACAGAGTCGGAGTCGCCGACGGTGCAGAACGTGAATCAGACTTTGAAGGAAATTACGCGCGCCGCCGAGGCCCTGCGCAAGCTGGCGGAGCTGTTGGAGCAGCAGCCGGATGCCATCCTGCGGGGCAAGCGCAAGGTCGATAATCCCTGAAGCGGCAGCGACTCGACCGGGTAAAGCCTGTAAAATCGCGCTTTTGCGATTTCTCCCAGCCGTTTCATGCCCACGTTTCAAGAAATCATCCTGCGCCTGCAGGCATTCTGGGATAAACAGGGCTGCGCGCTGCTGCAGCCCTACGACATGGAAGTCGGCGCCGGCACCAGCCATACCGCCACCTTCCTGCGCGCGCTTGGCCCCGAGCCGTGGAAGGCCGCCTACGTGCAGCCCTCGCGTCGGCCCAAGGACGGCCGCTACGGCGAGAACCCCAACCGCATGCAGCACTACTACCAGTACCAGGTGGTGCTGAAACCCGCGCCGCAGAACATCCTCGAACTCTATCTCGAGTCGCTGAAGGCGCTCGGTTTCGATCTCAGGCAGAACGACGTGCGCTTCGTCGAGGACGATTGGGAGAACCCGACGTTGGGCGCCTGGGGCCTGGGCTGGGAAGTGTGGCTGAACGGCATGGAGGTGACGCAGTTCACCTACTTCCAGCAGGTTGGCGGCATCGACTGCAAGCCGATCACCGGCGAGATCACTTACGGCCTCGAGCGGCTGGCGATGTATCTGCAGGGCGTCGAGAATGTCTTTGACCTCGTCTATGCGCCCGGTCTCAAGTACGGCGATGTCTTCCACCAGAATGAAGTCGAGCAGAGCGCCTACAACTTCGAGCACAGCGACGTCGATTTCCTGCTCGGCGCGTTTGGCGCCCACGAGAAGCAGGCAAAGCATCTGATGGAACAGCAGCTCGCGCTACCTGCCTACGAGCAGGTACTCAAGGCCGCGCACACCTTCAACCTGCTCGACGCCCGCGGCGCGATTTCCGTCACCGAGCGCGCTGCCTACATCGGCCGCATCCGCAACCTGGCGCGCAGCGTGGCCAGGAGCTACCTCGACAGCCGCGCTCGCCTCGGATTCCCGATGGCGCCCAGGGCCTGGGCCGACGAAGTGCAGGCCGAACTGGCGAAGAGGGCGGAGTGAGATGACTGCGAAGAATCTGCTCGTCGAACTGTTCGTCGAGGAACTGCCGCCTAAGGCTCTGGAGCAATTGGGTGAAGTTTTTGCCGATAAGATCATCAATCACCTTGCTAAGGCCCAGTTGATAACGAGGGCCTCTGTTACGAGCGCTATGGGCAAAAAAGAGTTTGCTAGCCCAAGACGCCTCGCAGTGTTTGTACCCGACGTTGAGCAGCGTGCAGTCGACAGGCCAGCGCAACAAAAATTAATGCCAGTAGCTTTTGGGCTAGATTCAGAAGGAAAACCGACGCCAGCACTATTGAAAAAACTTGCTACGCTAGGCGTTGATGCATCAGTTGTTTCCTCGCTCAAGCGGCAAATGGAAGGCAAGACTGAAACTCTGTTCCTCGATAGCGTCATCTCCGGCGCGACCCTCACCGAGGGCTTGCAGGCAGCGTTGGAAGCCGCGCTCGACAGTCTGCCCATTCCGAAGGTGATGAGCTACCAGTTGCAGGACGGCTGGACGAGCGTCAAATTCGTCCGCCCTGCGCATCGGCTGGTGGCGCTGCACGGTGCCGACGTCGTGCCCGTATCCGTGCTGGGCCTCGAGGCCGGCCGCGATACGCAGGGCCACCGCTTCGAGGCAGCCCATCCTGTCGTGTCGATTCGCGATGCCGATTCTTATGCGCAGCAGATCGAAGCGGAGGGCGCAGTGATCCCGGGCTTCGACGCGCGCCGTGCCGAGATATCACGGCAACTGCGGGTCGCCGCGGCAAAGGAGGGCTTGCAGCCCATCGATGATGAGACGCTCCTCGGCGAGGTGACGGCGCTGGTCGAACGCCCGAACGTGCTGATCTGCCAGTTCGAGGAGGAATTCCTCGAGGTGCCGCAGGAATGCCTGATCCTGACCATGAAGGCCAATCAGAAATACTTCCCGCTGCTCAAGGACGGCAAGCTGACGAACAAATTCCTCGTCGTCAGCAACATTCGCCCGGACGATCCGGGCGCGGTGATCGGCGGCAACGAGCGCGTGGTGCGTCCGCGGCTGGCCGACGCCAAGTTCTTCTTCGACCAGGATCGCAAGAAATCGCTGATGGACCGCATTCCCGGTCTCGCCAAGGTGGTCTACCACAACAAGCTTGGCACCCAGGGCGAGCGCGTTGAACGGGTTGCCGCGTTGGCGCGCGCAATCGGCCACAAGCTGGGTGGCGAGACGCTCGCGAATCAGGCCGACCGCGCCGCCGTGCTGTCGAAGGCCGACCTACTGACCGACATGGTCGGCGAGTTCCCCGAGCTGCAGGGCATCATGGGCCGATACTACGCGCTGCACGACGGCGAACCCGTCGAGATCGCCGACGCCATCGAGGACCATTACAAGCCGCGCTTCGCCGGCGACGAATTGCCCCGTGGGCCGGCCGGTTTATGCGTTGCGCTGGCCGACAAGCTGCAAACATTGGCCGACATGTTCGGCATCGGACAGTTGCCCACCGGCGACAAGGACCCTTTCGCCCTGCGTCGCCATGCACTGGGCGTCATTCGCATGCTGATCGAGCGGGACCTGTCGCTCGACCTGATGTGGCTGTTCCAGGCAGCGAATCTCGCCGACGACAAGGTGATCGGGCAGCTAGCTGAATTCATTTACGAGCGTCTCGCCGGCAGTCTGCGTGAGCAGGGTTATTCGGCACTCGAGGTGGATGCCGTCCTCGGTTTGGCACCGCAGCGACTCGGCGACATCCCGAAGCGGCTTGCCGCTGTGCGCGCCTTCGCCGCCCTGTCGGAAGCGGCCAGCCTCGCCGCCGCCAACAAGCGCGTCGGTAACATCCTGAAGAAAGTCAGTGGCGGCGTGACGGCGAAGGCGGACCCGGCACTGCTCAGCGAGCCGGCCGAGATCGCGCTGCATGCCGCGCTGGCCGGGGTCAAGGCTAAGGCCGATGCCGCCTTCGCGCAGGGCGACTACACGGCATCGCTGCAAGCGCTGGCGGCACTGAAGGGGCCGGTCGACGACTTCTTCGACCACGTCATGGTGAATGTCGACGATGCCACTTTGCGAACCAATCGCCTCGGCCTGCTCGCCATCCTGCATGCCGCCATGAACCAGGTCGCCGACCTGTCCAGGCTCTCCGCATGAAGCTCGTCATCCTCGACCGCGACGGCGTCATCAACCGCGACAGTGACCAGTTCATCAAGTCGCCCGAGGAGTGGCTGCCCTTGCCCGGCAGCCTGGAAGCCATTGCCCGCCTGACGCAGTGGGGCTATCGCGTCGTGGTGGCGACCAACCAGTCCGGCGTCGGGCGCGGCTTGTTCGACATGGGCACCCTCAACGCCATCCACGACAAGATGATCAAGGCGGTGGCGCTCGCCGGCGGACGCATCGATTCCATCTTCTTCTGTCCGCATGCGGCGGATTCGACCTGTGACTGCCGCAAGCCGCGTCCGGGCATGCTGCGTGAAATCGCCATGCGTTACAACGCCGACCTCAAGGGGGTGCCGGCGGTGGGCGACAGCCTGCGCGACCTGCAGGCTGCCGCTGCCGTGGGCGCCCAGCCCATCCTCGTGCTGACCGGCAAGGGCGCGAAGACGCACGACCATCCCGACCTGCCGCGCGAGACGCTGGTGTTTCCCGACCTTGCCGCCGCTGCGGCGCACCTAGCGGCATGAGCATGGCGAAATCTCCCGCACGCACGCCAAGCCTGGCGATCATCGTTCGCTCGGCCCTCTTCATGCTGCTGCTGGTGATCATCACGCCGCCCTATGCGCTGCTCGTCATGCTCTGCTTTCCGTTGCCGCATCGCCTGCGCCGGCAATCGGTCGTGCCCTGGGTCACCATGGCGACCTGGCTGATCAAGCATCTGCTGCGCATCGACTATAGCGTCCTGGGGCGGGAGAACATACCGGACCGCCCTTCCGTGATCCTCGCCAAGCACCAGTCGGCGTGGGAAACCATCGTGCTGCAGATGATCTTTCCGTGGACGCTGTTTGTCTGGAAGAGCGAGTTGAAACGGCTGCCGTTTTTCGGCTGGGCGCTGGCGGCGACCCCCATGATCTCGATCGATCGCGCCGGCGGCAAGGAATCGCTCAGGCAACTGGTGGAGCAGGGACGGATGCGCCTCAGTCAGGGGTATTGGGTGATCATTTTTCCGGAAGGCACGCGTACTCCGGTCGGCACCTATCGCCGCTACAAGATCGGTGGCGCCCATCTGGCCGTGGAAACCGGCGCGCCGGTCGTGCCGGTGGCACTCGATTCCGGCGAATTCTGGAGTCGCAGGGCCTTCATCAAGCATCCCGGCACGGTCACCGTGAGCATCGGCCCGGCCATTGACCCGGCCGGGTTGACGGCGGAAGATGTGAATACGCGCGCCGAAGCCTGGATGGAAGACGAAATGCGCCGCATTTGCCCGCACCGATATGAGCGTGATTCAACCCGAACTCCAGCTTGACCTGCCGCTCGGCGGTAGCCCGCCGGACGCCCCGGGTGGGCAGTTTTCCCTTCAATTGAACGATCAACCCCTGCCTTTCCGCCTGCGCCGCTCGCGCAGTCCGAATCTGAGCATGGTCGTGGATGAACAGGGTCTGCGGGTGAGCGCCCCGCGCGGCATGACCCTGCCGCAGATCGAACAGGCCGTTCGCGAGGGGAGCCGCGCCATCGCGGGCAAACAGGACAACAAGTTGTCGCTGCCCATTCGCTGGCAGGACGGTGCACGTTTTCCCTTCCTCGGCAGTGAAGTCGTGCTGTGCCTGAGTGGAGAGCACGACAGGATCGAATTGCGCGACGGCACCCTGCATCTGCCCCTGCCACCGCAAGCCGTGGAAAAACAGATCAAGGACAGTGTTCAGGGTTGGCTGCAGATGCAGGCACGGCGGGTCATCGAAGCCCAATTGGAAGCCGCCTGCGCGCGTATGGGCATGGTGAAGCCTTCCTGGCGCGTGTCCTTTGCTGCGGGCGCCTGGGGTGCCGTCGATGCGGACGGAAGCCTGCGCCTCTCATGGCGGCTTGTGCATATTACGCCGGAAGCGATCGGCACCGTGGTGAACCGCTTCCTGGCGCAACTCGAGACGTCCGCCAGGGCGCCGCAGTTATGGGAAGACGATGCCGCGCCTCTTCCAGCTTGAACTGCCGCTGTTCCGGCGAGCCGCGCCACCTGCGGAGCAGGTGCGGCATATCCAGCTCGGCACGCGCATCGTCGACTATCGCCTGATCCGCTCGAGTCGACGCACCCTGGGCATGACCATCGACCAGCGCGGATTGCGCGTCGGCGCATCTCCGCGCACTTCACTGGCTGATATCGAGCGCTTCCTGCACCAAAATACCGCCTGGGTACTGAAGAAACTCAACGAGTGGCACGGGCATGGCGCGCGTCATCTGGCGATCTGCGAGGGGGCGTTGGTGCCGGTGCTGGGCGAGAATTGCGTGGTACGCATCGAGTCGGGCGCCAACCGCGTGCACTGGAACGGGCAGGTGTTGATCCTGCGGGCACGAGCGGATGCCGACCTGCGGCAACTGGCGCGTCGCGCGCTGCGCACTCGCGCGCTCGATCTGGTCAGGGAACGGGCCGCGCATTACGCCGAAAAACTGCATCGCCCGCTGCCGCGTATGGCCCTTTCCAACGCGCAGACGCGCTGGGGCAGTTGCAGCGAGAAGACCGGTATCCGCATTTCGTGGCGCCTGATCCATGCGCCGCCGCGACTACTGGATTACGTCGTGGCGCATGAAATGGCGCATCTCGTCGAAATGAATCATTCGCCGCGTTTCTGGTTGGTCGTGGAACGGCTTTGCCCGGACTATCGCGCAGCGCGTGACGAACTGCGGCGGCTGGCCGCGACCTGCCCGCAAATATAGGCACTGGAGGCCTCATGCGCATATTGCACACCATGTTGCGAGTCGGCGACCTCGATCGCTCGCTCAAGTTCTACACCGAAGTGCTGGGCATGCGGCTGCTGCGGCGCACCGATTTTCCGGACGGCAAGTTCACCCTGGCCTTCGTCGGCTATCAGGACGAAAAGAACGGCGCGGTGCTGGAACTGACTTTCAACTGGGATGCCGATCGCTACGATCTCGGCACCGGCTACGGCCATATCGCACTGGAGGTGGAGGATGCCTACGCCGCCTGTGACGAGATCAAGCGCCGGGGTGGCACCGTGACCCGCGAGGCGGGGCCGATGAAGCACGGCAGCACGGTCATTGCATTTGTACAAGACCCCGATGGCTACAAGATAGAACTGATTCAGAAGAAGGCGCGCTGACGCTCAGCCTGCAGGCATTTCAAGCCGCGCATCGCAGGCACCATCCACTGAATACTGCTTTCGATCGAGCAACCAGTTCGAGGGGGAAGTACGCCCCGGGTTACCAGCTCTGCGGATCGTGATCCACGTTTAGGGATATCTTGTATCAGTAATTACAGCGCAAAATAAATACTAGAGCTAACTCAATGATAGGAATAGACTTGTTGCGTAACCGGCTGGAGTGAGAGGCTGGTAATGAAATGCGAATCATGAATTACTTCACAGAAAGGATATTGCAAATGGAAACGCAAGACTGCTTGGAAGCAATTCAAGTTGCCTACCAGAATGCCAACATATTCAATGTCGCGCCACAGGCGACCGATATGCAGAAGGAGCGGTTGCCATTCACGGTCAAACTGGCAACCAGTGAGGAAGACCTCGCCAAGGCGGTGTCGATCCGGCATCGGGCATATGCTCGGCACGTACCGGCCGTAGCAAAAATGCTTACGGGGGCCGAGCAATACGATTTCGAGAAAGGGGTGGCGGTATTGCTTGCCGAATCCAAGCTGGATGGCTCGCCGCTTGGGACCATGCGAATACAGACGAATCGTAACCGGGGGCTGATACTGGAGCAATCAGTGGAATTGCCGGTATGGTTGCAGGGCTTGAGCCTTGCTGAAGCGACGCGCCTGGGTGTTGTTGAAGGCCGTATCGGGAGGCTTGTCAAGACAGTGCTCTTCAAAGCCTATTATCAGTTTTGTCAGTTGGCGGGCATCGACTGGATGGTAATTGCTGCCAGGTACCCATTGGACAAGCAGTATGTGGCTCTCCAGTTCCAGGATGTTTATCAGGCAGAGGAGTACATCCCGATGAGTCACGCCGGTAACATACCGCACCGTGTATTGGCATTCGAGGTGGGAACGGCGCAAGCAAGGTGGGCTGCGACCCATCATCCACTTTTGCACTTCATGTGCGGCACACATCATCAGGACATTATGATTTTTGGACCAGAAGCAATCGAGGTTTTGTCGAAATCCATTCCACGCCAGGAGGCAACACTGCCTGTTCAAGTTAAGCACGGGGAAGCCGTTAGCATGAATTGAGGTTATCGATTCGTATGGATGGCCTCCGGCGCTGTTCTTCGAGCTCGGAAGGTACAGTTGCGGGATGCGCTTGCAATGAAGGAGAGGAGAGTTGCGGTTGAAACTGAGGCGGCGGTTTCTTACCGGTTGGGATAATGCGGCGGCGGTTGACTCGATGCTGTATCGCCTGTCCGTCTACGGCATCCCGGCGCTCATAGTACTCGTTTCTATCGTTGCGTTGACTTCATGGGAGAGCCAGTACGACATAGGCGAAGCCTCGCAGGTCGAATTCAGAGTCATTAAAGACAAGGATGGGAAATTAACGTCCGCGGAGGCGTTATCGCAGTTGGCAACTGTTCCGTATGTCACTCGTCAAGATACCCGGTTGTCCGAATCGTCGTTCTGGTTTTATTTTGTGGTGCGTGCGACCCCGGGCGCTGACAGCCAGGAAGTTGAATTGACTTCAAGGCACGCCGTAGAAACCACCTGTTGGAATGCTGCGGATTTGAGCCTGATAGGCAAGGCCTCGCGGATGGGGGCGACGGGACGAATCAGACCGGTAAAGGCGGGCTTCGCAATAGGGTTCGACCAGTTGCCTGCAGATACTCAAGTCTTATGCAGGGCCTGGCACTCCGGGCCGGCGCGCATCATGATCAAGCAGTGGCCGACGCAAGGGCTCGAAGCATCAGTCCGGTTGTTCCATCGGAATGCCGGCTTGCTCGATGGTGGATTGATCGTGCTTTCTCTTTTTGTCCTGGTGACAGCTGTTATCAATCGGGAATGGATGTACGTCCTGTTTGCAGCCTGGCTGATTGGAAACCTGAGACTTGGTGCCATTTCGGTTGGTTGGGACACCCAATGGCTTGGACGGACAGTGCCGCAGGAATGGATATTCCTGATGAGGAAGGTCACCATCTCGGCCTACTACATACTGACCTACACACTGTTCAGCAGACTATTTCGGGATGACTTGAAGATCGTTGGGTTTTCTCTTCTGGTTCGCATCGCGGGATTATCTTGCATGCCGTTACTTGTGTTTGCAGTCATTCTTCCATTCTCGCTGTTTCTTCCCTACATGTGGCTGACTGCAGCCCTGGGCATCGGAGCATTGGTGTTTATGCTGGCTCGCATCATTGTGATGCGGCGATCTCGTGTGGCGTTCTGGTATGGGACGTCCCTGGCTATCGCCTTGTTTGCCAGTCTTTACGAAGTCATTTCCGCAGCGCTGGGTTTAAAAGAGCTCATTGGAACTGTTAACAGCGTTACAGCTGCGCTGGCATCCAGTCTCATGGCCGCCTTTGCGATAGCGGAACAAATGAGGCAAGAAAGGGAAGGGCGGGTTACGGCACAAGCGGAACTACGCAGCGCTTACGAGGCAATTCCGATCGGGCTGTTTACTCTGACGTCCCAAGGCCAGTTCTCCCAGGCCAATCCGGCTTTGCGAAAGATGTTCGGCGTACGCAGTATGCCTAGCGATCATTGGAGCGACCACTTCGAGTTGGGCGCATGGGACAAGCTGCAAAAACTCGTGTTGAGCGGCGCTGGGCAGGAGATGGAGATCCGAAGTCTCGCGCGGTTGGGCAAGGGGCAAAAATGGTTCATGGTGAAAGCCACCATGGCCAAGGACAAGATTGAAGGTTCGTTACAGGACGTTACCGACAAGGTCAAGGCTACCGGGAGGCTGCTCTTTCTTGCGGAACACGATCCGCTGACGGGAATTTTTAACCGGCGGGGCATTGAAAAGGAATTCGACGAGGCCATCAGCGGACTGGCCGACGGGAACGCCATGGCCCTGGCCTATCTGGATCTGGACCGGTTCAAGCTGATCAACGATCTGTTCGGCCATGTTGCCGGCGACGAAGTCCTGAAGCAGGTGTGCGACCGCATCCGCAGCATGCTGACCGAAGGGCAAAGCATAGGCCGGGTAGGGGGGGATGAGTTCGTGATCGTGCTCAAGGGCACGCCGATCCAGTCCGCCGCATGGATTTGCCGCGGGATCGTCGACAGAATCGGAACGCATCCCTATCAGATTGGCGATCGCGCATTTCAGGTCAAGGGCTCGATCGGCCTGGTCGAAATTGACAAGCGCATGCGGGTCAAGGACGCCATTTCGGTGGCAGACCGGGCCTGCCGCGAAGCCAAGAATGGCAATCATGGCAATCCTGTGGTGTATGACCGTCATTCACCGGTGTTCCGCGAGCGCGAGGAGGAACTGCATCTCATCGAGCGCTTTGGAACGAATGCTGCTCCAGAGGGGCTGTTCCAGGTGATGCAGCCCATCATGTCCTTGCACGCGCCTTATGACTCCCTCAATTTCGAGGTGTTGCTGCGCATGCGGGAAGCCGACGGTTCCATTACTCCCGCCGGAAAAATCATCACTGCGGCGGAAAGCAACGGCCGCATCGCGGTGATCGACAAATGGGTACTCATCAATACGCTTGAGTGGGTCAGTACCCACTACGAGCACCTCAAGAACACGCACTTTGTCTGCCTGAATTTGAGTGGCGGATCACTTAACGACGAGAAATTCATCAAGGATGCATTCTCGATACTGTCGCAGTATGGGCGTACCGTGGAGCGGCTGTGCATCGAGATTACCGAGAGCGTGGCGCTGCACGATCTGGACAATACCCGGCGTTTCATCGACGGGGTGCGCAGTTACGGAGCGAAGATAGCGCTCGATGATTTTGGCGCGGGCTACACGTCGTTTTCCTACCTCAAGGAGCTCCCGGCGGATGCCCTTAAAATCGATGGGGAATTCGTCAGGGGCGTGAACGCCCACCCGGCTAATTTGGCCATCGTCGAAGCCATCGTGGAACTGGCGCGCAACCTGGGCATGAAAAGCATTGCCGAATGGGCGGAAGACTGCGCCACCGTCGAATCCCTGTCGCAAATCGGCGTCGATTATGTTCAGGGTTTCGCCATCGCCACGCCGCAGGAGCCCGGCAAGTTGTTGCTGGCCGAGTCTTCAGCCAGTTTCATCGAGGATGAACGTGTGGCGGCTTTCGTTCGCAACACCTTGGCAAATGATCCGGCCAAAGAGCTGCCGAATCACCCTGAAGACATCACGCGGATCAACTTGCACTGAGACAGGATGTGCGGTGCGGGAAGCACCCGCAAGAACCCGGGGAGGGTTGGTGGGCCGTGTTGGACTCGAACCAACGACCAAGGGATTATGAGTCCCCTGCTCTAACCAACTGAGCTAACGGCCCTGCGGGAGATGATACGGAATCGGTAGCCCATGCTGCCGATTCCCTTTTCAGGTTTCGGTATCGAGGAAGCTTCGCAGTTTCTCCGAACGCGAGGGATGGCGCAACTTGCGTAGCGCCTTCGCCTCGATCTGGCGGATGCGCTCACGCGTGACATCGAACTGTTTGCCGACTTCCTCCAGGGTGTGGTCGGTGTTCATTTCGATGCCGAAGCGCATGCGCAGCACCTTGGCCTCACGCGGCGTCAGAGAGTCGAGGATTTCCTTGGTGACATCACGCAGGCTGGCATAGACGGCCGCTTCGGCCGGCGCCAGGGTGGCAGCGTCCTCGATGAAGTCGCCCAGATGGGAATCGTCGTCGTCGCCGATCGGCGTCTCCATTGAAATCGGCTCCTTGGAGATCTTGAGAATCTTGCGGATCTTCTCCTCGGGCATTTCCATCTTGATCGCCAGGGTGGCGGGGTCCGGCTCCTGGCCGGTTTCCTGCAGGATCTGGCGCGAGATGCGGTTCATCTTGTTGATGGTCTCGATCATGTGCACCGGAATGCGGATGGTGCGCGCCTGGTCGGCGATCGAGCGGGTGATGGCCTGGCGGATCCACCAGGTTGCATAAGTGGAGAACTTGTAGCCGCGCCGGTATTCGAACTTGTCTACGGCCTTCATCAGGCCGATGTTGCCTTCCTGGATCAGGTCGAGGAACTGCAGGCCGCGGTTTGTGTATTTCTTGGCGATGGAGATGACCAGGCGCAGGTTGGCTTCGGTCATTTCGCGCTTCGCACGACGTGCCTTGGCTTCGCCGGTGGACATCTGCTTGTTGATGTCCTTGAGGTCCTTGAGCGGGATGCCGATGTGGTTCTGCAGGTCGATGAGCTTCTGTTGCTCCTCGATGATGGCTGGCGCCGCACGCATGAGGGTGGATGCGTAGGGCTTGCCACCGGTCACTTCATGCTTGAGCCATTCGAGATTGGTTTCGTTGCCCGGGAAACCCTTGATGAAGTGCGGGCGCGGCATATTGCCCTTCTTCACGCACAGTTCGAGGATTTTGCGCTCGTGGTTGCGTACATCCTCCACCATGTGGCGCACCGAGTCGCACAGCCGCTCGATGATGCGCGCCGTGAAGCGGATGTTCATCAACTCATTGGAAATCTGCTGCTGTCCCTTGAGATATGCCTTGTCGCGCGGACCTTTCTTGACCAGCGTGCCCTGCATCTTGACAAAGAGCCCGTGGATGGTGGTGAATCGTTCCAACGCGTCTGTCTTGAGGCGCAACAGCGAGGCGGATACGGCACGGCCTTCGTCGTCTTCATCGGCCTCGTCCTCCTCGACTGCCAGTTCTTCGTTTTCGGCTAGCGCTTCGATGTCCTCAGCGGCATTGGGATCGATCAGGCCGTCCACCAGCTCGTCAACGCGCATTTCCTCGCGTGCTACCTTCGCCGCCATGTCGAGCATTTCCGCAATGGTGGTGGGGCAGGCCGAAATGGCTTGCACCATGTGTTTCAGACCGTCCTCGATGCGTTTGGCGATTTCGATTTCACCCTCTCGCGTCAGTAATTCGACCGAGCCCATTTCGCGCATGTACATGCGCACCGGGTCTGTGGTGCGGCCAAACTCCGATTCAACCGTTGACAGCGCCTGCTCGGCTTCTTCTTCAATGTCCTCGTCGGCGACGGCCGGTGACGATCCCTCGGACATCAACAGGTCTTCGGCTGCAGGGGCTTCGTCGAAGACTTTGATGCCCATGTCACTGAAGGTACTGATGATGGCTTCGATCTGCTCGGCATCCACCATGTCGTCGGGGAGGTGGTCGTTGACCTCGGCGTAGGTGAGGAATCCGCGTTCCTTCCCCAGGGCGATGAGGGTTTTCAGACGGGTGCGGCGCGTTTCCAGATCGAGCGGTTGTGCCAGTGGCGCGGGCGCAAGAGCGGTGCGGCCCTTGCCTCGCCCGATCCTGAGCTTGGGAGGGGCTGCCTTGATGGCAACTTTAGGTTCTGCCAAAACCGCGGGCATGGCCGTAGCCTCTTTGCGCGGTTTAGATTTAGGAACCGTAACGGCCTTGGCGGGAGCGGCCTTGGACTTGGCTTTGGCTGGCGCTTTGGCCTTGGCGGGAACGGCCTTGACGGTTTTGCTTGCCTTGGCAGCAGATCTGGCCGGCCTGACCGGCGCTTTCACCGGCCTGGAGGCCGGTTTGGCTGCTGCCTTACTCCGTTTTCCGGCGGTTTTTGCAGCCGCCTTGGCTTTTTCCTTGGCCATGTTGTTCCTCAGTAAGCGCAGTATGCGGGGAAAACCCGAAATTATATCAAAAAATCAGGCAGAAGTCGTTGGTTTAACTGACTGTTTCTGCATCAGTAATTGCTGCAGACGGCGCACTTCTTCGGAAGCCAGCCCGACGCTCTTGTTCTTGGCGTTGAGCGCGTTGATCTCGTTGTGGATTCCGGCCTGCCTCAGGCGTTCGACAGTATCTGTAAAAACGGCCTCGATCGATTCCGCGTCGAATTCCTCTTCGACGAGCTCCCCGAGGATTTCCGAAATCAGGCTTTCATGCGCAGTGCTGCGGAAATGCTCCAGCACCATGCCGTAGCCCTCCCCCGCCAACTCCCCTTCGGTGATTGCCACGATCAGGGCATTAAGCACGCCTGTTTCGGCGTGTCCCTCGGGGATGAGGTCTGCCGAGAGGCGGGCGGCCAGCCCGGGTTGCTGCACAATCACGCGCAGGAGTTTCCGTGCGATGGGCGAGGGGGCGCCGCGTGGCGCCCGAGCGTGTATCGGCTTGCGAACGATTGCCGGCAAGCCACAGAGGGATTCGATCTCCGCCTGCGAAAAGCCGCTCGCCTGCGCCAGCAGCTTGACGAGTTGCAGGCGCAGCAACGGCGCCTGCAGTCTGCCCAGTTGCGGCTTGGCGGCATGTACCAGCTGCGAGCGGCCTTCGGCGGTGGCGAGGTCCTTGCCGGATTTCAGCTCCTGCATGAGGAAATCCGTGAGCGGCATGGCCTGCCGTGCCTGTGTGCGGAATGTATCAGCGCCGTGGGCGCGAACATAGCTGTCGGGATCATCCTCGGGCGGAAGGAAGAGGAAGGCGATGGTCTTGTTGTCGGCTACCTGCTCCAAGCTGGCATCCAGCGCCCTGGCCGCCGCCTTGTGGCCGGCATTGTCGCCGTCGAAGCAGAAGATGACGCGGTCGGCCTGGCGTAGCAGTTTGTGCACATGCGTGGACGTAGTGGCCGTGCCCAGTGTGGCCACGGCGTTGCCGACACCGTGTTGGGCGAGAGCAACCACGTCCATGTAACCCTCGACGACGATGACGCAATTCTCATCGCGAATGGCGATGCGCGCCTGCAGCAGGCCATACAGCTCGCGGCCTTTCTCGAACAGCGGCGTTTCCGGTGAGTTGAGGTACTTCGGCTCACCCTGGCCGATGACGCGACCGCCAAAGCCGATGACGTTGCCGCGACCGTCGAGGATCGGGAACATGATGCGGTCGCGGAAGCGGTCGTAGCGTTTGCCGGCATCGCCCTCGATGACCAGGCCGCACTCGGCCAGCGCCTTGTCGGAATAGTCTGGGAATACGGCAGCCAGGCCCTGCCAGCCGTCCGGAGCGTAGCCCAGGCCAAAGCGCGCCGCGATCTCGCCGGTGAGGCCGCGGCTCTTCAGGTAGTCGATGGCATGCGGACTTGCCTTGAGCTGTTCCTTGTAGAACTTTGCCGCGCGGGTCATGAACTCGGTGAGTGGGGCAGTACCGGCGGCTTTCGGCCGACGCTCGTCAGGCCGCTGCTGCGGCACTTGCAGGCCGATAGTTCCGGCAAGGTCCTCCACCGTCTCTATGAAGCCGAGACCGGCATACTCCATGATGAAACCGATGGCGCTGCCATGCGCGCCGCAACCGAAGCAGTGATAAAACTGCTTCGAGGGACTGACGGAAAAGGAGGGTGTCTTCTCGCTGTGGAAGGGGCAACAGGCGACATAGTTGGCGCCTGCCTTCTTCAGGGGCAGGTAGCGCTCGATGACGTCGACGATGTCGATGCGCGCGAGGAGGTCCTGGATGAAGGATTCTGGAATCACGCTCAATTCAAATGAGGGCGCTGGCGTAAAGGAGTAGCACCCCGGCCTTCAACCCATTATAGGAGAGCCCGCCGGATTTGCCGGGGGATTGCCGGCTTGGCTATCTGGCCAGGGCGGTCTTGACCAGACCAGACACCTGGCTCATGTCGGCACGGCCGGCGAGTTGCGGTTTTAGGATCGCCATCACCTTGCCCATGTCCTGCATGCCGGCCGCACCGCTGGCAGCGACGGCTTCTGCAACGGCAGCCTGGATTTCGGCGGGAGAAAGTGCCTGCGGCATGTAGCCGGTGAGTACGGCGACCTCGAGCTTCTCGGCATCGGCCAGGTCCTGGCGACCGGCCGCTTCGTACTGGCCGATGGAATCGCGGCGCTGTTTCAGCATCTTGTCGATGACGGCCAGTACGCCCGCATCGTCGAGTTCGACGCGGTCATCGATCTCGCGCTGCTTGACGGCGGCCAGCAACAGGCGGATGGCACCCAGGCGCGTGGTTTCCCGGGCCTTCATGGCCATCTTCATGTCGTCGCTGATTCTGCTTTTGAGTGACATTGGCTTCCCGTCAGGTTGCTGTGCATACAAAGCAAAAAGCCCCGGCACTTGGCAGTCCGAGGCTGGTTGTAGGGGAGACCACCCCACCGTCCAGATGCCAATGCCGCCTTGTCTGGCGACCCGGACACCCGGGCGGGTTTAAAACATCTTCGGCGGTAGCGTCTGGCTGCGGATGCGCTTGTGATGGCGCTTCACCGCAGCGGAAAGCTTGCGCTTGCGCTCGGCCGTGGGCTTCTCGTAAAACTCGCGCGAACGCAGTTCGGTCAGAAGGCCGGTTTTCTCAATGGCGCGCTTGAAGCGGCGGATGGCCACTTCGAAGGGCTCGTTTTCTTTGACGCGGATGCCAGGCATGCGGTAAACCCTGCTATCTATCTGGGAAAGCCGCAAATTATAGCCGCATTTCCGGGAAAGGCCAAGCGGCCGGTAGAATGGGCCGGTAGAATGCTTTTTTTGGCCCCGATCCTGGCCCTCATGCTTGTTCTTGGCATCGAATCCTCCTGTGATGAAACCGGCCTTGCCTTGTACGACAGCGAACACGGCTTGCTGGCGCATGCCGTGCATTCCCAGGTGGATTTGCACGAGGCCTATGGCGGGGTCGTGCCCGAACTGGCTTCCCGCGACCATATCCGGCGTGTCGTGCCGCTGCTGCGCAAGGCGCTGAATGAGGCTGCTACTGGCCTGGGCGAGGTCGATGCCATCGCCTATACCGCCGGTCCGGGCCTGGCCGGGGCGCTGCTGGTCGGGGCCGGCTTCGCCGAGTCGCTGGCCATGGCCCTCGCGGTGCCGGCGCTGCCGGTGCACCATCTTGAGGGCCATCTCCTCTCGCCCCTGCTCTCGGCCGATCCGCCGCGTTTTCCTTTCGTTGCCCTGTTGGTGTCAGGTGGCCATACCCAGCTGATGCGCGTCACAGGTGTCGGTCAGTATGAACTGCTGGGAGAGACCCTGGATGACGCTGCCGGCGAAGCCTTCGACAAGACCGCCAAACTGCTTGGGCTGGGTTATCCCGGTGGACCGCAACTGGCACACCTGGCGGAACAGGGGCAGCCAGGGCGCTACACCCTGCCGCGCCCTATGTTGCATAGCGGCGACCTGAGCTTCAGCTTTTCCGGCCTGAAAACCGCCGTACTGACGCAGGTGCGCAACCGCACTCTGGATGCGCGGGACAAGGCCGATTTGTGTGCTGAATTCCAGGCGGCGATCATCAAGGTGCTGGCGACCAAGTCACTCGCCGCACTGAAGGCGACCGGGCTGAGGCAGTTGGTGGTGGCCGGTGGCGTGGGCGCCAACCGGGCGCTACGCGCCACCTTGGATGCCGGTACGCAGGCGGCAGGGGCGCGGGTTTTTTATCCTGAAATGGAACTGTGCACCGACAATGGCGCGATGATCGCTTTTGCTGGTGCGCAAAGGCTGCTTAACGCTCCGGTGGCAAAAGGCAGTGGCCGTTTCGACGTCAGGCCGCGCTGGCCGTTAGGGGAGGTTTGACATGGACGTGCCGGTGAACCCTTTCAAGCGCGCCTTGCGCGAAGGCCGGCCGCAGATTGGCCTGTGGTCGGTACTGGCGGACGCGGTCGCCATCGAACTGCTCGGTGCTTCCGGTTTTGACTGGCTGCTCATCGACATGGAGCACGCGCCGAATGAACTGCCGGCCGTGCAAGCGCAACTGCAGGCCTTGCGTGGCTCGACTGCGACGCCCATCGTGCGGCCACCCTGGAACGACATGATATGGATGAAGCGCGTACTCGACCTGGGTGCGCAGACCTTGCTGATCCCGTATGTGCAGACGGCGCTGGAAGCTGCCGAGGCGGTGAGTTACATGCACTATCCGCCGGCAGGCCGCCGCGGCGTGGCGGGCGGAACGCGCGCCACGCAATGGGGCCGTATCCGGGATTATTACAAGCGTGCCGAGGACGAGTTGTGCCTGCTGGTGCAGGTGGAGTCGCGCCAGGGACTGGGAAACCTGGAGGCCATCGCTGCGACGCCTGGCGTGGACGGTATTTTCATCGGGCCGGCCGATCTGTCCGCTGACATGGGCTACTTGGGCGAGCCTAGGCATCCACATGTGCTGGGTGCCATCGAGGACGCCGTGCGACGCATCAGGCAGTCGGGCAAAGCGGCCGGCATCCTGGCGCGTGGGGAAGCGCCCGTGCGGCACTGGCTGAAGGCGGGATGCAATTTTGTTGCTGTTGGCGTGGATGCTGCCCTGCTGGTGGAGGCAGCCGACGGCCTCGCCGCGAAATTCAAGACGTAGCGGTCACTTCTTGTCGCCGATCTTCGGCTCGGTGCCGGCGCGGATGCGCTGCAAGTTCTCGCTGTGGCGCCAGTACAGCAGTAGCGCGATGCAGAACACCGCGGTGAGCACGTCGCCCGAACCCAACAGCGCCAGGGCGAGGATCGGCGCAGTGATGGCGGCGGCGATGGCGCCAAGCGAGGAATAACGGAAGAACCACACCACGGCGACCCAAATCGCTATTGTGGCAAGGCCCAGCCACAGGTTGAAGCCGAGGAGCACGCCTGCGGCGGTGGCTACGCCCTTGCCACCCTTGAAGTTGAGGAAGATCGGGTGCAGATGGCCGAAAAAGGCGGCGAAGCCGGCCATGGCCACGTCCTGCGGTTGTGCGCCGTAGGCAGGGCCGAACTGCTGCACGAGGAACACCGCCAGCCAGCCTTTCGCGGCATCGCCAAGCAGGGTGAGCAGCGCCGCCAGTTTGTTGCCGCTGCGCAGCACGTTGGTGGCACCCGGATTGCCCGAGCCGTAGTTGCGTGGATCGTCCAGCCCGAAGAGGCGGCTGGTCACAACCGCGAAGGGGATGGAACCGATCAGGTAGGCCAGGATGGCAAAGCCGAGCGTAGTCATGTCAGATAACCTAAAATCTGCGGCATTCTAATCGAGATTGTTTCATGGATCGCATCTTCATAGAGGAACTGCGCGTCGAGGCCTGGGTTGGCATCTATCCGCGCGAGCGCGCGGCACGGCAGACCATCGAGATCAGCCTCGAGTTCGGCGTGCCCGACGCCGCGGCGCAGCATGATGATATCGCCGACACCATCGATTACGCCGAAGTGATTGCGCGTATCCGCAAGGAACTCGGCGAGCGCCATTTCAACCTGCTGGAAACGCTGGGGGAATATGTCGTGGCGCTGCTCACCGGAGATTTCCGCGCGCCCTGGGTGAAAATTTCCATTGCCAAGACCGGTGTGGCGAGGGGGGTCAAGCGGGTCGGCGTGGCTATCGAGCGGGGCAGGCTGGGCTAGTCGGCCAAGCCGCACTCCACCTGTATGGGCGTCAGCACGCGGATGATTTCGTGCGGCTGCACGCCGACGAGGAAACCGCGCCGGCCGCCGTTGATGTAGATCAGCGGCAGGTCGAGGATAGTCTTCTCGACATACACCTGCAGGGCCTTCTTCGTGCCGAAGGGAGAGGTGCCGCCTACCCTGTAGCCCGTGTGGCGCTGCGCGACCTCGGGTTTGCAGAGGGAGACGCTCTTGACGCCGAGTTGCCGCGCCAGGTTCTTCGTGGACACCTTGCGGTCGCCGTGCATCAGCACGATCAGGGGTTTGTCGGTTTCGTCCTCCATCACCAGCGTTTTCACGACGGCGTGCTCGTCGACGTTCAGTTCGCGCGCCGACGTGCGCGTGCCGCCGTGCTCCTCGTACTCGTAGAAGTGATTGGAATGGGCGACATGATGCTGCCGGAGAAACCGGGTCACGGGCGTTTCCGGGGCATGATCCTCATGTTTCATAAGGCTTAATTTTACCCATGACAGCCACCCGTGACAGCCTTGAATATTCAGCTTGAACATCAGGCGTCGGCGGGCTATAAAGAAAGTGTTCCCATCACTTGGAGAACGCGTCGGAAGAAACTGGAAGCATCGTTTCACCGAAGTAGCCCCCTTACGGGATCATCGATCCCGCCCTGCGCCCCCTAAAGGCGCTGCGTCGAAGTCGACGCACGAGAGCCCCGCAATCGCGGGGCTTCTCAATTTAAGGACTTCTTTCGTTCAGCCGCGGGGATGGTGCTGGGCGTGCAGTTGCTTGAGCCGCTCCCGGGCGACGTGAGTGTAGACTTGGGTTGTCGAAATATCCGCATGACCGAGCAGCAACTGCACGACGCGCAGGTCGGCGCCGTGGTTGATCAGATGGGTGGCGAAGGCGTGGCGCAGCGTGTGCGGCGAGATGCGCGCCGGATCGATGTCTGCCAGTGAAGCGTAGCGCTTGACCAGGTTCCAGAACATCTGTCGCGACAGCCCGGTGCCGCGGCGCGTGACGAATACCGCATCGCAGTTGCGGCCGGCAAGCAAGCCTGCCCGCGCGTCTTTCTGATAACGCGCGATCCAGTCCAGCGCCTCCTGTCCGAGGGGCACCAGCCGTTCCTTCGCGCCTTTGCCGAACACGCGCACCACGCCCTCGTTCATGCCGATCTCGAACAGCTTCAGGGCGACCAGTTCGGAGACGCGCAAGCCCGTGGCGTAGAGCACTTCGAGCATGGCGCGATCGCGCAGGCCGAGCGCCGTGTCGCAATCCGGCGCCGTCAGCAGCGCTTCCACCTGGGCCTCCGACAGCGTTTTGGGAAAGCGCTCAGGCCGCGGCGGCGGCTCGATGTTCAGCGTGGGATCGGCCTGGATTTTGCCGATGGTCAGCAGGTGCTGATAGAAGCGGCGCAGGGCGGAAATCAGGCGACGCTGGCTGGTCGATTTGGCGCGTCGGCTGAAATCGCGCAGATAGTCGTGGATGTCGACCGGCGAGACCTGCTCAAGCGGCACGCTGCGAGCGCCAAGCCATGCGGAAAATTGCATCAGGTCGGCGCGATAGCTCGCCAGGGTGTTTTTCGACAGGCCGGCTTCAAGCCACAACGTGTCCGTGAAAGCATCCAGGAATGCCTGGTCGGTTGCGCAGAGTGCGGGCCTGGGGGTTCGAGTCAAAGCGCCCCTTCGTGCGCCAGCAGCCAGCGTTTGGTGTCGAGCAGATAGCCGTCGCGCGCGTTGGCGAAGCCACCCATGCCACTCTTACTGACCACCCGGTGACAGGGCACGATCAGCGGATACGGATTGCGACCGCAGGCATGGCCTACCGCCCGCGGGGCGCTTTGCAGATTCCTGGCGATCTCGCCATAGCTCAGAGTGGTGCCCGTCGCAATGGCGGCAATGGCCTGCCAGACATTGCGCTGGAAGGCGGTGCCGGCGGGTTTTAGCGGCAGGGTGAAACGTGCTTGCGGATTGGCGAGATAGGCGGCCAACTGAGTGCCGGTGCGCGCGGCAAGCGCATTCTTCGGCGCCACCGGCTTTGTGCCGGGCGGCAGAAAAGAAATTTCGGAAACGAAATTGCCCTCGGTGCGCACGCCCAGCGCGCCGAAAGGGGCGGCAATGATCGCATCGAATTCATCGGGCACGATCGCCTCCTTCGCAGGCATGGAGTTCCAAAGGTTCATTCTCCGCGCCGCCCGCCAGTTCGGCAAGCGGGCGGCAGCGATGCGCGACGCAGAACTCATAGTCAGCGGTGAAATCGGAGTTGGCGAGGCGTAGCCGCTCAAGCGGGGCAAGGTGCGGCGTATAGCGCCAGACGCCGTTCTCCAGCACTGCGCCTGCGGGCGGCTCCATGCCGGCGCCGCTGCCGCGAATGCGCGCCTCGACGAGGTGCAACTGCCCCGCTTCGATGCGCCAGTCCTCCTCCCAGCGGATCTTCTCGATGGAATGTGTCCACGCCAGGGTGAAGGTCTGCAACGGCAGGAAAATGAGCAGGGAACCCGCGGCGATGCAAAGACCGCTCATGCGGCGATGGCCGCCTTGCGCGCACGCCAGACATGCCAGGCAATGGAAACCGCGACGAGGGCGAAGCCGATCTCGTCCGTCGCCGGCAGGGCGACGATGAGAAAGCCGGCAGCAAGCACTGCGAGAATGCGCTCGGGCCAGGTCATGTGTGTTCTCAAGTAGCCGATCGAGGCCGCGCCCCACAAGCCGATGGCCAAGACCGCCTTGAAAACGATGTAGGCCGTGTCCAACCAGGTGCCGCCCTGCAGCATGAGCGCCGGCGCATAGACCGCCATGTAGGGCACGACGAAACCGGCCGCGGCGATGCGGATCGCCTGCATGCCGATCTGCAGGGCCGGGGCCTGGGCGATGGGTGAGGCGGCGAAGGCCGCCAGCGCCACGGGCGGCGTGAGGTCGGCCATGATGCCGAAATAGAAGACGAACATGTGCGAGACGATCAACGGTACGCCGAGTACAAGCAGGGCCGGCGCCGCCAGCGAGCTGGTGATGATGTAGTTGGGAATGGTGGGGATGCCCATGCCCAGCATGAGGCAGACCAGCATGGTCAGCAGCAGCGACAGGAACAGGCTGTCAGCGCCCAGTTGGATGATGAAGCCGGCGAAGCTGGTGGCCACACCAGTGAGGGTAATGACGCCGATGATCACGCCCACCAGGGCGCAGGCGACGCCGACGGGCAGGGCGTGGCGCGCGCCATCGGCCAGTGCATTGACCGCCAGTTGCAGCGTCTCGCGCCCGCCGCGGACGAAGAAACAGACGACGGCGAGCGCGCCCGTGACGACGAAGAACACGCCCACGCCGAATTTGAAAAAGGCGGCGCTGGCGAGTCCCAGCGCGATCCAGAAGGCGACCCGCAGGCCGGTGAAAGTCAGTCGCGCCGCTACGGCGATGCCGAGGATGAGGATGGCCGTGAGCCCCAGCCCCACCGTGCCGGAGAACAGCGGCGTGTAGCCGGAAAACAGCAGCCACACCAGGGCGGCGAGCGGCAGGATCAGGTACCAGCCCTTGCGTATTGCGGCCCACGCATCCGGGCATTCCGACTTGGGCAGGCCGTGCAGGCTCATGCGCCCGGCTTCCAGATGCACCATCCAGAAGGCGGAGGCAAAATACAGCAGGGCCGGAATGGTGGCCGCCTTGACCACTTCGACATAGGGCACATTGATCGTCTCGGCCATGATGAAGGCCACGGCACCCATCACCGGCGGCATGATCTGGCCGCCCATGCTGGAAGTCGCCTCGACGCCGCCGGCGAACTCCGCGCGGTAACCGAAGCGCTTCATGAGCGGAATCGTGAACTGCCCGGTGGTGACCACATTGGCCACACCGGAACCGTTGATCGTGCCCATGAGGCCGGAGGAAATTACCGAGACCTTGGCCGGGCCGCCCTTGGTATGGCCGACGGTGCCCATGGCGAAATCGGTGAACAGCCGGATCATGCCCGCCTGCTCGAGAAACGAGCCGAAGAGAATGAACAGAAAAATGTAGGTGGACGAGACGTAGGTCGGAATGCCGTAGATGCCCTCCGTGCCGAAGCCCAACTGGTCGACCACCTGGCTGAAGGCATAGCCGCGATGCGCCAGCCCCCCCGGCAGGAGGTTGCCGAACAAGGCATAGGCGAGAAAGGCGCCGCAGATGAGCGGCAGGGCCGGCCCCATGATGCGCCGTGCCGCCTCGAAGACCAGGGCGATGCTGACGATGCCCACCGTCAGGTCGAGCTGCGTCGGGTCACCCGCCCGCAATATGAGATCGCCCTCGAAAATCCAGTGGTAGAACGCCAGGATGAAACCCGTTCCGCCGAGGAGCCAGGCCACGCCCGGCACGGGACGTCGCTGCGCACTGAAGCCGGGGAAGAGGGCGAAGGTCATCAACAGCAGGAAGCCGACGTGGATGGCCCGCACCACCACGCTGGAGAGCGGGCTGAAGGCAGCGGTGACGACCTGGAAGGCAGAAAAGGCGACAGCGATGAGAAATAGCACGCGGCCACGCGTCCCGGCCGCCCAGCCGAATTCGCGGGCCAGGCCGGGCGCTTCGTTATGCGGGGATGTGGACATGGGGGCGCGGAAGATCCCGGGTCATGGCGCGGCTGCTTGCATCGGGCACCTGCAATACCCGCGGAAAGTCAGCGGTGGCAACACGGCGTTGGGACACCCGGCGCCCGGCACGCCGGGCGCCGGGTGAGGTGTGTTTATTTCAGCAAACCGACTTCGCGATAGTATTTTTCCGCGCCCGGATGCAGCGGCAGCGGCATGCCCTTGAGGGCGTTCTCGCGCTTGATGGCCTTGGCGGCGGCGTGCGCGGCCACCATCATGTCGAGGTTGTCGTACATGGCCTTGGTCATCTGGTACACCAGATCGACTGGAACGCCTTCGTGGCTGACGAGGAAGTTGGCAATGGCGGCGGTGGGCACGTCGGCGGTCTGTCCCTGATAGGTGTTCGCCGGAATGATGGCCGCTTGATAGGCCGCGTCACCCACCTTGGCAACGACATCGGCCGGGATCGACACCACGACGATGTTCACCGAAGTGGCCAGGTCGCGGATCGAGGCCACGCCCAGGCCGGCGGATTGCAGAGTGACGTCGAGCTGACGGTTCTTGATCAGTTCCACTGACTCGCCGAAGGGCAGATATTCCACCTTGGCAAAATCAGCGTAGGTGAGTCCGGCGGCCTTGAGGATGGAGCGGGCGTTGAGCTCGGTGCCCGACTTGGGCGCGCCGACGGAGATGCGCTTGCCTTTCAGGTCGGCCATGGTCTTGATGCCTGAATCGGCCGCGGCGACGATCTGGATGTAATTGCTGTAAGTGGCGGAAACGCCGCGCAGTTTGTTCAGCGGCGTCTTGAAGCCGGCTTCGGCGTCTCCCTTCCAGGCCAGCGACAGCGCGTCGCCCAGGGTGAGTGCGATCTCGCCGCGGCCGGCCTGCAGCAGGTTGAGGTTCTCCGCAGAGGCTTTGGTCGATTGCACCGTGGCCTTGGCGGAAGGAATGGCCTTGCTGTAGATCTGCGTCAGAGATACGCCGAGCGGATAGTAGATGCCGCTGGTGCCGCCGGTCAGCACATTGATGAACTGCTGCGCCTGGGCGCTCACGGCAAAGAGGGTGCCGGCGGCGAAGGCCAACAGGGTGCGATATGGAATTTTCATTGTCGTCTCCTTGTATGTGTATTGCGTCGGGAAATTGGATTATAGCCTCGCTTGCCAGGGCGTCTTGTTCGGTAGCGCGAATGTCTTCATGAGGCCTCCCCGATTGCTTACTTGAAGCGCACGGATACGCCCGGGTTGCCCGGCAGGCCTTCGTAATTGACCGTGACGCGCATGCCGGCTTTCGGGAAGTGCGGCGGCGTGAAGGAGCCTAGGCTGAGGATGTCGCCGGCGCGTAGCTTGCCGCCGGATTTCGCCATATCCTCCGCCAGCCAGACGACGGCGTTGAGCGGATGGCCGAGGATCGCCGCGCCGGGCACCTTGGCCAGTTCCTTGCCGTCCTGGTCGCGCATGACGACCATCATCTTGCCCAGCGCATCGACCAATTCGGGCGAGGGCGCGATCGGTTTGCCCAGCACGCCCAGGCGCGCGCCAACGTTGAAGGAGGTAATCACCGCGGCGGTGAGCGGTTGTTCCTTCGTCGTCACCAGGTCGGGCAGTTCGATGAAGGGGCGCACGCTGGCGAGGTGCTTGATCACATCGGCCGGCGTCTTCGCCTGGTTGATGCCTTCATCCTTGACCACCACCACCAGGTCAGCCTCGAAGAAGGGAATGGCGCCGAACTTCAACGGCACTTCCGCGCCGTCATCGAGCAGCATCTTCTCCAGCAGCACGCCGCGCACCGGGGAATTGGTGCCGAAGCGCTTCTGCACCGCCGGGTTGGTCAGGCCGGCCTTGTAGCCGACCACCTTGCCCTGGCTGGCGGACAGTTCGGCGACGAGTCCGTCACGAATGCGCGCCGCCTCCTCCATGGTCATGTCCTTGGACAGACCCGAGGTCGGCTTCATGGCCTGGAAGTTGGCTGCCAGTTGCTGGCTCTGCGGCGGTACCGAGGCGCAGGCGCCCAGGATGAGGACGGCGGCGAATGCTGCAATGACGTTTCGGTGTTTCATGGCTTCTCCTCCTTGTTGTTGTTGAACTGCTCGCCGTATCCCGGCGACTGACTTTTACTGGCGCACCTCCCCGTTGCCGAGCACCACCCACTTCTGGCTGGTCAGCCCCTCCAGGCCGACCGGGCCGCGGGCGTGGATCTTGTCGGTGGAAATGCCGATCTCCGCGCCGAGGCCGTACTCGAAGCCGTCGGCGAAGCGCGTCGATGCATTCACCATCACCGAGGCCGAATCCACCTCGCGCAGGAAGCGCATGACGCGGGTGTAGTCCTCGCTGACGATGGCGTCGGTGTGCTGCGAACTGTATTTGTTGATGTGGGCGATGGCCGCGTCCACGCCGGCCACCACTTTCACGGCGATGATGGCGGCGAGATACTCCTCGTACCAGTCCTGTTCCGTCGCCTCCTTGAGCATCGCAGCATTGATGCCGGCCTGGCGTAGCAGTGCCAGCGATTCCCCGCAGCAACGCAACTCCACACCCTTGGCGGCCAGCATGGCACCGAGTTTCGGCAACAGCGTAGCGGCGATGCCGCGCGCCACCAGCAATGACTCGGCAGTGTTACAGGTGCCCAATCTTTGCGTCTTGGCATTGTCGACGATGGCAAGCGCCTTGGCTTCGTCGGCACCGTCGTCGACATACACATGGCAGTTGCCGTCGAGGTGCTTGATGACGGGAATGCGCGCCTCGTTCGAGATGCGCTCGATCAGTCCCTTGCCGCCGCGCGGCACGATGACATCGACGAATTCGCGCATCGTCACCAGCTCGCCGACGGCGGCGCGGTCGGTGGTGTCCACTACCTGCACCGCTGCGGCTGGCAGGCCGGCGGCGCGCAATCCTTCGTGCACCAAAGCGGCGAGGGCGCGGTTGCAGCGGATGGCCTCCGAGCCGCCGCGCAGGATGGCGGCGTTGCCCGACTTGAGACACAGCCCGGCGGCGTCGACGGTGACGTTGGGACGCGCCTCGTAGATGATGCCGATCACCCCGAGCGGCACGCGCATGCGGCCGACCTGGATGCCCGTGGGGCGGAACTTGAGATCGGTGATTTCGCCGATGGGATCGGCCAGGGCGGCGATCTGCTCCAGCCCCTCGGCCATCGCCGCCACCGACTTGTCGGAGAGCGCCAGGCGGTCGAGCATGGCCTCGTCGAGACCGGCGGCTCTTGCAGCTTCCATGTCCTCGCGATTGGCGCAGAGGAGGGCGGCTGTTTCCCGGCGTATCGCGGCCGCCATGGCCAGCAGGGCATGATTCCTTGCGTTGGTCGATGCGCGCGCCATCGCACGCGATGCTTCACGCGCCTGGCGGCCGAGGGCCTGCATGTAGTCCTTGATGTTCATATGTCCTATTGTAGGTCGGGCTTCAGCCCGACTTCTGCGCTTGCTGTCGGCCTGAAGGCCGACCTACAGTCAGCCGCAGGGCGAGTTGGAGAAATTCATCCCACACGTCGCCCTGCACCAGGCCCTTGATCATCCTGTCGATACGCGCCGCAGCAAGCAGTGCTGCGCGCAACTGCGGCGGGCGCAGCCGCGGCAGGGCGCGCTGCAGGGCGGCGGCGCGGCGGTCGTCGAACACGCGTTCGGCGCGCAGGGCCGCGGCGAGCGGGCGGCCTTCGTCCTGGGCGGCCCGCAGCACTGTCAGTGTGCGGATCTCGCTGGCGAAGGCCCACAGCAACAGCGGCGGCGCCACGTCCTCGCCGCGCAATCCTTCCAGCAAGCGGGCGCAACGGCCGACGTCGCCGTCGAGCAGCGCCGCGCGCAGTTTGTCGACATCATAGCGCGCCACATTCAGCACTGCATCCCCGACCTGCGCCAGGGTCAGGGTGCCCGGCGGGTGCAGCAGGCCCAGCTTCTGGATTTCCTGGTGGGCGGCGAGCAGATTGCCTTCGACGTGGGCGGCGATGAACTCCAGGGCGGCGCGCTCCGCCTGCTGCTGCTGACGTGCCAGGCGCAGGGCAATCCAGTCAGGCAGTTCGGCGAGGGCAGGGGCGTTCAGCTCGATGGCCACGCCCGCCTGGGAGAGGGCGGCGAACCAGGCGGCCTTGCGTGCCGACCAGTCGAGCTGGGGCAGGGTAACCAATGTCAGCACGCCGTCGGCGAGGCGCTCGCAATAGCGCTGCAGGGCTTCGCCGCCGTCGCGGCCCGGCTTGCCGTTGGGGATGCGCAGGTCGACCAGCTTGTTGTCGCCGAACAGGGACATGTTGCCGGCGGCGAGCATCAGCGCATCCCATTTGAAGCCGGGACCGGTAACCACGACTTCGCGCTCGGCGTAGCCATTTTTCCGGGCGGCGGCACGGATCGCATCGCCCGCCTCGATCACCAGCAGAGGTTCGTTGCCATGCAGGACGTAGAGAGGCGCGAGTGTCTTGGCGAGATGCGAGGCGAGCTGGTCCGCGCGCAGTTGCATGGAGGCTACTCCACCTCAGCCTTCGGTTCGATCTTCGCCGCGGCAAGGCGGCGCAGCAACTGCTGCGCCATGTCGTTCTGCATGTCGCGGTAGAGCAGACCCTCCTCCTGCTCCTTGGCCAGCACGCGCTCGTCGGCAAAGCTGATGTCGCGCACGAGGACGATTTCCGTGGGCGGGATGAATTCGCGCCCCTTCAGGTCGTGCACGCGGAAGGCCAGGCGGTAACGCAACTGGTATTCACGCACGCGACTGGTGGCGGAGAGGCTGAGGATATCCTTTTCCCGCGCTTCGCCGATGAGGGTGAACACGGCCTGAGCTTCCTGGGGTGTTGCTGCCAGGCGGGTGCTGTCGAGGGCGCGGATTTGGCGCCTCAGTAGCGCCCCCAGCTCCCAGTTGTCGGCGATATACAGACTGGAGAAGGGCAGCGGCTGCGCGCCGCGCAACTGGAAGCCGCAGGCAGTGAGCAGGGCGGCGAGCAGGATGGCCATCGGGACTGAAATCAACTTGCGCATAGACCGCTCCGCTTAAACAACGATATTGACCAGCCGGCCGGGCACGACGACGACCTTCTTCGCCGGCTTGCCTTCCATGTGCTTCAGCGCCACTTCCGCGGCCAGCGCCAGTTGCTCGACTTGTTCCTTCGCTGCCCCTGACGGGACCTTGATCGAACCGCGCAGCTTGCCGTTGACCTGCAGCACCAGCTCTACCTCGTCCTGCAACAGCGCCGCATCGAGCGGCTCAGGCCAGGGTGCCTGCAGGATGTCCTTGCCGTAGTCCAGTTCGTGCCAGAGATGATGACAGATATGTGGCGTGATGGGCGAGAGCAGCCGCAACAGGATGGAGAGGCCTTCGCGCACCAGTGCTGCGTGGCCCTCGGCGTCCTGCGGCGCACGCTCGAGGGCATTGAGCATCTTCATGGCGGCGGAAGCCACGGTGTTGAACTGGAACTTCTGCAGATCGTAATTGGCCTGCTTCAGGTTCAGGTGGATCTCTCGGCGTACGGCGGCGACTGACTCTTGTGGCTTCGCCGACATGGGCGGCGCCGACTTCACGGTATCGCCCGCCGCGGCGGCGAAGACCCACAGGCGCTTGAGGAAGCGGTAGCTGCCGTCGACACCCGAATCCGACCACTCCAGCGTCTGCTCGGGCGGGCTGGCGAACATCATGAAGAAGCGCGCGGTGTCGGCGCCGTACTGCTCGATTAGCGCCTGCGGGTCGACGCCGTTGTTCTTCGACTTCGACATGGTGCCGATGCCGCCGGACTCCACCGGCTGGCCGTCGGCCTTCAGCACCGCGCCGACGCGGTTGCCCTTGTCGTCGAACTTCAGTTCGACGTCGGCTGGGTTGTAGTAGCTGATGCGCCCTCCCATCGACACATCTCGGGGTTTGCGGTAATAAATCTCGTTGAGCACCATGCCCTGCGTCAGCAGGCGGCCGAAGGGCTCGTCGAAGCCCACCAGGCCGAGATCGCGCATGATCTTGGTCCAGAAGCGCGAATAGAGCAGGTGCAGGATGGCGTGCTCGATGCCGCCGATGTACTGGTCGACCGGCAGCCAGTACTGCACTCGCTCGTCCACCATCACTTTGTCGTTGCCGGCGCTGGCATAGCGGCTGTAGTACCAGGACGAGTCGACGAAGGTGTCCATGGTGTCCGTCTCGCGTCGTGCCCTGGCGCCGCACTTCGGGCAGGCGCAGTCGAGAAAGTCGGCACGCTTGTTGAGGGGGTTGCCCGAGCCATCCGGCACGCAGTCCTCCGGCAGCACCACCGGCAGTTGATCGTCTGGCACCGGCACGATGCCGCATTGCTCACAATGGATGAGCGGGATCGGGCAGCCCCAGTAGCGCTGGCGCGAAATGCCCCAGTCGCGCAGGCGCCAGATGACCTGCTTGTCGCCGAGATCCTTTGACTTGATGTCGGCGGCGATGGCGTCCACCGCCGCCGCCAGGCCGAGGCCGTCGTACTTGCCGGAGTGGATGCAGCGGCCGGCTTCCTTGTCGGCATACCACTCCTGCCAGGCGTCCAGGGAGAACGTCTGGCCCGGCACCTCGATGACCTGCTTGATGGGAAGATCGTACTTCTTGGCGAAATGGAAATCGCGTTCGTCATGCGCCGGCACGGCCATCACCGCGCCATCGCCGTAGCCCATCAACACGTAGTTGCCGACCCACACCTCGACCTGCTCGCCGGTGAGCGGATGGCTGACGGAGATGCCGGTCGGCATGCCCTTCTTCTCCATGGTGGCGAGGTCCGCCTCCATCACCGAGCCCTGCTTGCATTTCTCGACGAAGGCGGCGAGCTGTGGGTTGTCGCGGGCGGCACGCGTGGCGAGAGGGTGCTCGGCGGCCACCGCGCAGAACGTGACGCCCATGATGGTGTCGGCGCGGGTGGTGAACACCCAGAGCTTTTCCTGCTTGCCGTCCAGTTCGTAGGGGAAGGCGAAGCGCACACCGAAGCTCTTGCCGATCCAGTTGGCCTGCATGGTCTTGACGCGCTCGGGCCAGCCGGGCAGGCCGTCGAGCGCGGCGAGCAACTCCTCGGCGTATTTCGTGATGGCGAGGTAGTACATCGGGATCTCGCGCTTTTCCACCACCGCGCCGGTGCGCCAGCCACGCCCGTCGATGACCTGCTCGTTGGCGAGCACCGTCTGGTCGACCGGATCCCAGTTCACCACGCCGGTCTTCTGGTAGGCCAGCCCCTTTTCCAGCATGCGCAGGAACAGCCACTGGTTCCACTTGTAGTAATCCGGCTTGCAGGTGGCCAGTTCGCGCTCCCAATCGAGGGCGAAGCCCAGCGACTGCAGCTGCTTCTTCATGTAGGCGATGTTGTCGTAGGTCCACTTCGCCGGCGGGACATTGTTGGCCATGGCCGCGTTCTCGGCGGGCAGGCCGAAGGCGTCCCAGCCCATGGGCTGTAGCACGTTGAAGCCGCGCATGCGGTGGTAGCGCGTCAGGACATCGCCGATGGTGTAGTTGCGCACATGGCCCATGTGCAGTTTCCCCGACGGATAGGGGAACATCGACAGGCAGTAGTATTTCGGTTTCGAGGGGTCTTCAACGGCGCGGAAGGCGGCGGATTTCTCCCAATACTGCTGAGCGGCCTGCTCGATCTCGGCAGGAGGGTATTTTTGCTGCATGGGGGGGCGCAGAGGGTCGTTGCAAAAGAGCGGATTATACTCTGCGCCAGCGGCTCACCGCCGCGCCACGCATGAAGGAGAAAACAATGAAAATGACGCTTGCCTGTGCCCTGTTCGCGCTCGCCACGCAAGCAATGGGCGCACCCCAGGCCGTTGTCGACGCCGTGCAATCGCCCGCCTGGCGCGATCGCGATGGCAAGGCCATGCCGCTGGCGCCAGGGATGGAATTGCAGAGTCGGGACCGCATCCGCACCGGCGAAGGGTCGCGGGTTTACCTGAGGCTCGTCGACGGCAGTACGGTCAAGCTGGGCGAAAACGGCATTCTGCTGGCGGAACGTCTTGGACCCAGCGAAAAGCAGTTTTTCTCGGCTGCACTCGACGTCGCCAAAGGCGCATTTCGCTTCACGACCGACAAGCTCAGAAAGCTTTCGCGGCGCGATGTCACCATCCGCGTGGCGACGGTGACGGCCGGCATTCGCGGTACCGACATCTGGGGCAAGACCGAGCCGGAGCGGGACTTCGTCTGCCTGCTCGAAGGCAAGATCACCGTCAGCCACCAGGACGGCGATACGCGCGAAATGAGCGAGCCGCTCACCTTCTACGTGGCGCCACGCAACCAGCCGCCGCGAGGTATTGAGACGGCCGATCCGGAAACCGTGAAGAAATGGGCGGCTGAAACGGAAATCCCGGCAGGTGCGGGGGTCTTGCGTCGAGGCGGGAAATGGAAATTGTTGCTGGCCGATAGCGAAGACCAGCCGTCGGCGCTTGAAGTTTACGATCGGGCGGCCGTCGCGGGCTATGCCGCCTCGATCAGGCCCCGTATCGTCGGCGAGGCCATTCGTTACGAAATTCTGCTGCGTAACCTGCCCGGTAAAACCGAGGCTGAAGCTTTGGCGGCCAGGGTGAAGGCCCAGTTCGGCCTGGAGGCCAGGCCGACGCGTTAGAGGCTACAGCGCCTTCGGCGAAAGCAACCGGACCCAAGCCACCGACCAGCTTTCCGCCAGCAACAACGGCAGGTGGGCCATGCGCGACTGCAGGCGTACCCAGCCGCTGAGTTCCGGCTTGGGCAGGCAGTTCGCCTGGATTTCGCGGCCGATCAACTGGCGTAGCCGGGCTGCTGCTGCCTCCCAGTACTCTGAAGTGCCGACCCATCCGGTCGTTTCGGTAGCATGACAAAGCGCTTCGCGCCAGAGTTCTTCGGCGCGGGCTTCAGAAATGCCGGCCTTGTGGGCGATCCAGGGCAGGATCATCGGTCCATTCATGCTGTTCTCCTTTTCAACCATTCAGGGGCGGAGCGCACTGCTTGCAGGTGGCTTTATGCGCAGCTCGCAAGTTCATGATGCAATGCACAAATAAATTAATTGCATATTTTACACCTGATTAGATAGGAAACTTGTTGACTTGGTTCAATAGAATATTGCGGTGCAATACGATTGGAGGTGGGTGCCTAAAAACATGAAGCGGGCACTCACATGCACTGTTGCCTCCGGTTTGACTCACCATCCAGTGCCGGAGGCGGGCCCTACAGTGTGAATCTCAGCGTCGTACCCTGGCCGAGCGCCGACTCGATCCACACCCGTCCGCCGTGGCGGCGGACGATGCGGGCGACGGTGGCCAAGCCGATGCCGGTGCCCTCGAACTCCTCCGGCTTGTGCAGGCGCTGGAAGGGGGTGAACAGGCGGTCGGCGTACTTCATGTCGAAGCCGACGCCGTTGTCGCGGATAAAGAAGACTCGCTCGCCTTCGTGCGTTTCGCAGCCGAATTCGATGTTTGGCGCGGCCTCCTTGGCGGAGTATTTCCAGGCGTTCTCCAGCAGGTTCTGCATCATCACGCGCAGCAGTTGCGGGTCGCCGAAGGCGGAGCAGCCTTCTTTGATCGATACCTCGACGCTGTGGGCGGGCGCGCCCTGCTTCAGTTCGTCGAGGACCTCGTGCGCCAACTGGCTCAGATCGGCCTGGCTGCGCCGCATGCTGTGGCGTGTGATGCGCGACAGCTCCAGGATGTCATCGATGAGGGCGCCCATGCGCTGGGCGGCGGCACGCACCCGCTCCAGATAGCCTTTGCCCTGTGTATCGAGCTGCTCGCCGTATTCCTCGGCGAGCAGGTGAGAGAACCCGTCGATGCCGCGCAAGGGCGCACGCAGATCATGCGAGATGGAGTAGGCGAAGGACTCCAGCTCCTGGTTGGCCGACTGCAACTCGGCCGTGCGCTCGCGCACGCGATCTTCAAGTGAAGCATTGAGGTGCTGGATCTCCTCGTTGATCAGCACCTGCGCCGTAATGTCCTGGGCGGTGCCCAGCGCACGGATCGGTTTCCCCGCGGTGTCGAGAAACACTTCCCAATGCGCATGGATATGCTTGACGCGGCCGTCCGGCGTGAGTATGCGGTGGTCGATCTCGTAGCTTCCCGCGGCCTTGCCGGAATCGCGGAAGACTGTGCGGATGCGATCGAGATCATCCGGGTGCATCATGGGCAGCATATCCGCGAAGGTGCCGCCGAATGTGTCCGGCTCGCACTCGAAGATATTGTAGAGTTCAGTGGACCAGGTCATGCGCAGACTGGGGAGGTCCAGGTCCCAACTGCCGACATGACCGATGCGCTGCGCCTCGTTTAGTCGTGCCTCGTTTTCGCGCAGCGCACTTTCCGCCCGGTGCAGTTCCGTGATGTCGTGCACGAGCCCGAGTACGCATTGCTCGCCGTCCAGGCTGTACTGCTCGGCCGAGATCAGCACCGAATGCAGCTCACCGGACTTGGCACTGAGGGTGGCCTCGTAGGATCGCACCCTGCCGGACTTGCGCAGTTCAGCCGTCCACTTGCTTCGTTCTGCTTCGCTGGGCCATACGCCCACCTCGACCGAAGTGCGGCCGATCATTTCCTTGCGCGACCAGCCGAACTGCTCGGTAAAGGCTTCGTTCACATCCAGGTAGTGGCCGTCACGCAGGCGGCTGATGGAAATGGGCACGGGGCTGGCATGGAAGACCTTGGCGAACTGCTCCTCGGCGCGTTTGCGCTGCGTGATGTCCAACGCCATGCCGAGCATGCGCTGCGGGCTGCCGTCCGCGCCGTACTGCCCATGGCCGCGGGCGACGATCCAGTGCACGCCCCCATCAGGGCGGACGATGCGGTACTCGCAGTCGAAGTCGCCGTGGTGATCGAGTGCGTGCATGAAGGCCTGCTGCACGCGGGCGCGGTCCCCGGGAAAGATGGCCTCGATGAAGCGGTCGAGCGTAAGCTCCGTGCTGGTGTCCGTCAGTCCGAAGATAATTCGGAGTTGCTCATTCCATTCCAGCCGGTTGCTGGCTATGGCCCACTCCCAGATGCCGACGCCGCCACCGGCCGTGGCGATGCGCAGGCGTTCTTCGCTTTCGGCCCGAGACTGCTCGGCCTGTTTGCGCTCGGTGATGTCCGCAGCGAGAATCAAGGCGCAGGATTCGCCGTCAAGGTCGATTTGTTCCGCCGACAATAAAACATCGCAGACATCTCCGCCCTTGGCGCGGAAGCGAATCTCCTGGTTGCTGATGCGGCCCGCCTGTTTCAGCGTGGCCACCCAGTTCGCCCGCTCTTCCGGCGCCAGCCACTTGCCGACTTCCAGCGAGGTGCGCCCGATCACTTCCTCGCGGCGCCAGCCGAAGAGGCGCACGAACGCGTCATTGACGTCCAGGTAACGGCCATCCGCGAGCCGGGTGATGGCGATGGCGAGCGGGCTGGAGCGAAAGGCGCGCGCAAACTTTTCCTCAGAACGGTGTAACTCCTCCTCGATCGCGACCTGCCGCGTGACATCCTTGAACACGGCGAAGAAGCCGCGCGTCTCTCCATCCAGGCCCGGTTCCGGCACCATGTCGATGTCGAGCACGTTGCTTTCGTTGCCTGCAGAACGGCGGGTGGCACGGTAGGAAAGCTGCCCACCGGCAAGGACACGATCCAGCAATGGCCCCACATGCTTGACGTAAACCTCGTCGCCGATGATCTCGCGCACCGTCAGGCCGGAGAGGCCTTCCTGGGCGCGGCCGTAGAAGTCGGCGAAGCTGGGGTTGGCGTAGAGGCAGCGCTTCTCGCTGTCGCCGTGAAAGAGCATCACCGGCACGTTCTCGGCGATCAGCCGCAGCTGGTTCTTTTCTGCATCGAGTTCCGCGACCCGTTTGGCCAGGGCTTCGCCCATGCGGTTGAGCCGATCGAGCTGCGACTGGAAGGCGCGCCGGACGATGATGGCAAGAATCGTCGCGATGCTCAGCAACATGACCAGGGCGAACCAGATTACGTAGGGGCGAGGCGTCGCCGGTGGCGCGATCACCCCCCTCACTTCGGCCAGGGTCAGGCCGAAGGTGCCGGCCATGGCGAGCAGGGCGATGGCCACGGCATGGCGTGGCCCGGACAGCCAGGCCGTGAGGCCGATCAGCACTGGGAGGCTGAAGATGGCCGCGGTGCGCATGCCGTTGAGAAAGCCAACATACAGTATGGCGGCGAAGAGGCCGTAGCTGAACAGCAGGCCGGCGGCCTGCACGCCGATTCGGCCCCGCAGTCCAAGCACGCTGGCACTGACGAGCAGGAACAGCAGGGGCGCGACGGTTCGGATCGCCATGCCCGGGGCAAGCCAGGGCATGGCGGCGAGGTAAACCAGGCTGGCGCCGGCGACGATCACGCAGGCGAGCCTGACGAAGCGCTGCCGGCCCGCCTCGCTGTCCGCTTCCGCCCTGGCCACGGTGTTACCGACGTTCATCTCAGGCCTTCCTTGGTCCTGAAGCAAGCATTCCGTTCATGCGCCTCACCGATGAGGATGGCATGAGGCACGATAGCAGAATGAGTCATCGTTTCACAGCGTAAACCGGATTGTCGTGCCCTGACCAAGCGCCGACTCGATCCACACCCGTCCGCCGTGGCGGCGGACGATGCGGGCGACGGTGGCCAGGCCGATGCCGGTGCCCTCGAATTCCTCCGGCTTGTGCAAGCGCTGGAAGGGGGTGAACAGGCGGTCGGCGTACTTCATGTCGAAGCCGACGCCGTTGTCGCGGACGAAGAAGATCTGCTCCTCCCCCTGCGTTTCGCGGCCGAATTCGATGTTCGGCGCGGCTTCCTTGGCGGAGTATTTCCAGGCATTCTCCAGCAGATTCTGCAGCATCACGCGCAAGAGCTGCGGATCGCCGAACACGATGCAATCAGGCGCGATGACGCATTCGACGCGGTGGCCCGGATCGGTGCGGGCGCGCTCATCGGTCACCTCGGCGGCAATCCGGCTCAGATCGACGCGCACGCGGCGCATCTCCTGGCGGGTGACGCGCGACAGTTCGAGGATGTCGTCGATGAGCGTACCCATGCGCTGGGCGGCGCGGCGCACGCGCTCCAGATAGCCGCGCCCCGTCTCGTCGAGCGTGTCGCCGAACTCTTCTGCCAGCAGGTGGGAAAAGCCGTCGATGCCGCGCAGCGGCGCCCTCAGGTCGTGCGAGATGGAGTAGGCGAAGGACTCCAGCTCCTTGTTGGCCGCGGTGAGTTCGGCCGTGCGCTCGCTGACGCGCTGCTCGAGGTCGGCATTGAGGCTGCGCACCTCGTCTTCTGCACGCTGCTGATCGGTGATGTCGCGCATCAGGGCATAGGCGCCGCGCACTGTGCCATCGTCGCCGCGATCCGGTAACGATTCGACTTCGATGATGCGGTCCTTACCCTTGGCGGATCGGCGAATTGTCCGGTAGGCGACTTGTCCGCCATCGAGAACCCGGCGCAGCATCGGCGCTACTTTGCGGAAGGCCTTGTCGCCGATGATGTCGCGTATGTGCCGGCCGACGGCAGACTCGTGATCGAGGCCAAAGAACGCCAGGTAATGGCGGTTGGCATAGCGCACCACCATGTCGCAGTCGTTGTAGGCGATCATCGCAGGAACATTCTCCGCCACCAGGCGCAGATGCGCCTCGCTTTCGGCCAGTGCCCGCTCGGCGTTATGCCTGTCGGTGACATCCAGCTTCAGCGCATAGAAACCGACGACCTTGCCCGACGCGTCATGTTCCGGCACGAAGGAGATGTCCAGGTGATGTTCCCTGCCGTCGACGGCGCTGCGGCGCACGGCGTTGTACTGCACCCCTTCTCCGGCCAGCACCGACTGAAGCTTTGAATGGATGGCACGCGCCGATTCCTCTCCGAGAATGTCGGCCACGCTCTTGCCGAGGATGTTTTCGGGCGTGAAACCGAAAAACTCGGCATACCGCCGGTTGGCAAAACGGCAGTGCAAATCGCGATCGCCATGGAAGATGAAGGCAGGGATGTTCTCGGCGATCTGTGCGAGCTGACTTTTCTCGGCGGCCAGCGCTTCGCCGAGCCGGCGTACCTCATCGAGCCGGCTGTCGTTGCTGTGCACGATGTATGAAGTGAGCAGTCCGGTGATCAGCAAAACGACTGCAATGGGAAACGCGGTCAGGGCTTGCTGTATCAGCGGGGCCGGCAGGTCGACCGGGTAGGCCGCCAGCGCCAGCACGAACGCCAGGCCGAGGGCCGTCAGCGCGGCAGCATGCCGGACGCCGAGCAGCCAACCCGCCAGCAGGATGGACAATGGCAGGGCAATCGTTTGCGGCGCCTGCAGGCCGCCATGCAAAACAATTGTCGGAGTCAGGCCTGCGAACGTGCCATAGACCAGCACGCGGGCCGCGAATCCTGCCTTACCTGTGCGCAGGAACAGCAGGGTCGCAGCGGCGAGGATCATCACCAGCGCCGGCCCGAGGCCGCGCATGGCCTGGTCCGAATACGTCTGGTGCGGATACCACAGGGCGAGCAGGATCAGGTACAGGGCCGGGCCGGCGAGCAGGAACCAACTGGCCACGTGCAACGCGCGCAGCCTGGCATCATCGGTTGCCTTGTCGGGGAGGTGGCCGCCCGGCGACTGCTTGAAGTGCATAGCTTGGCCCCATGCAATGGTTGTGCAGTTGTGCATCGCACTGCCATTATTGAAAATGGCATGCTGAACATTAGCAGATTGCCCTACCCCTTCCCAGAACAAAACGCAGGGTTGTACCTTGGCCAATGGCCGATTCGATCCACACGCGACCGCCATGACGATGCACGATGCGCGCGACGGTGGCCAGGCCGATGCCGCTGCCGGCGAACTCTTCCGGCTTGTGCAGGCGCTGGAAAGGGGTGAACAGGCGCTCGGCGTACTTCATGTCGAAGCCGACGCCGTCGTCGCGCACGAAAAAGGCGGTCTCGCCCGTCTCAAGCAACTCCTTGCCGAACGCGATGTGGGCGTCCGCCTGTCGGGCGGTGTACTTCCAGGCGTTTTCCAATAGGTTCTGCAGCAGGATTCTCAGAAGTTGGCGGTCGCCCTCAGCCAGGCAGTCGGGCGCGATCGCCGTCTCGATCCGGCGCTGCGGGTCAGCCTGGCGCATCTCATCCAGCAGTTCCGCAGCCAGCTTGCTCAAATCAACCTGATTCCGGCCCATGGCAAGACGCGATACGCGTGACAGCTCGAGGATGTCGTCGATCAGCGATCCCATGCGTTGCGCCGCCGCGCGCACGCGCTCGAGATAGCTGCGCCCCTGCACGTCCAGCTTGTCGCCGTACTCCTCGATTGCCATCTGGCTGAAGCCGTCGATGCCGCGCAAGGGCGCGCGCAGGTCGTGCGAGATGGAATAGGCGAAGGATTCCAGCTCCTTGTTGGCGGATGAGAGGTCGGTCGTCCGCTCCTTCACGCGCCGGTCGAGGTCCCGGTTCAACCGCTCGATCTCGAGGCGGGCCTGCTCCTGCTTCGTGACGTCGAAGAACAGGCCGTAGAAGCCCTGAACTTCGCCGGATTCGCCGACCTGGGGCGCGAGACTGAACATCAAGTGGTGCCCCTTGTTTGCGGGCGAAGGGTGGGGGCCGCGATAGTAGACCGGCTTGCCGGAGAGCGCCCGCTCGATGTAGGGCCGGGCCAGGGCGAAATCGGTCTCACTGAGGATCTCGCGCAAATGCTTGCCGATGATCGCCTCCTCGCTGAAACCGTAGTACGCGGCGAGGCGCGCATTGGCGAAGCGACATATCCAGCCGTCGAAGGCGCAGATCCCGGCCGGCACGTTGCCCATGATCAGACGCAGGTCACGTTCCCGCTCAGCCAGTGTTCTCATGCCATTTTCCAGCGCCAGGACGGCGCGTTCTTCGTTCGTCCGCCAGCGATGTTGCTCACGCACCATGGACAACACGATTGCGGTCAATGTCACCAGCACAATGACGTAGACCAGACCGAGGATAGGCGACGGCGTTAGCTTGGGCGCCGGCAGGAGAGAGAAATACTCCGCCAGGCCGATGCCGGTCACGGCCGCGATGGACGTCGCGCCGACGAGTAAGACTGCCCGGGGGCCCAGCGCCGTGGCGCCGACGATGACGGTCGGGTAGGCAAACACCAGCGCCGAGCGCAATCCGGCAACCAGCAGCGCGGAAATCGTGATGGCCAGCAGGGCGCCCCATAGCAGGGCCAGGTAGGCCCCCACCGGCTTGTCGAGGCTCAGGAGAATGAGGCTCGCCAGGGAGACGGGAATCAGCACGGTCGCGCCGAGGAGCCGGTGGTCGCCGATCCCGGTCGGATCGGGAAGCAGGAGCACATACAGCAGCGTGCCGGCGAGGACGATGCTGGCCGCCAGCCTGACGGTGCGGACACCTCCCGCTATGGTGAGCCACTCCTTGGTGGAGTTGGCTGTCGGGTTGCCTGAATCTTTCAAGACTTGTCCCCATCCAGGGATGCACTTGAGCAGGGCGCATCCGCCATCGTTCTTTGCCAGGCTAGGCTGGCAGTATAATTTTGCTCCGCAATCCGGTTTTCGCAAATGTCCAATCTTCTCGGCGGCCTCAATCCGCCGCAACTCGCCGCCGTCACCCTGCCGCCGCAGCACGCCCTGGTACTGGCTGGCGCCGGTTCGGGCAAGACGCGCGTGCTCACCACGCGCATTGCCTGGCTGATCCAGACCGGCCAGGCCGCACCGCACGGCATCCTCGCCGTCACCTTCACCAACAAGGCGGCGAAGGAGATGCTTGCCCGCCTCACGGCCATGCTGCCGATCAACACGCGCGGCATGTGGATCGGCACCTTCCACGGCCTGTGCAACCGCCTGCTGCGCGCGCATCACCGCGACGCCGGCCTGCCGCAGCTGTTCCAGATCCTCGATTCGGCCGACCAGCTGGCGGCGGTCAAGCGGCTGCTGAAAACCCTCAACGTCGACGACGAAAAGTTTCCGCCCCGGGACCTCGCCAACTTCATTAACGGCCAGAAGGAAGCAGGCTTGAGGCCGGACGCGGTGGAAGCCTGGGACGAGTACACACGCAAGCGCGTCGAGCTGTATCGCGAGTACGAGGCGCAATGCCAGCGCGAGGGCGTGGTGGACTTCGCCGAACTGCTGTTGCGCTCCTACGAGCTGTTGCAACGCAACGAGCCGATACGGCATCACTACCAGGGTCGCTTCAGACACATCCTGGTCGACGAGTTCCAGGATACGAACGTCCTGCAATATTGCTGGTTGAAGCTGCTCGCCGGTGGCGGCGCCCACCTGTTCTGCGTGGGTGACGACGATCAGTCGATCTACGCCTTTCGCGGCGCCGAGGTCGGCAACATGCGCGACTTCGAGCGCGAGTTCCGCGTCGACAACGTCATCCGCCTCGAGCAGAACTACCGCTCGCACGGCAACATCCTCGACGCCGCCAACGCCATCATCAAGAACAACGCTGCACGGCTGGGCAAGAACCTGTGGACCGACGCCGGCGAAGGCGAACCGATCCGCGTCTACGAGGCCTTCAACGACACCGAGGAGGCGCGCTGGATCGTCGAGGAGGTGAAGTCGCTTTCGCTCGACGGCATGGCACGACGCGAAATAGCGCTGCTCTACCGTTCCAACGCCCAGTCGCGCGTGCTCGAACACGCCCTGTTTTCCGCCGGGCTGCCCTATCGCGTCTACGGCGGCCTGCGCTTCTTCGAGCGGCAGGAAGTGAAGCACGCCCTCGCCTACCTGCGCCTGATCGCCAATTCTGATGACGACGGTGCCTTCCTGCGCGTGGTGAACTTCCCTGCACGCGGCATCGGCGCGCGCAGCATCGAGCAGTTGCAGGATGCCGCGAAGGCCACGAAAGTCAGCCTCTGCGAGACGGCGAAGGGCGGCGGCAAGGCCGCCGTGTTCGCCGAACTGGTCGGCAAGCTGAAGGCCGCCTGCGAAGGTCTGACGCTGCCGGAGACGGTTGAGCAGGTGCTGGAGCTGTCCGGCCTGCGCGTCCATTACCAGAACGAGAAGGAGGGTCAGGACCGCCTCGCCAACCTCGACGAACTGGTGAATGCCGCCGCCAATTTCGTCGCCGAGGAGGGCAATGTCGACGCCGAAGGCGAACTCTCGGGCGACCTCGCCGCCTTCCTCTCCCACGCTTCACTCGAGGCCGGCGAGCACCAGGCCGGCGAGGGCGACGACGCCCTGCAGCTGATGACCGTGCATTCGGCCAAGGGCCTGGAGTTCGACGCTGTCTTCATCAGCGGCCTGGAGGAAGGCCTGTTTCCGCACGAGAACAGCGTGCGCGAGGACAAAGGCCTGGAGGAGGAGCGCCGCCTGATGTACGTGGCCGTGACGCGGGCGCGGCAGCGGCTCTACATTTCGCACGCGCAGACGCGCATGCTGCACGGCCAGACGCGCTACAACCTGCCGTCGCGCTTCTTCGATGAAATACCCGAGGAGCTGCTGAAATGGCTGACGCCGCGCATTAACCGGACACAGGCCGCCGTGTCCCCGGGGCTGACTTTCAGTTCGCCGCGCCGCGGCGGCTGGGGCGGGCCGGCGCCGGCCGTTTCGGTGAGCCGGACGATCGCCAAGGAGACCGGCGGCTTCCGCATCGGCCAGAACGTGGCCCATGCCAAGTTTGGCCAGGGCGTCATCGTCAACGCCGAGGGCGCCGGCTCGGACGCGCGCGTGCAGGTGAACTTCGGTCGCGAGGGCGTCAAGTGGCTGGCGCTGTCGGTGGCGAAACTGACGGCGGCTTGAATAGGACAGGAACGGGAATGAAAGTGCGCGCCAACGGCATCGACATCCACTACGCGATTTCGGGCAGCGGCCCCTGGGTGACGCTGTCGCATTCGCTCTTCTGCGACGGGTCGATGTGGGATCCGCAAATGGCGGCGCTGGAGAAGTATTTCACGGTGCTGCGCTTCGACACGCGCGGGCATGGCAAGACCGATGCACCGCTCGGCGCGTACACGCTGGAGCAGATGGCTGACGATGCGCTCGGCCTGCTCGATGCGCTGGAAATCGAGCGCACGCATTTCGTCGGCCTGTCGATGGGCGGCATGATCGGCCAGCATCTCGCGCTGAAAGCGCCGCAGCGCATCGACCGGCTGGTACTGGCCGATACCGTCTGCCGCTTTCCGCCGGAGGCGCAGGCCGTGTGGCCCGAGCGCATCCGCATTGCCACGGAACAGGGCACGGCGGCACTGGCGGAGTCGACATTGGCGCGCTGGTTTACCGCGCCCTATCGTGCGGCGCAGCCGGAGGTGATGGCGCGCATCGCCGCACTCATCGGCGCCACGCCGGTGGCGGGCTTCGTCGGCTGCGCCCAGGCGATTCCGCAGATGGACACGCTTGACCGGCTGCCTGGCCTGAAGCGACCGACGCTGGTGATCGTCGGCGCGCAGGACAGCGGCACGCCGCCGGCCATGTCGCAGGAAATCGCTGCAGCGATTCCCGGCGCGCGGCTGGAAAGCATTGCCGACGCGTCGCATCTTTCCAACATCGAACAGGCGGAGACCTTCAACCGACTGCTGCTCGAATTTCTCACGGAGGAACACTAGATGGATCTCGGCATCGCAGGAAAACAGGCGCTGGTCTGCGCCGCCAGCAAGGGCCTCGGCCGCGGCTGCGCGCTGGCGTTGGCACGCGAGGGCGTGCATGTGACGATCGTCGCGCGCGGGCGCGAGGCGCTGGAGGCGACGGCGGCCGAACTGGGGAAAGTCAGTCCTCGTGGTACGGGGGGCACGGCAATCCGGTTTGTCGCCGCCGACATCACCACGGCGGAAGGGCGCGCCGCGGCGTTGGCCGCCTGCCCGCAACCGGACATCCTGGTGAACAATGCCGGCGGGCCGCCGCCCGGTGATTTCCGCAACTGGTCGCGCGAGGACTGGATTGCCGCCCTCGACGCCAACATGCTCACGCCCATCGAACTCATCAAGGCGACGGTGGACGGCATGATCGCGCGCCGCTTCGGCCGCATCGTGAACATCACTTCCGCCGCGGTGAAAATGCCCATCGACGTGCTCGGCCTCTCCAACGGCGCGCGCTCGGGGCTGACCGGTTTCGTCGCCGGGCTGGCGCGAAAAACCGTGCAGCACAACGTCACCATCAACAACCTGCTGCCGGGCTTCTTCGACACCGACCGCATCCGCGCAGTCGTCGGTGGCCAGGCCAAGTCGCGCGGCATCGACTACGAAGCGGCGCTGGCCGAGCGCATCGCCACCATCCCGGCCGGGCGCATCGGCGACCCCGAGGAGTTCGGCGCCGCCTGCGCCTTTCTTTGCGGCGTCCAGGCTGGTTTCATCACCGGCCAGAACCTGCTGCTCGACGGCGGGGCCTATCCGGGGACTTTTTAGACCCTGGATCGAAAACCTGCGGAAACGTTCTAAAGAAAGCTGTCTTCCGGGCGACTGACTAACCGCCCCGACTGGTGCATCCTTGCGCATTGCGGCTTCCCGCAATGGCAGTGCGCCCATCAAGCGCCTAGAATGATTCGACCGTCCACAAGACGGAGGAGAAAAACACTATGGAAAAAGACCTCGACGCTGCCGCGCTCGAATACCACCAGTTCCCCACTCCCGGCAAGATTTCGGTGGTGCCCACCAAGGGCCTCACCAACCAGCGCGATCTGGCGCTGGCCTATTCGCCCGGCGTGGCCGCGGCCTGCCATGCCATCGTTGCCGACGCCGGCGTGGCAGCGGCACTGACGTCGCGCAGCAACCTCGTCGGCGTCGTCACCAACGGTACGGCGGTACTCGGCCTGGGCAACATCGGCCCGCTGGCGGCCAAGCCGGTGATGGAAGGCAAGGCCTGCCTCTTCAAGAAATTCTCCGGTATCGATGTCTTCGACATCGAGCTCGCCGAGAACGATCCCGACAAGCTGGTGGACATGATCGCCGCGCTCGAGCCGACCTTCGGCGGCATCAACCTCGAGGACATCAAGGCACCGGAATGTTTTTACATCGAGCGCAAGCTGCGCGAGCGCATGCACATCCCCGTCTTCCACGACGACCAGCACGGCACGGCCATCGTCGTCGGCGCGGCGGTGCTGAACGGCCTCAAGCTGCTCGGCAAGAAGGTCGAGGAGGTCAAGCTCGTCACCAGCGGTGCCGGCGCCGCGGCGCTGGCCTGCCTCGACCTGCTGGTGATGCTCGGCGTGAAGGTCGAGAACATCTGGGTCACCGACCTGCATGGCGTGGCCTACGCCGGCCGCGTCGAGGAAATGGACGAGATCAAGGCGCGCTACGCCAAGGAAACGAAAGCGCGCACCCTGGCCGAGGTGATCGAGGGTGCCGATGTTTTCCTCGGCCTCTCCGCCGGCCGCGTGCTGAAGCCGGAGATGGCGGCGAAGATGGCGGCGAAGCCGCTCATCCTCGCACTGGCCAACCCGACGCCGGAGATCCTGCCGGAGGAAGTGCTCGCCGTGCGCGGCGACGCCATCATCGCCACCGGCCGCTCGGACTATCCCAACCAGGTCAACAACGTCCTCTGCTTTCCCTTCATCTTCCGCGGCGCGCTCGATGCCGGCGCCACCACCATCACCGAGGAGATGAAGCTCGCCGCCGTGCGCGCCATCGCCGAACTGGCGCAGGTGGAAGCCTCCGACATCGTGGCGACGGCCTACGGCGACACGGAGATGGCCTTCGGCCCCGAGTACATCATCCCCAAGCCCTTCGATCCGCGTCTGATCGTCAAGATTGCCCCGGCCGTGGCACGCGCGGCGATGGATTCCGGCGTGGCGACGCGCCCCATCGCCGACTTCAATGCCTACCGCCAGCAGCTGGCGCAGTTCGTCTTCCATTCCGGCACACTGATGAAGCCGGTCTTCTCCGCGGCGAAAAATGCGCCCAGGCGCGTGCTCTATTGCGAGGGCGAAGATGAGCGCGTGTTGCGCGCCATCCAGGCCGTGGTCGACGAGGGCATCGCCCGGCCGGTGGTGCTGGGGCGGCCGGCGGTGATCGTGGCGCGCCTGAAGCAGCTCGGCCTGCGCCTCGAACCCGGCCGCGACATCGAGCTGATCAACGTCGAGCACGACGAGCGCTACCGCGACCTGACGCACGACTATTACAAGCTGATGGCGCGCGACGGCATCTCGCCGGACATCGCCAAGAAGGAGGTGCTGCGCTCCAACACCCTGATCGGCGCGCTGCTGCTCCAGCGCGGTGAGGTGGACGCCATGCTCTGCGGCACCTACGGGCAATTGACGCGCCACCTGGAGCGGGTGTCCAACGTCATCGGTCTCAAGCCCGGCGCGCGCATCTTCGCGACAATGAACGTGCTCATGCTGCAGCGGCACACGCTGTTCCTCTGCGACACCAACATCAACGAGGATCCGGATGCGAACGAGATCGCCGAGATGGCGCTGATGGCGGCGGAGGAGGTGCGGCGCTTCGGCATCAAGCCAAAAATGGCGCTGCTGTCGTATTCCAACTTCGGTAGCCGCAAGACGGCCTCCGCGCAGAAGATGCGCGCCGCGCGCAAGCTGATCGCCGCGCGCGCGCCGCAACTGGAAGTGGACGGCGAGATGCATGGCGATGCCGCGCTGTCGGAGGCGATCCGCAACAAGGCGTTCCCCGATTCGGTGCTCAAGGGCGAGGCCAACCTGCTCATCATGCCCAACCTCGATGCCGCCAACATCGCCTTCAACCTGCTCAAGATCACCGGCGGCGACGGCGTCACCGTCGGTCCCATCCTGCTCGGCGCGGCGAAGCCGGTGCATATCCTGACGTCCACCGCCACCGTGCGGCGGCTGGTGAACCTGACGGCGCTGGCAGTGGTGGAAGCCAGCCAGGCACACACGCCAGGCACCCCTCCGGCTTAGCAGTTGCTGACCGATGCGGCGTATTTGCTGAGCGGCACGGCCGGCGAAGATTCCCCCACGGATTCCCGATAGACGCCGGGGCCGTATTCGGCAATGAGGCTGCGCTTGTGCACATTGAAGAAACGCTCCACAAGATGCAGGCCCGATAAGCCGGTGGCGTAGAGGCCATCATCCTTGGCGTCGTACTCCAGCCGAACGGTGACGAGGGGGTCGGTGGCTTCGCCGTGTACCCGCTTGGCGCCGATGGCCGGATCAAACACGCTGGCATGGGCGCAACAGACGATCATGCCGTTCTTGCCGGCGATCTCGCTGCCTTTCGACGCATAGCGGATTACAGACCCCTCCTTTCCCGGGAAGCTGAGCTGGTGGCTGCACACCGCCATGTAGGAAACGATATTGCCGTCCTTTCCCACGCCGCCCGGCCAGGTGAAATCGCCCCCTTCGGATGTCATTGCCTGGGGGCCGGAAGCCCTCTTGCCGAGGTTGATCAGGAAACAAGGAATACTGCGGAAGGGAAAATGAAATACGTACGCTTCCTCGCTTGTCAGGGCGGAGGCTTTGAGTGGTGCGCCTTGCGCGTCCGTCAGTCGGACTTTTGAGAAATTGCTGAAATCCCCGGCATGCGCCACCCGCCTGCCGGCGGCAAGCATGGCGGCACTCCCGGCGCACAGTTTCACAAACTTGCGTCTGTCCATACGATCTCCGGAAACGGCCGCCGCCCCAAGCGGCGGCCGCCGTCAGTGTGATAGTCAATGTGACGATCAGGCTTCGAACAACTCGCGGTACATGCCGCGCGCCCACTCGAGCGTTCCCTTGCCCTTGGCGGCGTCGCGTTTTTCGAACAGTTTGGTGTCCGGCGAGAAACCGGCCACGGCCGTCCCCGCCTTGTTGAGGACATAGCCGGCATCTACGCTGATGGCCTCCATCGGCTCGGCGCTCACCATCGAATAGCAGATGGTGCGCGGGCTGTACCAGCTGATGTCCTTGCCCTGGGCGTGCGCCGCCAGTAACTTGGCAACATACTTGCCCTCGGTGTTGGAGGTGTTCGCGCTCTTGGAATAAGGATGGGGGCGCGAATCGCCCGAGACGAAGACGCGCTCGTCGCCGATCACATGGTATTTCAACTGATCGATCATGGCTTCCTTCTGCGGGCTCTTCGGATCGACCAGCCCGAGATACTCGATCAGGGTGGAGGCGCGCACGCCGGGATAGATGGCCGCGTCGTCGAAATGATAGTTGTCGAATTCCGTCTTGAGAATCTTTTTGCCCAGGTCGACACCGGTGATGGCACTGCCGGGCTTGTACTCGATGATGCCCTTGTACAGTTCGTTGAAGGCGGCATGGAAGCCGTCCTTCTTGATGGTGATTTCCGGGTTGGCATCCAGCACCAGTACCTTGCCCTTGATCTTGTGCTTCTTGATGTGCGCAGCGATCATGCAGGCGCGCTCGTAGGGTCCGGGCAGGCAGCGGTAGTTGCCCGAGGGCACGTATTGCACGAACACGCCACCTTCCATCTCCTGCACCTTGCGGCGGATGGTCACATGCTCGGTGGGGGAGATGAAGCCGCCAGGGTAGTTGGTGCGCAACGTGTTGATGGCCTCCGCGTCGCTGATGCCGATGCGGCCGTAGTCATACGAGATACCCGGCGCGATGACGAGAAAATCGTAGTCAATGTCGCCTTCGCTGGTAGCGAGGGTGCGGGAGTTGCGATCCAGCCCGGTCACCGTGGCATTAAAAAAGATGTAGTGGTTGTTGCGCGCGGCGTCGAGGAAGCTGTGGTCCGCGAGGAACTCCAGGTTGATAATGCCGGCGTACAACAGGTTGCTGGAAAAGCAGGAAGAATACATGTCGCGCTTTTCCACGAGGACGACGTCGAACTTCGGGTATTCCCTCTTGGCGTATTTGGCAATGGTCAGGCCCGAAGTTCCTCCGCCGACGATCACCAGGCGAGGTCCTTTGGCTTTGGGCAGGGCGGCTTTCAGGCCGATGGAGCCGGTCGCGGTACCCGTACTACCGCCCGCGGTTGCGCAGCCGGCGACTGTCACGGCACTTCCGACAACAGCGGCTCCGCTCATTTTCAAAAAATCGCGACGATTTAGGCAGTCACTCATGATTCTTCTCCTCCTTTTGGATTGTTCCAGCGGCTATTGCGCACTCCGTAATTCGTCCCGATGCGGGTCGAACCCATACTCTCTAGCAAATGCCGCACCAGAATGTAATTAATTGTTTTGCATGATTAAAATTACCTCACTCGACATCACGATGACAAGATGTCATGAAACACCGACGGATGGTCATGCCTGCAGCCTTTGTGCGCTGCAGCTTGCTGCCATGAAACGGTGTGCGCATACTGGCTGCCAATTCGTCATGACGCGGTGGCTATGATGGAAAAGACGGTATCAATCAATCCGCACTCGCTCATCGATACGCACGAATCGCCTTTTGTGCTCATCGACGAGGATTACCGCATCGTTGCGGCCAATGCGGCCTACTGTTCAAGCCACAACATCGCTTCGAGTGAGATTGTCGGCCGGCGTTGCCATGAGGTGTCCCATCATTCCGCCGTGCCCTGTTTCGAGCACGGCGAAGTCTGTCCCCACCGCCATGTGTTCTCCAGTGGCGAGGCCTGCGAGGTGCTCCATGTTCACTATGATTCGCACAACCGCGTGGAGCGGGTAAGGCTCAAGGGTTTTCCGGTTCGCGGTGCTGACGGCGAACTCTACCTGGGTGAATTGATTTCCCCGTTGGCCCCCCATGAAGATTCCGGATGCGGCGAGATACATATGATCGGCCGCTCGGCCGCATTTCTTGAATGCGTGGACAAGCTTGACAGGCTTGCCGAATCGGAGGCGCCGGTGCTGCTCTACGGAGAATCCGGCGTGGGCAAGGAACTGGCGGCGCAGTTCGTTCATCGGCGCTCGTCGCGGGCGCGAGGACCTTACGTTACCGTGAATTGCGCGGCCATTCCGGAGACGATGTTCGAGAGCGAGTTTTTCGGGCATGCGAAAGGCGCATTTACCGGTTGTCTCGGACGCAAGCCGGGTTTTCTGGAGCAGGCTCATGGCGGCACCCTTTTTCTTGACGAGGTGGGTGATATCCCCACCGCCGCACAGCCCAAATTGTTACGTGCGATAGAGTCGGGCGAATACCGCCTGCTCGGCGGGTCGGAGACGCAGAGGGTGGATGTGCGCATCATTTCCGCCACCAACCGGGATTTACTGGAGATGGTTGATCTCGGGTATTTCCGGCGGGATCTTTACTACCGTGTGGCTGGACTCGATGTGGTCTTGCCGACCTTGCGTGAGCGTAGAGAGGATATCCCCGAACTGGCGCACGACATCCTTGAGCGTCTGGGAGGGCAGGACGGCCACAGCTACCGACTGGCACACGAGGCACTCGCCTTGCTGATGGGATACGACTTTCCGGGCAATGTGCGCGAATTGCGCAATATCCTTTCACGGGCGGCGGCCATGTGCGCGAACGGACTCATCCGCGCCACGCACATTCGCCTGCGCGGCGCCATGACACATGCGGCTGTGCCCTCGCCCCAGGCTGCAGTCGAGGCGGCTGTGCCGCGGCGGCCGGAACGCCTCGCCGAAATGGAGTTCCAGCAGATTCGCGAACTCTTGACCCGCTACAGCGGCCACCGGCGCCGCGTGGCCGACGCGCTTGGCATCAGCGAGCGCACGCTGTACCGTAAATTGAGACATTTCGGTCTTTGAGCTCGAATTGCTTCGACCTTCAGCACGAAATGAATCTTCCGGCGAGCGTGGTGGTAGTGGATGCGCATCACCTGCGGGGGTGATGTCGTTCTGCCCGGCCAGCGCTAATGCTTTGAGATAAAGGGCAGGATCGCCGCGGCCGCACTGGCTGGATTGTCGCCCATCCATGGATGTTGACTTGTCGGAATGATCGCCTGCTCGGATGAGGGTGGCAGGCAGCCCATCAGTGCCTCGTGTCCAAATCGGTAATTGGCGCGGGTATTTTCGCCGCGAACGACAAGTGCTGGCACTTTCAGTTTGCCCAGTTGCTCGCAGGTGACAGGCGCTGGCGGCGGGGCGCCATACATCGGCGCCATGGTACTAGCGTTATCCAGCCAGGCCTGTTGCCGCGCAGCCGGCCATTTATTGAAGCCATCGGCTTGGTCCAGGACGGCATTCGCGAGCAGGATGGCGGATTGGCGCTGATCGCCGGATTTGGCTGCGGCCGATGACCGGGCAATATCCTTTGCAAAGGCGGCCATGGCTGCTTTTCCTTTGGCTGAGCCGGGAGCGGCCAGACTCGGCTCACCGAGGACGACGCTACGCAGCAACTCAGGGTACTTGAGTGCGACATAGCCTACCAGCCGGCCACCATAGGAATTGCCGACCAGGTGAACCTTGCCGACGTTCAGGGCACGAATGAATCCGGCGATATCCTCGACATTTTGGTCGAAGGTGTAATTTTTACCATCGTCTGCCCACGTGTTCGGGTGATGGTAGCGCCGACTCATTGCAACGTAGTGGAACTGCGATGTGAAATAAGGCCGGACTCCATCCCAGGTGCGCCAGTCGCCCGAAGCGCCATGAATGAACAAGACGGTGGGGCCGGTTCCCTCCTCGACGTAGGCAAGGTCGACGCCATTGACACTCATCTGCTTGACGGGCAAAGAATAAGTGGGCGCCGTGCCCACGCTCTGGCACCCAACCATGATCCAGCTGACGATGAGAACCACGATATTTTTTAGCTTCATAAATCCCTCATTTGGACGAGTGATCTTGCAGTTATCAACCGAGCGATTGCCGCTTCCCCCAGGCTTTCATAACCACGTTTTTTTATCCCTGCGCCTGAAAGGCCATTCTGAAGCTAGATCATGGCTAGGGAATTACCAATAGATTATCGCCGGACTAATTCGATAACGGTTGAAATTCGCACACTGTCAGAGTAGCTTTCATCAGATATATCCCCACCAAAAAACGAGGTCATGTCATGCCCCACGCCATCCGTTTCCACCAGCCCGGCGGCCCAGAGGTCCTGAAGTGGCAAGAGGTCGCCGTCGGCGATCCCGGCCCGAAGGAAGTTCGCCTGCGTCAACACGCCGTCGGACTCAACTACATCGATGTTTATTATCGCACCGGCGCCTATCCGGCACCCCTGCCCTCGGGCATCGGTCTCGAAGGTGCGGGCGAAGTGGAGGCCATCGGCGCCGAGGTGAGCGACCTCAAGCCGGGCGACCGTGTTGCCTATGCAGGTGGTCCGTTGGGCGCTTATGCGGCAACGCGCCTGATGCCGGCCGACCGCCTGGTGAAGCTGCCCGATGCGCTGTCCTTCGAACAGGGCGCGGCGATGATGCTGCAAGGCATGACGGCGCAGTACCTGCTGCGCCGTACCTACCGCGTGCAGCCGGGCGACACCATTCTCATCCATGCCGCGGCTGGCGGCGTCGGCCTCCTTGTCTGCCAGTGGGCCAAGGCTCTGGGCGCGAAGGTGATCGGCACGGTTGGCTCGGACGAGAAAGCGGCGCTGGCGAAGGCGCACGGCTGCGACCACCCCATCGTTTACACCCGCGAGAAGTTCGCCGAGCGCGTGAAGGAGTTCACCGTCGGCGAGGGCGTGGCAGTGGTGTACGACTCGATCGGCAAGGACACCTACATGGATTCGCTCGCCTGCCTGCGGCCGTTTGGCCTGCTGGCGCTGTTCGGTGCGGCCTCCGGTCCAGTGCCGCCTTTCGATCTTGGCCTGCTGGCGAAGATGGGTTCGCTCTTCATCACCCGGCCGACCCTGTTCACCTATACGGCGAAGCGCAGCGATCTCGTGCAGACGGCGGAAGAATTGTTCGGTATGGTCACCTCCGGCAAGGTGAAGATCGAGGTCAACCAGCGGTATGCGCTGAAAGACGCGGCGCAGGCGCATATTGACCTCGAAGCGCGCAAGACCACCGGCTCGACCGTGCTGCTGCCCTGATCGCACAGTCTCCGCGCCGTAGCGCGGAGACTGACTTTCAGACCGGGCGCGGCATGAGCGGCGCCTTGCCGCGCCTGAACACCATCACCGTGCGGATGAAGCTGATGACGGTCATGCCGTCCTGGTTGAAGCCGGTGGTGCGCACCTTGACGATGCCGACGTCCGGACGCGACTTCGAAGCACGCGTCTCCAGCACCTCGGATTGCGAATAGAGCGTGTCACCCTCGAACACCGGGTTGGGCAGGCGCACCTCGTCCCAGCCGAGGTTGGCGAAGACGTTCTGCGAGATGTCGGTGACGCTCTGTCCGGTGATCAGCGCCAGGGTGAAGGTGGAGTCGACCAGCGGCTGGCCGAATTCGGTCTGTGCTGCGTAGTGGCGGTCGAAGTGGATCGGCGCGGTGTTCTGTGTGAGCAGGGTGAACCAGGAGTTGTCCACTGCCAGCACGGTGCGCCCGAGCGGATGGCGGTAGCGATCGCCCACCTCGAAGTCTTCGTAGAAGCGGCCTTGCCAGCCGAGTTTGTCTGCCATCTCAGCCTCTGTGTCAAGCGTCCAAAGAGCATACGTCATTCCCGCGAAAGCGGGAATCCAAGGAATGCGTCAGGCACTGGATTCCCGCTTTCGCGGGAATGACAGGCAGTGTGCTAAATTGCCGCGATGCTGAAATCATTTCTCATCGCCAATCCCAAGGGCGGCTGTGGCAAGACCACGCTGGCCACCAATCTCGCCGGCTACTTTGCGCGGCAGGGCCATCACGTCATGCTCGGCGACATCGATCGCCAGCAGTCGGCGCGCGAGTGGCTGAAGATGCGGCCAGACATCCTGCCGCCCATCCGCGGCTGGGAAATCGACCCGGGCGAGCCGGGCAAGGCGGCGCATCCGCCGAAGGACACCAGCCATGTCGTGCTCGACACGCCGGCCGGCCTGCACGGCAAGAAGCTCGGCCAGGTGCTGAAGCTAGTGCACCGCGTCATCGTGCCGCTGCAGCCGTCGATCTTCGACATCATGGCCACGCGCGCCTTCCTCGACACGCTGCTGGAGGAAAAGGAAGTGCGCAAGCACCATGCCTTCATCGCCGTCGTCGGCATGCGCGTGGATGCGCGCACGCGTTCGGCGCGGGAACTGGAGCGCTTCCTCGAATCCCTCAACCTGCCGGTGGTCGCCCACCTGCGCGACACCCAGCTCTACGTGCAGGCCGCGGCGCACGGGCTGACGCTGTTCGATCTCTCTGCAGCGCGTGGTGCCCAGGACATCGAGCAGTGGCAGCCGCTGCTGGACTGGGCCGAGGCCGGGGACGCCTGAGTTTCACGGCAGCCCGGAAGCGAGGAGGACAGCATGATCGAACCGAGAAAAAGCGAAGCCCGAGGCCACGTCCGGCACGACTGGCTGGAGAGCTGGCACACGTTTTCCTTTGCCGACTATTACGACCCGGCGCACATGAGCTGGCGCGACCTGCGCGTCATCAACGAGGACATCATCCAGCCGGCCAAGGGCTTCGGCACGCACGGCCACCGCGACATGGAGATCGTCACCTATCTGCTCGAGGGCGAACTGGAACACAAGGACAACATGGGCAACGGCACCGTGATCCGCCCCGGTGACGTGCAACGCATGAGCGCCGGCAAGGGCGTGCTGCACAGCGAGTTCAATCCCTCGGCCGACGCCACCACGCACCTGCTGCAGATCTGGATCGAGCCGAGCGTGCGCGGTGTGCCGCCAAGCTACGAGCAGACGTTTTTTTCCGTTGAGGAAAGGCGCGGCCGGCTGCGGCTGGTGGCGTCGAAGGACGGCCGCGACGGTAGCGTCACGATCCACCAGGATGCTGCGCTCTACGCCGCGCTACTGGCGGTGGGCGAGTCGGTGAACCATGCGTTGGCAGCGGGCCGGCATGCCTATCTGCACGTGGCGCGCGGCGTGGTGGATCTTAACGGCGTGCGCTTCGACGCCGGCGACGGCGCGAAAATCGCGGAAGAATCCGACTTGCGCATCACTGCCGTAGCAGACGCGGAAATCCTCTTCTTCGATCTTGCATAGAACGCCCCGCGTGTGTCGTTGCGACGCGGGTGGCACCGGTGAACGATGCCACCCGTGCTCATCCATCCAGGCTCATTGCGCATAATTGCGCGGCGGGGCAAGCACGATGCGATTGCGCCCCTGCCGCTTGGCCGCGAGCAGGGCTGCGTCTGCAGCCTGGGTAAGGTCGTTGCCGGTGGCCCAGTCCGGGAAGCTGGCCAGCCCGGCGCTGAAGGAGGCGCGCAAGGTGCCGCCGGCGTGGGCATGCGGCAGGGTGGCGAAATCGGCGCGGATGCCATCGAGCACGGACTCGGCCTCGGCAGGATTGGCGTTGCGCAGGACAACGATGAATTCCTCGCCGCCATAACGCCCGATGATGTCCGAGGCGCGCAGCCGGCCCTTGAGCAGCCAGGCCAGGCTGCGGATGACCTGGTCGCCGACGGGATGGCCGTAGGTGTCGTTGACCGACTTGAAGTGGTCGATGTCGAGCATCGCCACGCTCAGCGGTTCGGGCGCGCCCTGCAGGGATTGCACCAGCAGGTTCAGGCGGCTTTTGGCCGCGGAGTGGTTGAGCAGGCCGGTCAGGCTGTCATGCTGGCTGTGCCGCTGCATCTCGCGGTAGCGCTCGATCTTGGTCTTGACGACGGCGGCCAGCAACACAGGGTTGCAGGGCTTGGTGAGGAACTGGTCGCCGCCCAGGCGCAGCGCCTCGACCTGCATGCCCATGCCAGTTTCGCTGGAAAGGTAGACCACCGGCAGGGACTGATAGTCCGTTAACTGGCGCAGCACGCGGGTGGCTTCCACGCCGGTGCAATGCGGCATGTACATGTCCATCAGCACCAGGTCGGGGCGGTATTGCTCGACGGCGGAGAGCAGCCGCTGCGGGTTGCTGATCGGCAGGCTGTCGATGCCGTGCTGCGACAGCGAGCGCTGGATCATGGCGATCGCGGTGGAGGAATCTTCCACGACGAGGACGCGGAAGGGTTCCTGTTCGCACGACTGCAGCAGGTCGAGCAGTCGCCCGAGCACGGTGGTGGTTTTCTGCTCGGCCTGCAATGTGACATCGGCGCCGGCGCGCAGGAGTGCCACGGTGACCTCCAGCGACTTGGGCACCGCCAGGCAAAACAGCTGGCTGGTCGGATGATCGCTGCGCAGGCGCTGCATCGTAAGCAATTCCGCCTCGGCATAGCCCGCCGCAGGCGGAATGAACAGGGCGACGAGCGGCGACGCGGTAGCGGGTGCTGGGTCGTTCCAGCCGAAGCGGCTAACACGGAAACCGAAGAAACCCAGTTGTTCGGCCAGGCCGGGTACCCAGGGGTGGTGCCCCTCTGCGAGCAGCCAGATGGAACGCGGCTTGGCCCATTCCGCGCCGGCAGGCGACGCTGCCGCACTGCGGCGGCGATGATCCTCCCCGGCGTCGACAGCCGGGGCCAGCGCACTTCTGATCGTATGCAGGAGGCTGTCGACCTGCCGCTCCAGGGCGAGTGCATCGCGTTCCCCGAGCGGATGCGTGGATGCGTCGCCGAACAGGGCCAGAGTGACATTTTCCAGGCCTTCGCATTGGCGCAGAAGCCCGGGGAGCTTGAGGCGGTTGAGATGCTCGGTGAGATTGTCCAGCGCCAGGGTGAACTCGACGAAGTGCTCGAAGCTGCCCAGAGTCCGGTAATCCTGCCAGCGCATCTTGAGCGAACGCAGGCAGGCGTCGAGCGGGTGGAGTTCGGCGGATTGGGAAACCATGGTTTATTTTCTTGGGAGAGCCAGCATTATGGAGAAGGGCATGAGGGCGGGCAATGTCATTTATCCGTGGTATCTGAAAATTTGAAACCTCGTGCATGCGCTCAGTTCCTTCTTAGGTTCTAAAATACGCCCATGTCGTCCATCGCCTTCGTCCACCTTCGCCTGCACAGCGAGTACTCCATAGCCGACGGCATGGTGCGGCTCGATGCCGCCGTCGCCAAGGCGGCAGGCGACGGCATGCCGGCGCTGGCGCTGACCGACCTGGCCAACCTGTTCGGCATGGTCAAGTTCTACAGCGGCGCGCGCAACCACGGCCTCAAGCCCCTCGTCGGCTGTGACGTATGGGTGGTGCCTGCCGCAGGCGCCGCCGCCGACAGCGACCGCGACCGGCCTGTGCGCCTGCTGCTGCTGGCGAAGCATCACGGCGGTTATTTGCGCCTGTGCGAATTGCTGACGCAGGCCTACCTGGGGCCGCGCCAGCGCGGCCGCGCCGAAATCACGCGTGCGGCTTTTGCAGGCGGCGACAATTCCGGTCTGATCGCACTGTCCGGCGCGGCGCTCGGCGATGTCGGCCAGAGCCTGCTGATGGGCGGTTCGGCGCAGGCCGAGACTGCGGCGCGTGAGTGGGCCCGGCTTTTTCCCGACAGCTATTACATCGAGCTGCAACGCTATGGGCAGCCGCAGGCCGAGCCGCTCATCGCGGCGAGCGTGGCGCTGGCAGCGAAGCTGGGCCTGCCCGTGGTGGCGACGCATCCGGTGCAGTTTCTCGAACGCGACGACTTCAAGGCGCACGAGGCACGGGTGTGCATCGCCGAAGGCTATGCCCTGACTGACCCGCGCCGGCCGCGCGTGTTTACCGAAGAGCAGTACTTCAAGTCGCAGGCCGAGATGCAGGCGCTGTTCGCCGACCTGCCGGAGGCGCTGGAAAACGCTATCGAAATCGCTCGCCGCTGCAACCTCTCCGTCGAACTGGGCAAGAACCGCCTGCCGCAATTCCCCACGCCGGCCGGCGTTTCCCTCGACGACTACCTGACGCAGCAGGCGGAACTGGGCCTGGAACGGCGCCTGGAGCAGTTGTTTGCGGATGCCGCCGAGCGCGAGGCGCGGCGGCTGGAGTACGCCGATCGCCTGATCTTCGAGTGCAAGACCATCCAGCAGATGGGTTTCCCCGGCTACTTCCTCATCGTTGCCGACTTCATCAACTGGGCCAAGCAGAACGGCGTACCGGTCGGTCCCGGCCGCGGCTCGGGCGCCGGCTCGCTGGTGGCGTATTCGTTGGGCATCACCGACCTCGATCCGCTGCGCTACGGCCTGCTCTTCGAGCGCTTCCTCAACCCGGAGCGCGTGTCGATGCCGGACTTCGACGTGGACTTTTGCCAGGAAGGCCGCGACCGCGTCATCGACTACGTCAAGCGCAGCTACGGCAGCCACGCCGTCTCGCAGATCGCCACCTTCGGCACCATGGCGGCGAAGGCGGTGATCCGCGACGTCGGCCGCGTGCTCGACCTCGGCTTCAATTTCGTCGACCAGTTCGCCAAGCTGATTCCCAACGAACTGGGCATCACGCTGAAGGATGCGCGCGAAAAGGAGCCAGCCATCAACGAGCGTGCCGGGCGCGAGGAGGAAATCAGTGAATTGCTGGAATTGGCCGGCAGGCTGGAGGGGCTGACACGCAACGTCGGCATGCACGCCGGCGGCGTGCTCATCGCGCCGGGCAAGCTGACGGACTTCTGCCCGCTCTATTCGGCGGGCGGGGCGGAGACGGCAGTGAGCCAGTTCGACAAGGACGATGTCGAAAAGGCCGGCCTGGTGAAATTCGACTTTCTCGGCCTGCGCACCCTGACCATCCTCGCCGAGGCGGTGCGCTTCGTGAAGGAGGTGGAGGGCGTCGATATCAATCTCGACACCCTACCGCTCGACGACAAGCCGACCTACGAGCGCATCTTCAAGACGGCCAACTCGACGGCGGTGTTCCAGTTCGAATCGCGCGGCATGAAGGAAACCCTGGTGCAGGCGAAGCCTGACCGGCTGGAAGACCTCATCGCCCTCAACGCGCTCTACCGACCGGGGCCGATGGATTTCATCCCGAACTTCATCGCCCGCAAGCACGGCCGCGAGCGCATCGTCTATCCGCACCCGCTGCTGGAGCAGGTGGTCGGCAACACCTACGGCATCATGGTGTACCAGGAGCAGGTGATGCAGGCGGCGCAGGTGGTGGCCGGCTATTCGCTCGGCGGCGCCGATCTCCTGCGCCGCGCCATGGGCAAGAAGAAGCCGGAGGAGATGGCCAAACAGCGCGAGAGCTTCGTCACCGGCGCGGAAAAGAATGGCATTGGTGCGGACAAGGCCAACGAAATCTTCGACACCATGGAGAAGTTCGCCGGCTACGGCTTCAACAAGTCGCACGCTGCCGCCTACTCGCTGGTCGCCTACCAGACGGCGTACCTCAAGTGCCACCATCCGGCGGCCTTCATGGCGGCTACACTGTCGTCGGAAATGGCCGACACCGACAAGGTGCAGTTCTTCGTCGCCGACGCCGTCTCCAACGGACTGACTTTCCTGCCGCCCGACATCAACCGCAGTCGCCACCGCTTCACGCCGGTGGATGCGAAGACCATCCGCTACGGCCTGGGCGCCATCAAGGGCACCGGCGAATCAGCCATCAGCGCGATGCAGCGTGCGCGCGAGGGAATGAACGGAAAAGCGGGCGACTTCACCGACCTGTTCGATTTCTGCAAGCGCATCGACAAGCGCGTGGTGAACCGCCGCGTCATCGAGGCGCTGATTCGCGCCGGCGCCTTCGATGCCATCGACGACCAGCGCGCGCGCCTCATGGCCTCGGTCGGCATCGCCCTCGAGGCGGCGGAGCAGGCGGAGCGCAACGCCCTGCAGGTCGGGCTGTTCGATGGCGGCAGCGGGCAGGATCAGCGCGTGCAGATGATCGAGGCGGCGCCCTGGAGTGAGCGGGAGCAGCTGCTCAACGAGAAGCAGGCGCTGGGGTTCTTCCTCTCCGGCCATCCCTACAACGAGATCCGCGAAGAACTGTCGGCCTTCGTGCGGCGCCCGCTGGCCGCGCTGGAACCGCAGAAGGAGCCGGTGCTGCTGGCCGGCATCGTCACCGCAACGCGCACGCAGATGACCCGCCGCGGCAAGATGATCGTCGTCACGCTCGACGATGGCTCGGCGCAGGTCGAGATGACGGTGTTCAACGAGGTGTTCGAGGCCCAGCGCGCCAAGATCCGCGAGGACGATGCACTGATCGTCGAGGGCAAGGTGAGCCGCGACGATTTCAGCGGCGGCCTGCGCGTGATCGCCGACAAGCTGATGACGCTGGCCGAGGCGCGCGGGCGCTATGCCAAGGTGCTGCGCGTGGCGCTGAACGGGAAAGTCAGTCGCGGTGATACGGCGGCCGCCGAGAGGTTGCGCACGCTACTGGCGCCCTATCGCAATGGCCCCTGCCCGGTGCGCGTGTGCTACCGCAATGCGCAGGCCGAATGCGAGCTGCCTCTGGGCGAAGCCTGGCGCGTGCGCCTGGATGATGAATTGCTGGCCGGCCTGCAGCAGTGGCTGCAGGCGGAGAACGTTGAGGTGGTGTACCAGTAGCATCGGTAACAAGCAGCGCCGTCATTCCCGCGGAAGCGGGAATCCATGGGCTGCTCGAAAGAAATGGGCCCCCGCTTCCACGGGGACGACGGTGATTATGCGGGGTTTGCCTATTTGAGGTCGGTGACGAGCGATGCGCGCACCGCTTCCGGCACGGTGATGGCCTCGCGGTAATGCGCGTGGTCGATGCCCGCATGCAGGGCCGCGCCGCCTTTCGCCGCGGCGATCATCTGCGGCGTCAATTCGAAGCGCAGGAAGTGCACCGCCGAAGTCTTGTCCTCGGTTTCGCGGTCGAGGTCCTCGTTGGCGATCGGGTACACCTTGTCGCAGCCTTCCACCTGCAGCCACACCTTCTTCTCGATGCCGATCAGTTTCGCCAGCATGCGGCGGCGCTCATCGACGTCGCCGTACTCGACCATGAAGGTGGCCTTCCAGTTGTGGCCGTCGGGGATGAGCGGATTGTAGACGTCCAACTCATCCTGGATTGGTTCCGGTTCAAACATGCGCTCGAGGCGCAGCATTTCCTGTACCTGATACTGCATGGTCAGCGCATCCTCGAAATACAGCGTGGCATGCGCGCCGATGGGCAACTGGCGGTTTTTCTTGTGCGCCATCACCTTGGCGCGAAACTCAGGCCGCACGCGCGCGTATTTCTCGAGGCTGAAAAGGTCTTCGTGTTGCAACATGGTCATACTCCGTAGGCTTTTCTCAACAGGGTGATGGGGTGCTCCGGCGACGTGCCGTCGGCACGGACGTGGCCGATGTGGTGTCCCGCCATGGCGCAATCGCTGCCATAGTGGTCGGGCTGGGCCTGGTTGACGCGGCTCACCACCGGCTTGGCGATCTTCACGGCGAACTCGTGGAACTCCTGCTTCACGGCATAGGTGCCGTCGTGGCCGGAGCAGCGTTCGATGATGTCCACCACCGTGTCCGGCACCAATGACAGGGTCTCCTTCGTCTTCGGGCCGAAGTTCTGTACGCGCTGGTGGCAGGCGGCGTGGTAGGCCACTTTGCCCAGGCCTTGCTTGAAATCGGTCTTCAGCTTGCCTTCCTTGTGGCGCAGCATGAGGTACTCGAAGGGATCGTAGAAGGCATCCTTCACCTTCTGCACGTCCGCGTCGTGCGGGAACATCAGCGGCAGCTCCTGCTTGAACATCAGCACGCAGGACGGCACCAGGGCGGTGAGGTCCCAGCCGGCGTCTACCAGCTTCGCCAGCACCGGAATGTTCGCCTCCTTGGCAGCGCGCACCGATTCGAGATCGCCCAGTTCCAGCTTGGGCATGCCGCAGCAGCGCTCCTTCTCGGCCAGCGTTACCGCGATGCCGTTGTGGGCGAAGACGGCGGCGAGATCCTCGCCGGGGCCGGGTTCGTTGCGGTTCATGTAGCAGGTGGCGAAGAGGGCCACCTTACCCGTGGTCGGCCCGGCCACTTCGCCCGCCGTGTCGGCGGGCAACTTGTCCAGGCGGCTGCGCAGCGGACGGCTGGAAAATTCCGGCAGCCAGGCGTCGGCATGGATGCCGGCCACTGCCTGCAGCGCCTTGCGCGCGAGGCCGATCTTGTTGACGGCATTCACCGTCTGCGCGACGACGGGGATGCCGGCGAGCCTGCCGACGGCGTCGGTGCTGGTCAGCACCTTGTCGCGCAGCTTGGTGGTGCCCTTCCTGAAGTGCACCGCCTTGGCGCGCAACATGAGATGGGGGAAGTCCACATTCCACTCGTGCGGCGGCACGTAGGGGCACTTGGTCATGTAGCAGAGGTCGCACAGGTAGCAGTGATCCACCACCTTGGCGTAGTCCGCTTTCTTGACGCCGTCCACTTCCATGGTCGGGGATTCGTCGACCAGGTCGAACAGGGTCGGAAAGGACTGGCACAGGCTGACGCAGCGCCGGCAGCCGTGGCAGATGTCGAAGACACGCTCCATCTCGTGGAAGAGTGCGGCTTCATCGTAGAAAGCCGGATTGTTCCAATCGAGCGGATGCCGGGTCGGGGCTTCGAGATTGCCTTCGCGCGGTGCGGCCATGCGTTTGTCCTCTGAGTGATGTATGGAGGGGTGGGGTCGGGGCGGCCGTCCCGCAGGACGGCCGGGCAGGATGCCCTGGTACCCTCTACAGTACCTTCAGGCGTCGAGTTCGTTCAGCGCCCGCTGGTAGCGGTTGGCGTGCGAGCGCTCGGCCTTGGCCAGGGTCTCGAACCAGTCGGCGATTTCGTCGAAGCCTTCCGCGCGCGCGTCCTTGGCCATGCCCGGGTACATGTCGGTGTACTCGTGCGTCTCGCCGGCGACGGCGGACTTCAGGTTGTCGGCGGTGGGGCCGATCGGCAGGCCGGTAGCCGGATCGCCGACCTGCTCGAGATACTCGAGATGGCCGTGGGCGTGGCCGGTCTCGCCTTCCGCCGTGGAGCGGAACAGGGCGGCGACGTCGTTGTAGCCTTCGACGTCGGCCTTGGCTGCGAAATACAGGTAGCGGCGGTTGGCTTGCGATTCGCCGGAGAAGGCGTCCTTCAGGTGCTGCTCGGTCTTGCTTCCTTTAAGTTGTTTCATGGTCATACTCCTCACGTGGGTTGCAAAATGACAAGACAAGTTCCCGCTCTTGGGGTTGGGGTACTACATGGCCTTGGCAGGTAGACAGTAAGGCCATAGGAAACGAAAAGGAAATTGTAATTATCTACCTATACGATAGCTATTGGCTATTCTGCTGTCACAGCGCGGGTGCCGGGTAGCTTGCTGTCGAGCAGGGCGCGCCTCACAACTTCAATGGCCGGATGGCGCGGATAGCTGCTCCGCCATACCAGTCCGACGCGGCGCATAGGGCAAGGTTCCCTGAAGGGCAGCACGCGCAGGAGGGGGTCCTTGAGGCGGATGTCGTCGACCGCCGCGGCCGGCATGACCGTGACGCCAACGCCGCTGGCGACCATGTGGCGAATCGTCTCCAGCGAACTGCCCTCGATGACGTGCGGCGAGACGCCGGACTGGCTGGTCGCCGTGGCGCAGAGATCCATCACCTGGTCGCGGAAGCAGTTGCCGGGGCCGAGCATGAGCAACTGCGCATCGAGGAGGGCGGCGGCATCGATGGCCTTGTGCGCGGCCCAGGGATGGCTGGCGGGCGCGAGGACGCGAAACGGTTCGTCGTAGACGGCCTGCGACGTCAGCCACGGTTCGTTTACCGGCAGGGCGAGGATGGCCAGGTCGAGTTCGCTGTTCTTCAGTTTCTCGATGAGGCGGTGGGTGTAGTTTTCTTCCAGGATCAGCGGCATGGCAGGTGCGCGCTTTTTCACCAGCGGCACCAGGCGCGGCAGCAGCCAGGGCGCGATGGTAAAGATCACGCCGACGCGCAGGGCCCCCACCAGTGGGCCCTTGTCGGTGGCGGCAATTTCCGCCACCTGCGCCGCCTCGGCCAGCACCCGCTCGGCCTGGGCGACGATGCGCTGGCCGACGGGCGTGACACGTACCTCCTGCGGTGAGCGCTCGAAGAGAACCACGCCGAGTTGCTCCTCGAGTTTCTTCACCGCCACCGACAGCGTCGGCTGGGAGACAAAGCATTTTTCGGCGGCGCGGCCGAAGTGGCGCTCGCGCGCCAGGGCGACGATGTAGCGCAGGTCGGTGAGGGTCATGTCGTTGGTTTTTGCTCGAAGCCTGTGAAGTTGCCGCTGCCGAGTTCGACTTCGATACGACTGACATGCACACCGGGCGGGCCTTGGCGTGTCCAGCCGAGGAGGCCGGCCACCGCTTCGTCGCCGCCCTGGA